>NZ_JBKKHP010000002.1:0-918058 GCF_046613985.1 Niallia laureatilytica | reverse complement strand
TAAGCAAAGGCTTATCAGGCTTACATTCATTTATCTTACTGCTTCTTCTAATTTATCAACAAAAATTCCTGTATAGTTGATGCTTGCTGCAAGCTTCTTCATTTGCATTTTGGAAATAGCAGATGATGGATTAATCATGATGATTTTTTTGAAGCCGTTAGACATATACAGCTTGAAGCATCCTTCTAAAACTGGGAGCATATCAGGCTTAGATGCAGCAAGATTGGTTGAATCAATAACTAATGTATATGTTGCTGGAACGATTGATTTAACATGCTTATTATACTCAGCAAGAAACGACTGACCATCTTCTTCTTTCATAAATCCGCTGACAGTAATAAATAATTCCTTTGTTGCTTCCTTTTTTTCAAATGTAAACATAATAATTTCCTCCTAAAATTGATATAAAAGTGATGACATACTATAGCCGACAGCTACAGAGCAAAAAACTACCTTATCTCCGTCTTTTATTCTTTTTCGTTCAAGAGCATCATGGAGCGCAAATATCGGGCTGGTTACGCCTGTATAACCAAACTTTTCACCTACAAATGTATAGTTGTCTAGACCAACCTTAAGTTTCTGCAATGCTTCTTCCACTTCTGGTCTGGAAAACTGAGAAAAAATCCAGTGGTCAATCTCCGCTGGCTGCACATTATGCCGAGAGAGCATGGCAGTAATCAGCTTTTTCCATTCGTCAGAGAAAAAGCTGACATCATGGGGATCAAACCGAAGTTTTTTACTTGCAGCAGGGATGTTCTCATTAAACAGTTGAGAAAATCCTACAGCTGGATACATGACGAAGTCTGCAAGACTTGCATCTGTGTGATAATTGCTTGCTATAAGTCCAATAGGCTCTTCTGTTTTTTCCAGAACTACAGCACATGCGCCGTCTGCAAAGTTAGGATACATAACAGTATCATCTTTTCTGGCGATATTGCTTACATACACACTGCCGATAATAAGTGCTCTCTGAAGGTCTGCACGGCTCTTCAAAAATGCATTCACTTGATCAATAGCTGACAGCATTCCAATACAGTTAGCATTCATATCATAGACAATATGAGCATTTTTCGCCCCTAATATACGATTAAGGAGAAGTGCGTTGCTTGGATAAGTGTATTCAGGTGTGTCAGAGACAAAAACAATCATATCCAGTTCTTCTGCTTTAGTATTAGTACTATCAAGTGCTTTTACTGCTGCTTCGCTTGCCATCGTAATGGTGTTTTCTTTCTCCGGATTAACTAAATATCGTTCTTTCCTGCCAAGATGGTTCATCAATCCTTCTGCTTCTAGGCCTAATGCGTGAAAATGGTCTATAAAAAACTGATTATCATATTTTGTTTCTGGGTGGGCAATGCTAACACCCTTAATTTTAACTTGATTAGCCAACTTGCTCACACTCCCCCAAATTTCATAAAAAAAATCCACCCGAAAAAGGATGGATTGGTATCTGTCTCCTTTTCGGCAACCTGGCAATCATTGCAGCTTAACCACTGCTTTAGACCCATAGCTTTGCGTCCTTATTTTTCAATAAGTTTGCTAGTATCGAAGGCTTATCTTCTCATGTACGAGATTATTTTAGTATATTTATTTTCCTTCGTCTAGTATTTTAGAACTATTAAAGAAAGGTAAATATAACCAATTATTTGTATTTACCTAGTTTTATATACCTATAAACCCTCATCAAGTTAGATGTGTTGTACAATTATACAAGCTGCATTTCCAGCTGTTATCAATAAATGAAAAATTCGTAAAGGATGTATTTTTCAGCGGATGTTCCACACTAACTTGCCGGTCAAGCTCAGCTATAAGCATATTTAGAAGTGCACCATGACTGACTATCAATATATTTTGATGTATTGCTTTGTCTAATCTTTCACTTCTAAAGGCTTGTGTGCGTGCTTTGACACTTTCAACAGACTCTATCCCTAAGTCTAGCTCACGCCAATCCTCGCCCCATCTTGCTATTCTTTCTCGTTCTGTTGTTCCTTCTATCATTCCTCCGCCTGTTTCGCGCAGCCTTGAATCAAAAATAACCTTTATTTGCAGTCTTTCTGCCATGATTTCAGCGGTTTGTTTCGCTCTCATTAAGTCACTTGTGTAGATTACATCCCAATTATCTTGGCAAAGACGGTCTGCAAGCAAACGAGCTCCATCTACTCCCTCTTTATCTAAAGGAATATTGCTGCTCCCTTGTGCCCTTCCCTCTCTATTCCAAGCTGTACTGCCATGGCGAATTAATCCCAGTTTCATCTTGTTTTTCTCCCTCCTATAAAAAATGCTTTCCACTAGGAAAGCATTTTTAGCTATGTCTATGCAGCTCATGTGCCAGATATATCATTACTTGCCTTTTCAAAGCACAAATTAACCGTTCGTTCTAATGAGCGGGTTCGATGCATCACATTTGCCGGCACAGTATACATGTCACCTGGCTTTAAGCTTACTGTTTGGTTATTTTCCAAATCAATAAACAGCTCCCCTTCGATCACAATAAACAGCTCATCACAATCCTCATGCTTATGCCAATGATATTCTCCTTCAATGACAGCTATCCGAAGAGCGTGATCATTTACCTCACTTACTATAAAATTACTGTATTCTGCCTTACCCTTTGTCAACTCTAATAAATGAATTAACTCTAACTGTCCCTTTTTAACCAACCTGCTCACATCCTGCCTTTCATTTTCATTTAATATTTCTCTGCTTATTTCTAATCTCCTGTTTTTTTTATAAAAAGGATAAAAGTAGTAAGAATGGTTAATCTATACATAGTGAATAAAAGGAGGAATAGTTATGGAGCAATCTTTATATGAAAAAGTTGGCGGAGAAGAAGCAATTTCTAAAGTAGTTGATTATTTCTATAATGAGTTAGTATTAAAGGATGAATCAGTAAGTCATTTTTTTGAGCATACAAATATGGAAAAACAACGCAGTCATCAGACTAAATTTATCAGTTTTGCATTAGGCGGACCGAAGCAATATACAGGAAAGGCAATGGCAAAAGCGCATGAAGGAATGAATATCCAGCCGGAACACTTTAATGCAATCGTCAAGCATTTGCATGATGCACTTGCTCATTACGGTGTAGAGGAGAACGATATCCAGACCGCTTTAGAAAAGGTTGGCGGCTTAAAGGACGATATTTTGTACAAATAAAGAGCAAAAGAAGGTTTACCCTTCTTTTGCTCTTTCCACTTACTATTTAAGGTTTGGCAAGATCATCCCGGTTAACTGCATGCGGCGGTTCTTCCATCCAGCCGTTTTCCATCATTATTTTTGCCCCGTTTGTCACAAACATCATAATATTCATAAGCGATTTCGTATACATAACTCCGATATCATGTCTGCCATTTACAGCAAGAGAATTTCCGAACGCTCTTATTTTCATGGAAAACATGTCAACTTTATGAAAAAGCATCAGCTTATCAGAAAAGGGCGCAAACGTCGAAGTTGTTATTAAATGGTCTAAGTATTCGGGAGACGGCAAGTTTTCCTCATGAAGTAAAAGCTTGTACCGTTCCACATTCTTATGCGTCATCTCTTTCCCTCTTATAAATAAGCTTTTCACTTTTTCCTGTCTTGCAACTTGACCGAAAGCCAGTATTAGCGCTTTGCTTGTGACATTGTTTTCGATATTGTCGTAAAGATGGGTAATCTCCATCGCATGAAGAGGGCGAACTTTCCCAATATATCCATTCAGAAAATTTTCGTTGGCAAATTCAGGCCTGTCTTGCACTGGAATAAGCGGCGGCTTCTTAATAAAGCCCTTCCTTAATAGAATCATTTTAATTTGCTCCATCAATTGCATCGTTGCATCCATACAATAAACGAAAAAATCACGAACATCCTCACGATAGACGAGGGGAATGGCTATTTGATAGATGCTCAAACCTGCTTTGGCTGCGTATTTTAAATAATGAACATAGAATTCATCTTCAAATAGCTTAGGAGCATTTAAATTAACATCCTTTTCTGTGAAGCCGACAGGAAATGGAATCTTATCTTTTTTAAATATTTCCTTCGTCGTTTCCAGGAAAACATCCGATAAGTGTAAAGCATTCTTTAATAATGCTTTAATATCCTCATCCTCCACATGCTGTAAATAATAGCTCAGTATGCATCTCGACATGCTGTTTCCCATATAGGTTGCCCACAGCTTTGCCACTTCTGCCGAAGTAAGTGGTTCATTCGGACTTGATTTATGTGAGCCTATTTTAATCGGTTTGATTGTATTCAAGGCATATTCCTCCACGTCGGTTTTGCTTATTTTTTCCGTGAAGGAATCAGATTATACAAAGGATTAGTTACTCTTACAGCAGACCTACCAACTGAAGACCATGAACAATTCCGTCTTCTTCCACCGATTTCGTTACATATTTGGCACAAGCCTTTATATGCTCCTCTGCATTGCCCATTGCCACACTGTTAACAATAGCTGTCAGCATTTCCAAATCGTTTTCACCATCGCCAAAGGCATATTGGTTCTCTTTAGCAATGCCGAGCTTTTCGGTCATTTTGGCAATACCTCGAGCTTTTGAGCCGCCTTTAGGCAAAACATCGACAGATACAGGATGCCATCTGACAAAGTCGAAATCTTCAAAGACTTGTTCATACTGCTTTTCTTCCCCCTCCTGGCAGAATAATAGCGACTGGAACAGGTCTCTGTCTTTATAATAAAGAGGATCATGTGTTGGAAAATGGGCTATTTTCAGTGTTTGGATGCTTTCTTGTATAAAGATATGCTCCGGAACATTTGCTCTCATATCCTCATGGTCCATATACACTACCGGATGGTCATTTAGCAATGCGGCTTCGGCAAGCTTTTCCAATGATTGAATATTTAATGGGTTCTTATATATAACCTCGCCATTTAACACGACATACTGTCCGTTGTAGCTGACATACGAATCGATTTCAAGCTCCTTGCGTAAATCTTCGAACATAAACGGCGCTCTTCCTGTAGCAATCGCTACCTCATGGCCTTTTTCTTTTAATTGGAAAATTGCTTCTTTGGCAGACTGAGGCAATTGCTTTTCATGTGTAAGCAAAGTCCCATCTATATCAAAAAATATAATGCTTTTCTCGTTCATTTCATTCCCTGCTTTCTATTAGTAATCCTGCTGTAAAAATAACTCCGCTGTTATGTCTATTACTTGAAGTAACAGCTTAATTTTCATTTAGTTTACGGTATGAAACGCATTTCAGGTCAATTATTAATTGTGTAAACGCATTAAATCATATTATTTCTTTGTTTTTTTCTGTTGACCTATACAGAAAATAACAGCATACCGAGCATAAGAGAGCAAGCAGTCCTATAAATCCATAACCAAATTTCAAACCAATGATTTCACTGTTCGCTGCACCAAGGCTATTTGCAGCTATACGAGCTGTATCAATGATAAAGCCAATTAAGAAATTTCCGATCACACTCGCTATTCCCATTAAAGTAACGGTAAAAGTGATCGCAGCTCCCGTTCCAATCGGGTATCTCTTGGCGAGCAATGCCATAATCGTTGGATATACCAGGGCTATGCCTATGCCAGAAATGCAAAAGAAGATGGCGCCTTTTTCTCCGATAAGAATTCCTGCAATGGTGCAAATACCAGAAAAAGCCGAAAAGTACATGATGGACCTAGCAAAGCCAATCTTGTCTGTTACAGGACCTAGCAAAAGCCGTGCAAACATAAAAAACAGAAAGAATAATGACAGCATATTCGATGCTTCCTTTATATCCCAGCTATATGCCTGCACTAAGAAATTGATCAGCCAGCCGCCTACTGCCATTTCTGAGACGACTCCTAACGAAAGAACAGCGACAATCAGCCATGCAACCCTGTCCTTAATCAAAGACTTAAAGGAAGCACCGTCGCCGTCACTTTTACTTTCAGCCGGAAATTTACTAAAAAGAGACGGTAGAATCGGCAGTAAGGATAAAGCTAAAAACAAAAAATACATGCCGCGCCATCCGACATCTCCTTCTCCCCAATGCCAATCCATCACAGAGGCAGCGAAAATTGGTGCGACAGTGGAGCTTAATCCATAAAAGAAATGAGAGATATTCAGCATGGTACCTGTATTTTTTGTAAAAATTCTGGCTGCCATAATGCCAAGGGCAATCTCTAGCATGCCATTCCCCAAATATAAAACAAAAAAGGCAGCAGACAGCGAAGGAAAACTTGCTGACAGATAAATGAATACTCCTGAAAAGGTCATAAGTAGGAATGCAGAGATTCCTGTCCATTTCACTCCGATTCTGTCAGACATCCAGGATGTATAGGAGCATGCAAGAAGATAGCCGAATGAGTTTAAGGCTAAAAGCAAACCAATCTGCGTCTGACTAGCACGAAAGTCTTGTTGAATAAGCGGAATAGCCGGACCTTTTATATTTTCCGAAAAACCAAAAATCAAAAAACCGCCGAAAACTATACTTATGAGCAAATAGTGATTCCATTTACGATCCAACGGATTTTTTTGCAGCACAGCGCGTGCTGTATCGTCTTGTTTGTAATTTAAATTAGCCATAGACTTTCCTTTCTTTAGTCGGTTCTGTTCAATATGTATTTTGCAAAGAACTCTTGTGTCAACTACTAGAGGTCTATGCTAAAAAGCAAAGTTTTATCGATTAATTCCAATTCGATTATTGTCCTTTTCCCTCCTGTTTGCTGAATTTAGATAATGTTTTTATATTAGTCAGCACCTAAAAATATGACCAGCTCTCCCTAGAATCAGTTAAACACATCTAGAATATTAAATTCTTGATGGTTTGCTCTTTTCCTGCCTAAGCTTTGTAAAGAAAAAGAATAAACAGACACAAAATTTTCGGATGTTTTTCGGTTGTAACAAACTGATTATGATAAACTATATTTTGCAATTCATGCTTTTTATTATTATGGCAAGAAATTATTTTTAATGGAGAAGGAGAAATTTACATGCATGAAAAACTAAAAACCATTCCCTCCCTTTCTTCGAATTCTATTTATATGGGTCTTATACTCGCCATTGTGGGGGGCTTTCTTGATGCTTATACTTTTGTCAGCAGAGACGGAGTGTTTGCTAATGCCCAAACAGGAAATATGGTGCTTTTAGCTGTTAAGGCAGCAAACGGCGAATGGAAAGGGGCTCTTTTGTATATCCCGCCAATCATTGCCTTTATATTAGGTGTACTTGTTTCTGAAATAGTGAAAATACCGCATGTACGGCATGTTTTATACAGCTACCGACGCTCTATTCTAATATTGGAGTTTTTTGTTCTTGTGTTTGTCGGCTTTTTGCCATTAAGTGTGCCAAACATGCTTGTGACTGTCAGCATCGCTTTTGTCTCTTCCTTACAGATTTCCACATTCAATAAAGTGGACAAATGGGCCTATAACTCGACTATTACGACAGGAAACCTGCGAACAGCAACACAGGCTGCCTATGCGGCTATTGTCGGACACGATGAGGAAGCTAAGCGGCAGTTTATTGATTTCGGTGTAATCATTCTATCTTTTTTTGCTGGTGCTTTGCTTGGAACGTTTTCTACAACTTATTTTGGAAAAACTTCGATTTGGATTGCTGCAGGCATATTAATGATTGCTATTATTTTGTATCACCGTGATAAAGGATATTATAGGAAAGGGGCACAAAATTAATAAGACAGAACAAAGCCTGCAGCAAATCTTTGCTGCAGGCTTTGTTCTGTCTTATAGCGTAAAACCTAAATATAGTACGATAATAAGGGCGACAACAAACTGAATCCATAAAATAGATGTTTTTCTTCCCTTTTTAGTGCGAATTACAATCATCTCAAGCATTGCAATTACCCATAATCCTACTAATGTTTTTAATGTATGCATAACATCAAGGCCAGTGTAGGTAAGCATCGTCACACCTGTGCCAATGATGGCTAAGTACATCAGTCTTAAAACCATATGCACAATTTTACTTCCTTTGTCTTTGCCGCTCTTATGCAGAAGCAAAGATACCACAAAAAGAATCAAGGCAACCGACCATGCCGTTATATGTATATGTCCCAAACTTTTCCCCCTCCTTTCACTCTCTCAAATCTTATCATAGAATAAAAAAAAATATCCAATAAAACTATCAATTTCCAACTACTTATTTTATAACTGTCCAAACGCCTTGCAATATGGGCAGAACTGCTTTCAGCCCCTCTAACTGGATTCTTCCGAGAACCGAAAGTTCTATAGAAATGCTTGAAATTTTAATTTTAATATTATAACATAGTGAACGTTGTTTATAAAAAATACAATAGATAGTTAACAGAAAAAACAAAATCTTTGGCTTTTTTAGCCTTACTTAGTCAGCATGATGTTCCACTGCTTAATGTATGATTTATAGATTTGATGTCTCCGATTATTTTCAGAAATTTTTAGAAATACTAATAAGGACCGGCAAGGCCCCTAAAGACAAATCATTCTTTAAAAGTTAGACATTTGTTAATGAACAGCATTGAGACTTACGAAGTGGCAGCATCTGGTGATTTTTTCATTTGGCTATTATTTTTTGAAAATTGCTATCTTTACGATTTCGCCAATCAATAATCGCGAAGAGTATTTTCGAAAAGTAGTTAACTTTTATATTTGATCTAAGTTCTGGAGGTTTTATCGTGTCAACTAAAGTACCATTTTCCTTTATTATTATTATTGGCCTGATGTTATTTGCACTGTTTTTTGGTGCAGGAAACCTTATTTTCCCGGCCATGCTTGGCCAATCAGCAGGCAGTGAAATCTGGTCAGCTAATGCTGGGTTCCTTGTTACTGGTGTTGGCTTGCCACTTCTCGGTGTACTAGCTTTCGGCTTTTCCGGGAAAGAAGACTTGCAGTCATTAGCGAGCCGTGTACACCCACTTTTCGGGATTATCTTTACAACGGTTCTTTATTTAGCAATTGGCCCATTATTCGCTATACCGCGTACAGGCAATGTATCTTTTGAGATTGGTGTTAAGCCATTTGTGACAGAAAGTTCTGCCGGTATTGCCCTTCTTATTTTCACTATTATCTTTTTTGCTATTACTTGTTTCTTGTCTCTTAACCCAGCTAAAATAGTAGACATAGTCGGCAGATTCTTAACGCCAATCAAGTTAACATTTATCGGGATTTTGGTTGTTGTTTCCGTCATTTTCCCTATTGGTAAGTTTCAAGCTCCAACAGAGCATTATATGACAAACTCGTTTTTCAACGGGTTCCAAGAAGGATATTTAACAATGGACACACTTGCGTCCTTTGTGTTTGGAATAATTATTATCAATGCTATTCGTGAAAAAGGTGCTACTACTAGAGGCCAAATCATGAAGGTTTGTTTAATGGCAACAGCAATTGCGGCTGTCATCCTTGCTGCTATTTATTCAGCACTTTCCTTTATGGGTGCATCTAGTGTGGAAAAGCTCGGTTATTTAGACAATGGCGGAGAAGTTTTAGCTCGTGTTTCTGACTACTATTTTGGAACATACGGCGGAGTATTGCTTGGCTTGATGATTACAGTCGCTTGTTTAACAACTAGCGTCGGACTAATCACATCTTGTTCTTCCTACTTCCATAAGCTGTTCCCGTCTATTTCGTATAAAGCAATTGCAATCAGTTTATCCGTATTTAGTGCAGTAATTGCCAATGTCGGTTTGACTGAGTTAATTACGATTTCTGTGCCTGTGTTGACTATTATTTATCCACTGGCGATTGTGCTTATATTCCTGACTTTCCTTCATCCACTTTTTAAAGGAAGACCAGCAGTATATCAAATAAGCCTATTGTTTACATTTATCGTCAGCCTAGTGGACAGTTTGCAAGGAACTGTATTAAAAATTTCAGCACTTGATTCGTTCTTTGCAAGTTTCCTGCCAATGTACGGGATTGGTTTAGGATGGATTTTTCCTGCTATAGTCGGCGCTATAATCGGCTATGTAGTGCAGCTTAACAAAGAGAGTGTTGCTACTTTAAATAAATAGATCAAACGAAAGAAAAAAGGAGACTGACGCAATTGTCAGTCTCCTTTTTTCATGCTATTTGACAAAAATTTATAAAAAAAGCAAGACTGGTAAATCGTTCTAGTTCCATGTATAGTACAACTATCTTCTTATGAAAGGAATGTTTTACTTGTTTTATAAATTAACAAAAGAACAGCAGCAGCTAATGGTTTCGGAAATACAAACGTTTTTTGCAGCTGAACGGGACGAGGAAATATCAGAATTCGCAGCGGAAAGCGTGCTTGAGTTCTTTAAGGACACGATTGCTCCTCATTTTTATAATGCTGGCGTTATGGATGTCAAAAATTTAGTGGAAGAGCAATTCTCTGCTATTGAAGATGAAATTTTAACATTGGAAAAACCAATCAGAAAATAGAATCCCTTTTTCCTGCATATACCATTATTCAATGTACATATAGGAGCTGCCAAAGTAACATGCTATACTAGACTTCATTTCTTTTATAGGAGGTTTTCTGGCTATGCGTAAAACAATGCTTGCACTGCTCCTCGCTGCATTTCTTGGCTCAACGATGACTGGCTGTGATGAAATTAATCCAGGCACAGACCAGCCAGGAGAAGATGAAATCGGCGATAATGAAATTAATGACGAAGAATAAAGGCATCGAGTTTTCGATGCCTTTCTAAAAAGTAATTCAAGCTTTCCTCATTCCTTATTATTTGCGTATTTCAGTTCATATCTCTCTTTTTTTGCAAGCCTGAAAGCGCCGCGATAATTGTGCCTGACTGTATTGTTCCAGCGATACCCGCAGGTTGCCGCCGTTTTATTTAATACAACGGCAACCTCTTCAAAGGCAGCAATTGCTGTACTGCCCTCACGAATATGATTCAATACCGTTTCTGCCAGTAAAGCATCTTGTTCTCTCGTAAATGTATGTGGCATTTTATCACCTTTTGTTCGTCTTGATTATCCTTAATATCGACACGAAACAGTTTAGTTTTAGTGCCATTTTACATTTCTAGCAAATCTGTTTATATCATCGCTGTACCCTTTTTCGTTTATACCCAAAAGGAAGGAATGAAAACAGCGTTGGAACCCGCTTAATTATCCTCTACATTGGCAAAAAACTCTTCCAATGTCCAATTCTTCTCTTTTATTAATTTAGCTGCTTCCTTGCCAACATAGCGATAATGCCATGGTTCATATTCATATTGGGTTATGTCAACCTTATCTTTCGGATAGCGCAGAATAAATCCATATTTATAAGCATTGTCCATTAACCATTTGCCTTCTTTATCTTCTCCGAACTCTTCCGTTAATAAGAAATTCTGACCCTCTGAAGTGATATCCATTGCTAACCCGCTTTGATGTTCACTAGAGCCGGGAATAGCTACTGCCTGCTCTGCTTGTTCTTCCCCTACATTTGCAACCTCTTGGTCAAAAACTGCAGATTGTCGTTCATATGACCTGTATCCTGAAGAGGCATAAAGAATCATACCTTCTGATTTAGCTCCATTAAACATTTCAGCAAGCGCTTCTCCTGCTTCCTTCCTCATATAGCTTTTCTCAATATCCTCATTCCCAAAGGAAAAGGAAACTTCTGGTCTGATAAGATCCTTTGGTTCATAATCACTTGGCAAATAATATTCTTTATTAACTAACGCTAATATATTTTCAGGATTCAAAATGACATTATGTCCGTCTTCTTCCTTTACTTTATTTAGATTTTCACTTGGTATGGTCCATTCCTTTGTTTCTTGATTTTCTGCCTGCTGCTGGGAAGTTTGGTTCGTGTTTTCCTCTTTTGGCTGACTCTCTTGTTGTGTCGTACTGCAGCCGCTCAAAATAAAAGCAATAGCTGCAGTCGTAATTATTTTTTTCATGTTGTCACCTTTCTTCTCTTGCTCAGTAGTCCATTTTATGTATTTCTTTCCTTCTACCTTCATTATTATAAGGGAATATTAACATTATAGAAGTGTTTGTCGACAATACCATTACAAAAAAATGACAAAACAAAAAAATATCTATTACGTTCCGAATACGAATAGCAACATAAAAACCGCTTTTTCATCTAACAATAAGGAAGAGATACATCAAGCAATGGGAGGGAATCACAAAATGCCTAGAGATGCAGACAATATTCATGTGGAAACAGAATCTCATAAGGATGGTCCAAGAGAAGGAGTCATCCCAAGTGGAAACAGTAATCAGATGGGGATTAGAACAGAAGCTGGACATAAAAGGCAAATGCCTTCCATGTTCAATCACTGAAAGCAGATGCTGATATGCAGCAATTCAGCGATACGATAGATAATGCCTTTCCTAAATAAAAAAAACAGGATGCAAAAGCATCCTGTTTAGCTCCTAATACCAAATCTTTCTTTCGCCTTTAATATAAATTCTTGCGAATCTATGTCTTCCTTTTGTTTAGTTCCGTCCGACCATTCTGTAAATGAATGATTAGTCAAAACTATACTTCCCTTATCTGTTAACAAGCTAAGCAGAGGATCTTTATTAAAACGCGACGCAGGATGATTAACGATAATTCCTTGCATTTCATTTAACTCTTTGACATCATCGAAAACTTTAGTTGAGCAAAAGGCATAACCAATCCTCCAGTCCTCATCTTTATCCTTCAGCTTGACATATAACATATAATCTCCATACTCACTCGGCTTCTGCTCTATCTTAAATTCTCCATTATCTGAAACTATTAGCTCTCCATCAAGGGGCACAGGCTTTAATGGCAGATTGGCGCCATATCCTGAATCCACCACATATTGGCGTTCATTATCCTCAAGCAATATACAAGCGTGGGTAGCTCCTGTCTTGCTCCAAGCTTGATTGGCAGGATCATAGGTAATCCCCTTAATTAGGGCGACATTTAACCCGTTTTCACGTAAAAACAAGTAAAGAAGGGAATTTATATCATAGCAAAGCCCGCCTTCTTTTCGCTCAATGATCTTATCTTGTAAATAAGCGGGAGATATCTCGCCCGTTTTCCCTCCGATTATAGCCATATTTTCAAAAGGGACTGTTTTTGCCACCTTTTCCAATACAATTTCTAGATTTTGCAACGTTATTGCTTCTGCAAGAGGGAAGCCAATTCGCTGCCGAAAGCGTTCATTTAATTCATGCATTTGTCATCCTCCTAACTATATAAAAAGATTCTCTCCTTGAAGGACAAGGACTGTCATGCCTTGCTCACTGCCTGATTCATGGCCTTCTCCCTTGTCCCACAGCACTCCCTCACCTGTTTGCAGTGTCTGTATTTGTCCGTCCGCTCCTTTAATCCAGCCTTGCCCTTCCATTATGATGAAGGCCTGTTTAACCGGAGCATCATGATAACCTACCATTCCCCCAGGCTCGACATGAATTATACCGATACTAACAGGTTCATTTGTTCGCATTAAATTCGTGTAATAAGCAGCTACGGAATTATAATTGCTGATGGCCTTGCCTGTAAGCTTATTAAATGACATTATTTCCTTCATTTAAATACCTCCTTGTTCGCCATCTTATTATCGCATACATTTATTTAAGGTCTCTAGGAAAAGCTGTTACAACTGCTTCTGTTTTTTGTAGGCTAAAGGCGTTATCTTCATTTCCTTACGAAACTTTTGAATAAAGTAGCTTGTGCTGCTGAAGCCAACCCGATAAGCGACCTCCGTAATATTGGCATCCTCTTCTTGAAGCAAAATTAAGCTTTTCTGAATGCGATAATGCTCCAAATAATTAAAGGGCGAACGGTTTAAGATCCTTTGAAAATAGCGGCAGCATTCCGATCGACTCAAATGGCCTGCTGCAGCAATATCGACAAGCTTTATTTTCTCCTCATAATGATGATGAATCCAGTCGAGCATCTGTTTCATTCTTTCATTTTTAACTGACTCTGCTTTGTTAAAGGCAGGCGGAAGTCCATTTTTCATAAAACTTTTCCATAATAAGGAAAGCTGTATACTAATATCAATTTCAAAATACGGCTCCTTTTTTTGAAGGAGTTCGTTAATGGCTAGGATAGCGTCCAATATAATTCTGCCCCATTCTTTATGACCATCAAGAGGAACATATGGAAGATTGCTTGCTTGCATATATGGATAAACATACTGAGAAAAAAGTTCTTGTGTGAGCATAAAGGAAGGTGCGACGTTAAGGCAAATATAGGATGCGTCCTTTGTGACCTCCGCTGCCATATGCAGTAAACCGCTGTTTATAAATAGGCCGCTGTCTTCTTTCAGTAAAATATCGTCTCCATTTACCGAGAAATTCGCTTCTCCTTTATGCATGTACACAAACTGCAGTTCATCATGCCAATGCAGCGGGATGTGCCCATACATGTTTTTATTAATGGTTGTTTCGTAGCAGGCTACAGGCAATAATACAGTATAATGCTCTGTCAGCTCTTTTAGATCATCACCGATAGGAAAAGGACGGTTTTGCATAACAACCTCCATATATTTATATTTTTTCCGTCTATTATCGTATTTTTCCGCTGATTATTCCTTTATTATAACAATATCTTTATAAAAGGCGGAGACATAATGACTAGAAATAGAGGTTTGTTTTTTGTAATTACAGGTGCTGCTTTTTGGGGAGTCGGCGGCACAGTTGCCCAGAAGCTCTTTCAAACCTATCAAATCGATGTAAATTGGCTAGTTGTCGTAAGGCTGCTGCTTTCTGGCTTAATGCTGCTTTTGCTGACAGCCTTTAGCAAAAAGCGCAGTCAAATTATTGCTGTTTGGAAGAGTCCTCAATCCGCTTTCCGATTGATTGCCTTTTCCCTTTTTGGGATGCTGGCCGTTCAGTATACTTATATGGCAGCCATCAATCATGGCAATGCAGCTGTTGCTACGTTGCTGCAGTATTTAGCACCAATCATGATTATGATATATTATCTTTTAACCAAAAAAGCGCGGCTGTCTAAACTAGACGGATATTCTGCCGCACTTGCATTAGGCGGCTGCTTTCTTCTGCTGACAAATGGTTCTTTTTCCGAGCTTTCTGTTCCTGTTCAAGCTGTTGTATGGGGTGTGCTTTCTGGAATAGCGGCTGCTTTTTATACTTTAAGTGCCGGACGCTTGCTGGAAAAGTTTGATTCTATGGTAATTGTCGGCTGGGCGATGATAATCGGGGGACTTTGCTTAAATACGTTAGAACCTGTGTGGAAGACAGCACCTGCTGAACTGCCTAGTGCAGCCATTGGTTATTTATTGTTTGTGATTGTGTTTGGCACAATGATAGCCTTTTGGTTTTATATAAAAAGTTTAGAGTCACTATTGCCGAAAGAATCCAGCTTGTTAGGCAGCATTGAGCCGCTTGCGGCTGTGTTGACGACGGTCTTTTGGCTCAACATGCCATTTGGCTTATTTCAATGGCTTGGCGCAGCCTGCATTATCGGTGTCATTCTGCTTCTATCTGCTTTTAAACGGCAGAACGCTCAATCTGTCCAACTATAAAAAAAGAGAAGCTGCCGTCAAAAAATCGGCAGCTTCTTATATTGCGTGCTCTTCTACCTTATACTTATAAAACTTCTTATCAACCTCCATAAGCGGAAAGGCCTTAGGCAGTTCGGCCAGCTCAATACTTGTAAACTGGTTTTTCTCATAAAAGCGATGAGCTGCTAAAAACTGAGGCGTAGTGCCAAGGTAAACTTCTAAAATATCGACTTCCTTTGCCCAAGCAAGGGCATTTTCCAACAAAAGTCTCGCTGTATTATAGCCTGCGCCGCGATAATCTTTATGCACGAACATTTTTCTTAAGGCAGCTTGGCTGTTGCCGATATCAAGTAAAGCAATGGTACCAACTACCTTCTCCTCACTACGAGCAACCCAAAAGTTGCCTTTTCCTCTTTGATAAAATGTTTCTATCATCAATAAATCAGGCTGGTCTTCTTTTGTAATAGGGATATTATATTCTGTTTGCTGAATCGTTAATATCAAGTCAACCACTTCAGCTTGATGCTTTTGCCGAAATAGTTCCACAATTGGTTTGTTCAACTATTGCCACCACCAAAAATTATTTTTCATGCCAATATCTCTTTATTCTGTTTATCCTGTTAAATTCCTCCTTTTAAATATCAGATTTTTCAGTTTAGTTTCACTTAGAATAATTCTGTTGTTTTAGGACAACTTACTTTTTGGAGGAGGTGATACATATGGCAAGAATTGGTGTAGAACAATCACTAACAAATATTTCAGAGGCTCTCCGTGAACAAGGGCATGAGGTGATTGATTTAAAGCAAGAGTCTGATGCACAAAACTGTGATTGCTGTGTTGTCTCAGGAATTGATTCTAACGTAATGGGCATGCAGGACACACAAATACAAGGCTCTGTTATTGAGGCAAACGGCCTTTCTGCTGATGAAGTATGTCAGCAAGTAGCACAAAGAACAAACAAATAAAAAACATGCTTAAGCAAGCACCTTTTTTGGGGTGCATGCTTAAGCGTAACCTCCTATGAATCCAGCTAGACTCCCCTTTTTCCTTCCCCTTATGTATGAAGAGCTTAAATCATGGCGATAAACATAAGGGACACTTTGCTTTTTTATCAAAAGAATTATGTATTTTTAGTAAAATTTCCACTCTCGTTACATTAGTTTTTTCCCTTTTGTCATATGATGTAGTATTCCTTTTAAAGAGGGGAGCTGATTAAATGATTATCTTTTTGATCGGGTTAGGCATATTGCTTGTAGATGTGTTTTTTTGAAGGTCATCTTCTCCAAAGAAAAGGAAGGATTACAAGCGCAATCCTTCTTTTTCTTTGGTTTTAATTGGCCTTAAAATTATACAACGGCTTAATAACCTTCATAATTTCAATGGTATCAACACTATGTCTAATAATATCCTCCATTGGCTTGTATGCCATCGGGCTCTCATCTAATGTGCTTTCATTAACAGAAGTCGTCCATACTTCCTTCATTGAATCCTGGAATTCTGTCAATGACACCATCTCTTTTGCTTTCGTTCTTGACATTAATCTGCCTGCACCATGAGGAGCCGATTCATTCCATTCTGCATTACCTTTACCGATTGCAATTAAGCTGCCATCACGCATATTGATTGGAATGATTACTTTTTCCCCTTTTTTGGCAGAGATTGCCCCTTTTCTGAGAATCATTTGTTCCATATCAATATAATTGTGAATCGTTGTAAAGCTGTCCGCTATTTCCCAGCCCATACGGGAGACAATTTCTTCTGCCATTGCTTTACGATTCAAAAGTGCATAATGCTGCGCGATTTTCATATCATTCATATAATGATCAAAGCTTTTTCCTTGAAGATAAGCAAGATCCTTTTTGATGAAAGGACTTTTAAGGCTTTTTAACGCTTCTTCAATTTCCCTTTCCCTGCCTTCTGCTTTCAATTCATTAATCAGCGTTTGGCGTTCTTCCTGCAAACTTAACAGCTCATTATATGCTAAGTTTTGATAATGCTCTGCAATTACCTTGCCTAAATTTCTAGAACCAGAGTGGATGACAATCACAATTTTATCGTCTAATTCGTTCAACTCAACAAAATGGTTACCTCCACCTAAAGTTCCAACTGATGATTTAGCTCTTTTCAAGTTAAAAGGCGCGACCACATTACGAAAATCAATTTTTTTGGAATACGGATGGAATTGACTGCTTTCCCTTGTGGCAAAGCCGCTTGGAATATGTTTGCGGATTATTTCATCGAGCTTATCGAAATTAACTTCTGTTTTATTTTTATTTATAACGGCAACTTCCATGCCGCAGCCGATATCACATTTTTCTCCTAATTACTTAAGAGTTTGGACTATACCTTCTCTGCGGTTATCGGAGTTAGGCAGCTCCTATCGCAGGCTCGCCGTATTAATTATCCCATCATTTATAAGGTTTGGTAATAATTCTGCACGTAAATCTGCCACTAGCGTGCAAGTCTCTGAACCATTTGACTATGTTGCCACAGCCTCTGGCTGCTGATTGCCCTAATAGGGGTTCCAGCAATTGAGCGAGTGGTTTAACGTCTGGGCCAACATCAAGCAACCCCGACTAAGTTTGGAACAATTTTATCTGTTATAGTCATCGTTGTTCCGATTGTACAGCCTGCGCCTGCATGAGTATCAGGCATAATCCGGATTTTGGTTCCTTCTGTAAAGTCCTGATCGCAAAGCTCTTGAATTTGCGACAATGCTGTTTCTTCGACTTTATCTGTAAAAACTTTGGCGCTGTTAAATCTCCCTTGCACTTCAATCATAAAATCCCTCCTCATTACACTTATAACAGCAGTTTCACAACTGGGAATGTGCTGCCGTTTTTAGTCCAGTTCGCTTAATAGTGTATATAATCCTGCTTATTTTGTAAAATAATAGAAAACAATTACAGCCAGCAATGAATGAAAATCAGACATATGGGAAAACTTTTTTTAGACAATATAGACCGTTATCGTTCTGATGGGAGCAAATCATATATGACGAAACTTAACAAACCACCGCTAACAAGTGCTGAACAGGGAAATTTATGGAACTTTTATATAGCAAACACGATGTCTCACTGTATGTTCCAGCCTTTTTTAACAAATGTGGAGGATAAAAGAATCAAGGCAATTATTAAAGACAGTGATGTTTTAAGCCAAAGAATCATTGATCATGTTACCATTTTATTCCAAGCAGATAATATCCCTCTTCCTGTCGGTTTTTCAGCAGAAAAAGATGTAAATCTTTCCGCACCACGGCTGTTTTCTGATGAGTTTTATCTTGAGTACATAGACATGATGTATAAGTTGGGAATTATCTTTTACAGCATTACCTTGCCTAATACATCAAGATTAGATATACGTCAATTTATTGTCGAAATCATGAGGGACGCTGCTACTCTTTCCAATCAGGTGACAGAGTTAATGCACGAAATGGGGATTCATGTGCGGCCTCCGAATATACCTGCGATGGATGCTGCTGAAATGGTTCAACGGCAAAGCTTTTTTAATGGCTTTTTTGGTGATAAAAGGCCATTAACAGGTATTGAAATTTCACAATTATTTGCTAATATCCAGTTCAACACGATGAAAACCGTGCTGCTGCTCGGTTTCAGCCAAGTCGCAAAATCAGAGGATATCAGCAACTATTTTATAAGAGGCAAGCATATAAATATTAAACAAAATTCCGTATTTTCCAATGTACTAAAGTCAGAAGACTTGCCATTGACAATGCCAAGTCAATTTAATATCACCACATCCCAAACAGCACCCTACTCTGAAAAACTGATGCTTTTTCATATCAGCAATCTGTCTTCTGCAAAATTACGAAATTTTGGTGATTCTATTGCAGTTAGTCCGCGCCATGACCTTGGTTCTATCTATCTTCGGCTAATGGTGGAAACTTCAAACTATGCAGAGGACGGCGGAAATCTATTAATCGAGCACAATTGGATGGACAAGCCACCGCATAACATCGACCGTAATTTACTTGCAAAAAAACAAAAATAATATATTTTGCTTAAAGGAGCCTTGATAGATGAAAAAAGAGCAAGAAGTTATCTCAGATGAATTTTTAGATCATCTCGTCGAGGAAATTAATGAAATATATGGATGGGATGATAAAAAAGACAGTAATGAAGAAGAAAATAGAGGTTAAAAATAGCCATGAAAAATGTTAGTCCCCATTTTTCATGGCTTTTAAAAATGTAAGTGCTACTACTCTAGGCATTGGTGATAGCATTACATTTCTATTGTAACGTTCTTTATAGAGAATGTCTCGTGCTTTTTACCATTTTAATAAATTTTTTATAGGAGTAAATAGTATTAGCTCTTAAAATCAGTCTTTAATAGGGAATACATATAAAGATCATCCATTTTTCCGCAGCTGTATTCATAGCTTCTTAACAGTCCCTCCTGTAAAAAGTTATTCTTTTCCAGCACTCTTTGTGATTGGCGGTTTGGAGGCTCTACAAGTGCTTGAATCCGCACTAGTTTCATTTGGTCAAAGCCATAATCAACGACAGCGTGAAGAGCCTCACTGACAAGTCCTTGTCCCCAATACTGTTGATGAAGCTCAAAGCCAACTTCTGAGCGAAAATGGCGCTTCTCCCAATTTAAAAAACCGCAGCTGCCAATTACTTTGTCTTCGCCTTTTAATGTAATGCCCCATCTTATTCCAGTCTGCTGCATGTGGATTTTGCTATACCAATCGATCTCCTCGACTGTTTCCTCCACTGACTGAAAAGGCTCCATTCCATAATATTTCATTACAGCTTTGTCAGAAAGATAACGATAAATATCTGCTGCATCTTCCTTCGTTATTTTTCTTAAATGTAAGCGATCTGTTGCAAGCAGTGGGAAATCTTTATGCTTGAGGCACATGTATTTACCTCCATTTATTTATACAATTCCATAAACGTCCCTGCCACCATACATGGCTTAACATCAATTTTTTGCCACACATTGCCTGTTACATAGGGTTCTACCTTTAACCATTCGTCAACAGCTTCTCTTGTCGGATATTCAACGACCATCATCGAACCAATCATTTTTCCGTGATCATCCAATAAGGCTGCACCATATAAATGCTTTCCTTCCTTAAACCGCATTTCTACGGAACTTAAATGCTCTTTTCTTGCAAGCATTCTCCGTTCCAATGCCTGCTCATCCGTACCATCATATGCCGTAACAACAAATTGCATTAATCATGTCCCCTTTGTATTTGTAGATA
This sequence comes from Niallia laureatilytica, assembly GCF_046613985.1. NCBI lineage: Bacteria > Bacillati > Bacillota > Bacilli > Caryophanales > Bacillaceae > Niallia > Niallia laureatilytica. Next base: position 897,473 of record NZ_JBKKHP010000002.1, on the reverse strand, counting down.
TCATTGCCATTAATATTCTTTCTACAGCAAACAGCACTTTTCCTTCACAGAAAAGTGCTTATTCTTGTAATCCTTATGACAGCTCTTTCAGCTTTTTTGTTAGCTCGTTGAATTTCGCATCAAGCTTAGAATATTCCTTATCATGCGGCATCATGAAACTTAACCTTCCTAGTATTTCCTGCCTTTCTGTTTCAAGCTTCAGCCGCAGTTCTTCCACATCATCTCTAGCTGCAGCAGGTAATTGCCATTGTTTGCGAACTCCATTATTCGTGATTAAAAGCGAGCTTGTTGTCGTTTTCTCCAGGAAATAGCGGTCATGTGAAACAACAATTAATGTTCCATTATATTGTGCCAGTGTTTCCTCCAGCTGCTCACGGGATGCAAGGTCCAGATGGTTGGTTGGTTCATCTAGTAAAAGCACATCTTTATCCTCTAATATATATGCCATCAGCTTGCATTTAACGCGCTCGCCCATACTCATCGAGCCGATTGGTTCCCTCCATTGAGACGCAATAAAACCTAACTGCTTCATTAAAGTTTGTACCTTGCCTCGTTCTGCAAACGTCTCGCGATGAAAAAGCTGTGAGGGTGTCTGTTCAAGGGGAAGATCAAAAACCTCCTGCGATAAATAGCCAATCTTAGCTGTAGGAGATACCCATATCTCGCCAATTCCTTGCTCACTACCAACAATCATTTTCAAAAGAGTCGTTTTGCCGGATCCATTTGGACCTGTTAGAGCTACTCTTTCGCCGTGTTTAATGGTAAAATGCACATCCTTAAACAATGTCCGCTTGCCATATGCTTTCGCCAAACCCTTCACTTCGAGAAACCGTTTGCCGACCTTACTGTTGGATTGAAGGGAAAAATAAACGGAGTGCTCGCCTTCAACAGGTTCCACCTTATTCTTCTCCAGCTCCTTTTCAAGCCGCTTTTGTTTTGATTTTACTTGGGCATCCATGCGCTTTGCTTTAACTCGGTAGTACTCCTTTACCCCTTCCTTTTTCGTGGATTCGGCGTGAGCTTTTTTTGACCAGGAATTCAATTCCTTAATCTGACCTTCTATTCGTTCTGTCAGCTTTTGCTGTTTTTCATATTCCCTCTGCTGCACAAGTCTTTTTTGTTTGCGAGCCTCCATATAAGCAGTATAGTTCCCCTTATGCTCCACAAGCTTCTTGCCTTCAATAGCCCAAATTTTTGTGGCCACTTCATCAAGAAAATAGCGGTCATGTGACACTAATACAATGGTGCCTTTATATTCCTTTACCTGCTTTTGAAGCATCTGCAGACCCTTGTCATCAAGATGATTTGTCGGCTCATCCAGCAATAACATATCAGCATCTTGTGCGAATCCTTCAGCAAGTCTGGCCTTTAGTTTTTCGCCACCGCTTAAGTATTCATATGGAGAGTCAGGCACTTGCCATTTTTCTAATAGCTTTACTTCAGCGACTGATTTATCTGCAGACAGATGCGTCGCTGATTCCTGAACAACAAGCCAAGAAGTTAAGGGAACAAGCCATTGGAGCTCACCGTTAGAAGGAGTTATGTCTTCATTCAACAGATGCAAAAGTGTCGATTTGCCAGCACCATTATTACCGATAATGCCGATTATATCCCCTTGCTGCACCGATGCTGTCACTTCTTCGAATACAAGATGGTCCTTGATTTCATAACTAATATGATGCAATTTCAATAATTCTTTCATTAATTAATCCCTCTCTTAAATAGGGAGGACAAAAAAATCCTCCCAAAAGTAATTTTGGAAGGATTAGCCGAACATTTTAAGCATGACCAAATAAGCCTTGTAAGACTTATTGATACGTATAGATAGAAAATGGGCAGACTAATCCTATTTTAGTTTGATTTGCAAATATGCATTTCAGGCTAAATAAAATAAGATTAGATAATCATCGTCCACCCATCATCCCTTTCTGCTTTGTTACTAACAGTGTAACAAAACTCTTTTTTCAATGCAATGGTTTACAAACTATAAATGACAAAAAAAGGAATCGGCTTATATGCTAAATCGCGCTCGTTTCCCATTCCTCCCGCAATATTCCCATGCGGATGGAATCATAATAAACACCATTATAATAACGGCATTTCCTGAGCCGTGCTTCTAGCTGCATCCCAAGCTTTTCTCCTACCTTCATCATGCGATGATTGCCAGACCATGTTGTAAAGCCAACTCTTACTAGCGGGAGTGTTTGAAACAAATGACTTGTCCACAGCTTTAGTACTTTTGTTCCGTATCCTCCGCTCCAATACTGAGGATTGAAAATAACGATACCCATTTCCAACCAATTGGAAGGTTTATGCTCCCAGTAGTAGCTAACCGTACCAATAAGCTTTCCGTCTACCTCAATCCCCCAATAATCGCCTTGACCGATTATTTCATTCTTGCGCTTCATAAATTCGGCCCACGGAACAGCCTTATGTTCATAATAAGGCGCATCCCAGTTTTTCCATTCAGGTGCCTCTTCTTTATATGCCTGTTCCCAAAGCGGATAAAGATCAGCCTCTATCAACGGTCTAATGATGATGTTATCTTCTGCATACATGCTTGGAATAATGGAGCTTTGTCCGCCAAAGAAAATATTCTCAACCTCTTGAATAGTGTCTGCTAGATAGGTAGGCTTGGATAAAGCCAGCTCTTCCCGGGACCCATATCCATATGTAACACCGACAGAGTCTATGCCAGTATTATTTGCTCCAATTAAGTCATATTTTCTATCCCCAATCATGATAAAATTACTAGGTTCATATTCTTTGTAATAATCAAGCAAATATTGAATGATGTCTGTTTTCGCTGATCTAGTTCCATCGAGATTGCTGCCGACAATCATATCAAAATAAGAATCAATTGCAAAATGCTCGGCAATTTTTTCAGCAAAAACCGTCAGTTTTGAGGTTGCGATTGCCAAAATACAGCCGTTCGCTTTTAACCGGCTTAACAATTTTGGTATCTCTTCAAAGAGTTCATTTTCATACATTCCGTATTTTTTAAATCTCTCCCGATAAAATCCAATTGCCTTTGGAATTGTTTCCTCATCAAATCCAGCATATTCTGCAAAAGAAACATGCAATGGCGGTCCGATATAGCATTCTAATTCATCCAATGTTGGTACTTGTTTATTAAGCTTTGCGAAAGCATGTTGAACAGATTTCGTGATTCCTTCCTTAGGATCTGAAAGTGTTCCATCCAAATCAAATAGTATGACTTTATATGTTTTCATTCCAACATCCCTTTCTGCTTGTAAACTACCTCATTTTACCATATTCAAATTCAATGAATACCCACATTGTCCTAAAAAAGAAAAAAACTGCTAGTTAAGCAGCAGTCTTCCTGAATAAAAACAATATTGCACCTTCTTAATCAAACACTAGCGCCGCCCTCAAATCACAGATGTTATGTTCTAAGTAACCTTTTAAGCAGGTAAGGGTGTAAACCCAGCCTTCCTTTTGGCCGAGCAGTTTTTCAACAAGCAGGGGATCTTCGGGCTTGAAGCCCGATTCCCGCACTTCCATTATTGTATTTGTTTGTTCGTGCTCCCTTAATTTAATGGTAACGATTGTTTCCTCCCGTTCAGCGCCCCAAGCAAACACAATTTTTTCGTTATTCAGAATTTCCAGCAGACGAATTGCTGCTTCTGCCTTATACTCGTTATATTTAAGGATGACAGTATGACCTTGCGCCCAATTTTCTGAACTGGATGAAAACCAAAAATTGCCGATTTTTTCTCGCTCTACAATCGCTGCGAATACATTTTCAACAGGCTTGTTTATTTGCAGTTTAACAGTTACTTCTGTTACCAACTATAATGCCCCCTTTTTTATATTATTCTATTCTATCATAGGAGAATACGGTACCTAAACGGAGCAATGCGATAGTTTACATAATTAGCTTATCTTTAACAAAGAAGGTGGATACTGTTCTATCAGTATCCACCTTCTTGTACAGCTAAACTCTCATTTTCGGTGGTGACTCCAGCCAGCCTTTATCAATCATAATATTAGTTCCGTCCTCTGCATACAGTTCAATTTCTCCTAACAGACGGTTATAAGAGACGCCTAAATCCCGACGATAGCTTGTGCCTAACCCTAATCCGTAAAAGCCTATGCCTGCTGATGTAAGTGCGCTTGCAATGAACATCATCAGCTTTTCAGAGAATACTTTCAAATCCTGTGGTATGACCTCTTTATCCCAATGAAGGCTAGCGTACAAATCATTATCTTTCAAATATGCTTGGAAAATCTCGCAATGCTTCTCAGCAATTTCTTTTCCGCGAATTAAATATTTTTTTACTTCCTCTGAACGTGTTGATGGAAGGAAGCCAATCATTAATCCAGCACCTAAAGCATTTCGGTGGAAATTGGCATATAAATTTGTAATCTCTGGAGCAGTGAGCGGTCTCTTATCTCCTAGGAATCCAGACAGAAAGCTCTGGCGCTGGATATAATCGACTTCCTTTGCTGGCGGAACCTCCGGTAAGCTCTGGTATTTCCCTTTAAGTGTAAGAAGTTCCACCAGCATTTCATAAAGCTTCATAGCATCTGTTAGACACTTCTTATAATAGTCCATACAATCTTGTCTTTGAACAACAGATAAATTTATCCCATGCGCCCGTAAACCCATTCTGGCAAACTGGTGAATATACTCCAGTATAAAATCGTCTGTATACACCTTTTTTGCTGTTGGAGATATATCCTCTTCTACATGAAAACCATGAGGTATTGCCCTACCCTCAGACTTAAAGATTTTTTTTATTTCATCCAGCTGGCGAACCGATGTGTGATAAGCAAACTCCACAATATCCTTTGTTTGCTTATCTTCGGCAATTTTCAAAAAATAACTGAACATGCATACTTGAGAGCTTTCTCCCATATAAGATCCCCATAGCTGGGATACTTCTGCTGAAGATAATAGATGTGAGTCTTTTTTTGACACAGTAAGTCCTCCACGTATTTTTTTATGAGTTTGCCCATTACCGGAGGATTTCATGTATGTTCCTTAAAAACGCAAACCTTTTGCAATATTCTAATACTTGTATATAATAAAATGACCAGTACATACAGCTTTAAAAATTATTATTCTTTTTGTCTATAAAGGAGCAGTTATGGAGCAAAACATCGGCAGATTAATTTATGAGCTTCGGCGCGGCAAAAAACAAACATTGAAACAGATTGCAGAAAAAACTGGCTTATCTATCAGTTTTATATCTCAGGTGGAACGATCTAAGTCTTCCATTACGATTGAGTCGCTCACAAAAATTGCTGAAGCGCTTAATGTCAGCCCAAGCTATTTTTTCACAGATAAAAACAAAGAGAAAAAATTTGTTCATCGCAGTGTTAAAGATGCGGTAACCATTCAAGCGTCCCAATTCATTTATGAAAGCATCACAGGTGATGTAAACAACCCTGTGTTTGAACCGATGATTGTCACATTGTTGCCGCGCAATCAAAAAGTAACAACATTCACTCATTCAGGACAGGAGTTTCTGTATGTACTAGAAGGGATACTTACCGTCCTCTATGAGGAGGATGAATACGAGCTTCATCCTGGAGACAGCTTTCATGTAGAATCTACCAATCCTCATAACTGGTATAACAGAACGGATAAATTAGTTAAAATACTATATGTGCGCTCAAGCGTAACTTAAAGTATCTCCATCATATAAGATTGGGATTTTTTTATAATGCAACTTCGTAACCCACCCCATTTTCAACTGCCTTCATAAAGACTGCAGCTGCAACGGCAGTATCTAAATAAGCAACACCGACAGATTTATATAGAGTGATTTCATCCTCCGAAGTACGGCCGGCCTTTCTGCCAGCTACAAGCTCTCCTAATTCCCCGTAAAGCATGTCAAAGCTCCACTGCCCTGCTTTTTCTGGTATGAGTAAGTCTCCTGCTTCATCACGAGCACCTTCGATTGTATCGACAACAATCTTGCTGCAGCGTTTTAATGTCACTAAATCAACTTCCCTCATCTGCGGCTTAAAGGCGCCGATTGCATTAATATGTGTGCCAGGCCGTATATGGCTGCCATCAAAAAGCGGCTCAGTCGATTTAGTGCTACAGACAATAATGTCTGCTTCTTTCACCGCATCATTGCCTGTTTTTGCAATCTTTATCTCACCATTCCAGTCTGGATAGAGGGAGGAGATTACTTCAGCAAACTCGACTGCTTTTTCCGTCGTCCGGTTATACAAAACCAGCTGTTCTAGATTACGAACTGCCATCACAGCTTGTACTTGACCGAGAGCTTGAGCTCCGCAACCCAGTATGGCAGCACTCCTAGCATTCTTCCTTGCGAGATGGTCTGTTGCGACACCACTTGCCGCACCTGTTCGTAATACAGTTAAGAAACTGGCATCCATAAGGGCTGTTTGCTTGCCGGTTTGTGTTTCAGTTAACAAAATGACGCTTTTTAAGGCAGGATTGCCTTGTTCGTTATTCGGAAAAATTGTGATAACCTTAACCGCTGCATAGTCGAGCGGCTTTAAATATGAAGGCATTATAAGGGAAGTTCCACCTGCCTTTTCATGCTCCACTGCTGTCCTTACAGGAGTAATTGTCTCTCCTTGTGCATCATATAAAAAGGCTTTGCGCACATCTTCTAAACAATCTTCCATAGGATACATGGTGCGAATCTGCTTCTGTGATAATATCAGCATCTTTTTACCTCCCCTTAAAAAATTTTTCTGGGAGCAGATCTATAGCCCCCATCCCCATCAATCCAGTTCTTCGTTGCTTTTATCTTTCGCAAAGTAAATGGCAATTAAAGATATGACACTTGTAGCAACAATATATAATGCAACAGGAATCCACGAATTACTGTATGCGCTTAACAATGCTGTTGCAATGAGCGGTGCTGTCCCGCCAGCAAGTGCAGCTCCAAGCTGATAGCCTAGTGTGACACCTGTATAACGGACATTTGTAGTGAATATTTCAGTAAACATCGTGCCAAGTACAGCTGTAACTGGTGCCCACAGAATGCCAAGGCCAATAACAGTTGCTATAATCAGCAAGAAATCTGATTGTAAGGATACAAGATAGAAGTACGGAAAGGCATAAAGAAGAATCGCAACCGTTCCGCCAATGTAGAGCGGTTTTCTCCCTACCTTGTCTGATAATTTTCCCATCAAGGGAATCATGACAGTTGCAACTAAGACCGAGATTGTAACTGCATTCAAAGCAACAGTCCGCTCATAACCTTGGTATTCAGTGGCATAGGCAATGATGAAGGTTCCAAAAATATAAAATGGTCCTGTTTCCACCACTTTTGCGCCGACAGCTATTAACACTGCTCTCCAGTGATAGCGCACTGTCTCAATAATCGGCACCTTTGCAACGTTTCCACTTTCTTTAGCTTCTTTAAATGCAGGTGTTTCATCAAGCCCCTTTCTAATCCAAAGGCCTAGAAATACTAATAAAGCGCTTAAAATAAACGGTATTCTCCAGCCCCATGACATAAATTGAGCATCACTTAACACAGTAGTCAAAATAGTAATGGATAATGTTCCTAACAGCATCCCAATTGTTACGCCGATTTGCGGGATACTTCCAAAAAAACCGCGGCTGTTTTTGTTTGAATACTCGACTGCTAGCAGCAAAGCACCGCCCCATTCCCCGCCAATGCCAAGGCCTTGAATACATCTTAATGTAATAAGCAGGATTGGTGCCCAAACACCAATTGCATCATAATCTGGCAAACAGCCGATTAAGACTGTTGCGCCGCCCATCAGCGACAATGTCATTACAAGCGTTGTTTTTCGCCCGACTCTATCACCAATATGGCTAAAGATAATTCCTCCAAGAGGTCGAATGAAAAAAGGCAATGCAAAGGACACATAAGATAACAGCAATCCGACAACAGGATCATGATTTGGAAAAAACAAGGTTGTAAATACTAAGGAAGCAACTGTGCCATATAGAAAATAATCAAACCATTCAATGGAACTGCCTATTAAACTAGCAATTAATGCTTTACTGGCAATCTTTTTTGTCACTGCCGGCTGAACTTGTATTGGCTGTGTCTCCATTATCCATATCACTCCATCTTCACATTTTTTTATCTGCTCTGCCTGCCCTAGATGAGGTAATCATATGTTTTCTCCTCCCCACTCCCCTTTTAACCTAATATCAAATATTTTGTTACCACTTCATATCCGTTTAAAAAATTGAAGTGACACTTAAATATTTAAGCAAAAAAATTTTCCGATAATTGGAGTATATTATATTCAGATTTTTCAGTCAATGTGTTTTGTAAGAAAATCTCTCCTTAAAAATATCCGTAACTCTACTTGAATTTATTGGATAAAATAAAAAAGAGTGCATCTTATTATGCACTCTGTCTACTTTAAAAGAACCTCTTTCGCCAAAAAACAACCGCTGTAATACTAGATAAGATTGTTGAAATTAAAATAGCGACAAAAAAGGCATATTTATATTCTTGATAAGGAATGTCTACATTCATTCCATAAAAGCTCGCAACCATTGTCGGAAAGGAAAGAACAATCGTAAAGGAAGTTAAGAACTTCATTACCATGCTTACATTGTTAGAAATAATGGAAGCAAATGCATCCATCATGCTGCTTAAAATAGATGCATGTGTTTCAGCCATCTCAATCGCTTGCTGGTTCTCTATAATAACATCCTCAAGGAGATCCTGATCGTCTTCATACATTTTTAAAAATCTACTTTTCATCATTTTATGCATAACAATATCATTTGTTTTGAGTGATGTTGTAAAATAAACAAGGCTCTTCTGAAGATGCAGCAGAGAAAATAACTCCTTGTTTCGCATCGACTGCAGAAGTTGACCTTCAATCGTATCTATCTTTTTGCTGATTTGTTTTAAATACTTTAAATACGCATTAGACATAGAATACAGGATTTGAAAAGCGAATCTCGTTCTTTTATATGTAAAGAAATCCTTGACTTTCCCTTGAGAAAAAGCTTGAAAAATCGGATTATCCTGTAAACAAATGGTGACGAAACAGTTTTTCGCAATGATAATTCCTAATGGAATCGTATCATACTCCGGTTTCTTTTTTTCATTCATCGTAACATTTGGAACGTTGACAATGATCAAAATATCTTCACCGTCTTTTTCAATTCTTGAACGCTCCCCCTCATCCAAAGAGTCTTTCAAAAATCCATTCGGTAGTTCAAGCTTCTGGGCAATAAACTGTATCTCTTGTTCCGTTGGGGCAACCATGTTGATCCAGCACCCGCTCGTAATCGTATTCGTTTCTTTAAGTACTCCTTCTTCGTTAGAAAGATAAATGTTTAACATGATAAAACCTCCTCTAAAAATTATGAGGAAGCCAAAACTTAGCCATAAACAAGTTGAATTTTACTTGCATTCAATAATTGAAGGAATGACTCCTTATTGACTTCCCCCTTGGTCGACTCGGGCTCTGGTTCACTGCAATAATGACTACTCATAAAAATTCAACTCCTTTTATAATCTAATTTTTATCAACTACTTCATTGTACTTATTTCCTATGGTTTTGCAACTAAACTAGTAAAATATTAAATGAAAATCCAAAAAATCAAACTTTTCGACTATTGTGTAATTCAATGTTACAAATTCGAATTTCCTATAGATTTTAATGAATTTTAAAGTAGGTTAACTTTCTCCACAAAAATTCAACTGGGCCTTGTTTAAAACGTTGTAACCAAAGATAGCTTAAGCCAATTTGGCAGACAGCAAGTACAAAAGAGATGAGTATTAACTTTGACGGCGGTATTGTTGCATACAAAGAAAAAATTCTGAAAATGAGTAACCCAATAATGTTTTGCATTAAATAATTAGTAATCGCCAATCTGCCAACATAACGGAAATAGATTAGACTCATTTTGCTTAGCTGCAAAAACAGTAAAATACTTAACCCATAAAACAATGACATAAGCGGATTACCAAATGCATCAGATGCTTGAATAAACAGCAAGGAATCAGGGTGCAGCACAGCCAATATTTTCAAGCCTAACCCTAGTCCTCCAAACAAAATCCATACAAACACATGCTTCTTCGTTATATGTATAATAGTTGATTTATTTTTCGCTAGTAAAACCCCGATTAAAAACATCGGAAAAATGCTTAGAAATAAATATACAATAGAAAAAAACTCAAAGGTTGACAGCCAATCATAAAAATTTTGTAAAAAAGCTGTGATTCCACTTGTCTGATAATTTTCAATAACGGTTAGTAAGTAATCGTAATCAAAGTACTCAGCCGGATTATACGGAAAATGAATAAATAAAATAAGCAGCAACATATTTGGCAAATATAACAGTATTAGCAGAATGCTAATTGTCTTACTAGACGCCTTATAGAGTGGCAGCAACAAAAAGCCAAACAGAGCATAGGTGGTTAGGATGTCTCCGTACCAAATGAAAATAGCATGCACTGCCCCAATACAAAGTAGAACGAATTGCCTTCTGGAAAATAGTATGTACGGATTTTTTCCCCTTGCCGCTGCCTTGTCCATAAACAGCATAAAACTGAATCCGAACAGAAGAGCAAATAAAGGATAAAAATTTCCTTGTACGAAAATAAATAATAATTGTTGTATTAATAAATCAACTTGTCCTGTCCAAAGACTGCTTGGAAAGCTGTCATATAATACGGGACTGCTTAACGGCACAATATTCGCAAAAGCAAGCCCTAAAACAGCAAAACCTCTTACTATATCTATTTCATGAATTCTCTCTAAGCTATTCATATCATCCCTTCTTTCATAAAAAAGACTCACCGCATATAACAATTGCAAATTCTGCTATATGCGGTGAGCCCCGCTACCTATATTTTTTAATGAAGTTATGCATCACATGAAATTCTCAGACCATTTTCCTCTAGCCAAGTAAATCTTTCCGTTTGGTCAGGGATATACCGGAGCACATCTTCAATCATCGGAAAATACTTCGTATTGCGTTCAAGAGAGTATATCATCCATTGCCCTCGTCTTTGTTCCTTCACAAGTCCTGCATCCTTTAACTTTCTTAAATGCTGACTGACTGCCGGTTGAGACATTTGAAAAATGTCAACAAATTCACATACACAGCAATCATGGATATTCAGCATCCCGATTATGGACAACCTAGTCTTATCACCTAATAACTTTAAAATGGCTGCTGTTTCTTCCAACTCTTCATTAGACATTATAATCATCCATTTCCATTAAATTATAATTATATAATAATGCCGTTTTCTAATGTCTGCAAGGATATGCTACTTCTAATTACCTATTTTGCTTTATTCTTCATAAATAGAACATCCAAAAATACTATACCGAATGAGCAGCCCAACGGGATAAATAAATAAGAGTATGCACCGTTATTATCTTGCTTGAGAACATTATTAATAAAAAAAGAAATAATGGCAAGCACAACAAACCAAGAGAGGAATTTTAGCATTCTCTTTTTAATTTCTGTCCGATTTGCCTTTCTCCAATATTTTAAAGCACTACCACCGAGGTACAAAGCATACAGTAAAATAAATACTATATATCCATAAATAAAATTTTCTGCAAAGGCAAGACCATTATGAAAATAAACAATAAAAATAGCTAAAACGGTAGATAATCCGAACACTGCAAGCATGAGCCAGTTAAACCAAACATAATTTTTTACCATCGTACACCACCAAAAACATTCATTAAACTGCTAATCCACTATCTCAAACTATACATTATTTGTAAACTTTTTTGTATTTTTCCAGTCGATCTGGATATTCCTCCAACACCCATGGAAGAAAAACTTCAAAATTCAGCTGAAGAATGGGCTCAGGAAAATTTGCTTGTACCTGTTCTGCTTCCTGTGCTAGACAAAACTCAAAAGGGCCGAGCTGGTATGTATGATGATCCTGCCAATCAGACATTGTACATGTGTTGCCCTTCAAAACCTTGCCGACAATATGATAAAAGCCTATATAATGATGCAGCTCTGCGTTTTCCATTGCAAACTCTGAAACTTCTGCCGGTTTTTCTGGTATGATGCCAAGCTCAGCAAAAAATGAGGTGACAGAAGCATCGGCACTTTTGACCGCCTCTGCATAATTACAGCAATAGAGACAATCACACACCTCTATATCTGTTTTGTAAAATTTATTTGTTTTTTCCACATCTATTTCCAATATCCAGCCATTATATGTCCGTATTTTCATATCCTTCCCTCCTATAAGAATAGATATATATGGAAAAACATAAAAGGTTTTCTTAGCAGTGTCAACAAATTCTTTTATTGACCAAAAAACCGTCCAGACGGTACAATAATAAAAAAACAGGAAGGAGACATTACAATGGATTCAAAAGCTGATGTTAAACGCCGGCTTATTATTGATACAGCGAAACAAATTATTCATGAGAGTGGCATTACCTCCTTAACCCTGGATGCTGTTGCCAAACAAGCTAATATCAGCAAAGGCGGTCTTTTGTATCATTATTCGAGCAAAGAGGCTTTAATAAAGGGAATTGCTTTGTCTATATTTGAAGACTTGGATACAGCTTTAACGGAATACGCAAAAAAAGACCCCGTTGAGACAGGCAAGTGGACAAGGGCAATGATTGAAGTGACAAAGGATGATTTATACAACCGTGCCGAGCTAAATGTTGCAGTGATGGCTTCCTCGTTATTGGATAAGGATGTAGCTGAAGGTATTTCAAACAGCTATCAAAGAGCTTTAACAAAATTGGAAAACGACGGCATTTCTCCTGTGACAGCTTCAGTTATCCGTCTCGCCCTTGATGGACTGTACTACTCGCAAATGCTCCATGTTGCTCCATTGGATAAAAAAATGCAAACAGCAGTGCTTGATAAGCTCACACTCATGACAAGGAAGGAGGATGTGTAATGAATCCATATTTACTACTTGTAGTTTCCATTATAAGTGAAGTGTTTGCAAGCTCGATGCTGAAAGCAACAGAGGGCTTCAAAAGGCTGCTACCGTCTGTTGGTGTCGCTTTAGGATATGGAATTGCCTTTTATGCTTTATCGTTGACATTAAAGACCATGCCGATTGGAACAGCCTATGCAATTTGGGCAGGTGTTGGCACAGCACTGACGGCGGTGGCTGGAGCCGTACTTTATAAAGAAAGCTTCAACCAGCAAAAAAGTAATCGGCCTCTTACTTGTCATCGGCGGGGTAATCTTATTGAATTTTGGCGGAGCTCATTAATTGAAAGGAGACTTCCATTGTGAAAGGATATATTTATTTAACAATCTCGATTATAACTGAAGTATTTGCCACAACAATGCTTAAATTGTCAGAAGGCTTTACCGTTATGCTCCCGTCTGTCGGTGTAATTATCGGCTATGTACTTGCCTTTTATTTCATTTCAAAAGCGCTCCAAACACTGCCGCTAAGCTTAGCCTATGCAATATGGTCAGGTGTTGGGACCGCTGCGACTGCGATAATAGGCGTCATTTTATGGGATGAGCTGATGAACACAGTCATGCTGTGCGGAATTGTGCTTATTATTGGCGGTGTTTTTCTTCTGAACGGGTCAGAAAAGACAGAAACAGCGAAGAAGCCTGCTAACTAATGAGCTTCTTCGTTTTTCTTAAAAAGATCTCCCTAAATATAAGGCAATGTCTCGTATCCTTTCATCTATTTCCGCTTCTATTGCTTCCCTTTCCTTACTATAGGAATAAAAAGTATCACCTTTAAGCAAATGGTCCGATAAATTTAATAAACTGACTGCTTTTTTGTTAAATTTGTTCGCAACAGCAAGTGTAACGGCTGACTCCATATCAACACCTAAATGCCCAGCTGTTGACCAGGCTAGAACCATCTTTTCTGTCTCTAAATACGGAGTGCTCACAGACAAAACACTGCCTGTAACATACTTGTAGTTTTTTTTCTGGCAAAATTCAATGGCCCTCATTGCCAGTTCCTCATCGGATGTTACCGTTTCACAGCCTGGCAAATAAGCAGCTGAAACTCCATCGTCCATTTTTGCCTCAGTCACTATCAAAATATCACCATAGTTGACTTTAGCTGACAAACCGCCAAAATAGCCTGTTTGGATAAATATGTCAGTGCCCATTGCTGCGAACTGGTGGGAAACTGCTGCAGCCATTGCTCCTCCGTATACATTAGCAAATCCTGTTAAGACAGCCTTATTTCTCCCAATGACTGTATTCCACTTTGGCAAAAGCATTTCCTGGCTCAAGATTCCCTTCCACTTATTGATATTATCTGCATGATTCCATTCCCCATGAACAATTAAAGCATCAGGAACATGGTGTTTTTGGATGCCAACAGCATGAAGCCAATCTTCTTCCGTAAAGTCTCCATATAGTTTCATATATTAGTAACACCTCTTAAAAGTTAGCTAATAAATCCCTACTTCCACGATTCGTTCAATTTATCTGAATAAAAGGTAATTGCTTTCTTGTACTGTAATATACTTTCATCCATTGTTGTCTCCACTAAGGCAGTAAGCAGGAGCTCCATCGCCTTTGCGTGATTCTCCAGATTGTATAAAGTCATCGCGTAAAACACTTGGAGTGCTCTGTTGGCCGGATACTTCTGAATTGCCTGTGAAAAAATGTCGCTTGCCTTCTCATAATCTCCTAATGTTCGGTATGTGCTGCCAAGCCCCAATAAGGCTCCTTCCAATTCCGCTTCGGGAAGTCCTAACTGAATAGCTTTTTCATAAAATAACACTGCCTTCCTTTCTTCTCCTAATAAATCTAGACTCCAGGCGTATTGATAAAGGATAAACGAATCCTCCGGATAGCTTTGGACTAATTCCATCAGCACACCGCTTGATTTATAATACTCCCCGTCCTCTCTCCACTTTAATGCTGCTGCAAGTTCGTTTCTCATGTTTCCCTCCTAAATACTGCTATTAACTTATTAAGTTCGCTTAATCCCCCGCTTCCCCTGCTTGTTTTTAATATAGGAACTTAGATTTTTTTATTATTTTTATTAAAATCCATCTAAACCACTTGGATTAGTGTATTTTTTTGTTGTATAATGAATATATGATAATACGAACAAACAAAATCAGAGTTATACAGTAATAGACACATATTGATATAGAATATCCATAGGAGGGAATACCATGGTAAATCTTAATGATGCAAAAAGAAGATTAATGATTCAAAAATTAGCAGTGTATGGCAATTACTCGTTTGATGCCTTAAATAGCTTTTCTCTTCCTGAACTGAATAAAAGATACCATGAGTGTATGGCAGCAGTGCATCCTCATGATGGAACAGGCTCTATTAAGTGGAAAAAGCAAAGATAATTTTTTACTCGAAAACCAACCTAACAAGTAAGAATAATTGGATATAAATATAATCTGCTAATCTAAATGAATATGCCGATCAGTCAGCCTGAAGGCCCTAATGTATAGTGTTTGCTATACTTAGGGCCTTTTTATTTTCAGCTTGAAAGGTGGTGAGAACTGTATAGGCTCTGATTTGTTTGTTTATAAAAATCGTATAGGAGGATACATAATGGTTTATTTTAAGAAAGCAAGTTTCTTACTATCTGTTTTACTGTTAATCTTTGTGAGTGCCGCCTGCGGTGCGCCCTCTGCATCAAACAGTTCGTCTGACGAAAAGGCTGGCGAAATAACTGTAAATATCGGGGTACAGCAAAGCATTTGGCCAATTCTGCTTGCGAAAGAGAAAGGCTGGTTTGAAAGTGAGTTTGAAAAGGCTGGTGCTAAAGTTAACTGGGTAGAATTTCAGAGCGGGCCTTCTTACTTTGAAGCAATTGCTTCTAACCGCCTTGACTTTGGCCGTGTCGGCAATATCCCCGTTTTAGCTGGCCAAGGCGGGGGAATAAAATTCGAGGAAATCGCAACAGCAAGCACCGGGGAGCTTGGTGATGCCATTATCGTTCCCAAAGACAGCCCGATTAAAACAGCAGATGATTTGAAAGGCAAAAAAATTGCTGTTGCTAAAGGCAGCAGTGCATATGGTCTTTTATACAGACTGCTTGAAAAAGAAGGCATTAAACCATCTGAACTGGAAATTATCCAGCTTCAGCCAGATGAAGCTCAGCCTGCATTTGAAACTGGTTCTGTTGATGCATGGGCCATCTGGGAACCTTATCAGTCCATTCAGGTGATTAACAAGAAGGCGAAAGTAATCGCAACAGGAAAAGATATCGGCAGCTACAGCCCAGGCTTCCAAATTGTTCGATCTGAATTTGCAAAAGAACACCCTGAGCTTGTTGAGCTGTACTTAAAAGTTACGGAAAAAGCAACTAGATGGCAAAATGAACATAAAGAAGAAGCAATTAAAATTTATGCAGACTTAAAGAATACGGACGAAGAAATAATCAGCAGAGTCCTTGAAAATTCTGTTCCTGAAAACACACCTATTAGCGCTGACATTATCAAGGAACAACAAATAACTGCTGATTTGCTTTTGGAGCAAGGTGGATTGACAAAAAAATTGGATGTGGCAGAGGTTGTTAATAACCGTTACATTGAAAAAGTTTTAAAAGAATACGAATAAGCTAATAGATTTCCTTCTGAATGCTTGTCTCTTACATTCTATCAAGCTAATGAAAGACACCTCTCTTTTTATGAGAGGTGTCTTCTTATATGCCCAGTTTATCTCGAAGCGTGCCGTCAGTGTATTCTGTTTTAAACAAGCCTCTGTTTTGTAGTTCCGGGATAACGGACTCGATAAACTCCGTCAAGCCTTCACTCATCTGCTGGGGCATGATGTTAAAACCGTCAGCAGCACCATTTTCAAACCAGACCTGCAGTTCGTCTGCAATTCTTTCTGGTGTTCCGGCAATAGTGAAATGCCCGCGACCGCCGGCTAAGCGGAGCAGCAGCTGTCTTAATGTGAGATTTTCTTTTTTAGCTAGGTCGCTGATTAGTTTTGTTCTGCTCTGATGCCCCTTTATTTCTTTTATATCAGGCAGTTCTGGGAAAGGACCGTCTAACGGGTAAGAAGTCAAATCAAACCCGACTCTGTTGGACAGCTGAAGCAAACTGTACGCTGGATTTGTAAGCTTATGCAGCTCTGTCTCTTTTGCTTTTGCTTCTTCATCCGTATTTGCGATAACAGGGCAAATTCCCGGAAGAACAATGACCTTGCTTGGATCACGTCCAATATCTTGAACTCTGGACTTTAGTTTTTTATAGAAGATTTGTGCGTCTTCCAGTGTTTGCTGTGCTGTAAAAACGATTTCTGCATATTGTGCCGCAAAGTCAATGCCGTCTTTAGAGGAGCCAGCTTGAACAATTACTGGCTTGCCTTGCGGTGATCTTGGGCTGTTTAATGGGCCTTTAACAGAAAAATAGCTACCTTTATGGTTAATTTCATGGACTTTTTCGCTTAACGCATAAACCCCTGTTGCCTTATCCTTGACAAGTGCATCTGCTTCCCAGCTGTCCCAAAGCTTATTGGTCACTTCTAAAAATTCCTGTGCCCGCACATACCTCTGTTCATGATCTGGTATTTCTTCTAAATTAAAGTTTTTCGCTTCTTCATCTGTTCCAGACGTGATAACATTCCAGCCTGCTCTTCCTTTACTCAAATGATCAAGGGAGGAAAAACTTCTGGCAACATTGAAAGGCTCTGTAAAGGAGGTTGATACTGTTCCAATTAAGCCGATTTCCTTCGTAACAGCTGCCAGCGCGGACAAGAGGATGAGCGGTTCCATCCCCCCTCCACCGAGTTCTCCGTATGTAACTGCTTTAGTCGAAACAGAGTACCTGTTTGCCATAAAGATAGAATCAAATTTTGCCCTTTCTGCTTTAGCAGCAATTTCTTGATAAAGCCTGAAATCCTGCACACTTTCTACTGCAGAGGCTGGATGCCTCCAAGCTCCTTCATGATGACCCATGCTTGTTAAAAACAAGTTTAAGCGCATTTTTTCCCCTTTTGTACGGTATGTCATTTGATTTCACTCCCTTTGTTCATTAGCCTTTAAAGCTGTCCTGCCATTTCAACAATCTTCTTTCAAATATCCTTATAAACGAATCTGAAGCCTTCCCAAACACTGCAAAGATAATAATTCCTACAAAAACGACTGTTGTTTGTGAAAATTGCCGGGCATCTGTAATTAAATAGCCGATACCTTCAGATGATCCCATCAGCTCTGCTGCCACTAACGCAAGCCAGGCTGCTCCTAAGGCAAGACGCAGGCCGAGCAGAATATTAGGAAGTGCTGATGGGATAATTAAGTTAGTTATTTGTTTCCATTTGCTGTACTGTAAAACTTTCGCAACCTCATACATTTTCCCATCAACACTGCGTATGCCTAAAAAAGCATTCACATATAGCGGAAAGAAAGCACCTTTGGCAATCAAAAGAACCTTTGAAACCTCTCCAAAACCAAACCATAGGATAAATAGCGGTATGACAGCTAATGTCGGAATTGTGCGTAGCATCTGCATAGTCGGGTCAAGGGTATGCTCTATTTTGCTAGAAAATCCAACAGCTAATCCAGCTAATAGACCAAGAGAACCTCCAATTATAAACCCTCCGATTGCCCTAAGAAAACTGACTTGGAAATGGTAGAGCAAATACCCTGTTGTCCATAAATCAATGAAAGCCATGAAAATCTCACTCGGTCTTGGAAGCAGTGTCTCTGATACAAACCCATATATTCCCGCTGCTTCCCATACTGCTATTAATAGAACAGGGAAAATCATTCCCCGCAAAAAAATAACCGTTTTAGAAGGCAGCTGTTTTCCTTTTATCTTTTTTTTACGCTTAGCTTTTACAACTGAGTCTCCGTATAACAGTTCACTATTATTACTCAATGTGACCTCCCTCCCATCACTGCATGCTCTGATTTCTCAAACTCCTGCAAAATCGCTTGACGGTATGCTTGAAATGCATTATCCGCTTTCTTCCGCGGGTACGGAAGTTGAATATCTACAACCTTTTGTATCGATCCTGGTCTTGCATTCATAATGACAACTTTGCCTCCTAAATAGATGGCTTCATCTAAATCATGTGTTACTAGCAGCATGGTCGTTTTGTTTACTTGCCAGATATTCAACAAAGCATCCTGCATATGTGTCCTTGTGAATGCGTCTAACGCACCGAATGGTTCATCTAATAGCAAGACTTTCGGATTGCGGAGCAGAGCTCTTGCAATTGCTGCTCTTTGTGCCATTCCTCCTGATAGCTCCCTTGGGTATGATTTTGCAAAGCCGTCAAGCTTAACGAGCTTAATCAGCTCTGCGACCTTTTCTTGAACTTTTTTGTTTTTTAGGGAGAAGTTTGCGGCGATATTTTTTTCTACCGTGTGCCAAGGAAAGAGGCGTGGTTCTTGGAAGATAAAGCCCTTATCGACGCTGGGCCCGGTTACTTCCACCCCCTCAATCGATACAGAGCCGGACACTTCCGTATCAAGGCCTGCTATGATTTTCAGCAAGGTGCTTTTCCCGCAGCCGCTCGGGCCGATAATGGTAATCAGTTCACCTTTTTCTACTGCTAAGTCAATATCCTTTAATGCATGTGTATCACCATTTTTCGAGCTGAATTTTTTATTTAATTGATTGATTGCTAATAATGTCATAAACTTCTCCTCTCCTTTCAATCTTCCTATTTACGATTGGAATATGGATAAAAAAAAGACACGAAGCAAAAAAATCAGCAACCGTGTCTTCTCCGGTGGTCCGGTAGCAAGAGCATCTTTTATTTTTTTGTGTCTGTTTGTATACGGATTTTTTCTTCTCTCTCAATTTGTGCTATTCTCCCGGCATGAAGGGTAATGGTGACAGAACCATACTCAATTTCCTTTAATATGGAGATGATATATTTTTCATTTTCGTAAGTTACTTCGGCCATTTAAATAACCCCCTATATAAATTTAAAAAAGCCGCTTACTCCAATATTGGGAAGCGGCCTTCAGTTGTCTGATCAGCACCTTGCTTATTCTTTTGTATTCTTTATGCGTGAATATTCCTTTTCCAGATCTGTTAGTGTCCATTCAAACAGATGCTGTCCCTCTTTTTTATAAATGCCTGCAGCTATCAAGGAATGGATTAAATAACTTTTTCTTCTGTCTACCAACTCTCTTAATTTTCCAGACATTTTTCATCGCTCCTTAGTAATCTCTTTAAATACTAATTATTTTAATCTCTTTACTGGGTATTAAATCACAAAAAAATTATGGACGAATTTTTTCTATATATTTTGCGGTATATTCCACTGTATCTGGATACTTAATACCAACTCCTGTATTTAAACAAACGACTTTTTCTTCCTTGCCAAGCCAGCCTGCTTCCCGAAGTTTATCAGCTGCTGCAATTGTTGCGGCACCCTCTGGACATATAAACTGACCTTCTGACTTTGCGACAAGCTGCTGAGCTTTCGTTAATTCTTCTTCTGATACTGCCACTGCACAGCCATTTGTCTCATATATCGCCTTTAAAACCAAAAAATCTCCTAAAGCTTTCGGTACATTAATTCCAAATGCTTTCGTTTCTGAATTCTCCCAAAAATCAGACTCTTCTTTCCCCTCTAAATACGCTTTGACAATAGGCGCACAGCCTTCTGCTTGTACGGCGACTAAACGGGGAGGTCGACCGCTGATCCAGCCAAGCTCTTGCATTTCCAGAAATGCCTTGTAAATACCAATTAAACCGACACCGCCTCCAGTTGGATAGAGAATGACATCTGGTAGTTCCCAGCCAAATTGCTCAGCAATTTCATAGCCCATCGTCTTTTTCCCTTCAATCCGATATGGTTCCTTCAAGGTTGATGCATCAAAATAGCCATTATCCTTTACCAGCTGTGCCGTGATTTTGCCTGCATCACTTATAACACCGTCAACTAAATATAGCTCTCCTCCAGAAACGCTCACTTCTTTGCGCGTAATTTCTGGAGCATCAAGAGGCATGACGATATGTGCGCGAATTCCCGCTTTTGCAGAATAAAGGGACCATGCAGCACCTGCATTCCCATTTGTAGGCATCGCAAACTCCCTCACCCCAAGCTCTGAAGCTTTTGAAACACCGACTGCAGCGCCTCTTGCTTTGAATGAACCTGTTGGAACAAGTCCTTCATCCTTTAAATAAAGATGCTGAAAGCCTAACTCTGCTCCTGCCCTTTCTAATGGAAGCAGCGGTGTCATCCCTTCGCCTAAAGTTTTTACATTCTCTTGGTTCAATACTGGAAGCACCTCATGATATCTCCATAAAGTGTTTTCCCTGCCTTGCAAATCCTCTTTCGATAAGTCATGTTTTAATTTATCCAATTCATATCGAGCGAGTAGTGGGGAACCACAGCTACATAATTGCTGTATTTCTTCGGCAGAATAATATTTACTGCATTTTGGGCATTCCAGATGGTGTATGTAGCTAAATCTCATGGCCATCCTCCTGTATAAGTATTATGTAATTTAAGTTGATAAAAAAAGAGACCAACAAAATACAAGTCTGCTTGACATGTATTTCGCTGAATCTCTAGTGATCTAGTCGATTCCTTTAAAATATTTACAAATATCTGTTAAACCTATGTTAACAGCATCTAAAAGTCGTTGTCAATCATTTTTTAGGGTATTCTGATTGATTTACTTGGAATAATAGTTTAGTCCTATTAATCCTCCTACATTCGCTCTTATTGGACGGAATCTCCGCTAGGGTAGACTGTTGTAACATAGTGATAAAACAACCCAGTAATCGTCTGGGTTAACAAAAATATCGGGAAGGAATAAGGCAAGCTGTAATTATTCTGATAGGTGATGATATGCAACAAGGTGAAAAGCCATTGTGCAATAACCCCAAATAGAGCCCATCCTCCTACATAAAACGCAAACGTTTTTTTACGTATTTTTAATACTTCGTAAAAATATATAAAGGCATAGCCAAAAGGTCCATATAAAGCATAATAAAACAGGTCAAAAAGCTCGTAGTGGTTCGTATCATTTTCCCGATATAAATCGAGTAATCCTCCCCCTATTGTAAAGTCATATAATATTCCCGTAGTTATTCCCCAAAATATACTCATACAGGTTATTTCCCTGCTCAGCTTTTTCGGTGTGAACATAACGAACAAATAGGCGGCAACCGTCAAAATCAATAAGGATATCTCATTAATATCAAATTTTCCAATCCAAATCATTTTGTCAGCACCTCTTTCTCTTTATCCACCATATATGTTTGATACCATTTATGAATCCCTAACACTACAAGATGGAGAAGAAGATAGTAAACCAAATCATAAAATATCGACCAGTGTTTGACTGTAGTGACCTTTAATAAATGACTGATAATTGTTATACCTAATATCACTAATGATGACACGAGGATATGCATTAGCTTTTTCACTAGGGAAGATTGTTTGCGACCAAAATTCAAACAAATTAACACAATCACCGGAATAACAATGCTTCTCTTAATCAAATAAGCAACAAAATCCCACGGTTCACGAGAATAGGTAATCAACTCAAACTCCTCATAAACAAGCCAAGTCCAATTAAGATTTATAATTAAAACACTTAAAATTAAAACCGTATTTTCTACAATGCTGTACTTCTTCTTTTGAACAAAAAAACAAATAATGGTCAGCCACCCTATAAAAAAATAAATTGCAAATGCCATCATAACCTCCAACTGCTTTTTCCATATTGTCACCTGAACTCCAAGGAATTATGAATGTTTGCTAATAGATACATGTTAAAAGCTTCGCCCTTTTTTAGCTGATGATGCTTGCGCCATTCCCTTTTTTTTATAAATTTCATTTACTAATAAAAAGGAGATGTTTGTAATGACAGAACAAGACTTGATTATTTTTCTCCACATACCTAAAACAGGCGGGTCCACTCTTAATACTATTTTCAAACGGCAATTTTCGGTGGAGGAAATTTATGATCATGAGCTTTTTCAAAATGAAGTTATTCCATTGGATCAGCTGACAGAACGGCAAAAAAACGATATTAATGCATTTGCCGGCCATCATTTGTATGGAGTTCATGAGCATTTTCAAAAGCAGCACCACTACTTCACTATGCTTCGCCATCCTGTCGATCGGGTTTTATCCCTGTATTCTTATTTGAGAAACTATCCAGGCTATGAAAGATTAAAAGATATGACATTAGAGGAGTTTGTGAGGACAGAACCAGAAGCTAATAACTGTCAGACACTGCTTTTATGCGGATATCCTGTCCAATATGATCTTAACTTAGCCAAAGAAAGATTAGAGTCATTTGATGCTGTGGGGATAACGGAAAGATTCGATGAATCCTTATATTTACTTAATTCTGTGTATAATTGGAACGACATTCATTATAACAAGGTCAATATTACAAAGAAAAAGCTTAGACGGGCAGATGTCCCGAAGGAAACGATCAAGCTGATAGAAGATTATAATAAGCTTGATATGGAACTGTATCAGTTTGCTAAAGAGCTTTTGCAAAAACGATTGAATGGCTTGTCAAAAAAGGAAAAAAAGGAAATGAAAAAATTTATTCAAGCCCAAAGAGCCTTAAACAAACAAAATAAAAAAGCAAAGCCTTAAAAAGCTTGCTTTTTTATTGGGGCTCTACATGGACATGCACTTGGTAAACTCCGTATTCACGCTGCAGCTCTGCCTCCACATCATCAGCTATCCCATGGGCTTTTTTAATATCCAATGTAGAATCAACGAGAATAGAAACATCGACCACTTCGTTATTGCCGTAGTTTCTCCCTTTTATTTCTTTAATGCCCTTTACCCCTTCCATAATCAAAATAGCATTCTTTAACTTTTGCAGCCTGTCCACATCAAAGCCGTCTGACAGCTCATGGGATGCTTGCCTGAATATCTCAATAGCTGTTTTACAGATCAGCATTCCGACAACCAGTGCAGTAACAGAATCAAGCCACGGCATGTTCAACTGTGACCCGAATATGCCGACAGCCGTACCGATACTTACCCACGCATCTGAAATATTATCCTTTGCCGCAGACATAACAGCACTGCTGTTAATTTTCTTAGCTAAAGTGCTATTGTAGCGATATACACCATACATTACTGCTGCAGCAAATAAACCGACAAACCCTGCCATCATATCAGGTGACTGACTATCCTTGTGCATGAAGGAAGAAACAGAATCAATTAACACCTCAATGCCGACAACCATCATAATGAATGAAGCTACCATAGAAGAGATGCCTTCGCTTTTCCAATGACCATAGCGATGATTCTTATCTGCAGGCTTTTGTGATAGTCTTAATCCTATTAGGACTGCAACCGAAGCAATAATATCTGTTGCGTTATTCAGACCATCTGCCCGCAATGCTTGTGAATCCGTCATAAAACCTACCGACAGCTTTATAATCGAAAGGAAAATATAGGCAGCAATACTGATTAATGCTCCTCGTTCTCCTAATTTTAAGTCCTTAAATTTTTGCTCCTCCATGAAATCTCTCCCTACTTAATAATAATCATATGATAACAAGCATATTTCGGGTGGGTCTAGAGCAATCTTCTTGCACAAAAATTAAAAAATTCACTTTGCGTAATTGTTTTTCCGCCATGCAAAACTTATCCATATTTTTACTTCGCGATCCCTCGTTGTTTGACTGCCGTTTTTACCAAAATAATTAAATATAAAAAAAGTGAAAGCATAAATTGCAGCGGCATACTTAAAAGATAATGAATAACATGAAGACCTTCGTATACATGGTCAGCGAAATATCTGCTGATGAATATGGAAAACATAGAAACGATAAAAATAACGGGCATAACAAAAAAGCGATAGGGAAGCCGAAATATATATTCCAGCCCTTTTAGTCCTCCGTATATAAACACCGAGCTTTTTACCAACACTCAAAAGCATGATCATAAACACTGTAATAACATCCATTCTTTCAATAAACCCCATTTGATACAAGACGGGTTGCAGATAAGAGGGGGAAGTTTGCTCTTAAGGCAATCCTGCTTCCAAGAAATGCTGTTATCAGCAAACTAGTTAATGTTAAAAACAGCCCTGAAAAAATAATGGAAAATAAGTAGATGATTCTGCTTTTGTGTATATTCCCTACTAAAGGCAGAATGCACATAAAAACAATCATTTCTCCATATGGCCTTGCTACTTCGTATGGAAACATGCTTTTTACAAATGGTCCAATCCCTCTCCCTAATACAGGCTGAATGTTTTCAAGGGTGAGACTTCTGCTACCATACAAAAAAATCGTCAGCAATAGTAAAAAAACGATAGAGTATGGTGTCAGCACCTCCGTTGTTCGACCGAGCACTTCTATTCCAAGATATAAAATATAACCGAGCAGAAGCGTAAAGGTTAACGCGATGAATTCTATTGGTGTTAACGGCAAGATAGCAGCAGAAGTCAACACACTAAAGTCTCTGACAATCCTTGCTGCAATATAAAAAAAATAGACAGCATAAATAAAACCTATTATGATTTCAACTGTTCTGTTAAAGCAGAACTCCAGGATTTGATATAAGTTCTTGTTCGGCTGTAACATAATCATATGATAATATAAATAGGCAATAATAACGCCGATAAATGTAGAAAATAAAATAACAAGCCAGCTGTCTTCCCTCGCCTCAAGGCCTATACCAAAAACAAGGGAGCTTCCTAGATTAAAGCCTAATATTAATGTAAATAATTGTGTGAGCGAAACTTTTTCCGTTAACATAACAGCAGCAGCCTCTTTCCCATTACCGATGTACCTATAATTCCCATAAGCCTCTCCATATATGTATAAACAAAAAAAGACCCTTTCAAATAGTTTGAAAGAGTCACTTTAATGACTTAGTAAAAATTGCAGGCAAATCACGCAAGTCATCTATTACTATATCTGCCTCGGATAACTCCTCT
Organism: Niallia laureatilytica; assembly: GCF_046613985.1. NCBI lineage: Bacteria > Bacillati > Bacillota > Bacilli > Caryophanales > Bacillaceae > Niallia > Niallia laureatilytica. Next base: position 871,706 of record NZ_JBKKHP010000002.1, on the reverse strand, counting down.
AGTTTAGCAAAATCAAAATTACATCCGACCGAAAGGAAGCCATTTCGACTCGCTGCTTGAATATCTGACAAGCGGTCACCGACTACAGCGCCAGACGCTATCTCATATTTCTGGATGACAGCTCTTACTAAATCGACTTTATTTAGTGAATGTATTTGAGCAATGCTAAAGGTTTCGGTTACCCATTTATCTAACTCGTAATACTCGACAATTGCTTTTAAATAGGCAGGCAGGCCATTGCTGGCAATAAAAATTGCAAAGTTCCTGTTTTTTAATTCTGCAAGCACTGCTTGTGTGTGAGGATATAATGCCCCTTTGCCATTGTTAATATTTTCTATTAATCTTTCTAAAAAATAAGCATCTATTGCCGCACGTACCTCTTGGCTATGTAAGGGCAGTAGAATTTCCCATACTTGCGGAAGCGGCACCCCCATAATTTCTCTGTATTTTTCAATTGGTGTGGCACTATTCCATAGCTGCTGATCCCTTAAACGTTTAAAAGCATCTTCTAAGGCCAATTCTAAAATAGAATTTGTTTGAAATAACGTACCATCCATGTCAAAAATGATTGCTCGTAACATTATGCGCTCCTTTTACTGATTCGTTAGAGGATTGCCAAATACTATATGCCAATGAAGATGTTTGGAATCCTGATAATTTCCTAAATTTGTAATTACACGACATGCACCATATTCCTCCGTCACACTCGCTGCAAGCTTTTGAATGACACCTAAAAGCTCAAGCAGCAGTTTTTGATCACTTTCCTCAAGTGTCAATAGCGACGAAATATGCTTTTTTGGTATGGCCACGATATGTACCGGATAAAATGGTTTAGTGTGATAATAAGCTAAAACATTATCTGTTTCGATTATTTTTTTCACCTTTGTCTTATTACTCAGAACTTCCTCACAGTAAAAATCGTTTCCCAACATTTATTCCCCTTTTCACTTTTTTGTTAGTCTACGAGATGAATATTCTTGATTGGCCAATAAATAATATTTGTCGTCCCAACTACTTTGCTTGTCGGGATTACTCCGATATAACGGCTGTCCTTGCTGTTTCTTCTGTTATCACCGAGCACAAACAGGGAGTCCTTCGGAACTCGGTCCAACCCTAGCAGGCTCTTTAATGTAAAGTTTTCTGTTAACAATGCCCCGCTTCCGAATAATTGCCGTAATTCCTGCTTGTTTTTATCCAAGTAAGGCTCTTCATAAGCCTCGCCATTTATGTAGAGTGTATCATCCTTATATTCTATCTTGTCGCCCGGCAAGCCGATTACCCTCTTGATATAATCCTCCTTTTCATTAGCGTGGAACACGACAATATCAAATCTTTGAATCTTCCCTACCTTTGTAACAATCATTCTGTCGCCATTATCTAACGAAGATTCCATTGATTCACCGTCCACAATGATTGGGACAAAAATAAATAGGCGAATGACAAGCACTGCAATAATCGCTATAAAGGCAGATTTCAGCCATTCAAAATTTTCATTGTTCAGCAGATTTTTCAAGCTATCACTACCTTTTCTTGTTTGCGGACATTTTTCTCCCTATTATCGTACCATTTTATGGCATTATTTTGAACTAATTAAATGCAGTTAGGACGGAAATACTATATTTGATGTTGATAATTTTTAGGAGGAAAAAAGATGAGAAACTGGAAAATGTATGTGCTGCTGATTGGACCATGGTTCACTTTTTTACTATTTGGCGCGAAATCCTTTAGACGCTTTTTACCTACAGGCATTTTTAGTTCACTTCTAATTACTTTAATCAGTGAGCTTTCTAAAAGCTACACATGGTGGAAAGTAAAAAAACCGATTATTCCAGGACTCTCTACAGACATCACCTTTGTATTCGGCCTTTTTTTCACCTTAAATTTATGGATTTTTAAACTTACATATGAAAAAGTTTGGCTTTATATTATCTCGAATATTTTTGCCGATTTTCTGTTTGCCTACCCATTAAGTACACTCGCTGAAAAGTTCAAAATCTATAAGCTGGTCAACCTTAAGAGGCTGCAGCTCTTCTGCTTAAGTCTGTCTGTCGCAGGATGCAACTATTTCTTTCATCGTTTTGTTGTAGAAAAGGAAAGAAAAGGATAACGATATTTTTTATGGATTATTACACTAAAGGAACTGATGCGTATTATGACCTTTTTAATTATCTCCTGCCTCCTATTTATTGTTATCGCTTGGATAATTCCGAAGAGAATTTCACAAGCAGAGCAATATGCCGTTATCCTATATTCCATGTTTATTGGATTTTTTGTTGACGTACTGCTTGATCTTAAGCTCCATCTATATGGCTATTTTTCCCCAGGCATTCAATTTGCCGGGTACTTGCCAATCATCATTCTCTTTCCTGCATCCGGAATATTATTTGTAAATTTTTTCCCATATAAAAAATCAGTGCTTCATAAATCCTTATATGTAATTTATTGGAGTATTTTCTGTATAATTTATGAGTTTGCCTCCGTTAAATCAGGTTACTTTTATCATAATGGCTGGAACTATTGGTATTCTGCCGCTGCTTATCCGCTGCTGTTGATTTTTCAACTAATCAATATTGCTATCTTTAGGAAATTAATGAGGGGGGAAGCCGAATAATATACCCCCTTATTGGTTCTTAAGTAGCTTGAGCCTTATCTCTTGTGCAGATGAAGCCTCTAATAAGAAATGATCCAAAATAACAGCTGACATTAGTAAAGCCGCAGTCATACAATAATTCTTTCCATTCTTCGTCACTATTAACCTCTGTTCCCTGCCCAATTGTTGCAGCAAATTCTGCGAACTCTTCAGGTGATATGCCGTTTGAGATCATATAATTTCTCCAACCCGCCATTTGCATTTCGAAAGATTCACTGACCTGTTCTCCTTGAATGGCAGCAAGTAAAAGCGGTGCACCTGGTTTAAGGTGTTTAGCAATATTCAACAGAAATTTCCGTTTATTTTCTAACCCTTTTATAAAATGAAGAACAAGCAGGCATGTAGCTCCATCAAATTGTTTTTCGGTAGAAAACATATCCCATTCTGAGTGGTGAAAACAGATTCGATCTGCTATATTCTTTGTTCTGCTTTTCGCAAGTTTAAGCATCTCCTCTGAGGAATCGACAGCCACATATGACCAGAGCGAATTATTGCTGAATGTGACGAGTTCTTGCCCGCCGCCAGCTCCGACAATTAATACTGTATGATTACTGTCACCAATTAAAAAACCTTCCATCAAGTTCCCTGTCAGCTCATATAATAGTGGGTAACCTGCAATCTTTTTCCTTATTGTTGTAGCATAGGAATTAACACTAGGATCCTCCCAGCTCTTCGCTCGTTTGCTTTCCGGCATATGAATGCCTCCTTTTTTAATGAATGCAATTGTATTTCCCATTTGTTATCATTAAATTAATGATATTAATAATCATTATCATTCTATTTAAAAATTACAACAAGCAAAATCCCATATTTATGGGATAGTTATCACCCTGGAAAGAGGCGAACAAAAATTGAAGAAAGACACAGCGTTTATAACTGATTTTTTGAATAACTGTTTAATACATATAAAAAAGTCTATTTGTTATGAGGCAGGGTGTTTTACGACAGTCGACTCATTAACACTTCTATCAACAGGTGCCTTCACGGATGCTCGGATTGAAAAAATACATCCTCTTTTATTTGAAAATGAATATTTACAGAAGGACTTTAACCGGTTTGAAAATCTCATAAAGCTTCCTGTTCCAGTTGGTGTTTTAAGTCACTCTACAAATGGAAATCTTGCGTTGAGTACCCGCAGTAAAGAAATTCTTCAGCCTGCTGGTTTTTCAGATGAGCTGCGTGCAGCTGTTATGTATAAAGGAAAATCCTGCGGATTTTTGACATTGTTTCGTTCTAATAAACAGCAGATGTTTACCCAAAAAGATATGGACGAGATAATTTCGTTGTTGCAGCCGATCTCCATAAAGCTGTATGACTTTTTTGCTGCTCCATTGCCACCAGGCAATACAGCAGATTGGGATAAAAGTGTGATACTGCTTAATGAAGATATGCAAATAACCGCAGCCAATAAAGGCGGGCAGAGCTTGCTTGACTTTCTGCGTAAGCTAGAACAGATAGACAGCACCATTTTACCGCGGCCGGTTAGGGCAGTATGTACAAAAGCAAAGGCGAATGATCTAGTGCAGACAGAAGCAAAAATTTGTATTCACCCCTCTGCAGGAGAATTTTTCACAATCCATGCGACTTTAATGCAATCACAGGACCAGCACTTTGCCGTCACCTGCCAAAAAACAGCACCACAAGAAATTTTACATAATACAGCTTCCCTATATAGACTGTCAGACCGGGAAAAACAGCTAGTAAACTATATATTTCTCGGAAATACCACTAAAGAGATTGCAGCAGCATTATATATTTCGCCACATACAGGACAGGACCATTTAAAATCGATTTTCACAAAAACGAACAGTACAACGAGAGGAGAATTGGTGTGGGTGCTGCTTAATAAATATAGTTTTTCTTGAGGCATTAACAAAACTCTCCTGATGGTGGGAGAGTTTTGGGATTGCTTTAGTTTAGCCGTTTTCTGGAGGGCATTTGATCACCTTCCGATAAAACCAATACAAACCTAGATAAGATATAAAATATACAGGGATAGAGTACCAAAGCTTCCACTCGAAATGCTTCATGAATCCTGCTTTATGCAAAAGATACTCAATCAAAAAAGAGATGGCTGTCCAAATGATTACATAGAGAAGATAATGATTATTTTTTTGAAAGTTTAAATATAATACTGTTAGCAACGGAGGAACTAATGAAACGAGAGCGAAATCCGTAAATTCTACCTCCTTGGATGGGCCAAAATCTACATAATCAAGCTTCACAGCAATGAAGAAATGAGCAAGCCAAGCACAATAGCTTACAATCGGCACAACAATGACATTTTCTCGCCATGTTAATTGCTTCGGCATAAAAAAGAGCATGATAACAAGCAAACCTACTGTACTCCATAAGATATACATATCAATCCCACCTATAACTTAAATATGGCAACTATTATTGTTTGAATGCTAACCAAGTTATATACATTTTTGGTGCAATTGCTTTACAACAATTCTAAAATACGTAAAAAAGAGCTCTCACAATCGTGAGAGCTCAATGAATTGTTTCCAGCCCTGTATTCTAAACAGTCATTTTCCAGTTTGAAAAGCTTAGCCAATTTTCTTTTTCCTTATAATCAGGCATTATTTTCCCAACAAGACGCCAAAACGAGCGGTCGTGGTTTAAATGGACCATGTGACACATCTCATGTACAACTACATAGTCAATGACCTCACGTGGTGCCATTGCCAGTCTCCAATTGAAGGTTAATTGCAAATTGGAATCACATGTACCCCAGTTCGTTTTACTATCTGATATCCGTACAGAACGGGGTTTTGTTTTAAAGTTGCCTTGATAAACAGAGATACTTTTTTGTACTAAGTCCTTACACTGCTGATAATAAAAACGTCTTAATGCTTGTTTACTCTTTTCATCGTCAAGCTGCTTCACATATATATACAGTGTTTCTTCTTCAAATACAACATAGTCCTGCTTAATTTTACGGTCTTGGAATATTTTAATAGGATATGCTTTCCCTAAATACAGAAAGCTTTCATCATTATCATAGACCTTTTCTTGTGGACCATTCCACCTATCCTTCATTTCTGCTAATTTTTCCTGTATGAGTTCCCATCTGTCTTCTAAAGCCTGAAGCACCTTTTCATCTGCTATCTTTTTCGGAGCTTGTACTTCAATTTCTCCATAGCTATTTATTGATATTCCGATGGAGGTTCTATTTTTGTACTTTACTTCATAGCTAATTGTCGAACCTGAGTACGTATGAATCATTTACATCACCTTATCCTCTGTATCGGACTGCGAGTCCTTTTAAGAAGTTTCTGGCGAATTTATCTCCACACTCTTTATAATTTTTATGTCCCTCTTTTCGCAATAAAGCACCCAACTCACCTTTTGTCACTGTTAACCCTGCGTTTGCAAAAATATCCAGCATATCCTCCGTAGTTAAAGACAGTGCTATCTTCACTCTTTTTAGAAGGAGGTTATTAATATGTTCCCCTTTTTGAGAGGGTTGAGCTGGAGCATTAGGCATCCCTGGTTTAGGCTCTTGTACTCCCCTTTTATAAATAATGAGACCATTTAAAAAGGAATCGAACATACTAGTTGTACATTTAATTTGATCGTCATTTTCCTCTTCTTCGTCATCTGTCTTTTTCAGGATTTGCACCACTTCAGGTACCGTTACCTCGACACCGCCAAGATTAAAAATCTCCACCATTTCTTTATTTTTTATTTCTAGCGCATATCTCAAGCGAATAAGCATATCTTTAATTTCCATTTATGTAACTCCTTATATTAAATAATAGTACCTTTTTATAAAGCAACAGGCACTTAATTTTAGTATAACTAATAATACTTCGCAACAGTCTAGCCATATACAATTGATAAAAGCAAAAATTGGCTGATGGGAGTCAAGGTAAATGTACTCACATCAGCCAATTAATCACATATTCTTACTCAACTATGTCAGCATTTTTCTCAAAGAGATCAAGCATTTCACGCACTTCATCCGATGAATTTGTGCTCATCAATTGATTTCTTAGTTCACTTGCTCCTCTAAATCCTTTAACATATATCTTGAAAAAGCGATGCAGAGCTCGGAATGAGCGTGTCTCTAATTCTTGTGAATATTTGTCATGTAGATCAAGATGCAATCGCAAGAGATCAAGCAATTCTTTACTGCTATGTTCTTTTGGCTCTTTTTCAAATGCAAATGGGTTTTTAAAAATACCGCGCCCAATCATTACCCCATCAATACCATATTTTTCAGCAAGCTCCAAGCCAGTTTGATAGTCAGGAATATCTCCGTTAATCGTCAACAATGTATCTGGCGCTATTTCATCACGGAGCTTCTTAATCTCTGGAATCAGCTCCCAGTGAGCATCCACTTGGCTCATTTCCTTACGTGTACGCAAATGAATTGAAAGGTTAGCAATATCTTGTTTCAATATATGTGCTAGCCATTCCTTCCACTCTTCTACTTCCGTGTAGCCAAGTCTTGTTTTCACACTTACAGGCAATCCGCCTGCTTTTGCTGCTTGGATTATCTCTGCAGCGACATCTGGACGGAGGATAAGGCCGCTCCCCTTCCCCTTAGATGCCACATTAGGCACAGGACAGCCCATATTAATATCGACGCCACGAAACCCGAGTTCTGCCATTCCAATACTCATTTGGCGGAAATTTTCAGGTCTATCTCCCCATATATGTGCAACCATTGGCTGTTCATCTTCTGTAAAAGTCAAACGCCCGCGTACACTTTGCTTCCCATCTGGGTGACAGTAGCTCTCTGTGTTCGTAAACTCTGTAAAAAACACATCAGGTCTTGCTGCTTTGCTCACTACATGGCGAAATACTACATCCGTTACCTCTTCCATTGGTGCAAGTACAAAAAACGGTCGTGGCAGTTCACGCCAGAAATTATCTTTCATCATTACAATCAAATCCTCTCATTATGGATTAATTTTTTATGATCAAATGGTGGTTTTCTTTTTAAAATAAAAAACGCCCCTTACAGAGTGTAAGAAACGTTGATTTCACTGCATAAGCAGCATCATAATACCGGTGGCCGGGGTCGAACCGGCACTCCAAAGGAACACGATTTTGAGTCGTGCGCGTCTGCCAATTCCGCCACACCGGCATAATTGGAGCGGGTGATGGGAATCGAACCCACGACATCAGCTTGGAAGGCTGAGGTTTTACCATTAAACTACACCCGCGAAATATAATGGCGGTCCGGACGGGACTCGAACCCGCGACCTCCTGCGTGACAGGCAGGCATTCTAACCAACTGAACTACCGGACCAAACTATTAAATTAATGGAGGAGGAAAGGGGATTCGAACCCCTGCGCGGTTTGACCCGCCTGTCGGTTTTCAAGACCGATCCCTTCAGCCGGACTTGGGTATTCCTCCGTATTGGTGGAGCCTAGCGGGATCGAACCGCTGACCTCCTGCGTGCAAGGCAGGCGCTCTCCCAGCTGAGCTAAGGCCCCGTAAAATGCAAATGTATATGGCGCGCCCGAAAGGAGTCGAACCCATAACCTTCTGATCCGTAGTCAGACGCTCTATCCAATTGAGCTACGGGCGCATATTTTTGGAGCGGAAGACGAGGTTCGAACTCGCGACCCCCACCTTGGCAAGGTGGTGTTCTACCACTGAACTACTTCCGCTTAGAGTATTTAAATTAAATGGTGCGGGTGAAGGGAGTCGAACCCCCACGCCTTGCGGCGCTAGATCCTAAGTCTAGTGCGTCTGCCAATTCCGCCACACCCGCAAAATCTAATGGTGCCGACGAGAGGACTTGAACCCCCAACCTACTGATTACAAGTCAGTTGCTCTACCAATTGAGCTACATCGGCGTATTATGGTGGAGGATGACGGGATCGAACCGCCGACCCTCTGCTTGTAAGGCAGATGCTCTCCCAGCTGAGCTAATCCTCCATTATATTGGTGACCCATACGGGATTCGAACCCGTGTTACCGCCGTGAAAGGGCGGTGTCTTAACCGCTTGACCAATGGGCCGTTTCATTTTCTTCGCTGTCATGTATCAGCGACAAGGATTATTATATCTAGTATTTAAATGAGCGTCAATACATTTTTTAATATTTTTTATTTTTTTGTATCAACTTTTGACTCAGACTGTCTTTAGCACAAATTATTATACCAAAAAAAGAAGCTGAATTCCTTACATTCAACTTCTTCCTTCTACTTATATATATTTTCACTTAAAGTGAATAACTATTTGTTGTAAAACGGCGGCACCCGCAGCCACCCATGCTCATCTAAGTATTGCTTAACAGTTAGACCGGCAATGGTCTTCTTCATAATATATTTAGAAAAAAGCAAACCGACATCTGCACGGATAGATTCTGTAAGACCTCTTGCTGCATAATTTACTCCTGCTGCAAGATTATAAGAAAGGAGGTTGGCAGTCTCTTCATCATTCAGTTTTGCTCCTTCCGGGATGTCGCGAAAATCTCCGACTGGTTTTTCTGGGGTAGTCTGTGGGAGCGGAACTCCTTCTTTTGTCAAAAATTCTTTTAACTCATCGCGCATCGGAATATGCACAGAATCGGTAGTATCCTTAATGATTGCTTTTAATTTTGGATCTTGAACGATGTTAACAGCAAGCTCTTCATTACGAAGGGTTGTTTCCGTTGCCAACAAATAAAACCACAGATTGCTGACTTCTAAGACATTTAATGGTCTTTTTTCACCGTCCAAAAATGGCTCAAACGCATCGTACATGACTTCAAACAATTTCATAAGTAAATCCCACCGTTCTTAAGTATGTTTTTGAGTTAGTTTGTCTAAAAATTTTAAAAACATACTAAGAAAAATAAGTCTCTATCACCTTTTCTGCTGTCCTAGCAGCTAAGGCTTGAGTTGTAAGGGTTGGATTAGCACCACCGAGACCATTAGCATGCACACTGTTGTCAGCAATATAAAGCCGTTTTACTTGATAGGCCTCACAGTTTTCATCCACAACAAAGCCGATTCTCATCGTGCTTTCCATATGAATCATCATACCCTCCGGCCAATTGGAGCGCAAAATTTGTTTCGCTCCCGCCTTGCGTAATAGGTCTGCAGCCAGTACAGCAAGTTTTCTGCGCCGCTCGGCTGATTTTTTTGTAGCTCTATACCGGATAACTGGCACAAAACCATTCTCATCGGAAATACGCGGATCTAGTGCGACACCGTTTCTGTCATCCACTTCATCGTCTGTTGTTACCAATATACTTAAAGATCGAGCATAATTATCCATCAAGTAATGTAAAGTTTGTCCAACTGGCCGTCCCTCCATATCCCATGGTCTGTGATTGCTTCGCTCTTTTCTAACAGCATACCCATCTGTACTCAAGCCATAAAAGGAAGCGGTCAATCCTGGACTCATTCCAGCTGTCTGTAGTGCACCAAGTCCTGGATAGTCTAGCCTTGCTCCACAAGTGTTTCCTACATATGGTCTTATTTGCGTTGCTCCTATAACAGACAATAAATCTTTCTTTTCAAAGATTCCTGTAATCCAGTCCATATAATGTGTGACTAATCCTTTGCCAACAAACTCATTTTCTGGCAGGGATGAATTCAGCCAAAGTCGCGGAGTTTCTATACTGCCGCAAGCTAACACAACTACGGATGCGGTTAATTCTTCTTCTTGTCCTGTCCATGTATCTTTTATTCTTACACCGATTGCACGGAGTTCAGAACCCTCCTTTTCGGTTAGGATTTTCACAGCGAACGCATTTGGCCTTATGCTTACATTACCTGTCCTTAAAGCGAGTGGAATATAACTTACATTCGTAGAGCGCTTTGCGATTTTCTCTATAGAAGGACCATGAGCACAACCGTTAATACAATGTCCTGATAATGTACAGCCTTCCATCCAGGATAGCTCGACATCAGTAATATTGGGGTTAATGATTGCTTCGTTTGGTGGAAGAATGGCATTAGGCTGCGGTCGATATCCAGGCGAATAAATATCAAGCGATGGATTTAAATGCAGCCCGAGTTTTTTGGCACCGAAATAAAATAGTTCTTCCTTTGCCGTAACTGGCGCAAAGTTCACTGGTAAGGTTTCCTCTACCTTTTCATAATACGGGATAAGCTCCTTATACGAAAACGGCCATTTACCATCCACTGATTGCGGATAAGCTCGCGGACAGTTGGCTGTATAAACTTGCGTAGTGCCGCCAACGCCGGCACACTGCCATATCATTGCCTTTTGTTTAATATTCCGGAACCATTGCGCCTTGCTTCGGTCTGCCGGTCCAAAGCGATACCTTCCTGTCACTAAATCATTCATGTTCATTTCCTTCTTATCCATTAACTGCTTGTATAGATCAATGTCGAGATCAGATAAAGAGGAACTGCTTTCGCTGTTCGACTCCGTATTGGGTTGTGGCCATTGTTTATTGCCATACCAAGGACCAGCCTCCAAAACAAGCACCTTTAATCCTTTTTCTCCAAGCTCTTTCGCCATGACAGCCCCTCCACCGCCAGACCCAATTACGATGACATCCTGCAACTTCATACTATCCCTCCTTTTTATGTGGCATAAGAGCTAAAAAACCGCGAAAATCCCGATAAGCATAAGCTGGTCCTGGATAGCCTGCCCGATGCCAGGCAACAGGGAAATATTCCATTTGCCGGTTTTCCGGAGGCAAAAAAGTAGTACTGCCATATCCCGTCCATTCGGAATAAAACCCGAAAAAAGTCAGCTGATGCAACACATCAACGATATTTTGAATAAGTCCTGGATTATTGTCATAAGGCGGTTTTAAATTCACCGGATTTATTTCTAGCCTTTCTATATATGAGATTGCGTTAAGCCTGTCTAATGGTGCTAATAACGTGTAAGGACCACCTTCAGGGAATGTATTACAGCAGAGCGGATATATATTTTTCTGAGATTGGACCAGATAAACTGCTCCACTATCTAGCAGTTCTGCTGTAGACTTAGCCATTGATGCAATCATCAACTGTTTTTTGACCTTTAGGGGCATGGACTGATTTAGTATCTGCATTAGATATTCGTAAACCTGCAGTTCAAAGGCACCTGGCTTGATAAACGAAGTGCTGTTGGGAAGGTAATATGCTTGAGGAGGAATAACTGCCTGTACAAATGCTTGAAAAGTGGATTTAGTATGAGCATCACTAATTTCTATACTAACCATTCGCTAACCCCTGTTTCTCATGTTTATCAAATAGTTTACTATCCTTAATATTATTCACCTCAAGGCTTGGCTATGTCATTGCCAATAGTAAAAGATAGGAAAAATTGTGTTTTCGGCCAATAAGGTTCATTCTTATTATCTCTTAAACAAGCACTTCCCCTTTCCTTCCCATAAATCTTTTACCGAAATCTCGAAATCCAGCGGTAATCAATATCTCACCCTTCTTTATATATAAAAAGGAAGTCTGGCTATTTATCAGCAAGACTTCCTTAAACAAGCAACTTATTTCACTGCACTGCTTCCCAATGCTCTTTTTTTCTTAATCGTAATTTTCACCTCTGAAACAACCAGTCCTACTAATGTAAGTAGTATTCCCAATGCTGACAGCTTTGTCAGCTGTTCGTGCAGCACAAGCATAGACACTACGACTGTAATGACAGGTACCATATAAATATAAACACTCGTTTTTATTGCCCCAAGAATGTTGACAGCTGTATTCCATGTTACGAAGCAGACGGCAGAAGCTCCTATTCCAAGAAATAGAATATTGAATAGATAGATTGGATTAGCAAACCTGGCAAGCTCAAGCTTGAAATCAAAGAAAAACAATGTTGGCACCATAAGAAGCAGTCCGTAAAAGAATACTCTTTTTGTTGTCTGGATTGGATGATAGCCATAGCTTGAGATCTTTTTTGTCAGCACGGAGTAGGCTGCCCACGCAAATGTTGCGACAGCTGCCAGCATATCTCCAAGTGGATTTAGCTGAAAATTGGCCTTTCCATTATAGCTGATTAAAAAGATGCCAATCATCGCCATTGCAAAACCAACAAAAAAGTTTCCTTTTAAACGTTCATCTTTCAAAAACAGCATCGTCAGAACTGCTGTTGAAAACGGGACAATTCCGCTGATAACTCCCACATTAGAGGCCATTGTCATCGTTAAAGCGATATTTTCCAACAAATAATATAAGGTAACGCCACATAACCCGGCACAGATAAATAACAGCTCATGCTTTCTGTCTGCTACTTTCATCCTCGCTGGAAATATAATCAGCAGCATGATAAAGCCAATAGCAAACCGAAAAAACAAAATTTCAGTCGGTGTAAAACCTGTCAGTAAAACTTTAGTCGAAATAAAGGTAATGCCCCAGATAAAAATAGTCACTAGTGCTGCTATATGACCATTTGTAGTTTGATTTCTCATTTTTTGTCCTCGCCCTTTTCGTCATGCTTGTTTCTTATGTTGATAAATCTCCCGATACTGGCCCGGTGTCAGACCAATAAATTCAGTGAAAAAATTGCTGAAGTGGCTTTGGTCTGCAAACCCTGTCTCCATTGAAACATCTATTGGCTTACGCCCGCTCTCAAGCAGTTTTTTTGCCTCATTAATCCTAATAGTTTGTAAGTATCTATATGGAGTAATGCCAAAATTGCGTGTAAACGACCGCAAGAGCGTATATTTGTTCATATCACAAACCTCTGCTAAGTCAGTTAATGTTAAATGTTCTGTATAGTTTTTTTCCATATAGCGGCATACTGCATGCAGACGCTCATCTGTTGATGTACTTTCTTCATACTTAATGCTGCATTCTTTGATTAAATGTTCCATTAAAAAATAAAAGCTTTCTTCCTTTTCCAGCTCTTCATTGGTAGACATAATCATCTCATGCACTTCCTTTAACAGTGGTGCAAAGCTTGTTTGCACAAGAACAGGTGAAGTAAAGTAAGGAAGATAATCTACTCCCATAATTTCCTTAGCTACTTTCTTCATAATATCAGCATTAATATTCAAGCAGCGGTAATCTAACGCATTAAGATCAACTTGTTCACATGCATGATTATCAAGAGGATTAAAGATGACCATATCTCCTTTGTTAATAATAAATTCCTTATTTTTGCAAGTGAGTTTCCTTTGCCCATTTTCGACAAAGCCGATAACATAATATTCATGGAAATGGTTTGGGAATTTCTGCATGATCCCATCAAAATGGTATGCTTCCACCTGCAGCTGAGAATCAAATTTCACCATTCTTTTTTCCTTCAATGAGTCGTGCCTCCTTTTTCGTTCATTTTCTTAAAATTAGTGTAGCATATGACTTTATAGCTGCTCTTGTATGATATTGACTAAAAGCCAATAAAAAAAAGCCATGCTTCTGATCCAAGAAGCAAAGCAATGAATTTACAGCTTGAATTTGTCTTTAATCAACGCAGCAACGTCTTTAGGGCTTTTATCTGTATTGTTTATTTTTAAATATTCTTCTTTTTGTATCTCTCCTTCACGGGAGTTTAATCGATATTTTTCCAGAGAGCTTTTTAGCTCTGATTCCGACCATTCAATATTTCTTTTTGTTGGCTTATGTTCTAATCTGTTCGGAGTTTTATTTCTGTATAGCCGTTCGTCGAGATCTGCTTCTAATTCGACGTAATAGACTGTTCCGCCTTGTTGTTTAAAAATATTAGAGATTTTTTCAACATAATTCCAATCTTCTTTCAAATTAAATGCCCACACATAGGTGAAAATTAATCCAGGTAAATCGCTTTTGGCGACTGTCTCAAAGATTTCCTGCCGAAAAAGATTTACAAGCCTGCTTCCTTCTTTCGTTCCATATCCGAAAAAATTACTGACTAAATCAATGCTCATATGATTGTGAAAAAGCTTTAAACCTGTAATGGCGGCTAACTCCTGGCCAACCGTCATCTTTCCAACAGCCTGCGGTCCAAATATAAGAACAAACTTCATGATGTATTCTTCCTTCCTACCTGATACTTATCGGGAATAAGACAGACTCACCGGAATGTTCCCTTGCCCCACACCTGCTTAAAGCTTTCCATTCTCTCCATCCCTGTAATCAATGGTTTCGCCTGATTAATTAGCGTTTGCACTCCTTCAAGGGATAAAGAAGCTTCGTGGGCGGCTTTACTGCTCCATACCTCATAAACATACACACTATCAAGTTCAGTTTCTGGCAGATTAATCGTATACAGTTGACAGCCTTCAACTGCCTCCATTTGCGATGCGGCTTCAATTAGAATGGCTGCAAGCATATCACGATTCTCTTCCCTAGCCGTAAACTTTCCTAATAATCCAAAATTCTCCATAGTTTATCCCTCTTCTCTATGCTATTTTTTCGCTTAAGATCTTTTTAAACGTTTTACTAAAATATACTGGCTGCTTTCCTTTGTAGGATGTTCACTAATGAGTCCAGCAATCTCATAGCCATGTTTCCGGTAAAATTCTGGGGCTTGGAAGCTGAAGGTATCCAGTTGAATATGGGTGCATTTGCATTCAATAGCACTTTCCTCGATTGTTTTGAGCAGGCTGCTGCCATATCCCTCCCCTCTTTTTGTCTCATCCACCCATAATGATTCGATTTGCAAATGATGCCAAAAAATCACTCCCGAAATACCGCCAACGATTTTTTCGTTATCATCTCTGGCAGTAAAGCAGAGTTTGTTAACTGGATGCTTTACCTCATCTGGCAAGCGGGAAAGATTGTATTCTATTACCCTCTTTCGGAGAAAATCACTATTTTCTTGATAAGATTCTCTGCAAATTTTCATTCTCCTTTTCACCCCATCGATCTTTCTATTTGTCCGACAAAGTTTTCAGTGCATCATGCATCCTATCCATATTGCTGTTACCAAATATATTCTTATCATCCGAAAAAATTTTTCCCTTACTTTCTTCACAGGCTCGTAATTTTTGCAAGTGGCCATAGTCTTTGTTGGAATAATTCTCCACCAGATGGCTATATCCCTTCTACTAAAATAGAAATAAGTCATTCATCAAATTGATGAATGACTTATAATGCTTTATTTCACTAACTCTGCTTTCCACTCAATGGTGTTAAGCTCTTCTATTAAAGCATCCACTTGATTTTTTGTCAGGTTCGCTTCTGGAAACTCTGCTAATTCCTGCAATGTTTTTGTTCTCATCGCAAAAATGCCTGGCGGCTTAGCAATCCATGGTGCATGCTTATCGAGAATAGCTGCTGATGATTGATGTCCTAGCACATCAATCAATCGTGAGTTCTTCGTAAATTCCACCATTAATCCGTTCTTGTTATCATATTGGAAATGATAGCTGCCAGATCCGACGGTTAACGTGACTGTATCATCCTTTTCCTTATACGTATATATTCCATTTGCTTGTGCAAGCGGGTTGCCGCCTTCTGACACATTCGCTGTTTGTGCAAACGGCAAGACAATTTCTGCTGTTGTATTTGCTGGGATCTCTACTTTCAGTTCAATCTTGTCTGCTGTTATGCTCCAAGCGGATTGGATTCTGCCATACATCGACTCAAAAGCAGCTTTTGCATAGGTTAAGTGAATTCCGGCAAATGCTGGCTGTATGCGGATTCGTTTGTAGGCTGGCAGCTCTTCATCCATATCAAGGCCTGCAACTTTTCTGTACATCCAATCCCCGATTGCGCCGTAAGCATAATGATTAAAGGAATTCATATCATCGCTCCAAAACGAACCATCCTCTTTAATTCCATCCCAGTGCTCCCATATGGTTGTAGCTCCTTTTTTGACAGAATAAAGCCAGGAAGGATAGCCCTCTTGCAGCAATAGTTTAACAGCTGTTTCGTGATGACCTGCTTTTGAAAGAGCAAAGCATAAATACGGAGTTCCGACAAACCCTGTTGTCAAATGATAATTATTGTTAATAATGAGCTCGTTTAATTCATGTGCTGTTCGCTTTTTTACGCCTCCATCGACGAGATCGAAAATCAATGCCAGAACATGGGCGGTTTGCGTCGGTGACACTAGCCTGCCAGATTTAGAGACAAATTCATGATTGAATGCTTCTATTATATTTTCAAGCAGCAAACCATAACTTTTAGCATCTTCCCATTTGCCAAGCACTTTAGCAGCTTCACGCAGAATTCTCGTGGAGTGTGCATAAAAAGCTGTTGCAATAAAGTCCTTTGGTGTGGCACCGCTGTAGCTGCCTGACGGTGCATCAAGGGCAAGCCAATCACCGAAATTGAAGCCGACAATCCAGAGGTACTCATTTTCCCCTTGTCTGCGCATATACTCAACCCATGCCTTCATGCTGTCATATTGCTCTGCTAACAACCGCTTATCACCGTATGCTTTGTAAATCTCCCATGGAATAATTGTTGCTGCATCACCCCAGGCTGCCGCATTGGCACCGCCGACTACAGCTGGAATAACAAAGGGAACTCCTCCATCTGGATGCTGCTCTGCCTTGAGGTCACGAAGCCACTTTGTGAAAAAAGGACCTCCATGATAATTGAACAAAGCCGTCTGTATAAATACTTGTGCATCACCAGTCCAGCCAAGGCGCTCGTCACGCTGCGGGCAGTCTGTCGGCACATCAAGAAAATTGCCTCTTTGCCCCCATTTAATATTTTCCTGAAGCTTGTTTACAAGCGGGTTGGAGCATTCAAACTCTCCAGTCGGCTCCATATCTGTATGGATGACTTCGCCTACAAAGTGCTCGAGAGAAAGCCCGTTTTCCTGGTTTGGATACCCTTCCACCCTCACATATCGAAAACCTTGGAAAGAAAAGTGCGGAGCATAGTTTTCCAGCCCGATTCCTTTTGCAATATATTCTACTTGCTGGTCTGCCTTGCGCAAATTGCCGAAGTATATGTTTCCGTCCTTATCCAGCACCTCTGCATGCTTTAAAATAATCTTCGTTCCTTTATCAGCCTTAACAAAAAAGCGAATTCTGCCGACCATGTTCTGCCCCATATCGATTACCGTCTCTCCTGAAGGAGTCGTAAATACCGCAATAGGCTTAATAACCTCGGTCACTTTTGTCGGCCAATTTTCTTGTGCAATCAGCTGACCTACTGGCATTTGTTGTTCTTGCACTAAAGACCAGCTGCTGTCATCAAAGTCAGGCAGACTGAAACCCTCCTCAAGTCTTGCATCATATTTTTCTCCTTGATAAATCTCTGAATATACAACAGGCCCTAATGCTGCTTTCCATGATGGATCTGTCACAATAATATCTTCCGTGCCATCATTGTATCTTACATGCAGCTCAAAAAATGCTGCTCGCCTGTCGCCGTATATATGACGCTTGTTTTCCCATGTCATATTCCCTTTATACCAGCCGTCTGCAAGCATGATGCCAAAGGCGTTCGGTCCCGCTTGAAGTTGGGATGTGATATCATATGTCTGATATTGAAGACGTTTGTGATAGCTGGTCCAGCCGGGAGCAAACAGCTCATCACCGACACGCTCTCCATTTACATACAGCTCATACAGACCTAAGCCTGTGCCATATATGCGGGCAGATACAATGTCGTTTTGCAGCTGAAATTCTTTTCTTAGACAAAAAGCCGGCACACTCAAACGGTCTATCACTTCTTCATCTGGTGTAATCCATTGTGCTTTCCAGTCATATTCGGCAAACAAAGCAGTCTCCCACCAAGCTGTTTCACTCCAAGCGGATTCGCGGCTTTTATTATCCCAGACTTTCACTCTGTAAAAATATCTAGTTCTTTCTTTTAGATCTGGACCTTCATATGGAAGATGCAAGGACTCTTGTGAGTGAATGATGCCTGTATTCCACAGTAATGTATCAAAAGTAGGATGTTCAGAAACTTGAATTTGGTAGGATTGCTGCAATGTTCCTCTTTCATCGGAAATGATTTTCCAGCTTAACCGTGGTTTTTTACAATCAATGCCGAGTGGATTTGTTCGGTACTCAGTTGTTAAGGATGCTGCTTTTAAGTGTGTCATAGTTACTTCCTTTCTAGTAAAATTTCTGTCATTATTAGAAATGCCTTTTCAGCCATGCGGCCGCTAAATCAAACCATGGCTGGCATGCTTCGTTTATGTGTTCAGCGTTGCCTGCTGTCGTTTCATCACTTAGCGACAATCCATGTACACCACTTTCAAATACATGTAATTCATAGGGAATATGATGCTTTGTTAGTTCTACAGCAAAAACTAAAGCATTTTCTGCGTAAACTAAATCATCATCGGCTGTATGCCATAGGAAGACAGGCGGTGTATTTATAGTGACATAACGGGCAGGACTTGCTTCTCTTAGCTGTTGGTCAGTAGGTGTGGTTGTATCGAAAACTGCCTTGCTTGATATTTCCCAAAAGCTTTTTTTATTCTCATCCGCATCACGCTCTACTTTTGCTTTCATCCATTCATAATCAAGGAGCGGATATCCTAATATAACAGCATTTGGCTTAAATAAATCGCTGCTTGCTTGAATAGACTCTTGGAGGAAGCTGTCTTGCCAATGAACAGCCATGCTTGCTGCCAAATGACCACCAGCAGAAAAGCCGCATAAAGCAATGGCATCTGGATTTACAAGCCATTCTTTCGCATTTCTTCTTACTAAAGATATCGCTTTCGCTAAATCAAGTAATGGATTGGGATAGAGAGAGCGCTCATTTACCTCCGGTAGCTGTTTGAAATCTTTCACCCACTCACGAAAGTACGTATTGTAGCGCAACACAAATGTATGGTAGCCTTTTGAAGCAAACCGTAAAGCAATCGGTTCTGCCTCTCTGTCAGATGTACTTAAATAACCCCCTCCTGGGCAAATAATAACAGCAGGACGCTTTTTATCTGTTTGAAATTCTTGAGAATTCTCTAGCAGATAGGCAGTCAAGGTAACATGAGCATTATCTTCCCACAACTGAATCTTTTCGATTTTCATACATGCTTCTCCCCTTTGGCAGCTTTATGCGTCACTTTCCTTAAAGGGATGAATAGATATTCATCCCAATCAACATTTAGGAAACGACGATTTCATCCATAGGTTCGTCATCAACATCCCCTTTTCCTTCCATTTCTGGAATCGGAAGAACAGCGATAGCAGAGAGAATGGAAAACACAGCGAGCACTAGGAAAAACAGCGTGTATCCATCACCGCCAAATGTTCTTGCACCAAAAGCAATCAGAGCTGGAGCTGCAAAGCTGACTAATGTGGAGGCCATATTTGTTGTTGTATTCATGATAGAAATATCTTTCGCCGCATTTTCCTTAGAAGGCAGGATGCGGTTTACAAGGGCATTATCGACAGCATTGTACATACCGAACCCAAAGTTAAAGATGAAATTACCGACAATAACCCATGCCACGCTTGTGGAGAATGCAAAGGCAACAAGGCACAGTGCGGTAACTAGGGCCGCTCCCATTACAAACGGCTTTTGCTTTTTCACTTTATCTGATAAAAACCCGCCGAGAATGCCGGCTCCAACCATCATGATAATCGTAGGCGCAGTCAGCCCCATAATTTGAAAAATTTCCGCTTCGCTTAAATGAAATCTGGCAATATAAAACAAAGTGAGCATATTCAATCCTGCATTGGAGAAATTGATGAACAGCTTTGTTAAAAGGGCCCAAGTATATGCAGGATGCTGTTTATAGCTCGGATAAAAGCCGCGAATACCAAGGTTTTTTTTGCTGATTGTGGCTGTTTTCGCCAAATAATTATCCTTAATTAAAAGTGCCGCCGTTATTCCGCCGATCAGTTGGACAATAATCAATGCAATCATCTTTTGTTCAATCGTTGAATTGGCGAGCACCCCCATCAGCATTTGACCAGACATAACTAACGCAGGTCCAGCGGCTCCAATCAAACCTGACACACGGCCGAATTTATCCGGATCTACCTGCTCTGGAACTATTGCATAACTGGAAAGGGAAACCATGCCGTAAAAGAAATTCACCAAGCATAAAGAAATAATGAATATAGGAATGGATGATGCAAAGGTAAGCATCAGCATTGAAATCGCACCAAGAATGCTTCCTGCTACCATCCAAAATCTTCTTCTCCCCATTTTGAGCCTTGTCTTATCAGCAATCACCCCTCCAAACAATCCAAAAATAACAATGGCAATTCCTGTAATCCCTGATGCCGTTCCATAAACAGCAGTCGCATCCTCTGAACCGACAATTCTTATTACAATAAAAGTAGAAAGACCAAATCCTAATAATACTAGTGGTGCGATAGCAGTACCGACACCAAGCATTGCCGCTACTATCAACCTCTTAAACGGTGTCCTTTTCCAGCCAACTGTCTCCATCATTTTCCCTCCAACTTTGTCCTTAGTATTGTTTTTTCACATTATAGCAAGCGCTTTCAAACGAATGAATGAGATAATCAAAGAATATTTTTGCTTGATTCAAAGATTATCGAATAATAACTATAATAAGAAGCTTGCTCCCTAAAAGCTTGGGAGCAAGTGGTAAGGTCAATTGTTAACAAGGGAGCAGGTTTGAGCGATTTGGCCAAGGTATTTGGCGCTTTCTTTTACCGTCCTTTTTTGTGTAGTGCGGTCTACCTCAATTAATCCGAATTTTTTGGAGTAACCTGAATTCCACTCATAATTATCAAAAGTGGACCAATGCAAATAACCTCTTATATCAATACCATCCTCTATACAAGCCTGAACACCCTCTAATCCTCTGCGGATAAATTCTACACGTCTTTCATCATTGTCTGTAGCAATGCCATGCTCTGTAATAATGATTGGAATGGTGATGGCAGCTGATACTTTGCGAATGACATTTGCCAAGCCTTCCGGATAATATTCATAGCCCATTTGTGTTCGTTCTGCATGCTCTGTCAGCACTTGACCATTTGGACCGTACACTTCTCTCGTGTAGTTTTGCAGACCAAAAAAGTCATCACCTGCCATCATCGGCAAGTATTGTTCAAAATAGCTATGCCATTTTTCCGCAGCTATTTTCTCGCCCCCTGTGATGGATTGTACATCAGACAGCGCCATGGAAAAGCCAACTAATGTGTCAGGAGAAATATCCTTGATCACTTGGCGCGCTTTAACATGAGCTTTGTGGAGAAGCTTCATCGATTTCTCATCAGATATCATATGGAAAGTAAAATACTTGTCTGTTGTCGTACCACAACGCTCAGCTGCAGCCTCGCGCCATTTAGGCGCTGTCCATGCATCTTGATCAATTCCGACCGGCGGAATAAACCCAATGCCCGTAAACAGCTCACGAAGCATGACAGGCAGATTCACCTCATTCATCGTCAAAACATACGGAATTAAATGACCTAGCTCACGGAATACTGTTTCACAGTAGTTGGCAAAGCGTTCAGGTACATCTGGGCTTGCCCAGCCGCCAAATTGCATCAGCCATTTTGGTGATGTAAAGTGATGCATCGCGACAAAAGGTGTCATATTATTGGCATAGCATGTTTCAAGAACGTCCCGATAATGATCCAAGGCAGCTTGTGAATACTGTCCTGGCTCTGGCTCAATTCTCGACCATTCTATAGAAAAGCGGAACACTTTTAAGCCAAGGCTTGCCATTAGGGCGATATCTTCTTTATAAAGATTGTAATGGTCGATTGCATCCCCCGATTTTTCTTGATACGGCGAGCCTTCGACTTGCTCCTCTGCCCAAAAATCACTGTTATCGTTATTGCCCTCCACCTGATGGCCTGCCGTTGCTGAGCCCCAGAGGAATTGCTTTGGAAATGAAAAACTCATCATGTATACACCCCTAATATCTTTTACTTACTCTTATGTCTTTTATTTTAGCAAGCGTTTTCAATTGATTTAATGGCAAATACAAAGGAAATGTTTGCTCGATTCAAAGATATTAGGTAGTTAAGAGACTTAAGTTATCATTAACGGTTTTGCTCTCTGTATTCCTTTGGTGTCTGAAGGAAAATTTCGTTGAATTTTTTATAAAAAAAAGAAACGCTTGAATAACCAACCTCTTCGGCAATGTCTGGAATCGGCATATCCGAATTCGTCAAATAAAGCGCAGCCTTGTTAATCCGCTGAATTTGCAGCAAATCAGTGAACGACTTGCCAGTAGCTTTTTTTAGAATAGCAGAAATATAGTTAGGGTGATATTTAAATTGCTCTGCCATTAAAGCAAGGCTGCAGTCCTTCCAATGGTTTTCGATATATTTCAAAAAATCAACAATAATTACGTCTCTTTCTGTTCGATGGTTCATCTTCATGCTTGTATAGCTGTTGCTGTGCCGGATCAACTCCGTAAACATAATAAACAAATAGGCATCTATCAAGCCTGATGTAAAAGCATCTTCATCAAAATACTCACACATAATATGCTCCATAATGTTATTAAAGTTGGAGCTAGCTTCAAACGGAAAAAAAAGATATTTATTAGCACTTCTGCTGCCGATGAGAGAGTCGACTAAAAACTGTGAGATAATGCTTTTATTTGTGAATCTGCTCAAGAAATTCGTCGACAAGTAATCATGCTTCAGCTTAATTTCAATCACAATATCATAGCTTGTCGTCGCCTGTACCGTATGAGGAGTATTTTTGTCTATCATAATCATACCTCCTTCCAGAATATCGATGGCATCATCTTGAAGAATGATTTTGCATTTGCCCTGATACACATATATCAGCTCAATATATTGATGAATATGCATGGGAACATATGCATTTGCAGGACATTGGGACAGGAAGATATTATCTTCAATCGGATTATGTGATGGATCAAATATCATATTAAATTCATACAACGGCTCGCCATTAATTGTCGCAATCGGTTCAACCTGATAAGTAGTTTTAATAAAATTCCAGTCTGGAGGGTCCATCTTATTATAGCTTTCAAGCTTTGCTCTTAATTCAGCACTATTCACAGGCAGGCTCCTTTTTAGTAGATTTAGACATATTTCTTTGTTTGTTTTTATTTTCTTTTGCTTTTTCTTCAAATATATCATATCCACCTCTAAAACACTCACAAATAAAAATATTTTTATGGCCTTTGCTCCCTTGGCTCTGTTACTCCAACTATATGAATAGACTTCTTGTTTATCATAGCTTGGATTACACCACTTGCTATCTCCTTATTCGTCAGCCAGCGTGAATGACCATCATCCATCATAAAGCCTAGCTGAATTTGATGATATATCATATTTCGCTTGTCTGTAAGCCTGCTTTGCAAGACTTGCAAATCTGCATTACTTCCTAGCACATGAAATAACTGCCAAGTGCTTGAATCATTAGAAACTGTATCTATAATAAGGTTAACAGCTTCTTCTGCATAAGAATGAATCCAAGCAACCACTAACTCAATATTGGTATGAATACGAATAGTATTTCGCAATTCTGACTCTAGATCTTCTAGCTTGCTGTAATCAACCAAAATTGGATGAATGATAGAATTTGGGCAAATGGTTCTGATCTCGTCCATTCTATGTTTATTTCTTCCGATTACAGAGACGACATAACCCTGTTTTGCCAGCCAAATCGTTACTTCCGAAAGCATTCCTGTCCCGCCTACTACTAATGCATGCTTCATTCATTCCCGCTCCTTATTATTTTGTTTGTAAAAAAGGCACCTGCAAATTAAAAGAACCATGGTCTTTTTGATTGCAGGTGCACATGTTTATTTATACCAGTCAGCTTGCTCCATATGAACAAATGGGATATCTGTATCAATCAAGCCTTCGACCTTTTCAATCGGCAAGTCTTCTCCTTTAAGCCAGTTTGAAAAATTGAATTCAATTGGGTCTTGGTCACCGCCAAGTGCAAACCAAGCTTTTCCTTCCTTAGGGAAATAAGCAGAAGTATGAATGGTTCCAGCCCAAGCTCCATACAAATTGGAGAATATGCCTGCATTGGAGTCATTCAACAAACTGAAGGCTTCCTTTCCACCTATCAAACTGGTTTGATGGGTCTCGATAATTTCGAGGCGTCTTTTCGAATCATCTAGAACATGGCGGTTTTCTTCTGTCATAATATTAAAATGGTTTGTACAAGAAAAGCCTCTTCTCACTTCCACTCTTCTTGGAGAGGTTTCCACTATAAATGGTGTTTCACAGCTTCTGTCAAACAATACATAGCTAAAGGAATGACGGTGGGGAACTTCTTTGAGCAAAGCGGCCGCCTCTTCTGCCGTACTGCAAAGCTCTAAGATGAGCCTGCCGATCATATTGCACACAAAGCCCGTGCCCGGTTTCTTCCTGTTCATGAAATTATAGCCCATCGTCAAGCCTTGTTCATTCATGCCATCCATTCTGCCTGTGCCTCTTTGGCTTGGACCGATGATGGCATATCCTCCGTCAGTCGGCTTAAAAATGGTATAGCGGCCATCATATGTTTTTGGATGATAATCATAGTTTCGGATTAAATAATCACCGCCGACATAAATTGAACAGCCTGACTTGTCAATATCAAGACGATAGCCGCAAAATTCAAGGAGCACCTTGTCCATCGGCCATCCTAATGCATCACGAAAGCCTTCAAATTCCTCCCAGATTAACGGGGCGAATTTAGCAAAGATAAGTCGGGTTTCCTCGATATCTATCTTGAATTTCGGCTTTCTTACCTTCCATTGCCTTTCCCTGTTCTTTACAAGGATTGATTCTTTAAAATATTCTCCTTGCTTATAACCAAAGTCATAATGTGTTCCACGAAATTGCATGACATCTGCATAAACTTTTTTCATCTCATATCCCCCATCTCTGCTATTCTTTAGCATACTTGGAAAAGGAGGGAAATGGAAGAGATATACTTTTAACCTATACAGAAAAACCAGTCCCCAATTATTGGAGACTGGCAATCAATTATACTTTGAACTTGCTGATTACTTCTTTTAAGTCCTCTGCTAAATGAGATAAAGCTTGAGCAGATGCAGCAATTTCTTCCATGGATGCTAGCTGCTCCTCTGCTGAGGCGGCAACATTTTGTGAATGCATCGATGTTTGTCCAGAAATATTTTGTATCTCTGAAACAGTTGTCGCCACTTCTTGTGTGCCTGCAGCAAGTATTTCCGAAGTATGAGCCATTCCTTCAATTTGCTCTGTAAGATTTTGCATAAAGTCCATAATTTCTGTAAAGTTCGCTTTCGTCTGCTCGACGATTTCCAAGCCCTCTTTTACATCCAATGTCACTTGTTCCATTGACGCATTAGATTGGACCATATCTGCTTGGATTGTCTTAATAAGTGCTGATATTTGAGCAGAAGATGCTTGAGACTGTTCGGCAAGCTTTCTGACTTCATCTGCAACAACAGCAAAGCCTTTTCCGTTTTCCCCTGCTCTGGCAGCCTCAATTGCAGCATTCAACGCTAGTAAATTTGTCTGATTAGCGATATCTGTAATCACATTAGTAATTTTCTCGATTTCTTGTGAACGGGAGTCCAGATTTTTAATCGCTTCCCCTGTTTTGGCAACAGAATGATTGATTTCAGTGATTTTCTGAACCGTTTTATCCACATACAGTCCGCCATTCTTCGCTTTTTCAGTCGCCTTCAAGCCGACATCGGAAACTGCTTGAGCATTATCAGCAATTGATTGAATGCCTTCTGTTACTTCAACAAGAGCAGCAGCACTGTCTTGTACATTTGATGCTGATTGGTCTGCACCATTTGCGACCTGCTGGATTGATTCTGTAATTACTTCTGTCGCTTTGCTTGTCTCTTCTGAGCTTGCCGTCAGCTGTTCTGAAGAAGAAGCTAACTGTTCAGATGTTGAGATAACTTCATTCATCATCGATTTTAAACTGTCTGTCATTTTATTATAGCTTACAGATAATAGGCTCAGCTCATCAGTCGATTTATCCTCCACTTTTGAAGTAAAATCGCCGTTGCCTGCCAACTCCAAGGCTGCAGTAAGCTTTTTCAGTCTTTTTCTTATTGAATTTGTAAATAAAAGAACGACTGCCACTGCAATAACAACCATAATGATTAATACAATCACAAATTTCGTTAAGAAAGAAGACAGGATATTATCAATCATTTCTTCTGAGGCACCAACATACATGATACCTACAACTTCCCCTGCTGCATTTTTCAGAGGCATATAGGCTGTCTGATAGTTTTTCCCGACTACATTTGCTTCGCCGTAGTATGTTTCTCCATTATTAATAACGGTGTCAATTACTTCTTGTGATGCTTGTGTACCTGTTGCCCGCTTGCCGTCTGTCATTACATTCGTCGCAATTCTTGTATCATCTAAGAAGAATGTAACTGTATCGTGCGTGTCCTTGCCAATTATGTCGACTAATTCATTATTATCATTGATTATTGTCTCGCCTTTTAAAAGCTTATCTCCGTCCGCTTTCCACTCGCCAGGGTATTCACTATTTACATAGTTATAACTAAGCGCAAGATCACCTTTTGCTTTTTCTGTTGCAAACTCCTTTATTCCCCTTGTAATCTCACTATTTGCCACATACCCGACTACCACGGATAAAACAATAATAATGGCAACAACAATTAAGTTAATCTTTGTGCCTAATTTCATCTTAAGCTGTAATTTCATACACTTTCCCATCCCTTAAAAAATTAGCAATTTAATGATGCTAATGGTTGTATCGGTCCAAATTTGTGAAAATTAATCACTTTTCATCTCCATTTGAAAATATTGTTGCACAACAGAGGAAGGAGTTTCCATAACTTCTATACAATAGGAAAAAAGACGGCAGAATAGCTTCCACCGCCTTTAGACAATTGTTTATTTTACAGTTAGAATAACACGCTGATAGTATTTAAGCTTATGTGCACCGTCATCCTGCACCTCTACGATAATATGAAGTGTATCTCCAGATTTCGCATCTTTTGGCACAGTGAAGCTCACTGTTTTTGTGTCCTTGCCTGTTAATTCAATCGTATCCGTTGCTTCTCCTTCTGCCAATTCACGATGAAGGCCAAGCTGAAGACCATCTGTTACATCTGAAACTGTGTCGTTCTTAGCTACCTTTGACTCTTCGTACGTATCTGCTTCAAAATATCTCCACCATTTATAGGAGATTTCATCACCGTCTGGATCGCTGCCATTAGCATGCAACGTCACTTCCTCTCCCTTTTCAACCGCCAAATCCAAACCTTCTTCTACCTCAACTGTTGGATTATGGTTTGCATCCTCATAGCTTTCTGCAGTCAGCCAATCTGCCCTTGCTGCAAAATCGCTTTGTATATCATCAAACCAGCGTGTTAAAGAATACTCTGCTTCATAGCGGTTTGCGTACACATTAAAGTCTGTAACAGTGTTTTTATACACCTTGCTGCTCACAGCGTCAAAGCGGCCGCCCCAGCCTCCATATGTCGGGTCCTCCAAGCTTCTTAGTCCATTGTCGATTAAGTAGAAGAAGGATGGAGAATCACCTTCTGAAATAAAATCATACTTTTGATATTGAGGATTTTTCTGTAAGTATTCTTCCGTACCGCGCTGCTCTTCGAAAAGCTCTCCCTCAATCATCTTGCCGTCACCCATTAATGCATACATATCCATTAACGGACCATGACCGACAATATTTTCTTTATGCCAATCACCAGTAAGCTTTGTGTTTAATTCCTCAGAATGTAATTTCCACGCGTATGCAAAATGCCAGAAATTCGAGGTATCATTAATGATGCGGATATCTGGCCAGTTTTTAGCAATATATTTACTGTAGCTGTCATCCTGGTCCAAAATGATATATAAAACAAGCTTATCGCTTACTTTCGATTTAATCTTCTCCCAATCATCTGTTTTGCTATATTCTTCTTCAATCGATTTCAATGCACGGGCCGTTGTATTTGTTCCACCCCATGTTTGCACATATAAATCACTATCATCATCATGGAGGAACAGTTCCTTCAAGAACTCAGATCCCTCTGTCTCTTCTTCCATTTCCCCTACATTAGAAATATTACCGATTTTTGTAATGCTGCGTAAGTAATCTGGTTCAGGATAGCCGTCAGCATGCTTCACCAAATTAGGATAACCCTCTTCGTACGCATTAATCATATCTGTAAGCCATTGGGTCCCTGTCCATCTAAAAGGTTCAATTCCTTTTGCTTTATCACCTGCATAATGGTAGACAGAGCTTGTCAGCACAATTCCTTCTAAATCCATCTCATTGGCATACACTAAGTAGCGGAGTACAGAGTTCATATCATCCACTTCGCCATCTGTTGTAATAACCGTTCTGGCTTTTTGCTTTTCAGCTGGTTTGCTGTCACTGCTGTTTTCTGTTTTTGTTTCGTTAGATGAATTAGTTTCCTCTTTGCTGTTTGAACAGCCCGCTGCAATGATAGCAAATATCAGCAACAAAGTAATTAACCCTTTTCCTTTCATCCTTTTCATCCCCTCTTTTTGGATTTTAGAAGATTACCTAACGGGAGAAAAACAAAAAACCTAAACAAACACACGGTAGCCATGCATTTGTTTAGGTTATGCCCGTTAGGTAACATTCCTAATGTCCATATGTATTTTAAGCGTTTACAACGATATTCTACCTTATCAATATAGCGTTTTCATCTTACTATTAGCCTATTTTTGCTGGTTTACTGCCTGTTCAAAAGTTGGCTGTAAACAGAATTTATAGAGTATGGATCGACTTCTTCCTCCTGTGGAGCATACATCTCTCTGTCATGATAAGGCAGCTCCAAATTTCTCCAAACTTCATTCGTTTCTGCATCCCCATTAAGACATTTTACGTATAGGTCATATCCTTCACCATCACTTGTTGATGCAGAGAGGCGTCCTTCTCCATACTTTAAGGCAACATCAATGGCATTTTTCAGCTTTATTAATGCCTCCTTATTAGCAACAATCAAGGCTTCATCATGCCAGGATTTTTGCCCGTATGCATGAAGTATAGGAAAGTGCCTCGTTTGGTTTTCATACTCTTTTAACACATGCTCAAATTTTGGTATAAGGGCTTCATGTGATAGATCTGTAGTGATCACATCCAAGTCAGAACTGCATATTCCAAAGATTTCTTCCATTTCCTTTATAAAGGGTGTTACTTCAACAAATAAAATAACTTCTTTTTTTAAAAAATAGGTACGGATTATCGTCTCGTCTTTTCTGTACGAGGCATAAGAAACATTCGGAGTTAGTTCTATTAAATCTGTCCTCTTAATTTGCCGTTTTTTTCTTTTATCTAAATTTCTTTGTAAGGAAATATTTGTATCAATTCCAACAAACAATGTAGTTGTTTCCATTTGTTGCCCCCCTATTCGTTTTATACTATTTATCATCCTAAAAAGGAAAGCCCTGGGTTCTTATCCCAAGGCTGTTCCTTATAATTTGTTCGTATGTATCAAATCAATCATTCCATCCTCTGAAACTACAAGAATAAGACAATTTTTATACTTAGTACTATGTAAATAGCGATATGCAGAATTATATCTTGCACCTCTTGATCGATCACCGAAACGTGTATCTGCAGTGCCATCTAGTATAACACCGATAGCATGACAATTCCCATCTGGATGAAGCAGCACCGCTCCATCAATAGCGGAAATATGTTTGATAGAGCTGAAGAAATTTTTGTTATCTGCTTTATATTCTAAGCGTATGCATTGATTCGACAGGCGGCTAGCCTCTGCTGCAGCTTGTTCTGAAATAACGAGCATCGTACCTTTTTGTTGATTTTTAGCTTGTGTACACAAATCCCAAATCGCCCGGTAATGATACCGATTCGAAAAGGCTTGATTGAAGCATGCTGCAAATTCCGCTTCTTCTAAAGGCGCTTTTGGGAATTGGGGAATGCCATAACTAACATGAAATATCTTTTTCTTTCTATTTCCTGTTTCTTCTAAATCCCAATTAGCATGACTTACAAAAGTCACAGAGTAGCCGTTTATGCGATTATTCAGCTCATTAGTCCATTCAATGAAACCGATTATTTCCTTGCCATTAGATAGGAGATATATATTTTCTTGGGCTATCTCTAGTAGTTTACGAACGCCTTTATAATTAGTGAGCGGCATTCTATCAACAAACATTACAGCACTGTTAACTATATCATTCTCCTTGCAAAAGAGGATCTTGCCGCAGCATTCAGCTCCTTCGTAGTAACTCGTCGCAATCTCATTTAACTTTTGATAGATTGCTAAATCAAATACTTCAAGAATGGATAAAAATGTATTGCTAATATATTTCTCAGCAACATTTCGGACGATGTTATTTGTGCTAATATAATGTTCCATTCCTTCATGAATAAGAGGCTTGCTCGCATATACGATAGAATCTGAAACTAATTGATGAAAAAATCCACTGTTTCTGTACTTTTTAAACTCTCCTGTTTTCATTTCCACTACTTCTATAACAACCGTATTCTCACTTTCTATGAAACTGCAGAAGATGTCTATTATTTCCGACTTTCTTTTCGCAAACAACGCAGTAAGCGTGTCGTCGATATAATCCTTAAAGAATTCTTTTACTTTATTATCAGAGGACACATCCTCCGAATAATACGAAGTGGACCGAAGCGGAAAACGATGCTTCTGATTCATTTCTATTTTATAGTTATACTCCGGGTCGAAGATAATGGCAATGTTATTTACTTGCAGCGTATTATAACTCGGCTTTTTATTTTTAGTATTAAGGGAATAATCTAATTTAAATAAACTGACAATCGGTTTGTCTTTAATCGATACTATATCAAATGTTTCTCGCATCGTGTCAGCTAACTGTTCTTGATAACTTTCCGAAAAAGAATAAGTCTCTTGGAGCGTTTGGTATTGTCTCATAAAAGCCTCCGATATTAGTGTTTTTGTGTGAGTGATAGATTACTTGATTCAAACTAAAAATAGACACAAGTTAAACTTTTGCTGCAACAACGGTAATTGGAAACTTGCCAACCATTAGAGCTTTCTCTTTTGGAAATTTTTTATGATTTCATTTTACCAGAAAAGTAAAAATATTGATACTTTTCACAATGAAGGATTTTACTGCCTTTTTTACTCTTTTAATAAGCGAGATAGATGAATGGAAACAATTAGTATAATCACAAATTTTTAACACATACTACTCTTGTGCAAGAAGGCTAAATCGGCCAAGAAAGAGGGAAAACTTCCCATATGATGAAGGAAAATATCTCATTAAATCAGCTGCTTGCCCTAGTCATTTGCTTTAATTTGGGAAGCTCTGTCGTGCTTGGTATCGGTTTAAAAGGGAAGCAGGACGCTTGGATTGTTGTATTAATCTCTTGCATTATTGGGATAGCGATTGTACTAGCCTATCACTATATGCATTCGTTTTTACCAGAAAAGAACTTATATGAACTGATGGAGTATTGTTTTAAGAGACCGCTTGCTGTCTTGATTAGCTTTGTATACATCGTTTATTTTTTTTATATGGCTGCCCGTGTCATCAGAGATTTTATTGAAATGACATCGACGGTTATTCTGCCAAACACACCAATCGAAGTTCAGACATTAGCACTTATGCTGACAATTGCCTATATCCTATATTCAGGAATTGAAGTACTTGGA
Organism: Niallia laureatilytica; assembly: GCF_046613985.1. NCBI lineage: Bacteria > Bacillati > Bacillota > Bacilli > Caryophanales > Bacillaceae > Niallia > Niallia laureatilytica. Next base: position 839,746 of record NZ_JBKKHP010000002.1, on the reverse strand, counting down.
AGAACCACTGAAATATTCACGCCGTATTCGATTATTTTTTTCATCTTACTGGCCGTTTTTCTGTATGCAAGCAGAAATTTCTCTGTTGAAAACATAACACCTATACTCGAAGGTGGAGTTAAGCCGCTTTTGAAAGTAATATTTCCATATGAGCTTGTGCGCCCATACGGTCAAATAATTGCATTTACTTGTATATTTCCTTTGCTTGCTAACTTCAAAAAAAGCAATAATGTGTTAATCTTTGGTGTTATTATGTCAGGCTTTTTTCTGACTGTGGCGACATTAATCGTTACCCTTGCATTAGGAAGCAATATCGCATCAAGAGCGACTTTTCCGCTGTTAAGCGCAACCCGCTTAGTTGCAATTGGGGAATTTATCGAAAGAATTGATGCGATAACAGCATTTATTATCTTGCTCGGCATATTGGTGAAAAGCTCTGTGTTTATGTTTGCTGGATTAAAGGGACTAGAATATGTATGTAAAATTCCGTATCGATATTTTACTATGCCGATTATGTGCATTATTACGCTATTTACGGTATTTATTGCGCGGGGAATTGCGGATCATGTCCTCGAGGGATTTCAGGTTATTCCTTATTTTCTAAACTTGCCGCTGCAATTTTTTATCCCCATAATTATATTGTTCATCCTGTTAGTAAAAAAAGCACCAAGCAAAAGGGATAAAATTCCTGCTAGCAAAAATTAACGCCTTCTCCATGTGAGAAGGCGTTCATTTTAATTATAGTTCTGCCCCGTTTGTGGAAATAACATTTTTGTACCAGTCAAACGATTTTTTCTTCTTTCTTTCCAATGTACCATTGCCATAATCGTCTTGATCTACATAGATAAAGCCGTAGCGCTTAGACATTTCAGACGTACCTGCACTGATTAAATCAATACAGCCCCAGCTAGTGTAGCCCATTACATCTACGCCATCTTTAATCGCTTCGCCCATTTGTTCGATATGAGCACGCAAGTAATCAATTCGGTAGTCATCCTGAATAGTGCCGTCTTCCTCTACTTTATCATAAGCACCCAATCCATTCTCAACAATGAACAATGGTACTTGGTAACGGTCATACATTTTCTTCAACGTAATGCGCAATCCTTTCGGATCGATTTGCCAGCCCCAATCAGATGCTTCTAAATAAGGATTTGGAATGCCGCTAAAGAAGTTACCTTTTTCTTTCATTTTATCAGGTGAACCACTTGATACCATTGTCATGTAATAGCTGAAGGACAAGAAATCAACTGGATGCTGAAGCAGAATTTCTTCATCACCTGGAAGCATTTCAATCTTGATATCATTTTCCTCGAAATAACGGTTCATATAGCTAGGATAATAACCGCGCACTTGTACGTCTGTGAAGAAAAGATTTTTTTGGTCTTCATCCAATGCTGCAAGCACATCATCTGGATTGCATGTTTCAGCATATGTTTCCATGCGGGCAAGCATACAGCCTATCTGCGCACCTGGAATGATTTCGTGACAAGCTTTAACTGCTCTTGCACTTGCCACAAATTGATGGTGAAGTGCTTGGTAAACAGCCTGTTCACGGTTTTCAACACGGTCTACGAGGATACCGCTGCCGATATACGGTGAAATTGTGGAAACATTGATCTCATTAAATGTCAGCCAGTATTTCACTTTATCTTTATAACGGTTGAAGACGGTTTCAGCATAATGCACAAAATAGTCTACTAATCTGCGGTCAGTCCAGCCATTATACTTCTGCACAAGATTCAGTGGAAGCTCATAATGAGACAATGTTACTAATGGCTCAATTCCGTATTTTTGCAGTTCATCAAACACTCTGTCATAAAATGCTAGGCCCTCTTCATTCGGTACCGTTTCATCTCCATTTGGAAAAATACGCGGCCAAGAAATCGACATACGGAATGTTTTGAAGCCCATTTCCGCAAAAAGCGCAATATCTTCCTTATAACGATGATAGAAATCAATGCCGCGGCGTTTTGGGAAGTTATCTCCGCCTTTTCCAGCAAGCAGCTCTTCTAATTCCTCTTCACTTCTTACATCCATTTCAATTTCATGATTTCTTTCTTCCTTCGGCACGAATGCTACCATATCGAAAATAGATAATCCTTTTCCGCCTTCATTATAAGCCCCTTCGAGCTGATTAGCTGCTGTTGCTCCGCCCCATAAAAATCCTTCAGGAAAATGACTTTTTTTCATATCAATGCCTCCTAGTATGTTTATAAATCTATGATACTAGTATTCCACAATAAAAACTGGTCTGATTAAGACCAGCTTATTGGCTTTATAAAAACTATTATTCACGTCACTAAGAATTAAAGCTGATAGACCAACACCTATCTGCTGTCAACGGGGGGAACTGGTCTGAATGAGACCAGTTAATAGCGGAAAAAGAGCACATCAAACAGCCTCAGAAGTGTATAACTGCTCACGCTTGAGTTTTCTATTTTGCCACATTGGATGATTTCATCGAAAACGCCTAATTTACCAAGCTCGTCCGAAAACGTTATAAGGAGCTTTTGACCTTGTGCAGCCTTGAATTTTTCAATAAATGGAAAATAGGCAGAAAATATATTCCCTTGAATGGAAATCGTAATAATGAGGTCATCCTCGCCGAGCTCTGCTAATGCATCCATTTGTTTAAAGAAATTGGTGCCGCACTCACTCAGCTTACCTAAAAGAAGCAACTTCTTCTGCAGTTCCATCGCTTGGACTTGATATTTCTCAAAACCTAGTATGATGATTCTTTTTGATTTTTTGATACGTGTTGCAATGCGATCAATCTGCTCTAGCGGTATTTGATCAATCATGGCAAGATTTTCGTTTAATTGCTGAAACAGTTCATGTGTATGTAGTGGAGTATGATTCGTTTCGTTAAGTGATGCATCAATTGGGATATTGACACTGTTGCGCATGCTAGAAAAATTCCGGAATCCAATTCTCTTACAAAAGCGGTTAATCGTAGATGGTGCCACATGACAAGCATCTGCAGCGCTTTCGAGTGAGAAGCTTTCAATCTCATGAATATGTTCAAGAAGACCTCTTGCTACATGATAATTAATATCCTTGTTCAAGGAATTGTTGATATATGCCAACAGCGTATAAATCAGCTGCTCCATTTTTACCACCTCGAATGCAATTCTACCATACTATTCACACTTGCTGAAACTTTTGGAGTAAGCAAAACTATTATTTTCTTTTAATAAAGAAACTTCTTTGACTGCTTGCACGTAGATAGTAACAAAGACAAAAAACTTTAATATAAACGGAGTTGCATGAAATTGTTAGATTTATTGTTCAGCCTGATAATAGGTATTTTTTCCGCTTCGCCCTCTCGATCACTTTATAAAAAATACAAGCTGCTTCAAAAAGAGACAATGTATATGCAGCTTTTAAACAAATATGGAACAATGCTGCAAATGAATAGTGCTGTTCGTGCATTCATAAAAGAAACGGATGTAAACAAGATTCTAGCTGACCATGTTCAAAAGCTGCATTTTCATAGAGAACTAGAAAAAATTATTCTAGCAGAGAACTTATAGCAGTTCTCCTACATGGTCGCAATCTGTCTTTTTAAAAACGAAATGAATAAATTTGCCTCCTTTGTTATCACCTTCGACAATAAATAGGTAGTTGATGCTGGGGGCGATATTTTATCCGCCTTTACTTCCATTAGCCTGGCTTCCTTTATTTCTTCCATAACAGTCGTGTAAGGCAGATAAGATACACCGAGTCCAATTCCTATAAATCGCTTCGTTATTTCCATTTGATTTACCATCATCGTCCTGACAGCAGGATAATTTCTTTTAATGACATGTAGCAGATCCTCCCAATATTCTGGATGATTATGCGTAATTAACCTATATTTTTTTAGCACCTCCCCTTCCTCCATTTGCTTTTGAGGAGGCGCTATAAGCATTACTTTATCTTCATGAAGGGTTTCGACATGTAGACTAGCTTGGATAGGCTTTAAACGTGATAATCCGATATCTGCTTTTAATAGGCTGATTTCTTCCCCCATTTCATAGGAGCTCACCACGCGGACAAGTACCTCAATATCCGGGTATTGGTCCATAAAGCTGCGTAAAATCGACGGCAAAATGCTTGAAGCGATTTGCGGTGCTGCTGCGATAGTCAGTTTTTTTACATAACCTTGCTTCCACGATTCAAAACTCTCCAAGCCTTGCTCATATTTATCCATCATTTCCATAGCAAGGGGCAGAAAATGATGACCAGCTGATGTGAGCGAAATACTTTTGCCGATTCTATCAAACAATTCTGTATGCAATGTTTCTTCCAATCTTTTAATATGCTTTGTGACAGCAGGCTGTGTCAAAAACAGCTCCTCTGATGCGATGCGAAAATTCTCATGCTTTGCAGCAACAATAAACGTTTTAAGCCATTTAATATCCATGTTAACCTACTCTCTAATAACTATCCGTTATTAATTTCTTCGTTTTTTGTTAATTTCCAAACAATGTTATTCCCATTATAATCTAATTACAGAAATATACATATACGAAAGAAAGGGGAAAGACGATGAACAGCATAAGTAAGCAAGACATGTGGAATGCAGGCTTATACGATGAAAAACATTCATTCGTATCAAACTACGGAGGTGATTTAGTCAGCCTCCTTGCTCCGAAAGCTGGGGAAAAAATATTGGATCTTGGCTGCGGCACAGGAGATTTGGCAAACAAGTTATCTGCGAGCAACTGTGAAGTTCTTGGCATGGATAACTCGCCGAATATGATTGCTACCGCAAAAAAGAAGTACCCTCATCTGAACTTCCTTGTAGGCGATGCGACAAACCTTCCATATACCGAGGAATTTGATGCTGTTTTTTCCAATGCGACACTTCATTGGGTTAAGCCTCCTGAGCAAGCATTAGCTTCCATTTATACCAGTTTAAAGCAAGGAGGAAGGTTTGTTGCCGAATTCGGTGGAAAAGGCAATGTGCAAAAGATTTCAGAGGCAGTTCTATCAGAAATCGCTGCTTGCGGGTTGACCTTTGACTGGGATAAGTATCCCTGGTATTTCCCGAGTATTGCTGAGTATACAACCAAAATGGAGCAAATAGGATTCCGCTGTATTTATGCACAGCATTTTGACAGGCCAACACCTTTTATTGGTGAAAACGGTCTGTATAACTGGCTGGAGATGTTTGGTGGAGCATTTTTTGCAGGAATGGCAGAGAGCACAAAAAATAAGATTATTAAAAGTGTAGAAGCTAAATTAAGAGCAGATTTATATGTGGATGGCACATGGATAGCCGACTATAAACGAATTCGAGTCATGGGTATGAAGGAATAAACAATAAATAAAAAACAGAATGCTGTTATTAAAGGCATTCTGTTTGTTTAGTTTATAAGCCATTAGCAAGCAATTCGTCCAGACGGCAGAATTGGGATTCCATGCCTTGGACAACACCCATTTCCAACACTTGCATCAGCGCTTCCTCTGAAGCAAAGCCGCTCTTAATTTCAAGAAGTGTTTGCTGGCTTTCTTCCTTGAAAAAGACGCTGATCTGCATTTCCGGCATGTCAGGAGCAACATTTCCGTCCTTATCTGAGAACGCATCTGTATAGAGTATGACTTCTGGTGCAACCATTTTCTTATACACTGCAAGTCCCCAAGATTCCTGCCTAAAAAAATCTCCCTGATTTTCATCTGTACAAGTCATGCAATAATGCCATACGCCATTTTGCTTGAATTCAAAGCTTGTATTTTTAGTTTTCCAGCCCTCTGGTCCCCACCAAGCCTCTATCAGTGCTGAGTCGGAATAGGCCTTAAAAACCGCTGCTCTAGGTGCCTTAAACTTTCTCTCTATTACAAGATTATTACCTTCCGTGTAATAGACTATATGCTCAAAAGTTTGCTTTTCAGACATAACATACCTCCAAATATTTTATCCTGTTTTTCTAGCAGCAAAGATAAGTTTCCTATCGTTTACATTCTAGCAATACTCATTGAAATCCTGCTGTGTCACACGATGAACTTAGTATGCGGCACGAGGGTTGAACAGGAGCTGTGTACGGATAACCATTCAACTGTGATTCTTTATGTTAAGGCATCTTCGGCACAAGGATGAACACTACAAACTTCTTGATATAGATGAGTGCCCCTCTCTGCTGATAAATGGATCATCATTCTGTTCCTGCTTTTTCACATACTCAAGTGTCTTCTATACTCGGCGCTTTATTTATGAGGCTTGCAGTAAATGACTGCTGCTCCTCTTCGCCCTTCTTCATACTCTTACCTGTCGAACAACTTGCACCTGACAGTCTGACTGCAAAGGCAAGTGGCTCAATAAAAATGAATGATAAAAATAAAGAAAAAAGCAGTGATGTTAAGCAGCAAATGCTGAAAACTCTAACCCTTTTGTTGTTTTTTAAGGTTCAAGAACGCTTTCAAACAAGGCTTATTTGTATTGTTGTCTTAAAAATATGCGTTTGCACTGATTAATTCGCGGATACAGCTTGGTCTCGTTTTTATATACTGTACTATACGGCAAGGGGGTGAGGGAGTTGGCAGGGAAATTCAATATAAAAGATCAATTCGATTTAAAGTTTAATGTAAATGGAAAAGAAGTTTCAAATGAAGAAAGAGCAGCATATGTGGAGCAGTTCATGAACAAGATGACAGAAGAAATGGGCGGCTTGGCAAAAAAGCTCAGCAGCAAGGTCACAGACACTGTTGCGAATAAAAGTGTGGATGCGATAAAGGAAAAAGCAGTCAATACACTAAATATTAATTCCATTAAAGACTTGCTGAATGAGGATAACCTCAGCAAGCTGAAAGAAAAGCTACCTGTCATTGACGCTTCAAATGAGGAAGGAAATTTAAAAGTAAATGTAAATGGAAAATCACTTTTCTCATTAGACCTTTCTAATTTCATAAAGAAATAACAAAAAAAGAAATGTTGCTTGAAAGGAGGTGAAATCATATGTTGTCTGGATGCACATCTGATTCTCACAAAAGAAGCCGTTCTGGCTCTGGTAACGGTACAGAACTTCGTGCATTTACAAACGCTACTCAAGGTAACGGTAACCTAGCTAACCAATTTTCTGCTGCTGGTGCTGCTGGAGGAGCTGCTGTAGGTGTAAACTTGTTGAACTTCTTCATTGGCGGAATTCTTGTAAATGCAAACAGTGCTGGTGATGCTACTGCTGTTTCTTTCAACGAGAACAACCCTGAACAGGTGAACGAAGCTTAATACTAATCAAAATTTCCGGGCAGCATTTCCGTGATTGATTCGTCAATTATGGGCATGACTGCCCTTCTTATCTTATATATATTACATAAACGAAAGGAAGTGGGAACATGGCGGAAAAGAACATTGGCTTAACGAAGGAAAAGCTGCAGGAATTAGGCGTGCCAGAGGAGCTTGTTGACAAAATCCTTGAATCAGGAGCACCTTCTGTCAACACACACGCAGAAGGAGGAAATGGGGGCAGTGCAGTCAGTTTAACCTATGTGGACAATTATTCGAGCTTAATGCTTGTTTACACCTTTCTTTTAAATACTATTCAGCAAAGTAACAATCGAGACAGAGAAACAAGACAGCTAAACAAATCCTTGCTGACTACTCTCGAGACTGCAATGAAGGAACAGCAGGAATACAGGAAAGCGTTCCTGCAAGCAATCAACATTCTTAATAATAAATAACTGTAAAAGATAAAAAGCCAACAACATGGAAGTGACCCATGAAAGTTAGGTACGGTTATTTCATCAGACAGCTTGCTCAAAATGAGTTCGGTATTGTACCGGACTCATTTTGAATTTGCCTTATCCGTTTGGCATTATAATATTCCATATATTTTTCAAGGTTCTTATTTAAGATGTTCTACATATTCGAATTCCTTATATTAAAGGAATTCTGATTTCATCATCCCGAAGAAATTCTCCATCACTGAGCTATCGTAACAGTTTCCTTTATGAGACATACTTTGTTTCATTCCTCTTTTTTGGAGGGCATGATGATATTGTTTTCATCTGGTAATGCCAGCCTTGATCTGATTTGCTCTTCTGGTGAACGTTCAAGGGTTTTCTCTAACATCTCCGAAACAAGTGAATAGGTTGGTTTTTTTACGGATGGATGCCCCTTTTCTTGCGGTTCAGGGGCTTCTATATCGCCAACCTTCATTTATCTCTGCTAATTATACACCATTGTATAACTAGGGATTTTAAAAAGAATGCAGTATCCATTAGTGGCAATTACTTTCGGGTTGAAGCCTTGGACAATATTTAATTTTATATCACTTGTATATTTAGTCATAAAAAAACTGCATCTCCAATTGTTAGACAGTGTCTACCAATTGGGGCGCAGTTCAACATTGTTGGCTTTTTAACATGCTTCTTAATGAAGCTTATTTTTGTTTGTTGTATTTATATCATCAAAGGAATCAACAACATTGTTGGCAATTGTTTTCGTCACGAGCTGCAGCATGTCATTGACAATTTTTTGTGATTCTTTAAATTCTGATACGATCGGTATCTCGTCAATTTCTGCTTGAAGTGCATCAATCTTCGCTTCTGTTTCCTTCAGTGCTGAGATTTTTCCATAATGCTGCAAATTTACTGCTTGCTTCTGCAGCTTTTTAATCTGAGCAATTCGGTCATTCACTTTACTGTTTTGGTTGATTTGTTTTTCCGCACGTATGTAAAAATCAACCTCTTCTGTTTCCTGAATCATTTTGGCAAGCTCTTCTGTCCGCTTCAATATTTCTTCTTTAGAATATTTAGCCATCTCAGTTTGCCTCTACAGCTTCGATAATCTCAATCATTTCACCATTTAATGACCAAGTTTTCGCATCTGTAATTTTAACTGATACGAGCTTGCCGATTGCTGATTTCGGACCGACAAAGTTCACAAGCTTGTTTTTGCGCGTATAGCCTGCAAGCACATCCGATTGTTTTTTGCTTTCGCCTTCTACCAGTACTTCCACGATTTGGCCTTTATAGCTCTTCATGGATTCAGCTGATTTTGCATTCACCAATGCATTCAAGCGCTGCAGACGTTCCTTTTTCACTTCCATCGGCACATTGTCCTTCATTTTGGCAGCAGGAGTTCCTTCACGCGGTGAATAAATGAACGTATAAGCAGCTTCGAAGCCAACTTCTTCATATAAAGAAAGTGTTTCTTGGAATTGCTCTTCTGTTTCATTTGGATAGCCGACGATGATATCTGTTGTTAACGTCAAGTTTGGAATCGCTGCTTTCATTTTGCGAACAAGCTCTAAATACTGCTCTCTCGTATATTTTCGAGCCATGATTTTCAATACATCAGAAGAACCTGATTGTACTGGCAAATGAATATGCTCAACCATATTGCCGCCTTTAGCCAAAACTTCAATCAAATGGTCATCAAAGTCGCGCGGATGGCTTGTTGTAAAACGAATGCGCGGAATATCGATTTTGCTGATTTCATCCATCAAGTCACCTAGGCGGTAGTTCATATCTGTAAAGTCTTTACCATATGCATTAACGTTCTGTCCTAGGAGTGTGATTTCCTTATAGCCTTGTGCTGCCAACTGACGGACTTCGTGAATAATATCCTCAGGACGTCGGCTTCTTTCCTTGCCTCGAGTATAAGGCACAATACAGTATGTACAGAACTTATCACAGCCGTACATAATATTAACCCATGCTTTAATCTGTCCATTACGTACTTTCGGAAGGTTTTCAATAACATCCCCTTCCTTCGACCATACTTCTACGACCATTTCCTTGGACATATAAGCTTCATGAAGGATGTTTGGCAAACGGTGAATATTATGAGTTCCAAAGATAATATCAACTTGGTTATATGTTTTTAAAATTTTATTAACGACAGATTCCTCTTGAGACATACAGCCGCAAACGCCAAGTAGAAGATCAGGCTTCTCTGTTTTCAGAGACTTAAGATGACCAAGCTCACCGAACACTTTATTTTCTGCATTTTCACGAATTGCACATGTGTTCAGCAGGATGACATTCGCATCCTCTACTGTATTCGTCGGCTCATAGCCTAAACTTAAGAAAATACCTGCCATTACTTCTGTATCATGTTCGTTCATCTGGCAGCCGAATGTGCGGATATAAAACTTCCGTCCTTCTCCCATACCGCGGAATTGTTCAGAAATCACAAAGTCATTTTCATAACGGATTTCTTCCTTTCCTCTGCGCTTTGCATCCCTTAAGGATGGAGGTGTATAGACAGTTTCAAAATATTTGCTGTAGTCTTTTTCAGGTTTTTTAACCGTTGAAGTAACAGTATCCAATTTTTGAGTTTCTAAACGCTGTTTTTCGTTCATTTAACATACTCCTCTCTTATCGATGAGATGTCAATATCATCCATAAGCTTTTGTTGAAAAATTTCCCATTAACGCATTCATATGCTAGTTTTGACAAGTTTACATTATATTAGTATAAGCCTTTCAAGCTATGAACACAATAGGAAGGTTCTTAGAGCATACTGGATGAACGAATGTTGGCTACTCGTGTGGATACCGTTTTTTCATGTTCTGAAACAGAAACTTTTCTGTCTGACTGGTAGTATAGTATTTTAACAGTTCATTGATTAGATTTTCATAGCCATAAATGGACTCGAGGCCGCACACAAATGAGTCTGTGCCATCAAAATCGGAGCCGAATCCCACATGATCCTCGCCCCCTAATGAACAAATATAATCTACATGCCGAATCACATCTGTTAGCGCCGCAGAGTCTGTTCCGCTCAAAAAAGGTGGAACAAATGTGATGCCGATAACACTGTTCACATCAATCAGCGCTTTTATTTGATCATCTCGCAAGTTTCTTGGATGAGGACATAATGTGTACGCGTTCGAATGAGAAGCGAATGGGTAGTCTGCCACTTCCAGTGTATCCCAAAAGCCTCTTTCTGAAAGATGGGAGACATCGCACCAGACTTTCTTACTATTAAGCTCTTTCACTACTTCTTTGCCAAAGACAGTCAGCCCAGCCCCTCTTGGCTCCATCGCTCCATCGGCTACAGCGTTGGCGTGATTCCAAGTCAGTCCAACAGAGGTAACGCCAAGACGCAGCAAGGTTTTAAGCTTAACTAAATCCTCCCCGATCGCTTCACACCCTTCTAATGTTAAGACAATACCGATTTCATCCGGCAATAGGGAATCAATATTCTGTTGGCTTTTAATTAGCTTTAAAAGCGGATTCGGTTTTAAGATTTGTTCATAAAAGATATCAACCATTCTCAAGGCTGCATCAAAGCGCACATCAGGATGCACGGATTCAGGCAGATAAATCGCAAAGCATTGAACCTTTGCTCCGCTGCTGCGTAATCCCTTATAGGTAACTTGCAGTTTGTTGCTTTCATGAAAATGAATCTTCTGGTCTAAAAACATTTTAAACAACACATCACAATGTCCATCAAAAAAAGGCAATGCTGCCATCTTCTCACCTCGTGAAATCATAATTAACTATATTATATTCTGCTTTTATCCAAAAGCGCCTACTTGCTAAAAAAAGAACCTGTATGGCTAATCATACAGGTTCAGTCCCTTATTCCTCTGCCGGCTATTTACTATGTAAAAGAGCAGTGTTAACAGGGTTATGGTTTGTTCATTTGCCTATTTTTCGCCTGTTTATCTAGGCTCTACAATGAGCTTGATGGCTGTTCGTTCCTCACCGTCAATAACGATATCAGTGAAGGCTGGGATACAAATTAAATCCACTCCGCTAGGTGCTACAAACCCTCTTGCGATAGCAACTGCTTTAACAGCTTGATTCAATGCACCTGCACCAATAGCTTGGATTTCTGCTCCGCCTCTTTCACGCAGAACACCTGCAAGCGCACCAGCTACAGAATTGGGACTAGACTTTGCTGAAACCTTTAATATCTCCATTTCTAGCTCCTCCTTGTTAACCCCCCCGCATGTTCAGCATATTAATAGAACACATCAGGATATATATCATTCCATTGCTACTATATTCTGCTTTTAAAACACTTATTCCAGCTTGGACAAAAATTTAGGAAAAATAATCCTAAATTGCGTAAAACACTGTATAACAAAATAAAAAAACCGAAACTTTACGTTTCGGTTTCCACTTTATTAAGAGAAGAATGGATGATCTTCATTAATAAGGATTCGGTTGATTTTTTTCGCTTTGCCGGTTTTTTTGTCCACCTCGATCAGACATGCACTCAAAGTCGCTCTTCCTGATTTTGGCGGCTCAAAGCGTGTCGGCAAGTTTGTCAAAAATCTGTTAATGACAGCTGACCGTTCCATTCCTAATATGCCGTCATAGGGGCCTGTCATGCCGACATCTGCCATAAATGCTGTTCCTTGCGGAAGGATGCGGTTATCAGCTGTTTGTACATGGGTATGTGTTCCGATAACTGCTGTAACCCTGCCATCTAAGTACCAGCCCATTGCCTGCTTTTCACTTGTTGCCTCTCCATGAAAATCAACAAAGATAATATCTGTTCGTTTTTTCGCTTCAGCAATCAGTTCATCTGCTTTTACAAATGGATCATCACTTGGATTCATGAAGGTTCTTCCTTGCAGATTGATGACAGCTACTTCTATATCATTGATTTTGACAAAAACCATGCCTTTGCCAGGATTATTCTCCGAAAAATTGGCTGGTCTCACCAAATATTTGGCTTCATCAATAAAATCAAAAATCTCCCGATTATCCCAAGTGTGATTACCTAAAGTCACCGCTTGAGCTCCAACCTCTAAAAAGCCGCGGTAAATTTTTTCTGTAATCCCTTTGCCGCCAGCAGCATTTTCACCATTAATAATCGTCAATTGAGGGCGGTATTTTTCCTTCAGCTTTGGCACATATTCTTTAATCATGTCCCTTCCCATCGATCCGACCACATCGCCTATAAATAAAATATGCATAATATAAATCCTTTCTATGAAGCCCTGCCAAATATGGCAGCTTCCTATCCAAACTAGGTTCTCTTTAGTTTAACATACATTCATTCTTTTTCTCTTATACAGCTTTTCAAAATAAAAACGGTGCACATGGCACCGTTTTTTTATTTTGCGTATTCAACAGCTCTTGTTTCACGTATAACTGTAACCTTGATATGTCCTGGATAATCCAGCTCTTCTTCGATCTTTTTGCGGATATCACGTGCTAATCGATGTGATTCCAAATCGTCAATCAAGTCAGGTTTAACCATTATTCGTATTTCACGGCCTGCTTGAATAGCAAACGACTTCTCAACACCATCATATGATTCAGAGATTTCTTCTAATTTTTCGAGACGGCGAATATAATTCTCTAGTGTCTCTCTGCGGGCACCAGGTCTTGCAGCTGAAAGTGCATCAGCAGCAGCAACAAGTACCGCAATAATAGAAGTAGGCTCTGTATCGCCATGATGGGAAGCAATGCTATTAATAACCACAGGATGTTCTTTATACTTGGTGGCAAGTTCTACCCCAATTTCAACATGGCTTCCTTCGACTTCATGGTCAATAGCTTTTCCGATGTCATGGAGCAATCCTGCTCTTCTCGCAAGTGTTTCATCTTCCCCAAGTTCCGCAGCAAGTATACCTGAAAGCTGTGCAACCTCTATACTGTGTTTCAGCACATTTTGGCCGTAGCTTGTTCTGAATTTTAAACGGCCGAGAATTTTGATCAAGTCAGGGTGAAGTGCATGTACACCAACTTCAAATGTTGTCTGTTCACCGATTTCACGGATATGTTCATCAACTTCACGTCTTGCCTTATCGACCATTTCCTCAATGCGAGCTGGATGGATGCGGCCATCCTGCACAAGCTTATCAAGGGCCAGTCTTGCTGTTTCCCTTCTGATAGGGTCAAAACCTGAAAGAATGACAGCTTCTGGTGTGTCATCAATAATTAAATCAATTCCAGTAAGTGTCTCAAGCGTACGAATGTTGCGCCCTTCTCTACCGATGATTCGGCCTTTCATCTCATCATTAGGCAAGTTAACCACGGATACAGTTGTTTCGGCAACATGATCTGCGGCACATCTTTGGATAGCAAGCGACAGAACTTCTTTCGCTTTCTTGTCTGCTTCCTCTTTTGCTCTTGTATCGCTTTCTTTAATCATTATAGCGATATCATGGGCGATATCTTGCTCTGTTTTGTCTAAAATGATGGATTTTGCCTCTTCGCGAGTTAAACCGGAAATGCGCTCTAGTTCAGTTTGCTGCTTGCGAACCATCTCATCCACTTTGCTCTCCATCTCTTCCATATGCTGTTGTCTTTTATTAAGAGAATCGTCCCTCTTTTCTAAAATTGTTTCCCGTTTATCAAGCGCCTCTCCCTTACGGTCAAGGTTTTCTTCTTTTTGCAATAAACGATTTTCTTGTTTTTGTAGTTCATTTCTTCGATCACGAACTTCTAGTTCTGCTTCACTGCGAAGCTTGTGAATCTCATCCTTTGCTTCTAACAAAGCTTCTTTTTTCAATGCTTCTGCTTCACGTTTTGCAGTTTCAATCATTTGTTCAGCAGTCATTGTCGCATTAGCAATTTTTGCATTAGCATTGGACTTACGAATAAAATATACAACAAAGCCAACAACGGCAATTACGATTAGGCCAAGCAAAATGGAGATGATAATTGTATTGGTTTCCATCATTTCACCTCCTCTTGCTATTAAATTGTGTTGTTACGATTTTAAAAGTATTGGCTTATAGTTCTTTTTAAAGCGAAAATACTGCCCTAGCACATAGTTTCTAGGTTTTTCATACTCATAAAAATGTAAAATATACAATATAATTGTATAGTTGTGCCAATTCATTGTCAAGAGCTTGAATTAGGAGGATAGACACTAATTTAAGGGGTTTCATCTTATTCGCCTATGCATAATCTAGCATTTACTGGTAAATTATACATCTTTCTCTCTTCTTGTAAAAAACTGTTGCGAAACGAATAGATTCTAATTCCCAACCCTCAGATAAAATCGATTCGTATTACTAGTATAGACAGGAAAAAAATACCTAAACAGCACCTTTAGCTGTTTTTCAAATAACGAAAAAAGGATAGCAGTCTAGTGACCGCTATCCTATCCTTTACGTTAGTCTACTAATTCAAAAGACTCTTGGTCTTCTTCATCTTGTCCTGGTTTTAAGACAACTTCGTTATCCAAACCGTAGTGGTCACGAATCTTCTTCTGAATTTCAAGAAGAATATCTTTGTTTTCTTTAAGGAAAAGCTTCGCATTTTCACGGCCTTGGCCTAAACGCTCATCATTATAAGAATACCAAGATCCGCTCTTTTGAACAATATCCAGCTCAGAACCAAGATCAATTGTCTCGCCTTCTTTGGATATACCTTCTCCATACATGATGTCGACTTCCGCAACTCGGAACGGCGGTGCTACTTTATTTTTCACAACTTTGATTTTCGTTTTATTTCCGACTATATCCGTACCTTGTTTAAGTGTTTCAGCACGGCGAACTTCTAAACGAACAGTTGAATAGAATTTCAATGCGCGGCCACCTGGTGTTGTTTCAGGGTTTCCGAACATAACGCCAACTTTTTCACGAATCTGGTTAATGAAAATCGCGATTGTTTTCGATTTGTTGATTGCACCTGAAAGCTTACGAAGCGCTTGTGACATCAAGCGAGCTTGCAAACCAACATGGGAATCACCCATCTCTCCTTCAATTTCCGCTTTAGGTACAAGTGCTGCAACGGAATCGATAACAAGGATATCAACGGCACCACTTCTTACCAATGCTTCCGCGATTTCAAGCGCTTGTTCTCCCGTATCCGGCTGAGAAAGAAGCAGCTCATCAATGTTTACACCGAGCTTTTGTGCGTAAACAGGGTCTAACGCATGCTCTGCATCGATAAATGCAGCTTGTCCACCAGTTGCTTGAACTTCTGCAATTGCATGTAGAGCAACAGTCGTTTTACCTGAGCTTTCAGGACCATAGGTTTCAATAATACGGCCTCGTGGATATCCGCCAACCCCAAGTGCTGCATCCAATGCTAATGAACCGCTCGGAATAGTGGAGACAACCCGGTCTGTCTGTTCTCCTAATTTCATGATACTACCTTTACCAAATTGTTTCTCTATTTGTTTTAATGCCATTTCTAAAGCAGCTTGACGATCGCTCAAAAAATTCTCCTCCTTTAATATATAAAAATGAATCATTTCCCATTCGGCAGATTCATTTGGTGTTCAAGAATATATATTAAATATACTCTTTTTCTCCGAGTTTGTACAGCAAAAAGTAGAACATTCATTCGTTTTTTTTAAAATGCTGCACCATAACTAAGAAACGAGCCAGGAGTGCTAATTACAGCTTCTTCAATTCTTTAAGCAGGAAAAATTGTCCGTATTTTGACGATCTGCTTCTGTTTGCCGAACGTCCTCCTCCAAGAAGAAGCTTTTCTGAAATAGTCGGTTTTCCTTTCACAGCAATTCCGATATAAACAGTTCCAACCGGATGCCCTTCTAACTCATCAGGACCAGCGACTCCTGTGAAGCTGATTCCGATATCTGTGCCAATCAGTTTAGCGACGTTTTCAGCCAGTTCGATTGCACACTGCTCACTTACAACACCGTGTTTCTTAATAGTCTCTTCCTTAACAGAAAGAACATTTTGCTTCACTTCATTCGTATAGCAGACCACTCCACCGCCAAAAACAACGCCTGCTCCTGGGATGTTCGTCATTTCCTGCTGGAACAATCCGCCGGTGAGGCTTTCGGCCGCAGCGACAGTCAGTCCGTGTTTCTCTAATTCCTTAGAAAGCTCTTTAGCAAGAGTCGTGTCATCATACCCATAGAAGAATTCGCCGACACGTTCAAAAATCTCTGTTTCAGCAGCATCAATTAAACGCTCTGCTTCCTCTTGTGAATCATGCTTGCATGTTATGCGGAGAGTGACTTCCCCTTCGCCAGCCAGCGGTGCGATTGTCGGATTCGACTGCTTATCAATCAAATCAACAATTTCTGTTTCCAGCAGCGATTCTCCTATGCCGAAAAAGCGCAGCACTCTTGAGACGATAAGCTCTTTTGTTGTCAGCTTTTCCTGCAGTGCCTGATAGCCGTATACATCGAACATTGGCTGCATTTCCTTAGGCGGACCAGGAAGGAGCATGTAGAAACGGCTGTCTTTTTCAAGGAACATTCCAGGCGCCATTCCATGATCATTTGCAAGTATGCGGGAGCCTTCCAGTACTAGCGCCTGCTTCTTGTTATTTTCTGTCATCGTGCGCTTAGAACGCACAAAGTATTGCTCGATTGAATGGAGAGCATCTTCATCAAAGACAAGCTTTTTCCCAAGATGCAAAGCGATTGTCTCCTTCGTCAAATCATCCTTTGTAGGACCAAGCCCCCCGGTAAAAATAAGAAGATCTGAACGAGACTCGGCAATCTTAATCGCATCCTCCAAGCGGGTTGAATTGTCCCCAACCGCTGTGTGATAATAAACATTTACTCCGAGATTTGCCAGTTGCTTTGAAATATATTGGGCGTTTGTGTTGGCGATTTGACCGAGCAGCAGCTCAGAACCAACAGCTATGATTTCTGCATTCATCCGTTCATTTCCCCTTTCTCTCTCCCATATATGGGTGTCTCTTTCCTTATTCCCAACTTGCCTTTAATTCAAAAGTTAATTTCTGCTGAAAATTATTTAGAATTAGCAAAAACATGCTTATTCTTAGCGAAATAGTCCCAACCAGACCAGATTGTAAAGATTAAAGCAACCCATAAAGCGATTTGATCGAATTGTAGTCCAATCAATTCAAAAATCATGTTGTGCAAAAGCAATGCGGAAATTGCGACGATTTGTGCCCATGTCTTTATTTTCCCAAGCATGTTTGCAGCGACCACTTCTCCGCCTTTTGCAAGAATAGCACGCAGCCCTGTTACAGCAAATTCTCTGCTGATAATGACAATAGTAATCCAGGCAGAAGCCATATCAAAACTTACAAGTACAATTAGAGCAGCTGATACAAGCAGTTTATCTGCCAAAGGGTCAAGAAATTTGCCCAAGTCTGTCACGAGATTATATTTTCGTGCGAAGTAGCCGTCAACCCAATCTGTTGTCGATGCCAAAATGAACAGAAGTGCGCCGACAAAATGAGTCACAGGCAATGAAACGCCAAGCATCTCCAGTTCGCCCCAAGAAAAGTCTGCAAGCATAATGACTAAAAATACCGGAATTAACAGTATTCTTGAAATGGTTATTTTGTTAGGTAAATTCATCTTACTTCCTCCGTTTTATGTACAAAAATAGCGTTATTTCATTATTGGCCAGTCAAAGAAGACTTACGTTACGCAAAATTAGCCAAAATAGTATGAAAACATTAGTATTATACCCAATAATAATAAAAAAAGCGAAATATAGTGACCTAGCAGACTCTCTAAACATGCTGCATATTAAGAAAGAAGTCTGCAAAAAGCAAGAAAGAGCCGATTACACAGCCCTTTTTTCTTGCTAAATGGTTTTTGTTATTCACTATCCTTGACATACTTGATTGTGATGTCTTGGCGTACGGAATCTGACGGCGAAACAGCAAAATCGATTTTCTCATCATTAACATAAACCTCTGTTTGACTGCTGTTACCGATGACAAGCACCGCTTCTGTTTCCTTCGAGTAATCTACTGTCTTAGATTCTTCTCCATCTTTATCGAGAATGCCTTGGAAGAAAGAATACCCTTTGCCGTTTTGCATGTTCACCCATGTCTGTCCTGTTGAAACAAGCTTGACGCTGAACTTGTCCGCATTTTTCAATTCATATGTAGAGGCGCTTCCGCTTGTTCCGCTAACGGTAATTTCCTGCTTAGGCGTTTCCTCTTCCTCTTCTTCAGCAGGCTCATCTTCTTTAGTTGCTGTATCGGCCGCTTTTTCTTCAGAGGCATTGTCATCTTTCGCCTCGCTGTTTTCCGTATCCTTCAGCGTTTCTGACTCGCCATATTTCGCCTCTGTTGGGGCGTTTTCATTCTCTGCAGCAGAGTCACCATTGCCGCCTTTTGATATGAAATACCAAGCAATGGCAGCCACACCAATAACGAGCAATGTAATAAGAATCTTCGGCAATATATCAAATACCTTTGATCCGCCTTCTGACATCGTTTGTCTTGATGTCACCCTTGAGAGCTTCTCTGGTATTTCCTCATTGCCGCTTGACGGGATTTCGCTCTTATATTCTTCAAACAAGTCATCAGCAGGCAAATTTACTGCTTCCGCATATTGTTTAATGAACGCTCTGGCATAAAAATTCCCGGGCATCATGCTGAAGTTGCCCTCTTCAATCCCGATAAGATAACGGGTTTGTATTTTTGTAATTTCTTGCAGCTCCTCAAGGCTTAAGCCTTTTGCAAGCCTTGCTTCTTTTAATCTGTTTCCTAGTTCACTCACAAATAACACCTTCCAACTTGCTAAAAATCAAATCCTTGAAACTCATTTTGTAAAAGCAGCGCATTCTTTTTGCGGACATCTAAGATGATTTCTTCATTCGGCTCATGACGAAGCTCGATAATATAATCAAAATCATCTAGTGAATATTCCGTATTATGAACAAACACATCCGGATGCTCGACCACTTTGACAGCAGGAAGGCGCATCACTTCCCTGATCAGCTGCCAATGCTTCTCGTTTATCTGCTTGCTAGAAACAACTCCATCTATAATAAAAAGATTGTTCTCACTATACTCATCTTGAATCAGTGAACTTCTGACAGTCTGTTTTAATAACGTTGAGCTGACTGGAAGCCACCTTTTGTTAGCACTGACGCTTGCTGCGACAATCGATTCTGTTTTGCCAACCCTGGGCATTCCTCTTATCCCTATTAGCCGATGTCCTTCGAGCTTAAACAGTTCTGCCATAAAATCGACCAATAGCCCCAGTTCAGTGCGGACAAACCGAAATGTTTTTTTGTCATCTGCATCTCTTTGTATGTATCTGCCATGACGCACAGCCATTTTGTCCCGAAGAGTCGGCACACGGAGCTTGAACACCTTGATCGTGTCCATCGTATAAAGGATGGATTCCAGACGCCTCACCTGCTCATCATCGGTTGTTGTCATTAAAAGGCCTCTCCGCCCATCATCGACCCCATTGATGGTAATAATATTGATGGAAAGCATACCTAGCAATGATGATATTTCCCCGAGTAGTCCAGGTCGATTTTTTTGGATTTCATATTCCAGATACCATTCCTTCTCTCTCAAAAAAATCCTCCCCAAATCTTGTTCTGTTCGTTTTTTTAACTCTATATAATAATAAAGGAAAGTTCCTAAAGATGAAAGAAAAAACCAAGCACTTTCCGATAAAATTAGAAGCATGTGCAGCTATGTATTATTTGAAGCTGTTTTTCAAAAAGGAAAAGAGGCAGCTTATCCATAAGGTGACCATAAAATGAAAAAAAGGAATAGCTTTAATTGCCTTCTTGCTTTTTACGGATCTCCCTATAGATATAGCCGCCTCGAAAAATAATCCTAATTAACGGTCAGTTCCGTTGTTTTGAACAAGCTTGACCATCATGTTCGCAATTGCATGCTGCTCTTCTTCAGAAGCAACAGACCAAAGATCAGCAAGAATTCTTTCCTGATCGTTTTTTGGTTCTACTTGGTTTGATAAGTAATCACCAATTTGGAATGCAAGATCACCAATAACGCCTTTGTTCATTCCTTCGTTTTGTGCATGATTAAGGCGGTCACCTAAAAAGTCTTTCCATTGATCCCAGTTTTGCAATATAGACATAGAGGTACTCCTTTCCATTCTGTAAGTTGTATTACATAGTTATTTTGGATTGTTCAACCGAATTATATGCATAACAACTTAGGAAAAAATCTTTTACACATGCCAGCCGCCATTTGGTGATAATACTTGTCCTGTTAAATAAGAGGAGTCGCCAGACAGCAAAAATAAAACGCTTTGTGCGACTTCCTCTGCCTTTCCAAGCCTGCCCATCGGAATTTCCTCTGCCATCCATTCCTTTTCTTCAGCTGTAAACATGCCGAGCATCTTTGTATCGATAGCACCAGGTGCCACAGCATTAACGCGAATACCATTTCTGGCAACTTCCTTGCTCAATGCCTTAACGAAGGATAGTTGGGCACCCTTTACAGTGGAATAAGCAACCTCCATCGATGCACCGATCTGTCCCCAAATCGAAGATATAGCGACAATATTACCAGCTTGCTTTTGTGTCATTTTCGGCAAAAGCTCCCTTGTGACAGATATTAAGGAAGCGACATGTAGATTCCATAGCTGGTCCATTATTTCATCAGTCGTATCCGCCAACATTCCGTAAACACTCACTCCGCTGGCATACACGATACCATCAAGGGAAAAAATTGAATTTATCACTTGTTTATATCCATCCCGTTTGCTTAAGTCAGCTTTTATTGCTATATAATCTTGACCAAATGGCGCTATCTCTCCAAGTAGTTTTCGGATAGCCTCCTCATTCTGGTTATAATGCAAATACAAGGAATACCCCTTGCTTGCTAGCAATTTTGCAATGGCTGTGCCAATTTCCCCTGTTGCTCCTGTAATTAAAATATGTTTCCCCATTTTGTTCACTCCGTCATTTCTAATGTGTACAGCAAAAAAGGAAGTGGGTTTCATCCCATTTCCTTTTTGCTGTTAACTGCCTTATGCTATGCCTTTGGCACAACTTGGCAGACAGTGATTCTGTCTTCGTCAATAAACCGCTGTGCAGCTGCCTGAATGTCCTCTACAGTTATTTGTTCA
This sequence comes from Niallia laureatilytica, assembly GCF_046613985.1. NCBI lineage: Bacteria > Bacillati > Bacillota > Bacilli > Caryophanales > Bacillaceae > Niallia > Niallia laureatilytica. Next base: position 818,088 of record NZ_JBKKHP010000002.1, on the reverse strand, counting down.
ATCGTTCCGACAACATCAAATAAATTCATATCATTGAAGGAATATCTTGTAAACTGATTCGCAATATATTCAGGTGAATTAACGGCACGAAGGAAGGTTCCGATTCGTTTCTTTTTCGACCGTTCAAGCGTTTCCTTTTGAATCGCAGTTGATTTTGCCTCTAGAAGTATTTTTTGAATTTGCTCTGCAAGTTCATCCGGCTTGCTTGTATCTCCGCCGACCATCGCAAAGCCAAAGCCCTTTTCCTGTGTATAATCATAAGAGAAGGTATCATCAATCAACCCTTCAGAAAACAGATGTTGATAATTTTCGGAGCTGTTAGAGAAAAGCAAGTCGAGCAACGTGTTAATACACAGCTCATTCTTCAGCATTTCAGCACCTTGCTGCTCGGTGTCCACTGCTTTAACGCCGACAAGGCATTTGGATGTTTGCACATTCATATTAAGCACTTGTTTCTTTTTATGCACCTCTAGTGGTTCTTCCTCAAACTGCCTTTTTATTTCCGACTTTTTCGTATAGTCCTTCTTCTGCTGGTTTGCTTTAATACTTTCCATATATTCGTTAGGATCTACCGGACCGACAATAAACAAGAGCATATTGCTAGGGTGATAAAAAGTATCATAGCACTCATACAGCAAATCCTTTGTAATATGTGATATCGACTCAATTGTACCTGCAATATCAATTTTAACAGGATGGTTTTTATACATGTTTTCAATCAAGCCAAAATACAAACGCCAGTCAGGATTATCATCATACATCGTAATTTCTTGGCCGATAATACCTTTTTCCTTTTCAACTGTCTGTTCAGAGAAATATGGATCTTGCACAAAATCAATTAATGTTTCTAGGTTGTTTTCAACATTCTGTGTGCTAGAAAATAAATAAGCCGTTCTTGTAAAGGAGGTAAATGCATTAGCAGAAGCTCCGTTTTTGCTGAACTCTTGGAAGACATCACGGTCCTTCTTCTCAAAAAGCTTGTGCTCTAGAAAATGAGCGATGCCATCTGGAACTTTTTTATATTCTGTTCCGTTCAACGGGACGAACATGTTGTCAACAGACCCGTAATTTGTTGTAAACGTACAGAATGTTTTGTTGAAGCCTTTTTTCGGGAGAATATAGACTTTAAGCCCATTATCAAGCTCTTCAAAGAAAAGTTCTTCCTGCAGCTGTTCAAAAGAGATTTTTTCCATTAGTTATTCCCCTCCGATCCTGATAGGAAATAGATTGTATCCAATTCGATTTTATTAGCAACACTTTGAATTTCTTCCTTCGTTACCTTGCTGATGGATTGCAGCCATTGGGACATATCCACTTTTACACCGCTTACTGCATTATGGTAGAACACCTCTATCATACCTCTTGCTGTATCAAGTGTTTCAAGCATTTGATTATGAGTGACTGCCTTTGTCTGCATAATTTCATCATCAGTGAAATCACCCTTTTTCATTAGGTCTAACTGCTCCTTAATGATAGATACAGCCTTTTCATAATTTTGCTGGTCAATCCCTGACAAAACCATCAGCAAGCCTTTATGACTTTCAATCCGGCTTGCAGCATAGTAAGCAAGACTTTCTTTTTCTCTTACATTAAGGAAAAGCTTGGAGTGGGAAAAGCCGCCATAAATGCCATTGAATATTTGCAAAGCAAAATAATCTTCATCCCCATACACAACATTTGTTCTGTAACCGATATGAAGTTTGCCTTGTTTCACATCTTGAACTTCCTTTACTTCCTTTTCCTTTACTTCCTTATGTACCGCCCTCGTATGTTCGGAAGCCGTTCTATCAGCAAATGGCAGCTTTGTGCTTATATAAGAGGCTATTTCCTCTTCATCAATATCTCCTACAACAAATACATCGATTTGATCCTCTTGTCGCGATTTCTCATAGTATTGATACAGTTCTTCTGCTGTGATAGGATCTACCTTATCAGCAATGCCGTTTACACCTAAAGCATATGGCTCTCCTTTAAACATTTCTTCTACTAAACGGAAATTAGCATACCTCATTTTGTCATCATAAATGGATTGAATTCTTTGCTTCAAGGCCCTTTTTTCATCTTCGACTATTTTTGCTACGAAGGATTTTCCATCTCCGTTAGGGTTAAAAAGAATTTCCGCCAAAAAATCGACGCCTTTTTTCAGCAGCGGGTCTGGATTGCTCAAAAACTTTTCATTAGCTATTTCTAAGGAGAAGGAAATAATTTGATAATCACCTTTTTTGGAAAGGTCAATAAAAAATGTCGCTCCATATAACTCTTCCAAATATGAACGAAGTGTTGCGGTATTTGGGTACTTATTGGAGCTGTTTTGCAGGACGTACGGCAAAAGAGCCCTTAATGTAGCACTTTCTTCTGTAATGGGAGCCTTCCACTTTACGACAATATTATTTGTTTTAAACTTCTCTGTCTTAACAGTATGCAGATTATATCCGCCGTATTTCCTGACTTTCTCTTCAGCAACACTCATGGGCTACCTCCTAAGTTCACTGCACTAAAAAATGCATATTTTTATAACTATAGTATTGACTCTAATACAAAGGATATTCTTACTATAACTTTGTTAAGCACACGTTTTCAAGTTTCTTTCGTGCAAATCACAACGTGTTTATCAAATGGTATGTTTTAATACCACTTCATAATCCTTAAAACAAAAAAATCTCCTAGTTGCATAAATGCAACTAGGAGATTTTCGTAATATAATTATCTGCTTCCTTTTATATATGGGACACCGGAAGCTTTCGGTGCATCTGCTCTGCCGATGAAGCCAGTAAGTGCGATGATTGTCAGCACATATGGGGCAATCAGCAAGTATACATTCGGAATGTTCTCAAGGAATGGCAAGCTGCTTCCGACGATGCTCAATGATTGGGCAAATCCGAAGAACAGGGCCGCTCCCATCGCTCCTAATGGATTCCACTTTCCGAAAATCAATGCTGCAAGAGCCATGAACCCTTGTCCGCTGATTGTAGAATGAGTGAAGTCATTTGTAATCGACTGTGCGAACACACCGCCGCCGATACCGCCTAACGCACCAGATAAAACAACACCGATATAGCGCATTTTAGTAACATTGATACCCATTGTATCAGCTGCCATCGGATGCTCCCCAACAGCACGGAGACGAAGACCGAATGGTGTTTTGAACATTACAAACCAAGAAATAATAGCTACTATAATAGCCAGATAAGATGTCCAGTACGTATTCTGGAAGAACAATTCTCCAATGACTGGAATATCTTTCAATACTGGAATATCCACTTTTTTGAAGCTGTATTGAATTGTTGCAGTTTGTCCTTTGTCATAAATCAGTTTAACCAAAAACATTGCCAAACCTGCTGCAAGCAAGTTTATCGCAACACCGGAAACAGTCTGATCAGCGCGGAATGTGATGGACGCAACAGCATGCAGCAAGGAAAAGACTGCGCCAACGACCATTGCACACAATAAGGCTACCCAAGGAGTCCATGCTCCTAAGCTGTCTGCAAAAGTTAAGTTGAATACGATGGAAGAGAATGCCCCCATCAGCATAAGACCTTCTAGCCCGATATTAACAACACCGGCACGCTCTGAGAAGTTACCGCCAAGCGCTGTAAAAATCAGCGGAGCAGCCCATAATAGTGAAGAAGGAATGACAATTAATAATACATCCATTAATCCCACTTACTTCTCCCCCTTTTTACTTTTATTTTTGCTCATTTTCTCTAAGAAGATGCGTATCATATAGTTTGCTGCCACGAAGAATACGATTAATGCGATGATGATATCAACCATTTCATTCGGCACACCAGCCTCGAGCGGCATATTCAACGCTCCGACTTTCAAGAAGCCGAATAAAGCGGCTGCAAAGACAATACCTAATGGTCCATTTGCACCGAGAAGAGCAACGGCGATTCCATCAAATCCTACGCCTGTGAATCCAGCTTTATTGCTGACATATTCGAATGTTCCTAACCCTTCCATTGTACCTGCAAGACCTGCAAAGGCACCAGAGATTACCATAGAAAGAACGATATTTCTGTTAACATTCATACCGGCATATTGCGAAGCATTCTGGTTAAAGCCAACTGCTTTCAATTCATAGCCTTTAACAGTTTTTTCAAGAATAAGCCACATAATAAGCACACATGCTAGAGCTATTAAAATTCCCCAGTGTAAACGGGAATAATCTGTCATGCTGCTCAAGAAATCTGAGCGAAGAGACGCAGATGCCGGAATATTTTCCGTACGGTCTGCCTTATCTGTTAATACATTACGAATTAAATAGTTTGATACATGCAATGCGATATAGTTCATCATAATGCTGACGATTACTTCATGCACTCGGAAGCGTGCTTTTAAAAATCCTGGCACAAATGCCCATAATGCACCTGCAGCTGCTCCTGCAAGCACTGCCAACGGCAAATGAATGATTTTCGGCAAATCAAAAGCGACTCCGACCCACACTGCTGCAAGCCAGCCGACGATTAATTGACCCTCTACTCCGATATTAAACAAGCCTGTACGGAAGGCAAATGCCACTGCAAGTCCTGCAAGGATTAACGGAGTAATCTGGCGCACTACTTCACCGACAAAGTAGACTTCGCCGAATGCGCCGTTCCACAGTGCAGTATATGCTGCAGCAGGATCATAGCCGGTAACGAGCATGATGATTGTTCCAACTATAATGCCCAGCAATACAGATATAACAGGTATACTTATTTTTCTTATTGTATTAGACATTCTTCTCCACACCCACTTTTTTATCTTTCGATCCTGCCATTAATAATCCTAGCTCTTGTTCTGTTGTATTCTTCGGGTCTACCTCCGCAATAATATTCCCTTCAAAGATAACAGCAATCCGGTCGCTAACATTTAAGATTTCCTCTAGTTCGAAGGAAACAAGCAACACCGCTTTTCCTTTATCTCTTTGTTCTATCAGACGTTTATGGATAAATTCAATCGCTCCGACATCAAGTCCGCGTGTCGGCTGTGCCGCAATCAAAAGATCTGGGTTTCTGTCCACTTCTCTTCCGATGATTGCCTTCTGCTGATTACCGCCTGATAAAGCTCTCGCTGGAGTATGTGCGCCAGGTGTTCTTACATCGAACTCTTCAATCAGCGTTTTCGCTTTTAAATCAATTTCCCGTTTGTTCAAGAAGCCAGCCTTAGAAAATGGCTGTTTGTAATACGTTTGCAGCACCATGTTTTGACCAATTGGGAAATCAAGAACTAAGCCGTGTTTATGACGGTCTTGCGGGATATGGCCGAGACCGCTTTCTGTGATTTTTCTAGGTGTCAGCACGCTGAGCTCTTTGCCGTTCAGCTTAATGCTTCCGTTATCTTTTTTTAGCAGCCCTGTTATCGCTTCAATCAGCTCTGACTGCCCGTTACCATCTACACCGGCAATTCCGACTACTTCGCCGGCACGGACATTCAAGTTAAGCGAATTTACAACAGGTACTCCCCTAGAATCTTTAACAGTCAAATCAGAAATTTCCAAAACTGTCTCTTTAGGCTGCGGTGCTTTTTTGTCGGTTTTGAATGTAACTTCACGGCCGACCATCAAGTTTGCAAGCTCTGTTGGATTTGTTCCGCTTACATCGTATGTACCGATTCCTTCCCCTTTGCGGATAACGGTTACACGATCACAAACTTCCATGATTTCCTTCAGCTTATGAGTGATTAAGATGATGGATTTTCCTTCCTTAATCAATGTTTTAAAGATGCCAATGAGTTCTGTAATTTCCTGAGGTGTCAGCACAGCAGTAGGCTCATCAAAGATAAGGATTTCCGCTCCGCGGTATAAAGTCTTTAAGATTTCCACCCTTTGCTGCATACCTACAGAAATATCAGAAATTTTCGCCCGTGGGTCTACTGCAAGCCCGTAACGCTCACTGATTTCTCTTACTTCATTTTCTGCCTTTTTTAAGTCTATTTTTCCTTTACTTACTGTTTCTTTTCCTAAAATAATGTTTTCTGTAACAGTAAAGGTATCGATCAGCATGAAATGCTGATGGACCATCCCGATGCCCAAATCATTCGCCACATTAGGGTTGGAGATGTTGACCACTTTCCCTCTTGCTCTGATTTCTCCTCTTTCCGGCTGATAAAGTCCGAACAATACGTTCATCAATGTTGACTTTCCTGCACCGTTTTCCCCTAACAATGCATGAATTTCCCCTTTTTTTAACTGAAGGGTTATATTGTTATTGGCAACAATTCCAGGAAATTCTTTTCGGATATTCAGCATCTCAATAACATATTCCATCTCATTCACTCCTTCTTCTCCACAAACGAATGTCAAATAATTAAAAATACAGCTGGCAAAAAAATATTTAAGTGTCAGCAGTAAGAGGAATTTCTGCAACCTATGATATTTAACTATTTCGCTATAATTTCACCATCGTAAAATTTTTAATAAAAAGCAGAAGGCTTCTGCCTTTTAGTTAAAATTCTAGTTATGGTCGTAAAAAAGGAATAAGTGTTTTGCCATGCAAACCACTTATTCCTGTAAAAACTTCTTAAATCTAATTATTGTACAGTATCAGGAACAGTGTACTCACCGTTTTTAATTTTGTCTGTCCATTCTTTAACAGCAGCTTCGATGTCTGCTTTGTTTTCTGCTTCTTCGTTGATTTCAGCTAGACCAACACCGTCTTCAGCAAGTCCGTATACAGAAGTTTCTCCGCCTGGGAAGTTTCCTTCTTGAGCTTTAGTAGAGATATCTTGAACTGCAGCAGACACACCTTTAAGTGCAGAAGTCAATACGATATTGTGGTCGCCGACAACACCTTCAGATGCTTGGTCAGAGTCAACACCGATTGCCCAGATTGCTCTTGATGGATCTTTTTCCTTTAGCTCACGAGCTTCTGTGAAAAGACCAGCACCAGTTCCGCCTGAAGCGTGGAAAATTACGTCAACATCAGAAGAGTACATTTTGCTTGCAATTGTTTTTCCAACTTCCGGCTTGTCAAATGCACCAGCATATTGGGAATCAATTGTAGCGTCAGGGTTAGCTTCTTTTACACCAGCTTCAAAGCCAGCTTCAAAGCGAGTGATAACTTCACTTTCTACTCCGCCGATGAATCCGATTTTATTTGTTTTTGTTGCTTTACCAGCAGCTACTCCAGCAAGGAAGCCTGCTTCTTGTTCCTTAAATGTAATGCTTGCTACGTTTGGTTCGTCAACTACAGCATCAACAATTGCAAAATGAGCATCTGTTTGCTGTTTAGCAATTTCATCAATTGCCCCTTCCATCATGAAACCAATACCATACACTAAGTCATATTTTTGGCGTACTAAGCTGTTCAAGTTTGTTGAATAATCAGAGTCTGATTGAGATTGTAAATAGTCGATACCATTTCCTTTGTCAAGTCCATTTGCTTTACCGAAAGCTTGCAGGCCTTCCCATGCTGACTGGTTGAATGATTTATCATCAACACCGCCGACATCTGTTACCATTGCAACGCTGAAAGAATCACTCTTTTCTTCTCCAGAAGATCCTTCGTTATCATCGTTTTTACCACAAGCCCCTAAAACAGTCCCAGCAGCAAGTACTAAGGACAGCGCTAAACCAAATTTACGCTTTTTCAAGGTTTGTACCCCCTAATTTTTTTTGTTTTTTGTTTTCATAGTGAGAAATGCTTTAACAATAGTTTCTCCGATTGTCACGAATAAATTCGTTTTCTTAGCACTTGAAAGCTAAACTTATCGGCTCTAAAGTAATTGACTGAATAAAGCACCGGCTCATCCTTTTCATCATAATGCATCTGCTTTAAGACTAGCAGTGCAGTTTCAGGCTCGCATTGTAAGATCGGAGAGATTTTTTCATGATAGCCGATCGGCTCGATTTGCGCGACAGCATATGTAATTTTCTTTTGGGCATCCGCTTCCAAAAACTGAAAAATTGAATCGTTTTCATACGAAAATCTTTCAGGCAGAATATTTTGCAGAAGCTTGTCTATACAATAAACAACAGGCTCTCCGTTAGCAGTTCGAACACGTTCGATCACTACTATCTCTTCGTCTTGCGTGCAGGAAAAACGCCTTGCATCCTCTTCAGTTGAACATTGAGTTGTTGAACTTAGAAAAATTGTTCCTGGATTCATTCCAGCTTGCCGAATCATGTGGGTCACACTGTGGAGCTGTTCAATGCCTGAATTGAAAAGCGGCTTGCTGTTGACAAATGTCCCAACGCCATGACGCCTTATGATGACATTTTCCTCTTCCAGTGTGCGCAGCGCCTCTCTTAGTGTAGCTCTGCTTACGCCCAAAGTTTTTGCAAGCTCAAATTCAGAAGGGAATTTTTCTTTTTCTTTGTAAATCCCATTCTCAATATCACGTTTCAGTCTGTCCACAACCTGCAAATATAAATGCCTTGTATCTGACTTAATTAGCATGCGACCTTCCTCCAAAAACTTTCTAAGACATCAGACATCTGATGTTCAATCATTCCTACTAATCGAAAATACTATAACACTTTTTGACTAATAAATAAATAGTGAATTGTGAAATAAGTCGAAAAAAAAGAGAAAAGAAACAATTGTCCGGAAATGACTTCCAATTCTATTGCTTCTTTCTCTTAATATTCGTCTTTACAAGATATTTTTTCCTTTAGTCTAGTAAAACATTTGTATTATAATGCTTAAAACCGAACTTTAATAGTATAACCTATTTCGGCGTACGAAAGATAATCCGTTTTATAAATTGATCTCTTCTGATGCTTTTGGCACAAGAACTGTCCGCGGTTTGCTGCCCTCATACGGACCGACGATGCCCCTTGCCTCCATTTCGTCAATGAGGCGGGCAGCTCTTGTATATCCGATTCTAAACCGTCTTTGCAGCATACTTACAGACGCAGTCTGCATTTCAATAATCAAGTCGACAGCTTCTCCATACAAATCGTCCTCTACAGCTCCTTGATTTGTTTCAGCAACCTCATCAGGAATCATCTCCTCCTGATACTGGGCCTTTTGCTGGCCGATAACAAAGTCCACTACTTCTTCCACTTCCTCATCCGACAAGAAAGCACCTTGAACACGAACTGGTTTGCTCGCTCCATATGGGAAAAACAGCATATCACCGCGGCCAAGAAGCTTCTCCGCTCCGCCCATGTCAAGGATTGTCCGAGAATCTGTTTGAGAAGATACAGCAAAGGCAATCCGTGAAGGGATATTCGCCTTGATGACACCTGTGATTACATCAACAGAAGGGCGCTGTGTTGCGATGATTAAATGAATTCCAGCTGCACGCGCCATCTGCGCCAGTCTTGTTATCGAATCTTCCACATCATTAGACGCGACCATCATTAAGTCTGCAAGCTCATCTACGATCACGACAATATACGGCAAAAGAGGCTGCTTTTCCTGCTCCTCTGCATTATACCTTTTGACATAGTCATTATAGCCTTCAATATTACGAGTTCCTGTATGGGAAAACAAATCATATCTTCTTTCCATTTCGCTTACGACCTTCTGAAGAGCCTGAGATGCTTTTTTCGCATTCGTAACAACAGGTGCAAGGAGATGGGGAATACCATTATACACATTCAACTCGACCATCTTCGGGTCAATCATCATCATCTTAACCTCATGCGGTTTTGCCCGCATGAGAATGCTTGTGATAATCCCATTGATGCAGACACTCTTACCGCTCCCGGTTGCTCCGGCAACAAGCAGATGGGGCATCTTATTCAGTTCAGCACAAACAGCATTCCCTGTAATATCTCGCCCGAATGCGATCATTAACTTACTTTCCGGCTTATCATTTTTATTCGTTTCGAGCACTTCCCGTAATGACACCATCGCTACTTCCGAATTAGGCACTTCAATCCCAATTGCCGATTTGCCTGGGATTGGCGCTTCAATGCGGATGTCCTTTGCCGCAAGAGCCAATGCCAAGTCATCACTTAAATTGACAATCTTGCTTACCTTAACTCCCTCGCTCGGATGCACTTCATACTTTGTGACAGCAGGGCCGAGATGGACCTCAGTTACCTTTGCCTTAACACCAAAACTATGGAATGTTCTCTCCAGCTTTGCTGCATTTGCATGAATTTGTTCATATTCTCCGCTTTGGTCTGCCTTTTTCGGGGCCATTAATAGTTTAATAGGCGGAAGCTCATAATCTTTATTCTCCACCTCTGTGAAGGTAATCGGAGCAATAATCTCCTCTGTTTCAATTGGTTCACTAGCGTTGCCAGCTTCTTCCTGGACTTGTCTGTCATCATAAGCATTCTCTGTAAAAGAAGAAATGATAGGTTCAGCATATGCAGGCTCTTCAGACTGCTGGATAGGTGGATTAACAATTAAAGGCTGAACTTCCTCCTCAGCTTCTTGTCTACGCTCCACTCTTTGTCTCCTTGCTGTCCGGTCTGACTGCCTGTCCGCTTTTTTCGCTTCCCTTTTTGCAATGCGCGCTTCTTTCCACTCACGAATATCATCTAGAAACTCCAGCCATTGCCGCTTTATAAAGCTCCAAATAGACAGCATCATCTTGCGGAATGCACCGCTGAGCGTCTTGCCTGTCAACAGAATTATACCTGTAATAATGGCTAAGAAGCTGACAATTTGCGTGCCTGCCGTATCAAATAAATAATGAAACATCGCAAACAGGACTGCCCCAATCATACCGCCTCCCAAGCCAATCTTTGAGGCATTGCCGTCCGCTTCATACCAAAACAGCTCCCAAGTATTAAAAATGACGCTTGGATTGGTAAATCTACCTTCTCCTGACAGCATATTAAACAAGGATACATGGGTTAAAAGCAGGATTGCTCCAACAATTAAATAGAGGCCATTCAGTTTAGTATGAAATAAATATGGCTTCTCTCTTTTCCACATCAAATAGCCGCCATATACAATCAGCCCAAGGAGGCTTAAAATATACCATTCACCCGTAAAGAAACGAAAGAACAGCACAATCGTCTTTCCTACAACTCCTAGCTGCAAGATAGAGATAAAGCTTAACGTAATTAAAAGAAGAGCAGCAAGTTCATACTGAATTGTTTTTTTCAGATGCTGTTTCTTTTTCGTTTTTCTTGTTTTTCTTTTTGCCATGTTTATCACCTAATGTTTCTATGTTTTCTTAAGTATCTTTATGTATGAAATAAGCAGCCTTAGTTCGGCTGCTTAATGTTTGGTTATTCAATTCTATTATATCATAAGATGGAAAAATACAGTCATAATAATGGAATCTTTGCCCCTGGCTGAACAGGAGCATGCAAATAATGGCTTGGATCTGTCGAAAGCACACGCACTACCTCATATTCATGCATCTCATTTTTGGCAACGAGGAGCGGAATACCGTTAAAATCAATTACTTGCTGTTTTTCATACGTTTCTTGACCGATAGGAAACATTAACTCCTCCGGCATCATCGTATACATAATCATTGTACGATACCTTCGTTCTTATCTTTATTCAGTTCAATGAGCTCATTTAGCTTTGTCATCGCTTCGCCCACTCCGCCGACACTGTCAATCAGTCCAGACGTCACTGCATCACTGCCAATTACATTTGTTCCAATATCCCTTGTCAGGTTACCTTTTGCAAACATTAAGTCTTTAAAGCCATCTTCTTCAATTTTGCTGTGCTTTGTCACAAATTTCACTACTCGCTCCTGCATCTTATCCAAATACTCAAAGGTTTGCGGAACTCCAATAACAAGACCTGTCAAACGAATTGGATGTATCGTCATTGTTGCTGTTTCTGCTATGAATGAATAATCACAAGATACAGCAATCGGCACACCAATTGAATGTCCTCCCCCTAGCACAAGGGAAACAGTTGGCTTAGAAAGGCTAGCAAGCATTTCAGAAATTGCCAAACCTGCCTCTACATCACCGCCGACTGTATTCAAAATGACAAGTACTCCTTCAATCTTCGGGTTTTGCTCAATGGCGACAATTTGCGGAATAAGATGCTCATATTTAGTTGTTTTATTTTGTGGCGGAAGCTGAAGATGTCCTTCAATCTGCCCAACAATTGTTAAACAATGTATTTTAGAATCCTGCGATAGTTGCGGTACATTCGTTTGACCAAGCTGCTGTATTTTTTCCATTAAAGAAGATGCTGGTTTGTCTTCTTTTGGCTGAGTCTCTTCTGTATTATTTGCTTCATTTCGGTTAGCCATAATTTTCTCCCTTCCTTTCACATGATGTTTTTATTATGAAGCTAGAAGGAGAATTTCATGCGAACCAAAATAAAAATTCCGCAAAGCCTCGTCATTTGGCTGAACATTAATGTGCTTGTCCTTTTAATATCTTTCTATTCGACATCGTAATCAAGCCAGGTGCCGTTTAAGACTGTAAGGATATGAGCATAAAGAAAGGACCTTGCTCATAGCAAGATCCTACTCCCGTTTATCCTTGTTCGTTTTCACTATCTTGTTTGTGTTTTACCCCTTTGCTTTTATAGGGTTTTGCACTTTTGGCTTTTTTAGCACTAGCCTGCCAGCGGTTCCAGCCTTTTTTACCGGTCCCTCTGCCTATACCACTCTTGCCTTTTGCTTTGCTCATTTTGTCACCTCATAATGTTAAACGCCATATCTACCCACTAATCTTTCCTTTGAAGGAAGCGTACATGCAAAAAAGTTTCCTTGATTGCACAAGGAAACTTTTTTATCCTTACTTTCTTGGCGTTTTAACTTCCATAATAATCGGCAGAATCATCGGTCTGCGCTTTGTTTTTTCGTACAAGAACTGATTTAATGTATCTCTAATATCTTGTTTAATGCCTGTCCAATCAAAGCTGTCTTTGCTAATGCTTTTTTCGACAATGTCTTTAACCCGATTTGCAGCTTCTTCAAGCAGCTGTTCGGACTCTCTAACGTAGACAAATCCTCTAGTAATAATTTCAGGTCCGGCAGAGATTTTTCGCTCTTGCTTATTCAATGTTACGACAACTGTCAAAATTCCGTCCTGTGATAAAAGTTTACGGTCTCTTAAAACAATATTGCCGACATCGCCAATACCGCTTCCGTCTATAAGTACATTGCCTGATTGAACCTTGCCGCTTAAACGAAGCTTGCCGTCTTTAATTTCAATCATTTCACCTAGTTCAGGGATATGGATATTTTGCGGTTGCAATCCGGTTTTTTCCGCTAGCTGAGCATGTGCTTTCAACACGCGGTATTCCCCGTGAATCGGCAGGAAGAATTTCGGCTTTAGAATATTGATCATAAGCTTAAGCTCTTCTTGGCTACCATGATTCGAACTATTGAATGTTTTGTTTCCTGTAAGGACACTTGCACCAAGTCGGTAAAGCATGTCGATTGTTTTTCCAACAAACACTTCACTGCCAAGGAGTGAAGATGCTGCAAATAGAATTGTATCTCCATCGCCAATATTTACTTGCTTATGGTTTTTCCTTGCCATTCTTTGCAGCGCTTCAACAGGTTCACCTTTGTTTCCTGTTGTTAAAATAATCGTTTGATTTTTCTCAAATCCTTGGATTTCCTGGAATGATACTAGAATATCTTCGGCAATATCGATATAACCGTGCTTCATCGCAATATTTAAGATAACTTGAAGGTTTTTCCCCATTATCGCAATCTTGCGCTTTGCCTTCGCAGCTGCATCAAAGATATGTTGAATTCTGTTCAAATCTGTTGCGAACACAGTTGCAATTATTCGGCCTTTTGTACGAAGAAAAGCAGCTGTCAATTCCTCTGTTACGACTGCATCTGACGTTGAGTAGCCCGGCTTGTCTGCATCCGTACTGTCAGAAAGCAAGCAAAGAACGCCTTTCTCCCCAATTTTCGCCATCTCTGCAAATTCCGGCTTATAAAGATCGCCTGCAGTTTGGTCAAATTTAAAGTCGCCAGTATGTACAATCGCACCTTCAGAAGTGTGAATGACAATAGCAATACTGTCAGGAATACTGTGGTTCACTTTAAAAAAGGATACAGACGCAGAAGGGAATTTCAGAACAGTTTTTGATGTGACAATTTCAAAACGAACTTGCCCTTTAAAGTCCTGTTCCTTCATTTTCTCTTTTGCCAGTTCAGCAGTAAGCCTTGTCGTATAAACAGGTACGTTCAGCTCTCTTAAAAAGAAGGATAGACCCCCAATATGGTCCTCATGTCCGTGCGTCAAAAAGATACCTTTTACTTTTTCTTCGTTCTGCTTTAAATAAGAGATATCTGGAACAACAATATCAATTCCAAGCATCTCGTTTTGTGGATACATTAAGCCAGCGTCAATTACAAATATGTCTTCATCGACTTCGACTGCCAACATATTTTTTCCGTTCTCCCCTACTCCTCCGAGGGCGACCAGCTTTATCTTTTCATTTGTTTTCAATTTTTGTTTCCTCCTATGTTGAGTTAGCCGACCATTGATCAGTTAACAATATTATACTTTATCTATTTAAATGTTTACAACCAATTTCAAAGAAAACGCCTGCAAGATGGAGGGAGAAATACGGCGTTACCTTAGAGTAAAAAACGCTTTTGCAAGAAAAATCCTTATGCAAAAGCATGTTTTTTATTTTGTTTTCTTAAATTTAAATGCCGCATGTATGATTAAGTAAACTAGTACAAGCAAACATGCCATAATGCTTATTCGGTTGTCTTTATTTAATACAAAGCTGATGCTGATTAATGTTAGTGCTGCAGCTGCAAGTCCTGTGATATATGGATATCCCCATAGACGAAAACTCGGCATTGTCGGATAGCTTTTGCGCAGTTTGATTTGAGCAAGGCAAATACTTACCCAAACGATTGATACGACAAAGCCTGGGAATGCCATTAGAATCGTAAAGACTTCATCTTGTGCGACTAATGCAATCATTGATCCGAGAATCAATACTATCCCTGTCAGTATTAAACTGTATGTCGGCACACCGCTTTTTGATAATTTACTGAAAGCCTTAGGCGCCTCTCCTTCCTCTGCAAGAGAGTGAAGCATTCTAGTACAGCCGTAAATGCCCGAGTTTGCTGCGGATAACACCGCGATAATTAAAATAAAGTTCATCACATGTGCAGCTCCTTGAAGACCTGACATGGAAAGCACCTGTACAAACGGGCTTGAAGATTCTGTCAATTCATTCCAAGGAATCAATCCGCATATAACAAGAATTGGCAATGTATAGAAAAGCACAATGCGGAAAATAAAACTTTTAATAACTTTCGGCAGAATCTTTTCTGCATCTTGCGCCTCTGTTACGGTAACACCGATAAGCTCAGAGCCACCATATGAAAACATAACTACTAATAGTGCTGCAAAAATGGATGACCACCCATTCGGGAAAAAGCCTCCATGCTCTGTATAATTGCGGAAATAATCTGCTCCATCTGAAGGAATGATGCCAAATAAGATACCGGCACCTAATATAATAAAGACGATAATCATTGCGATTTTAATGCCAGCAAACCAAAACTCAAACTCTCCATAATGCTTTACGTTCATCAAATTGATGCTCAAAATAAATATGGTACAAAGAATGCTTAATACCCATAATGGAATGTTTGGAAACCAATATTGCAAAAAGCTTCCTGCTACAACCACTTCAATAATACAAACGGCAAGCCACAGAACACAGTAAAGCCAGCCAACAATAAAAGACATTCTGCTTCCAAAAGCCTTTAAAATGAAGCCCTTCATATTTGTGTTTGGGTATGCAATCGCCATTTCAGCAATGGCTCCCATCACGACTAATAATAATAAACCGGCAAAGATATAAGTAACAACTACTCCTGGACCAGCGACACCTACTGTTTCTCCGCTTCCTTTAAAGATGCCTGTCCCAATTGCCCCTCCCATCGCCATAAGGCTGATATGTCTCGGCTGCAATTTTTTCTGCAGCGTATTCTTTGTCTCCAATTTCAAATCCTCCTAAACAATGAATAACCAATAATAACAAAATGAAACAAAAAATCCAAATCTCCCGAAGTTCTACTGCAAGCACAGCAGGGCTTAACGGGAAATCTGGATTTGTTTTTTCCACATGTCTATAAGCCTTGACTAAAATTGTTTTACGTCTATATGGATAGACTAGCTATGTAATTCCTATTTTGCTTCGTTTACTTAACTGATCTATCCACTAATAACTGCATTAGAAAAAGCTTGCTAGTTTTGTTCTCTCTTCTTCTGTCAGCGGCACTAGAGGCAATCTGACAGATCCAACATCAATTCCCTTTAATTGCAGGGCTGTTTTAACTGGCACTGGGTTCGGTGCAGCAAATAGTGCAGTCATGACAGGCAGCAATTTTTGATGCATTTGCGCTGCTTTTTTGTAGTTTCCTTCAAGGAAAGCACCAACCATTTCCTGCATTTCTGGACCGATTACATGTGAGGCAACAGAGATAACTCCTGTTCCGCCAACGGAAAGCAATGGCAATGTTAAGCTGTCATCTCCGCTGTACACATAAAAATCATCCGGGGTGCCTGCGATAATTTTTGTGATGTTGTTTAGGTTTCCACTTGCTTCCTTAACTGCAACAATATTTTCAACAGCTGATAATCGAATAATTGTTTCGGGTTCGATATTTACAGCAGAACGACCTGGAATATTATAAATCATGACTGGAAGGGTTGTGCTATCTGCGACTGCCTTCACATGCTGATACATGCCTTCTTGGTTTGGCTTGTTATAGTATGGGCCTACAACCATTACGGCATCCACCCCAGCCCGTTCTGCTTCTTTTGTCATCTCGATGGAGTCATAAGTGTTATTACTACCAGTCCCTGCGATGATTGGAACTCTCTTTTCCACTACCTTTACCACATGTTTGAATAATGCTATCTTTTCCTGTTTTGATAATGTTGGAGATTCGCCTGTCGTTCCTGCAACAACTAAGGAATCTGTTCCATTTGCTATCAAATGGTTAACAATCTGTGTTGTTTTTGGAAAATCAATATGTCCCTTTGCATCAAATGGTGTAATCATGGCCGTTGACACTCTACCAAATAAACCCATCGTTCCACTCCTATTCTCATTTTCAATCTTGTTGTGATTAATGCTGTTCCTTATCTAAATCAAACGAATCATGCAATACATTTACAGCACGTACTAAATCTTCCTGTTTAACGAGGACCCAAATGGTTGTATGGCTATCCGCTGATTGCAAAATACGAATTCCCTCACCTGAAAGTGCAGTGACTATTTTTGAAGTGACACCAGGTACACCTGCCATGCCGGCACCAACTACAGATACCTTTGCACATTCACTCTCTACAATCGGGTCATAGCCCATTTCCTGAAGAACAGCTGTCGCCTTTTTAGCCATTTCATCGGTTACAGTGTAAACAACACTGTTCAATGAAATATTAATAAAGTCAACACTGATTTCTTCATTGGCCATCGCTTTAAAGACTTGTGATTGCAGATCATATTGGTCTTTTTTGGCGAGAACTTTAATTTGAGTAACGTTTGCTACATGAGCAATCCCCGTTACTGGTCTTTCCTGGATATCACTGCCTTTATTGTCATCACTGCTAGATGTCACAAGCGTACCAGTTCCCTTTGAATGTGTGGAACGAATGCGGATTGGAACTTTCGCCTGCATTGCAATTTCCACAGCTCTAGGGTGAATTACCTTAGCACCTTGATACGCCATATTGCACACCTCTGTATATGTGACAACAGAAAGAGGTCTTGCATTTTCTGCAATGCGCGGATCTGCAGTCATGATGCCTTCCACATCTGTGAAAATATCGATTACTTCAGCGTTTAAAGCTGCGCCTAATGCTGCTGCAGAAGTATCACTGCCCCCTCTGCCTAAAGTAGTCGTATCTCCGTTTGTAGCAGCACCTTGGAATCCGGCTACTACAACGACATCATGTGTTTCAAGCTCTTTTAATACGCGAGTGCAATCCATTTCCAATATTCTTGCGTTCGTAAAATCATCGTTTGTGATGAAGCCAGCTTGTGCGCCTGTAAGTGCAGCTGCTTTTATGTCATTTTCCAGTAAAAGCTGTGTGAACACAACGCTGGAAATGATTTCTCCACAAGATAGCAGCAAGTCATTTTCTCTTTTGCTTAAATGACTGTCAGAACCTCCAATTAGAGACAGAAGAGTATCTGTTGCATACGGCTCTCCTTTTCTTCCCATTGCAGATACAACAACTACTACCTTTTTACCGCTTGCTAAAGCGTCTTGAATATGCTCTTTTGCTTGATTTCGGCTGTTTTCATCTCTTACAGATGTTCCTCCGAATTTCTGTACTACTATGTTTGTCATTGCTATACACCTCTGGACACTTTTAAAAAGTGTTTCTTAATAAAAAGGGGATCACTATGAAGAATCCGCATCTTCATTTGCTAGAAAGCTGCAGTTCCTCAAACATGTCCCCTTATTGCTATTATATGAAACAGTTTGCCGCAAATTTATGATAAGGGCAACGCTGCTTAGAATATAATAAAGAGATGTGCTGTGTTAAAAAGTGTATTCTTGTTTATTTCACTAGTCCCAGTTTTACAAGACTTTCAGCGATTTGAACAGAATTCCACGCAGCACCTTTTAGCAGGTTATCGGAAACAACCCACATATGAAACCCGTTTTCTGTATCAAGGTCTTTGCGGATACGACCTACAAATACATCATTTGATCCGACACAATCAGCCGGCATTGGATATACTTGATTTTGGATGTCGTCCTGCAAAATGACACCTGGAGCGTCTTTCAGCAAGCTTTGGATATCGGATGCTGTTACGTCTGTTGCATCCAGTTCAAAATAAACGGATTCAGAATGGCCTGTAGCAACAGGGATTCTCACACAAGTAGCCGCTACTTTAAGATCCTCGTCATGCATAATTTTTTTCGTTTCGTTGATCATTTTCATTTCTTCATACGTAAATCCGTTGTCCGTAAATACGTCAATTTGCGGAATAGCGTTGAAGGCAATTTGATAATGCTTCTTATCGCTTTTTACTGGAAGAATTTTCGGTTCAAAGCTCTCTTCATTGATGATTGCTTTCGTCTGGCTGTTAAGCTCATCCACCGCTGCTGCACCTGATCCTGAAACAGCTTGGTATGTGGAGACAAGCACTTTCTTCAAACCGTATTTTTCTTTTAACGGCTGAAGAGCTACAACCATTTGAATAGTAGAACAGTTTGGATTTGCGATAATGCCGTTATGCTTATGCAAATCTTCTTCATTCACTTCTGGAACGACCAACGGTACGTTTTCATCCATGCGGAATGCACTTGTATTATCGACTACAATCGCACCATGCTCTACAGCATGTGGTGCAAGATCCTTTGATACGCCTCCGCCTGCTGAGAACAAGGCAATGTCAATTCCTTGGAAGCTTTCAGGTGTCGCTTCCTCCACTGTGATTTCCTTGCCTTTATAAGTAACCTTTGTCCCTGCAGAACGCTTAGAAGACAAAAGAGTTAATTTTGAAATGGGAAAATCTCTTGTTTCCAATGTTTTAATCATTTGTTGTCCTACTGCTCCAGTTGCTCCAACCACTGCTACATTAAATCCTTTTTTTTGCTCCATAAAGGCTCCCCTTCTTTCAGGTGTTTTCTCTGTATATTATACAATTAATGACGGCGACAAGCTCGCCGCCAAATGAATATTCTCTATTTTAACATATTCGTGCTATATGAACAGAACCTTTTTACTTGAAATATGACAAAAAGTTAAAAAACAGTATAAATTATTCTATTATTTTCACTTATCTAAATATTTTTCGACGATAACAGGCTGTATTTGTTTTCCTTCTAATGCAGCGTTAATTGTCTCAGCCAGCATGCTCATTCTTGCAACCATGGAATTTGGCTTTTTGTCTGGATCGTCCTGGCCGAAAGGAATGAAATAAATATGTTTTGTTGCCATCAAGCGCATTAGGTTAACTCCATTTAAGCCTAAAGCATCATTCGTCGATATACCTAAAACGACTGGCTTTTGGTTTCTTAGCGTAGCTTTTGCTGCCATAAGTACTGCATTGTCTGTCATAGCATTAGCGAATTTACTCATGCTATTCCCAGTAAGCGGAGCTATTACCATGCAATCAAGGGGAATTTTAGGTCCTAGAGGCTCCGCTTTGACAATGCTGTCAATAATTTCATTCCCTGTTACTTCCTCCAGTTTACCGATCCATTCCAATCCTTTACCAAATCTTGTGTCTGTATGCTGAACATTGCCTGTAACAACAGGAACGACATCAGCTCCAAGACTTACAAGCCTTTCTACTTGCGGCATAACTTCTGCATATGTGCAGTGGGAAGCAGAAATTCCAAATCCGATTCTTTTTCCTTGTAAGCTCATTTATGATTGCTCCTTTCGACTTTGCCATTCTTCTTGCAGCAGCTGTGATAGAACCTCTGCTAGTATATTCCCAGCAGTCTTAGGCGCAACAATTCCAGGCAAGCTAGGTGCAAGCAGCGCCTTAACCCCTCTTTTTTCTGCATATTGGAAATCTGTACCACCTGGTTTGGAGGCAAGATCAATGATTAATGTATGCAGTGGCATTTTTTCAATGACAGAGGATGTAACAACAAGGTGGGGAATGGTGTTAATGCACATATCTATATCACAAACCGCTTTTTCTAATTCTGATAACGGGACGGGCGTCAAGCCCATTTCTAAGATTCTGGCCAGGTGCTCGCTCTCACTTGCTGCAACCTTCACCTTGCCTCCTAATGCATGAAACGTCCTTGCTACACTCATTCCAACACGGCCTAAACCAAGTATTAGGATATTCGAACCATGAATGGTTGTATCCGTATGCTGAATAGCCATCATAATCGTGCCTTCTACCGTTGGAATGCTGTTCAGTATTGCCACATCATCTCTGTTAAACAGCTGTACGAGCGAACGATTTGTACTTGAGATAATGCCATTTAAATAGTCATTGGTGATTCCCGAATAAATAGTACAATGGGACGGTGTTTTCTCTAGCAATTCTTCTGTTAAAAAAACCTTTTCATTTGAAAAGATTGTATCCACCTGTCCGTTTAGATCGGTTCCTTTAACAGGCAGAATGATCGCATCAATCATTGAAAAATCCACATTATCGATCTTTTCTTTTGTGGCTCCAGCAAAAGCATGATCCAGCTGTTCAAAGCCAACTAAAGAAAGCTGTGCATGCTGCTCTGTCAGCTTGCGGACAATTTCGAGCTGCCTTGCATCGCCGCCGATAATGGCGATTTTCATCCCTGTCAGCATGTATATTTCACCTTCTTTTTTAAAGATCCTAACACTAATCAATTACTACTCCAACATCTTATGTCACGATCTTGTTTTAGGTGAGTTGCTTTATAGATTTTCCTCTAAAATCATCGCATGCAGTATTTTCCAAAAACAAAAAAAGCCCGGCGCCATTTATCCCTGTTATGTTAACTTGGGATAATGGGCCGGACTTTTACAAATTAGTCGTGTCATCCTTATTCGGAATATCGATAATAATCATATCAGTGCCGATTTTTTTTATATGGGACCAAGGCACTCTCAGTTCATCCCCTGTCTTCCGGAAGCCAAACCATTTAAGGGAGGGAATCAACAAAGTTTTGATTTGCCCGTCCTTTTCATTTATTTCTAAATCTGTTTGACCGAGCATGCCAAGCCGGACGGCATTTTTCACATCTACAAGCTCTTTTCCGCTTAATTCGCTTAGTCTCATTTCTCTGCCTCCTAATGATTAATGCTTTTCTATTATCATATCAACAGAGGTAGAGAATTAGACTAGCTAAAAGTATTTTTTATGTAACCCCTTCTATATTATAGAAGGCTTTTCGGCATATTGCCGTCAGGACTGATAAGCGATACAGAAAAGGAATCAGTGAAAATCTGATGTGCCATCTTGTTCACATCTGCATTGGATACCTTGTCTATTTTCGCAATAATCTCATCTAAAGTATGGTGTTTTCCAAGCAATAATTCATTTTTACCGTTGCGGCTCATTCGGCTGTTTGTGCTTTCTAAGCTCAGCATCAAGCTGCCTTTTAACTGCTCCTTGCTGTTTGAAAGCTCTTTTTCAGTAATGCCATCTCGTTTTAGGTTAGCAAGAGTCGTCTGAATCGTTTCATACAGCTCATCCAGCTGTTTTGCACCAGTTCCGCCGTAGATTGTCACAATTCCGCTGTCTTGGAAGGAGGAATGATAAGAAAAGACTGAGTATGCTAAGCCTTTTTGCTCCCTTACATCCTGGAACAATCTGCTGCTCATGCTGCCGCCAAGAATATTATTTAAAGAAATCAAGCTGTACATATCCTCATGGCCAACTTGCAATCCTTCATATCCTAGGCAAAGATGTGCCTGCTCTGTTTCCTTTTTACGAGAAATTCTGTTCGTATGGAACGATGGCTTACTAATTTCTCTTTCACTTTTACCTGCTTCAAACGCTCCAAAGTATTTTTCCACTTCAGCGATAAAGTCATCTGTGATATTTCCTGCAATGGAGATAACCGTATTTTCAGGTGTGTAATGTTCAAACATATACTCTCTCAATGTATCGCCATTGAAAGTGCTTAATGTTTCCTCTGTCCCTAAAATCGGATAACCAAGCGGATGCTTCTCATACACTGCCTGGCTCAATAAGTCATGAACAATATCGTCAGGTGTGTCTTCGTACATTTTTATTTCTTCGTAGACGACATTTTTCTCTTTCTTCAGCTCTCCCTCTTCAAAAGTGGAATGGAAGAACATATCAGCAAGCACCTCAAGTGCAAAATCTGCATGTGTATCAAGTACTTTTGCATAATAGCAAGTGTACTCTTTTGAAGTGAATGCATTAACCTGACCGCCGATGCTATCAAATGACTCAGCTATCTCTCTAGCATTTCTTGTTTTTGTTCCTTTAAAAAACATGTGCTCTAAAAAATGAGACACGCCATTATTTTTTTCGTCTTCTTTTCTAGACCCAGTGCCAATCCAAACACCGATAGCTACAGAACGCACGGTAGGGATATTTTCCAGCACTATTCTAACTCCGTTTTGGCAAGTGTATCTTTTTATCAAGTAAGTTCCTCCTGTTCTCGTTTGCCAATGTAACTGCTCGCGACTGCTAGTATATCTTATTCTTCGTATTTTTGCCAAAAAGTTGTTTCATTATGAAAATAATTGTTCTAAAACTTGCAAACAATTACTTATCAGGCATAGAACGGTCCTCGCTGAGCATTTCTGTGACAGTATTAATTTCCAAATTTTTAGCTTGGATTTGGCTGATGAGTTCATCTAAACTGTTTGCCGTAGATTCGGTTGGATGCATTAAAATCATTGCTCCATTATGGACTTTACCCATTACACGCTGCAGCAACACTTCCGGACTCGGCTTTTGCCAATCAATTGTGTCAACTGACCACATTAAGGTGCCTAAGTTTTGCTCTTTAGCAATTTTCACAACTGATTCATTATAATAACCGCTCGGAGGCGCAAGCCATGTTACTGTTTTTCCTGTTGTTGCTTCAATTACATCATTTGTTTTTGTTATTTCTTCTCTGATTTTCGCTTCACTAATTTTGCTCATATCAGGATGTGTGTAAGAATGATTGCCTACCTCGTGGCCAGCCTCTGCGATCATTTTTGCCAATTCTGGATTTTTTTGAACCCATCTGCCCTCAAGAAAAAAACTTGCCTTAACATGATGCTTTTTTAAAGTTGCTAAAATATCAGGCAGATATTCATTGCCCCAAGCAACATTAATGATAAAGCTGATCATTTTTTTCTCAGGATTGCCTTTATAAATGGCTGCTGCCGGAAGATCTTCGAGATGCACCTTCGGCTTTAGTTGTTTATATACGAGTTTTTGTTTATCAAAAACGCCGACTTTTTTCATTTTCTTGTAGGATGCCTGTACGTCGACCTCTAACCCATTAATACCTGGAATCGCCTTCCACACAGGATCAATCTTCGCATCAACTGCTTCGACTCTGTACTTGTCTGCATTACTTTCAATTGTTTCATACAGTGGACTAGTGCTTTTGGACACAGTCACACTCTCTCTGTTATCAACTAAAGTTGCTACATATGTATTGGACAATGGATTGTTGGCAACAAACCATGCTGCTAACAATAGACCAGCCATCGGAATTATTCTTTTCATTCTAAATCCCCTCCTACTAAATCTTTATGTAGAAGGAGGACAAGGTAGAACGTAATGAAAAGCGTAAATATCTAAAGCTTGGCAGTCTTTTTACCATCTATATAAAAAAAGGCAGACCCTTAAAAATTCACTGCCTAACAGCAATAGCTGCGTTAAATACAGAAATCATTAGAGTCAAACCTCATTTTAAAAAATTATTTTGTTGCATCTTCTGCTTGTTCTTTTTGTTCCTTCAGTACAGCTTTGCGGGAAAGATTTACTCTGCCCTGTTTATCAATTTCTGTTACTTTAACAAGAATTTCGTCACCGATCGCAACAACATCTTCGACCTTACCGATTCTTTCTTCTGCAAGTTCAGAAATATGAACTAGTCCATCTTTACCGTTGAAGATTTCTACAAATGCTCCGAATTTTTCAATTCGTTTTACTTTACCAAGATACATTTGACCGACAACAACTTCACGGACAATATCTTCGATAATCGCTTTCGCCTTTTTGTTCATTTCATCATCCACTGAAGAGATAAACACTGTTCCATCTTGTTCAATGTCAATTTTCACGCCAGTTTCTTCAATGATTTTATTGATTTGTTTACCGCTTGGCCCAATAACATCACGGATTTTATCTGGATTAATTGTCATCATTAAGATTTTTGGTGCATATGTGGACAGTTCTTCTCTTGGTGTTTGGATTGTTGCAAGCATTGATTCAAGGATTTGCATACGGCCGATTTTTGCCTGTTGCAAAGCCTCTTCAAGAATTTGTCTTGAAAGTCCTTCAATCTTAATATCCATCTGCAATGCTGTAACACCTTTTGCTGTACCTGCTACTTTAAAATCCATATCTCCAAGATGGTCTTCCATGCCTTGAATATCTGTTAAGATACTGTAATGTTCGCCTGATGCAATAAGACCCATTGCAATACCTGCAACCGGAGCTTTAATCGGAACACCAGCATCCATCATTGCAAGCGTGCTTGCACAGATACTTGCTTGGGATGTAGAACCATTAGATTCCAACACTTCTGATACTAGACGGATTGTATAAGGGAAATCCTTCTCAGATGGAATAATTGGTTCCAATGCTCTTTCACCAAGTGCTCCATGTCCGATTTCACGACGTCCAGGTCCGCGCATTGGCCCTGTTTCACCAACGCTGAAGTTAGGGAAGTTATAATGATGCATAAAACGTTTTTCTTCTTCGACACCAAGGCCGTCCAAGATTTGCACATCACCTAATGCTCCTAAAGTACAAATGCTGAGCGCTTGAGTTTGTCCGCGAGTAAACAAGCCTGATCCATGTGTACGTGGAAGAAGGTCAACTTCTGATGACAGTGGGCGAATCTCTTCAAGTCCACGTCCATCAGGTCTTACTTTATCTTCTGTGATGAGACGACGAACTTCATTTTTAACAAGTTTATCAAGAATTTGCTTTACTTGTTTCAGCTTGTCTTCATCTGCTTCTTCTGTTTCATATTTCGCAACAACAGAATTTTTCACTTCTCTAATAGCTGCTTCACGAGCATGCTTTTCTTGAACTCTGATCGCATCAAGCATTTCTTTTTCGCATAGTCCGCGAACTTCTGCTTCAATATCCTTGTCCAACTCATAAAGAACTACATCTACTTTTTCTTTACCGATTTCGGATACGATCTTTTCTTGGAATTCAATTAGCTTTTTAATTTCGTTATGTCCAAACATGATTGCTTCAAGCATCACTTCTTCAGGTACTTCTAAAGCGCCTGCTTCAACCATGTTAATGGCATCCTTAGTTCCTGCAACAGCAAGCGTAATATCGCTTTTTTCTGCTTGTTCCACTGTTGGATTGATGATGAATTCGCCGTCAATTCTGCCGACATATACGCCTGCAATCGGTCCTCCGAACGGTATATCAGATACAGATAATGCCAAGGAAGATCCGAACATTGCCGCCATCTCCGACGTGCAATCTTGATCCACACTCATTACAAGGCTGACAACCTGTACTTCGTTACGGAAACCATCAGCAAATAGCGGACGGATTGGTCTATCGATTAAACGGCTCGCCAAGATTGCTCTTTCACTTGGTCTGCCTTCTCTTTTAATAAAACCGCCTGGGATTTTACCAACAGCATACAGACGCTCTTCATAGTTAACTGTTAAAGGAAAGAAGTCTAAATTCTTTGGTTCTTTTGATGCAGTTGCTGTACTTAGAACTGCTGTATCCCCGTAACGCACCAATGCTGCGCCGTTTGCTTGTTTTGCCAATTGGCCGATTTCGACTGAGAGCTTCCTGCCTGCCCAGTCCATTGAATAGACATGTTTATCTTGTCCCATTCTAAAAACCCCTCTCTACTCATTTCACTTGTTAGAGGTTTTGGTTATTTTAGTGCTACCTAAACCTACATGGATATTTTTTATCATTACCAAAATACTTATTACATATTATTTCAGTTAAATTCGTTTATGTCAAAAGTCAGTGTCCACCAACAATTATGTAATCTATTCATTAGTTATCAAGTATATATGTCAATAGTTATAGTTGTCTTCTTGCACAATAAAAAAGCGGGAACAAGTATCCCGCTTTTTAATACTATCTACGTAGACCAAGTTTGTTGATTAAAACACGGTAACGTTGAACGTCTTTATTACGTAGGTAAGTTAGTAGATTACGACGTCTACCTACCATTTTCAAAAGACCACGACGTGAGTGATGATCTTTTTTGTGTGTACGTAAATGATCATTCAGGTTGTTAATAGACTCAGTAAGGACAGCGATTTGAACTTCTGGAGATCCAGTATCGTTCTCATGCGTTTTGTACTCATTGATAAGTTCGTTTTTACGTTCTTGAGTGATTGCCATCCTGTTTCACCTCCTATATCCTATTACACTAATCCCCATTTACTGAGCAAAACGTTGGTGATTCGATTTTGCCAAGCAAAGGTTGTTTTTAGTACGTTTATAAGAATAACCTTTTTTCATAAAAAAAGCAAGAAAATCATCTATTAATTTTTTAGGATTGGGATACCTGTCACTATCATTGCCAATCCTAGTTATTTTTAAACATTATAGATTAGCAAAGTAAGCAATTGCTGTCTGCTTATCTCTTTCAATTTGCTCAACAAGCTCTTGAATGCCGTTAAATTTCTTCTCGCTTCTTATCCGCATATGCCATTCAATGGTAATAATCTGATCATAAATATCTTGATTAAACTCGAAAATATGCGCTTCAACGGATTGAACAGTCTTGCCAGGATGGAATGTCGGCTTCGTTCCCACATTACAGACGCCATTATACCATTTCTCGCCAACATTCACTTTCACAGCATATACGCCTTGTGGAGGAATGATTTCCTCGTCCCCAGTCTTGACGTTCGCTGTTGGGAAACCAATCGTTCTGCCCCGCTTGTCGCCGTGAATGACTTTACCGTGGTTTGTATAGAAACGGCCAAGGAGCTTTGGAACCTTTTCCATATCTCCAGCATTTATATAGGATCTGATTAAGGTTGAGCTAACCTTCTCCCCTTCAAAGGTCTCCTTGCTGATTATCGTTGTCCCAAACCGCTCACGGCCATGAAGAGCCAATGTTTCGGAAGTGCCTGCTGCTTTCATTCCATACGTATAATCAAACCCGCAAACAACATGCTTAACATTAAGATCCACCAAATATTGATCAACAAATCTTTGCGGATGCAATCCGGCAAACTCTTTTGTGAAATGGACGATAAATAAGTAATCAACACCAAGCTTCTCCATCTCAGCAATTTTCGTTTCCAGTGACGTAATCAGACCGATTTGTTTCTTTTCTTTTGACAACACTAGAGACGGATGGGGATCAAAGGTCATAACTCCAGTCTTCAATCCCAATTCGCCGGCAATTTTTTTAGCTTCCCCGATGACCTTCTGATGGCCAAGATGGACTCCGTCAAAGTAGCCCAAAGCCATAACCAGTGAAGGAATTTCCATAGAATGCATATTTTCTATATTATCTATTCTCACTACTCTCAAACTTGACTCACCTTTTTCTAGCACCTGAAATTTATTTTTCTTATGCCTGTCCTTATACCGACAACGCTACAGTCTATTTACAAAACCTTTAAAATTTTTGAAGGCTTTATCATTCCTTGTTTGGAAGGATGATGCACATAAATCGCTATAGCTTCACCACTTTCCGTAAACACAGCAATTGGCCCTTCCGTTTGGAGGAGCTCGGGCGGCGCTTCAAGCACTGCACCGTTGCGGACTCTCATAGCTAATGTATCATTTATTTCATATTTCGGCAAATAACTGAGCGCATCCTCAATCGGTCTCAAGCTTTGCTCTAAAAGCCCTTTACTTTGCGCTTCTTCAATCTGCTCAAAGGTAAGACAATCGGACAAAGTCATTGTGGCCGAACGGGTTCTTGATAGATCCGACATATGAGCAGGGTAACCGAGCTTCTCTCCAATCATGACTGCTAATGTTCGAATATATGTCCCTTTGCTGCAATCCACTTTAAAGCGGAAGGAAACTTGCTCACCGGACAGTGACTCCCACTCATCAAGCAGTTCTATCTTGTAGATTGTCACTTCCCGTGTTGGCCGCTCTACTTCTATTCCCTGTCTTGCATACTCGTAGAGCCTTTTCCCATTGACTTTCACAGCTGAAAACATCGGTGGAGTTTGTTTAATTACACCTGTCAGTGAACGGAGTACTTCCTCCACTTGTTCCCTTGTAATGGAACCTGTTACGACTTTTTCCTCGACCTTGTCGCCTGAGCTGTCTTCTGTTGTTGTGGAGTATCCGATGGTTACTTCCCCTTCATACGATTTACCTGCATCTGTTATGTATTCAGCAACCTTAGTCGCCCTTCCTAAGCAAATCGGTAGAACACCTGTAACATCAGGATCCAATGTCCCTGTATGACCGATTTTTTTCATGCGCAATATTTTGCGAAGCTTAAACACACAGTCGTGTGATGTCATGCCCTTCGGCTTCCATAATGGCAAAATGCCCTCCATATTTTCCAACCCTTTCTGTTAAACAAAATGACTCCTATTGTCTATTGTTTCAAAAACAAAGAGGAATACCCTCTTTGCTTTTAAGACAGATGAAAATAGGAGTCATACTTGCTGCTAAAATTATTTAACAGCTTTCTTATTTATCTGATTCTGATTCCGATTCTCTTGCTATTTGATGAAGCAATGTATCGATTCTGTTTCCGTAATCAATAGACTCATCAAATTCAAAAGTAATCTCTGGCGTTTTGCGCAAGCGAATTCTTTGTCCAATTTCAGAACGTATAAATCCTTTTGCTTTTGCCAGCCCTTTTAGGGTATTTTCGCGTTGTTCTTGATCTCCCAATACGGAAATGTATACAGTTGCCTGCTGCAGGTCACCTGTTACTTGAACATCTGTAACTGTAACGAAGCCAATACGAGGATCTTTAATCTTTCTCGTAATGATCTCGCCAAGCTCTTTTTTCATTTGTTCGCCAACACGGTTGGGTCTAAGGCTCATAACATTCTCACCTCGTTCTATTAAAGCCATTCTATAGCTGTCGTCGAAGCTTCAATTTCCGGAAATGAATCGATCAGCTTCAAAGCATTCTGAAGCTCTCTTTCTGCTGCAACCTTGACAGATGCTACCGTTACAACGGCGAGCTCTGTCCGCTGCCACATATCCTGGAAGTCAACCTCCGAAACAGCTATATTAAATTTTTGTTTCAAGCGATCCATAATTCGCTGGAGTACAGCGCGCTTCTCCTTGAGCGAATGAGCATCATAAATGATGCACTCAACTGTCAGAAGACCGACAATCATTTGCGCTCAATTTCTTGCATTACATAAGCTTCAATGATGTCTCCTTCTTTCATATCATTGAAGTTCTTAATAGTGATACCACATTCATACCCTTGAGAAACCTCTTTTGCATCATCTTTGAAACGTTTCAGCGCATCAACTTCTCCTTCAAAGATAACAATGCCATCTCTGATGATGCGGATACCGCTGTCTCTTGTAATTTTTCCATCAGTTATATAAGAACCAGCAATCGTACCGATTTTTGAAACTTTGAATGTTTGGCGAACTTCAGCCTGACCGATAACTTTCTCTTCGAACTCAGGATCAAGCATACCTTTCATTGCCGCTTCAATCTCTTCAATTACTTTATAGATAATGCGGTGTAAGCGCACATCTACTGCTTCGGCATCTGCAGCTCTTTTCGCGTTGACATCTGGTCTTACGTTAAAGCCGATAACAATCGCATTAGAAGCAGCTGCTAGAGTAATGTCAGATTCGTTAATAGCACCGACACCAGTATGGATGATTTTAACATTTACACCTTCAACTTCGATTTTGTAAAGTGCTGCTGCTAGCGCCTCAGCTGAACCTTGAACGTCTGCTTTCAGTACGATGTTCAAGTCTTTCATTTCGCCTTGTTTCATATGTTCGAATAAGTTATCAAGGCTGATTCTCGCCTTTTCAGATCTCTGTGCCTGAATTGCTATAGAAGAACGTGCTTCACCAATTTGGCGTGCCGTTTTTTCGTCTTTAAATACAACGAAGCGGTCACCAGCTTGCGGTACTTCATTTAATCCCGTGATTTCAACAGGAGTAGATGGACCTGCAGTTTTAACACGACGGCCAAGATCATTTACCATTGCACGGACACGGCCAAATGTGTTTCCGACAACGATTGGATCACCGATGTTTAATGTTCCGTTCTGGACTAATAATGTCGCAACAGAACCTTTACCTTTATCCAACTCTGCCTCAATAACTGTACCAACAGCATTGCGATCTGGATTAGCCTTGTACTCTTCTACTTCCCCTACAAGAAGAATCATTTCAAGAAGTGTATCAATACCTTCACCAGTTAATGCAGATAGCGGTACAAAAATAGTATCTCCACCCCAAGCTTCTGGTACTAATCCATGTTCTGTCAGTTCCTGCATAACTCTGTCTGGGTTTGCAGTCGGTTTATCCATTTTGTTTACAGCTACGATAATTGGCACTTCAGCCGCTTTCGCATGGTTAATTGCTTCAACTGTTTGAGGCATTACTCCGTCGTCAGCTGCAACAACAAGGATTGTGATATCCGTAATTTTAGCACCGCGTGCACGCATTGTTGTAAACGCAGCATGTCCTGGTGTATCAAGGAAGGTAATTTTTTTACCGTTCTCTTCAATTTGGTATGCACCGATATGCTGTGTAATACCGCCTGCTTCACCTGCAGTCACTTTCGTGTTACGGATGCTGTCAAGCAATGTTGTTTTACCATGGTCAACGTGACCCATGATTGTAACAACAGATGGACGTTCGATTAAAGCAGCTTCTTCGTCATCACCGAAATACACTTCAAGATCAGTTGTATCAATTTTAATTTCTTCTTCTACTTCTACACCATAATCTCCAGCAATTAGTTCAATGGAATCTTTGTCAAGATCTTGGTTGATCGTAGCCATTACACCAAGCATGAATAATTTTTTGATGATTTCAGAAGGTTCACGATGCAGTTTTTTTGCAAGTTCTGCAACTGTTAATGAATCACTGAACGTAATTTTTGTTGGCAGTTCTTTTTCTTTTTTAGGAGCTGGAGGAGCTGCTGGAGCTTGACCTTGTTTCCCCTTGCGATTGTTGTTGTTATTTCTGTTTTTATTGTTATTATTGTTGTTGTTGTTGCCTTTTGGTTTGTTGAAACCTGGTTTTGTATTATTAGTTTTAGTTTGAGTTGTTTTTCCTTTTTCAGCCATTGCATCACTTTCTTCTTCATAAGTTTCTGCTATATTTTTTGATACAGCATTCTTATTGTTATTTTGTATCGCTTCTGTACTTTTATTATAAATACTATCCAATTTTTTTACTGCTTCCTCTTCTAGTGTTGTCATATGATTCGAGACTTCTACATTCATGTCTTTCAGCTTTGTAATAACATCTTTACTTGATATGTTGAATTTTTTTGCGTATTCGTAAACTCGCATTTTACTCATCATTTCACCCCCGCAAGAATTAATCGAGCAGCGTTAAAAGTTTTTTTGCAAATCCATTATCCAAAACAGCGACAACCACTCTTGCTTCTTTGCCTATTGACTGTCCAAGCACTTCCCGGTTAGGTACCATTTTAAACGGCACTTTATAGGAATGGCACTTGTCCATTATTTTTTTGGCCGTGTTTTGTGAAGCATCTTCCGACAATAATATTAGTTTTGCATTTCCGCTTCTAATTTCTTTTACGGTAAGTTCCTCACCAGAGGTAATTTTCCGCGCTCGATATGCTAAGCCAAGTAATGACATCCATTGATTATTGTTCATTTGGATTGTCCTTGCTCCTTCTCTATTAAATCAAGCAGCTCGTCGTATACAGAATCTTCAATTGCAACGTCAAGCTGATTTCCTAGAATATTCTTTTTCTTGGCTAAAAGCACTGCTTCTTTATCCTTAGAAAGATATGCTCCGCGTCCTGATTTCTTTCCAGTTAAATCAACAGATACTAGACCTTCCTTCGAGCGAACGATGCGAACTAGTTCTTTTTTTGGTCTCATTTCACCTGTAGCAACACATTTGCGCATTGGTACTTTTTTTCTGCTGTTCACACTCATTCACCCCAATCAATCTAAATCTTCACTATTTAAGCGAAAATCCTCTTCTTCCTCATCATTGTCATCAAACGTTAACAGCGAAGCTTCAGTTGGATAAATCCCAGCTTCTCTTGCATCTGTTTCAGATTTGATGTCAATCTTCCAGCCAGTCAGCTTAGCAGCAAGGCGAGCGTTTTGACCTCTTTTTCCGATTGCTAATGAAAGCTGATAATCAGGAACGATAACAGTTGTTGCCTTTTCTTCCTCATCTACAATTACTTCCAACACTTTAGATGGGCTTAGAGCATTAGCAACAAACACCTTTGGATCTTGCGACCATTGGACGATATCGATTTTTTCCCCTTTAAGTTCATTAACAATTGTCTGAACACGAGTTCCCTTAGGGCCAACACATGAACCTACTGGATCTACTTCTTCATTTTCAGAGTGTACAGAGATTTTAGATCTGTCACCAGCTTCACGAGCAACAGACTTAATTTCTACAGTGCCGTCATAGATTTCTGGAACTTCCATTTCAAACAATCTTTTTAGCAAGCCAGGATGTGTTCTAGACACATAAATTTGTGGACCTTTTGTTGTTTTTTCAACTTTCGTCAAAAATACTTTAATACGGTCATGAGGCTTGTAAAATTCATTTGGCATCTGCTCATTTGCAGGTAGAATCGCTTCGATTTTTCCTAAGCTCACGTAAATGAACTTGCTGTCTTGGCGCTGAACAATACCTGTCATAATATCTTCTTCACGGTCGATGAATTCCGAATAGATGATTCCTCTTTCCGCTTCACGAACACGCTGTGTAACAACTTGTTTAGCTGTTTGCGCAGCAATTCGGCCGAAGTCCTTTGGAGTCACTTCCAGTTCCACGACATCTTCCACTTCATAGTTTGGATTTACCTTTTGAGCATCCTCCAATGAAATTTCCAAACGCGGATCAAAAACTTCATCCACCACTTCTTTACGTGCAAATACACGCATTGTACCTGAACCTAAATTTAAATCTATGCGAACATTTTGTGCTTGATTGAAGTTTCGGCGGTATGCAGAAATAAGTGCGGCTTCAATAGCCTCAATAATTACATCACGCGAAATTCCTTTTTCTTTCTCAAGCAATACAAGAGCATCTACTAATTCACTGCTCATGAGAGTGTATCCCCCTTTAACCTCAACGGAAAATATAGAGCGGAAGCCCTTTGACCAAACCAAACAACTTACGAGTCAGTACTAGAAGTCGGGCCTGACTATTAAGTGTCGAAGGTTTAAGGGCTTGACGCAAAAATAAAATAAGTGCAAAAGTGCTTTGCTATAAAATTTTGCCAAAGCACTTCGTATTTCTTACGAGAAACTCACTGCAAGCCTAGCTTTAGCAACTTTCTCATAAGGAATTTCAATGGTTTTTTTTCTAGTTTTGATTTTCACTTCTACTGTGACAACATTGCCATCAAAACCTGTAAGGATTCCTTCAAAGGTTTTTTCGTTGTCAATCGGTTCATATGTTTTAATATGTACATTTTTCCCAATTGCCTTTTGGAAATCCTTATCCTTCTTCAAAGGTCTTTCGGCACCAGGAGAAGAAACCTCTAGGAAATAGTTTTCTGGAATCGGATCCAGTTCATCCAGTTTTTCGCTTAGCTTTTCGCTGACCGCAGCACACTCATCAATATCTACACCATTGTCCTTATCAATGAAGACGCGCAAAAAGTAGTTAGGACCTTCTTTTACATACTCAATGTCAACTAGTTCTAAGTTAAGATCTTCTAATATTGGGTTAACCATTTCTTCGACTATCCCTGTTACTTTGCTCAAACTTTTTCCCTCCTTAAGCAAGGAACAATTATTGAGGCAAGAATGCAGACTGTTCAAGCATGCTTTTCTTGTCTAACCTGTTTAATAATTTTTCGCTTTCCAAATAGAAAATACCACCCGTAAAAAGGTGCGTACAATAGGAAAGAGTGGGTTGCCCCACTCTCCATTCGCGAAAGTTATCTTTAGTATTTCCAACTAAACTATACCATAACCGCACTATTTATGCAAATAGAACTCTGATACAGCAAGGCTCCGCCTGCCTTTTCCCTAAATTAACAAACTGTCTTAGAATAGTGACAGCTGGTTTTGGTCCGGCATGTCAGCTAAGCAGCCATGGTTATCCAAGTACTCCATGATAGTTTTAGACACTTTTCCGCGCTGTTGCAAATCTTCTTTAGACAGAAACTCGCCGTCTTGTCTTGAACGCACAATATTCAATGCCGCATTTGTTCCAAGGCCTGGAATACTGTTAAACGGCGGAATAAGAGTATTTCCTTCAATAATGAATTCAGAAGCACTTGATTTATATAAATCGACTTTTTGGAAAGAGAATCCTCGCTCTACCATTTCGAAAGCAAGCTCCATAACTGTAAGCAAGTTTTTCTCCTTAGTAGATGCATCAAGACCTTTGCCGCTGATTTCATCTATAACTGCTTTAATGCTTTGGGCGCCTTTCACCATGGCGTCTACATCAAAATCTTCTGCTCTTACTGTGAAGTATGCTGCATAGTAAAGAAGCGGAAGATGCACTTTAAAATAGGCAATCCTTACGGCCATGAGGACGTAAGCCGCAGCATGCGCCTTCGGGAACATATATTTTATCTTTTTACAAGAATCAATGTACCATTCCGGCACTTCATTTTTACGCATTTCCTCTTCCATCTCATCAGTTAGACCTTTACCTTTACGGACACTTTCCATGATTTTAAAGGCAAATGCCGGGTCTAAACCTTGGTATATCAGGTAAACCATGATGTCATCACGACAGCCGATAACTTCACTCAGGTTACAGATATTATTGTGGATAAGCTCTTGTGCATTGCCGAGCCAAACGTCTGTACCATGTGAAAGTCCAGAGATTTGGACAAGCTCTGAGAATGTAGTTGGTTTTGTATCCTCAAGCATTTGTCGGACGAATTTAGTTCCGAACTCTGGTATTCCAAAAGTACCTGTTTTGCAATTAATCTGTTCCGCTGTAACACCAAGTGACTCCGTACCGCTGAAGATTTTCATTACTTCCGGATCATCTGTCGGAATGGTTTTCGGATCAATCCCGCTCAAATCCTGTAGCATCCTGATAACAGTCGGATCATCGTGTCCAAGTATATCAAGCTTAAGCAGGTTATCATGAATGGAATGGAAGTCAAAGTGAGTCGTTTTCCATTCAGAATTTCTATCATCTGCCGGGAATTGAATAGGTGAAAAGTCGTAAATATCCATATAATCAGGTACTACGATAATTCCCCCTGGATGCTGACCTGTAGTACGTTTTACACCAGTACAGCCTGATGCAAGCCGATCAATTTCCGCACCTCTAATTTGCAGGTTATTATCCTGCTGATACGCCTTAACATATCCGTAAGCTGTCTTATCTGCGACAGTACCTATCGTTCCTGCACGGTAAACATATTCCTCACCAAACAGCACCTTTGTATAGTTATGGGCTTTTGGTTGGTATTCCCCGGAAAAGTTCAAATCTATATCAGGTACCTTATCCCCTTTAAACCCAAGGAAGGTTTCAAACGGAATATCATGTCCGTCTTTTTTATATCTAATTCCACAATTCGGGCAGTCCTTATCTGGCAAATCAAAGCCTGAACCGACTGATCCGTCATTGAAGAATTCTGATTGCTTACAGCTTGTACAAACGTAATGAGGCGGAAGCGGATTAACCTCTGTGATTTCGGTCATTGTGGCAACGAAGGATGATCCGACAGATCCACGTGATCCTACCAAGTATCCATCATCCAATGATTTCTTCACCAGTTTATGAGAAATCAAGTAGATAACGGCGAATCCATGGCCGATAATACTTTTCAGCTCTTTCTCTAGCCTTGCCTCTACGATTTCTGGCAATTCGTCCCCGTATATTCTTCGGGCCATGCTGTAGCTCATTTCGCGCATTTCTTCATCTGCGCCTTCAATTTTCGGTGTGTACAAGTCATCTTTAATCGGCTTGATTTCATCTATCATATCGGCAATCTTATTGCTGTTGGCAACGACGATTTCCTTTGCTTTGTCTTCTCCTAAAAAGCGGAAGCCGTCAAGCATTTCATTTGTAGTCCTGAAATGAACATCAGGAAGTTTATGCCTGTTCAGCGGGTTAGCTCCGCCTTGAGAACCGACGAGTATTTGTCTGTAAATTTTGTCGTTCGGGTTTTGGTAATGGACATTTCCTGTTGCGACAACAGGTATATCAAGTTTCTCACCGAGCTTTGTGATATTTCCGATGATTTCTTCAAGGGCCTTTTCATTTTGTACTAGCTCCATTTCAATTAAATGGGCATATACTTCTTTCGGCATTACTTCCAGATAATCATAAAACGGCGCCACACTTTCCACTTCTTCCGGCGCTTTTTGCATCATTGCCTCAAATACTTCTCCTTTATCACAGCCCGAGCCGACAAGCAATCCTTCTCTGTGCTTTTGCAGGACAGAACGCGGTATGCGCGGCACACGGTAGAAATAATTCAAGTGAGAAATTGAGACTAGCTTGAATAGGTTTTTCAAACCAACATCATTTTGGGCTAGCAGTGTGCAATGATATGGACGGGCTCTTTGATAGGCATTGCCTTGTCCCATATTCTCATTAAGCTGATTATGATTGGTGATGCCTTTTTCCTGTGCATCCTTCAACATTTTCAACACTAAATATCCCGTTGCTTCTGCATCGTAAATGGCACGGTGATGCTGTGTCAGTTCAATATCAAACTTTTTCGCAAGTGTGTTCAATCGATGGTTTTTCATCTCTGGATACAAAAATCTTCCTAGTTCCAATGTATCAATGACAGGATTATCTGATTTTGGCATTCCAGCCTTTTGATAGCCGACATTAATAAATCCGACATCAAAGGAAGCGTTGTGAGCAACAAGTATGCTGTCTCCAGCCCAGTCTTTGAATTTGCGCAGGACGATACCAATCTCTGGCGCACCTTGGACCATATCATCTGTAATCCCAGTCAGATTAATGGTAGTTGCCGACAATCTGTGATGAGGGTCTGCAAATGATTCAAAGCGGTCGATAATTTCTCCGTTATGAATCTTCACCGCTGCCAATTCAATGATTGTATTGTAAACAGCAGATAACCCAGTTGTCTCTACGTCAAACACGACATATGTTGCATCTTCTAAATGCAGATCCTTTTCGTTATATGCAATCGGCACACCGTCATCGACTAGATTCACTTCGACTCCGTAAAGGATTTTCACGCCATTTTTCTTTCCGGCACCAAAGGCTTCCGGAAAGGATTGGGCAACTGCGTGATCGGTTATAGCAATCGCTTTATGACCCCATTTTTTCGCCTGGCCGACAAGCGCTCCAACAGACGAAACAGCATCCATTTGGCTCATTGGAGTATGGAGATGAAGCTCGACTCTTTTTTCGCCTTCTTTAGCTGTGTCCTGTCTTTCGACTGGCTTTATTTCATTTAAGTCATTCCCGATCATCACTAAGTCTCTGACAAAGGTATCGTTCTGAATGCTGCCTCGCGCCCTTAGCCACATTCCTTTTTTAACAAGCTGGAATAACGCTGCATCCTCCTTGTCTCTTGAGAACATCTTCACCATGATGGAGCTAGTGTAGTCGGTAATCTTGAATGTCAGCAATGTTCTGCCGCTGCGAAGCTCCTTCGTCTCTGCGAAGAACACGTATCCTTCAATTGTCACTCGTCTTTCTTCATCGACAATTTCCTCAAGTCGGCGGTAGTCGCTGTCATCCTTAATTGTTAAGCCGATTGTAAGCGGACCTGATGGAATGCTCGCATCGCCAGCTTCTTTGTCAGCCTCCATCTTCTGAATATCAAGCATGGCCTGTTTTCCTCTTTCTTGATCTTCCAGTCTTTTCGCTTCAAGGAACTGGGCATATGCGTCATTCGTCTCTTGAGTTGCCACTTCTGTATCGATCATCATAGCTGGAAAACCAAAATACTGATAAGCATTTGAAATTAAATCAGCATATTTGCGCTTAATAGCCAGTCCTTCCATTTCGTTATTGACTGTTATCGTCAACTTGTTGCCTTGAATTTTCGGCACTTGTTCATTAAGCAATTTAATGAGCGGCGGTGCAATTCCCTGCATTTGTTCAATACATGCAGACCAATAATCCCTTATAAGTATTTCATCAGCAAGGCTTGATTGAACATTTATATTGAATGTCACTGTTGCAATATGCTCGAAATTGCTGACAAGTTTAGTTGTGAACAATTGATAAATGTTATAAGGAATAATGCTTTCAAACGCGAAATGGAAATGCCATTTTTTCGCTTTTCTTTCAATGACTATTTTATCTATTTTAGCGTTACGAAAATGGGTAACAATCGCATCATCTGTTAATTGAAGCTGCTGCAATAGCAATTGAAATCGTTCCAATTTCCCTTCTATTTCTGCCATTTGTTCTCCCCTTACTTTTCTATATTTCTTTTATTGGTGCTCTACCAAGCTACATTATATCATAATCTATTTTTTCTTATTGAATAAAAGGCTGCTTAAATGTTGGCAATTTAAAGAACGGTTGGCAGCCTATTTACACCATAAAAAAAAACTACAGCTTGTCGCTGTAGCTGTAAAACTTAGTTGGAAAGCTTTGCAAGAGTCTCAAGCAGATTATCAACATGAACCTCATGAACCTCGCCGCTGCTTCTTTCTTTCAGTTCTACAATTCCTTCTGCCGCTTTTTTGCCGACAGTAATACGAATTGGCAAACCGATCAAATCAGAATCTGCAAACTTTACTCCCGCTCTTTCCGCACGATCATCAACAAGCACATCATAACGGTTTTGCTTCAAGCTATTATATAGCTTGTCTGTCAATTCTGTTTGAGCTTCGTCCTTAGCATTAACTGTAATCAGATGCAGATCGAATGGTGCGATTGCTTTTGGCCAAACGATGCCTCTCTCATCATTAAATTGCTCAACGATTGCAGCCATTGTTCTAGACACACCGATACCGTAGCAGCCCATGATGATAGACTGAGAACGGCCATTTTCATCCAGATAGCTCGCACCCATTGCTTCACTGTAGCGAGTTCCTAGTTTAAAGACATGACCTACTTCAATTCCTTTTGCAAACACGATTGTACCTTTTCCATCTGGAGAAACATCCCCTTCTTGAATGAAGCGCAAATCAGCATATTGACTTACAGCAAAGTCTCTTTCTGGGTTTACATTCGTATAATGATAGTCTTCTTCATTTGCTCCGCAAACACCATTAACAACATATTGAACCGCATTATCTGCAATTACTTCCACATCTTTAACGCCGATTGGTCCGAGTGAACCAACACTGCAGCCTAGAATATTCTTTGTTTCGGACGCATCAGCAAGCTCGACAGTTGATGCTTCAAGCAAGTTTTTCAATTTAATATCGTTCACTTCATGATCTCCGCGAACTAATACAAGTACATGCTTGTCGTCCACTTTAAATAGAAGTGATTTGATGCATTTATTTTCTGAAACATTCAAGAAAGCTGAAACTTGCTCGATTGTTTTAACGTTTTCTGTTTTTACCTTCTCAAGCTCGCCTTGAGGTGTATCCTCTTTTTCATATACAGCAAGCACTGGTGCCATTTCAATATTAGCTGCATAGTTTGATTCTGTTGAATAAGCGATTGTATCCTCTCCAACATCGGAAAGTGCCATAAATTCATGCGTATCTTTTCCGCCCATAGCGCCGCTGTCTGCAATAACAGCACGGTAGTTCAAACCGCATCTTTCAAAAATATTGCAATATGCCTGGAAGATTGCATCATACACTTCCCCAAGACTTTCGTGAGAGCTGTGGAAGGAATAAGCATCCTTCATGATGAACTCACGGCCACGTAAAATCCCGAATCTTGGTCTCTTTTCATCTCTGAATTTCGTTTGAATTTGATAAAGAGATAAAGGCAAACGCTTATATGATTTAATTTCATCCCTAATTAGGCTTGTGATTACTTCCTCATGTGTTGCACCGAGGGCGAATTCACGATTATTACGGTCATTTAGACGCATTAATTCTGGTCCGTAAGAATACCATCTGCCAGACTCTTGCCAAAGTTCTGCTTGTTGCATAGCAGGCATTAGCAGCTCGACTGATCCTGAATTATCCATTTCTTCACGGATAATTTGTTCAATCTTTTTCAGCACTTTATTTGCTAATGGCAAATAAGAATATATTCCGCTCGCATTCTGCCTGATATAGCCTGCGCGCAAAAGCAGCTGATGGCTTTTAATTTCTGCGTCTGCTGGCACTTCCCTTAAAGTCGGGATTAACATTTTACTTTGCTTCATTATTTAGCACCTCTATTTTTATTTTCAAACAAATCACGAATGAAGGTGAGGTCTATTTTCTCCTCACCCATTCACAGATTAACTAATTGATTATTTAAGGAAGAAACGCTGAATATCGTTCCACGTTACCACAATCATTAGCAGCATCAGCAATGCAAAGCCAACAAAGTGAACAATTCCTTCTTTATGCCTGTCAATCGGCTTGCCTCTGATTGCCTCAATAGCAAAGAAGATCAATCTTCCGCCGTCAAGAGCCGGCAGCGGCAGCAAGTTCATGATACCTAAGTTAATGCTCAAGATAGCCGCCCATCTCATCAATGAGTATATACCTGATTGAGCGACCGTATCCGTTGATTTATAGATTCCCACAGGTCCGCTTAACGCATCGATGGAGAATTGTCCTGTTACCAGTTTACCGACTGCTCCAATGATCGTTTTCGTCCATGTATAGGTTTCTGTTACACCGTATTGGAATGCTTTTAACGGGGATTTTTCCATCGGGCTGTATACACCAACTAATCCGATCTTTTCTCCGTCTTCCACTTCCGTTTCTTTAGGCGTAACGTCAACAGTCATTTCCTGCCCGTTTCGGACAAGCAGGAACTCAAGCTCTTCACCTGGGCTCTTCTGAATGATAGAGACAACATCCTCCCAAGAAGAAACAGATTGTCCGTCAATACTTAATACGGTATCTCCTTCTTTTAAGCCTGCAGTGATTGCTACACCATCCTCTGTCAATTTGCCAAGCTTCGGCTCATTGGAAGGCATTCCTTGTGTTAAAGCAATGATAACAAACACAACGAAAGCTAGAACAAAGTTCATCATCGGCCCTGCAAAGATAGCCAATGTGCGTTGCCATAGAGTTTTACTATTGAATTGACGATCATATGGCGCAATTTGTGTTTCAATGCCATTTTCGATGATAACCGCTTCTCTATGAATTCGGAATACTTGCAGCTCTTCATTCATATCATCTTCTGCATAACCTTTGATCGTTAAATCGTGATCTAGGTCGGCAGCTTCAACATTAATTATTCTTGCATTCGGATACTTTTCTTTGTTATTAAGAATGATTTTCTCCACTGATCCATCTTTGCCAAAAAGCAGCCCAATCCGATGTCCTGCTTTAATTTCAATCATTTCAGCGTCTTCCCCAGCCATGCGGACAAATCCGCCTAATGGAAGAAGACGAATGGTATACGTTGTTTCTCCTCTCTTTTGAGAAAAGACTTTTGGACCGAATCCAATTGCAAATTCACGGCACAGGATACCTGCCCTTTTTGCAAATACGAAGTGTCCGAGCTCATGAAAAAACACTAACGCACCAAAAATGATAATAAAAGCAACTACTGTATACAATATATAACCACCTTTTTATAGAAGTGTGCTTGCAATTTTTCTCGTTTCTTGATCAACCTCTTGGATAATGGCAAGGCTTGGATTAGCGATAAGACGATGATTGTTCAACGCTCTTTCAATCAGCTCTTCAATTTGCAAGAAGCTGATTTCCCCTTTCAAGAACCTGGAAACAGCCACTTCATTGGCAGCATTTAAAACGGTTGGCAGCGTACCGCCGGCTTTGCCCGCTTCAATCGCGAAATGCAGACAGCGGAACCGTTCAAGATCCATCTCCTGAAAATGCAGTTTCCCGATTTTTGCAAGATCGAGACGTTCTGACGATCGAAGGGGAAGGCGGTCCGGATATGTCAGCGCGTATTGAATAGGCACTTTCATGTCTGGTGTGCCAAGCTGAGCAATGACACTGCTGTCATGGAATTCGACCATAGAGTGGATGATGCTTTCCTTATGTAATAAGACATCAATTTGATCATAAGGCAATGCAAATAACCAAAATGCCTCGATAACCTCCAAGCCTTTATTCATCATTGTTGCAGAATCAATCGTGATTTTCGCACCCATTGACCAATTTGGATGCTTTAGGGCATCCTCTACTGTCACATGCTGCAGGTCTGCTCTCGATAAATCACGGAAGCTGCCGCCTGAGGCTGTTATGATTAAGCGTTCAATATTTTTTTCTTTTTCACCTTGCAAGCATTGATAAATAGCTGAATGTTCACTATCAACAGGGAGGATGGGAACATTATTCTTTTTCGCTGCTTCCATCACCAAGTGACCAGCTGTCACCAATGTTTCTTTATTGGCAATTGCAATTGTCTTTTTTGCTTCGATTGCCTGTAAAGTGGGGTATAAACCGACACTTCCAAGCACAGCATTCACCAGTATGTCCGCCTTGTCAAAGACTGCTACCTCTACCAAACCTTCCTGACCAAACGTAAACTTGGTATTAGCAAACTCAACCTTTAATTTGTCGCAGTCTTCCTTTTCAGTAACCGATACTAATGCTGGCTGGAATTCTGCGATGATCTGCCTTGTCAGCTCTATATTTCTGCCTGAAGAAAAGGCGACAAGCTTAAAGCTATCGGGATGTTCTCTTATGACATCCAGCGTCTGTGTTCCTACCGAACCAGTTGCACCTAATAAACTGATATGTTTCACTGTCTCACTCCCAGACCATGTTGCTATATTTCTTCATTCGTAAATTCACAGCATTTTTCAAACTTAAATGCTGATTATATCTTACCTACTATATCTAAAATAAAATACAGCAGCGGCCAAACAAACAGTAAACTGTCAAAACGATCCAGGATGCCGCCATGTCCCGGAAGAATCTTACCAGAATCTTTAACACCGTAATGGCGTTTAAGCGCAGATTCTGCCAAATCACCAATTTGTCCAAAAATAGACAAGATGATTGTAATAAACGGTATTATAGACCATTCTATGTAGCCAAACA
Organism: Niallia laureatilytica; assembly: GCF_046613985.1. NCBI lineage: Bacteria > Bacillati > Bacillota > Bacilli > Caryophanales > Bacillaceae > Niallia > Niallia laureatilytica. The sequence goes on along the minus strand of NZ_JBKKHP010000002.1, from coordinate 774,453 downwards.
CATAAAATAGAACTGAAACGATAACGGCACAAACAATGCCTCCGATAAAGCCTTCAACAGTCTTATTCGGACTAATCTCCGGCCAAAGCTTCCTTTTTCCGATAGCTCGTCCAATAAAATAAGCACCTGAATCTGTCGCCCAAATAATAAATAATGAGTAAACGAGGATAGTCAGATCATTATTTGAAATTTGCACAAAAAAATGAAAACCGACACCCATATAAAGGACAGAAAGGACGGAAAAGCCGACATCATCAAAAGTAAATTTGTTTTTAGATGCAACCATATAGCTTAAATAAAGCATGATGGCAAGCAAGCCTATTTCTGTTTTTGACAAGTTCCAATGTGCTAGAAAACCGCTGTATTGATCTGGCAATATAAATATCCATGTCACCAGCAAGGAAAGAATGCCGCTAAAAGATAAAAGCGGAAGCTTTCTCATCTTCAGCAGCTCGTATAAACCAATGGCCGCAATTAAAAATGTAAACAGCACCAATGGCATGTCGCCAAGCAAGATAAACAGGATAAAAATAGCTGCCGCAATCACTCCTGTAATAGTTCTCTGTTTCATACATTCACAACCCTTATTAGACTCCTCCAAAACGCCGCTGGCGACTTTGGAATACTTCAATAGCTTCGATTAAATGCTCCTCTTTGAAATCCGGCCAGAGGACATCTGTGAACCAAAGCTCTGTATAGGCAAGCTGCCACAGCATAAAGTTGCTTATACGGATTTCGCCGCTTGTGCGAATCAGCAAATCCGGATCATTCAGTCCGCCTGTCATCAAATAAGATGAAAAGACTTCTTCTGTAATGTCCTTTGCTTCCATACTTCCGTTTTGACAATCTTTTACGATGTTGCTTACCGCTTGAAGAATTTCCGATCTGCTCCCATAGTTCAAAGCGAAATTCAAATTCAAGCCAGTATTATTTTTTGTTTTTTCCACTGCATTATCCAATGCTTTTAAGGTATGTTCCGGAAGCTTTTCTTTATATCCAATGGCAGTCACGCGAACATTCTTCTCAATTAACTCCGGCAAGAAGGTTCCTAAAAACTGTTCAGGCAGTGACATGATATAATCAACTTCCGTTTTCGGCCGTTTCCAATTTTCTGTTGAAAAGGCATATAGGGTCAAAACTTTTATCCCCAAATCATCAGCCATCTTCGTAATGCGTTTGACACATTTCATTCCTTCATGATGGCCAGCTATCCTTGGCAGCTTTCTTTTTTTAGCCCATCTGCCATTGCCGTCCATTATGATAGCGACATGCTCCGGAACTTTCTGCTGCTTTATTTTGCTTATCTGGTCTTGGAGAGTATTAGTAGTGGTCCCCGTCTTCCATAACCTTAATTTGTTAAACATACTATTGTTCCTCCAAAGTAGATCCTCTCACATCAATTATATCCTTCTTATGTTACTTTAGCTTTTTCTTATATAAGTAGAAAAACATCCACATTCCTTGTATGCGCAAAAACAGTGAGGGTAGGCTTACAATGTTCCCTTTATATCTTATAGGAAACTAGACTGCATAAGCAACCAAAAATACAAATAGCTTATAATAAAGCGAAAAACCCCCTAATAATAGAGGGTTCTTTAGTTTAGACAAAGCCCTAACCAATCATTCAGGCATATAAAACAGGGTCTTTTACGCACCCTCTTGCCCAGAAGCTTTAACGCTACCTTATTACTGGAATAAGATGAGAAAGCACTGGCTACCCGAGAGGTTACGAAATCTTAATTGAATTCATCTCTGGCATGCAACCATTAAAGTCTGCATTATATCTTCCTTAGCGAGAGAAAGAGTGAAAAAGGCTTTGGTAAATTCAAATTCGCTTCCCTTTTTGGCAGCAAACTTTCTATTATACCTCTAGAATTTCTTTTTCTTTCTCTTTTGTCAATGCATCCACTTTTGTAATGTAATCATCTGTAAGCTTTTGAATATCATCACTGTAACCACGCAAAGCATCTTCTGTGATTTCACCGTTCTTTTCAAGCTTTTTCAAATCGTCATTCCCATCTCTGCGGATGTTACGGATAGCGATTTTCGCTTCTTCTGATTCTTTTTTAACGTTTTTAACCAGTTCCTTACGGCGTTCTTCTGTAAGCATTGGGATAGTCAGGCGAATGATATTACCATCATTCGTTGGGTTTAACCCAATATCTGATTTTAGAATAGCTTTTTCGATTTCACCTAGAATTGATTTATCGTAAGGCTGAATGACAAGCAGTCTTGCTTCCGGCACGCTGATTCCAGCTAGTTGGTTTACTGGTGTTGGCGCTCCGTAGTAATCCACATTGATGCGATCTAGAAGGGCTGCATTAGCTCTTCCTGCACGGATGCTTGCAAGTTCACGTGAATAGCTTTGGATTGCTTTATCCATTCTTTCCTTTGTACTTGAAATGACTTGTTTTGGCATTATTTTTTCCCCCTTACTAATGTTCCGATTTTTTCACCCATAACTGCTCTTTTAATATTGCCTTCTTCCATAATAGAGAATACAATCAGTGGAATATCGTTATCCATACATAGGGATGATGCAGTTGAATCCATGACAGCAAGTCCATCTTTAATCACATCAAAATAAGTCAGCTGATCATACTTAGTTGCGTTTTTATCTACTCTAGGATCTGCAGAGTAAACTCCGTCCACATTGTTTTTAGCCATCAAGATAACTTCTGCTTCAATCTCAGCAGCTCTTAATGCAGCAGTAGTATCTGTGGAGAAGTACGGATTTCCAGTTCCTGCAGCGAAAATAACAACACGTTTTTTCTCTAGGTGGCGAATCGCACGTCTTCTGATGTAAGGTTCAGCTATTTGTCTCATATCAATTGATGTTTGTACACGTGTTTCAATACCTAATTGTTCTAAACTGTCCTGCAAGGCTAATGAGTTCATGATAGTGGCAAGCATTCCCATATAATCGGCATTTGCTCTGTCCATGCCCATTTCCTCACCGATTTTGCCTCTCCAAATATTCCCGCCGCCGACTACAACGGCAGCTTCTACACCTAGTTCAGCAACTTCCTTCACTTGCTCCGCTACATTTTTGATGACAGCAGGATTAATGCCAAAACCAGCTTCGCCAGCTAAAGCTTCCCCGCTTAATTTTAGAACAACACGTTTATATTTTGGATTACTCATGGAAACCTCCGTATGTATTAAATGTCTTTAAAAATAGGGAACACAATGTGCTCCCCTTCTTAAACTTGTCGAAACACCATTCTTTAGCCATTCCATGCTGCTTATCTTCCAAGATGGAAAAAGCAGTGGTTTTGGAAGAAGAGCGCATCCAATCAACTAACCATTTCATGAATGATACACAATATAAGGAACACAGGAGTGTTCCTATATTGAATCCGACAAATATTATTTTTTGTTAACTTGGTTCATTACTTCTTCAGCAAAGTTATCTTCGCGTTTTTCGATTCCTTCTCCTACTTCGTAGCGAACGAACTCACGCAAAGTTGCACCTTTAGACTCAACGAATTGACGAACCTTTTGGTCTGGGTTTTTAACGAAAGTTTGGTCAAGAACACAAACATCTTCGAAGTATTTGCCAAGGCGGCCTTCTACCATTTTTGCAACGATGTTTTCTGGTTTGCCTTCGTTAAGAGCTTGTTGAGTTAATACTTCTCTTTCGTGTTCCACTTCTTCTTGAGAAACTTGGTCACGAGAAACGTATTTAGGGTTTAGTGCAGCGATATGCATAGCGATATCTTTAGCTGCAGACTCATCAGTAGAGCCTTCTAATACTGTTAGAACACCGATGCGTCCGCCCATGTGAAGGTAAGCACCGAAAGCGTCGCTGTCTGTTTTTGATTTGATTTCAAAACGGCGTAATGAAAGCTTTTCGCCAATCTTAGCAATAGCAGCATTGATGTGAGATTCAACAGTAGTTCCTTCAGTGATGTTTTGAGCTACAGCTTCTTCTACAGTTGCAGGCTTGCTGCTTAGAAGATGTGCTGCAAGTTCTTTAACAAGCACTTGGAAACCTTCGTTTTTAGCAACGAAATCAGTTTCTGAGTTCACTTCAAGAATTACTGCTTCGTTACCTTCTACAGCGATGTAAGTAGTACCTTCTGCAGCGATACGGTCTGCTTTTTTAGCAGCGCTAGCGATACCTTTTTCACGAAGGAAATCGATTGCTTTTTCGATGTCGCCGTTTGTTTCTGTAAGTGCTTTTTTGCAGTCCATCATACCAGCACCTGTTTTTTCACGTAGTTCTTTAACCATTTGAGCTGTTACAGCCATGTTAATTGCCTCCTTGTATTTTCCGTATGTACGTATACTTATTGTTTTTCCATTTATTATTGCTTTTAAGCAATTCTCTTTAAAAAAAGGTGATAAGAGGGCTGCTCTTTATCACCTTTTTCACAAGTCCCTAAACTAGTGTGTCTAGCAAAAGACTACTAGGTTGATAAAGACCACATTGTGATCTCTATGCGCTGTTCGTTTTTCTAGCAGACACAGTTATTTGACTTAAGCAGTTGTTACTTCTTCGCCTTGTTTAGCTTCTAGAATAGCATCTGCCATTTTTGCAGTTAATAGTTTCACAGCACGGATTGCGTCGTCGTTCGCTGGGATAACAACATCAATTTCGTCTGGATCACAGTTTGTATCAACAATTCCAACGATTGGAATATTCAATTTATGCGCTTCTGCAACTGCAATGCGCTCTTTGCGTGGATCAACAATGAATAATGCATCTGGCATTTTTTTCATTTCTTTGATTCCGCCCAAGAATTTTTCCAAGCGCTCAAGCTCTTTGTTCAATTGAACTACTTCTTTTTTAGGAAGTACTTCGAAAGTACCGTCTTCAGACATTCTTTCGATTTCTTTCAAACGAGCAATACGTTTTTGGATTGTTTCAAAGTTAGTTAAAGTTCCACCTAACCAGCGTTGGTTTACATAGTATTGACCAGAACGGATAGCTTCTTCTTTAACTGAATCTTGAGCTTGTTTTTTAGTTCCTACGAAAAGAACAGTTCCGCCGTTACCAGCAAGTTCTTTCACATAGTTGTAAGCTTCTTCAACCTTTCTAACTGTCTTTTGAAGGTCGATGATGTAGATGCCGTTACGCTCCGTGAAAATGTATTTTTTCATTTTTGGGTTCCAACGGCGAGTCTGGTGACCGAAGTGTACACCAGCTTCAAGCAATTGTTTCATTGAGATTACTGACATGTTTGTTCCTCCTAATGGTTTTGTTTTCCTCCGCCTTTATCATTTTTAATCAAAACTGTATAAACAGCACCAATGATTAAATCCAAAAGCGTGTGTATTAACACCGTTTTTTAATATAGCATATGTATGATAGACAATCAAGCTATTCCTGATTATTTTGTCTAAATTTCAGTAAAAGCTCTATTTCTGTCTTACCTTTGTTTAATTTTTTGGCAATCTGTTCAATCGTTTCGCCTTGCTTCTCAAGCTCTATAACTTGTTCAAGCAGGGACATTTCCTTTGGTTCTTGCTCTATTTCTTCTACTATTGAGTCATCTTCAGCAAGAACTTCGCTTTGCGGTAAAATAAGATCCAATAGTTCTTCCACATCATCTGGCTTTATGTTACTGTCATAAGTTTGATAGGATTTGACTGCTGCTGCATAAGGATTCACCTTTGGCACTGTTAATGAAGCAGGCTCCTCATTCTTGTCCTCTTTTTCTTCGACAGCTTCTTCCAGGCTTTTTTTCGGCTGTTCATCAAGCTCATGAATTCTTTGCAGGAACAATTCGTTCTCTTCTTTTATTTCCGCAATAAATGTCGAAACGATTTCTTCCATTTCTTCCAAAGCTTTTTCTTGTCGGCTTTCAAATGCAGCCAGTCTGTTTTGTCTAATAAACAACAGCGCAATGCATAACAGCGCCAATATATTTAACGCAATACTAAAAACAAGCAGAAAATTAACCATTTTATTCCCTCAATCTATCCACTATAGTCTATCATATTCCCTTTATACGGGTGATCAGGAAGGGACAGCTCCTCCTGGGTGCGTTTCTTCTTCCCTTTCGGCAAATCTGCGCTCTCCCTGTCTTGTTGGTTGTTATTGGAGACATTCCCCTTTTCTTCCCCTTTAACAACACTTGTCCTTTTTTTCAATTCTTCTTGCAAGGTAGCTTGCAGGGCATGATTATTCATCAATTGCCCTCGTTGGTCCTGCTGCTCCTGGATTTTCCCAGCATCATATGTGCGGGGTAAGGCTACCTGCATTTCAATCGCCTTTAAGCTCATTTCCCTTTCCCACTCCCTTTAAATGACCTTCTCTAATGAATGTCTTAATTTAAAGATTGCTTTCGAGTGGATTTGTGAAATACGGGAAGTAGATAAATTCATGACTTGTCCAATTTCTGTTAATGTAAGCTCTTCTTTATAAAACAAGCTTAAAACAAGCTGTTCTTTATCGTTTAATGTCTCAATCATGGATGCCATTTCCTTAATTAATTCATCCTTCATTACTTTTTCTTCCGGTATTTCTGTTTTATCATCCCTGATGGCGAATGTCGGGCCTTCTTTTTCATCCGATTCATTAAGCTGCTCATCAATGGAGAGGACATTGGCAAAGAAATGTTCATTCATCGTCGAGTACACTTCTTCTGTCGACAAATCGAGCTCATTGGCAATTTCCTGAACTGTCACATTTCGCATCATTTTCTGCTCGAGCTTTTCAATTGCTGCCTCGATTTTTTTTGTCTTTTCCCGCGTGCCTCGAGAAAGCCAGTCTTCTTTCCTTAAACCATCAATAATGCTTCCTCTAATGCGAAAAGACGCGTATGTGTCAAACTTCAGATCGCGTTTAGGATCAAATCTTTCCAGTGCATCATATAGGCCGATCATTCCTAAACTGTTCAGCTCTTCTCTTGAGACGCTCTTAGGAAGACCTACAGAAATGCGCTGCACATGAAAGCTAACAAGGGGCATATATTTTTTTATCAATGTGTTGCACGCATCTGTATCTCTAGTGGTTATCCACATCTCCCATGCATTTTTCTCCTCTAACGTCGTCTCGCTTGCCATAAACATCCTCCTCAAAACAGCATTTCCATTCCATTTGGTATTATTTCTTTATTTTGAACGCTCTGAGCCATTCCCATACTAAAAACCTTCTTTTAAACAAAAGCTACTACGGCTAAAGTGTAAGAAAGGCTTTTTCTTTCAGGTACTTCCTGACCCGAGCAGACTTTTATGCAAATCATTTTATTATTTAAAACAGAATAGTACTTTACTACTCAATAAGATAATTGTACTACTCTAATTTGATAAGCCGCTTATCCTACATTTTTATTAAAACAGTTTTTTAAACTGGCGCTGAAAACCCGTTTCTTCAAGTGATTAAACAGCTTTCCACCTATTAAACTTTAACATTGTCGAAATTTCTGCGGAATAGTACATTTAACCTATTTTTGTTGTAAAATTACCTTATGTAAAAAAAAGGATTGAATTTTTCGTTTTATATAGTTCTTTTGAACCATTAATATAATAGTTTATGGTAAACAAAAAAGCCTGCACTCTTTTAAGTGACAGACTTTCCTATTCTTTGGATATTTCTGATAAATCCTTAAATAATATGTGTTCCCTTATTTACAGTACGAATCGCAAGCTCATAGGTAGCAGGATTAAATTCTATCGTTCTTCCGCTGTTGCCGCCTACGTCCTCTCCGTAAATTTTAATATTGAGTGCATTCAGTTCCTTTTTAACTGCCTCTACATTGCGCGGACCGATTCTCATAATATCACTTGTTCCGCTAAACTGGAACATTTGCGCTCCGCCGGCGATTTTCGCCTTTAAGGAAAACTTGCTAGCCCCCAGTTCCCCTAGTCTGTTTACAAGCTCAGGAATCGCAGTATCAGCAAATTTAGCAATATTAACTGGGCCGCTCTTGCTTAGAGAGGAGTCAGGAAGCATTATATGTGCCAAACCTGCAATCGATCTTCTCTCATCATACAAAACAATGCCGACACAGGAGCCAAGCCCGGAAGTACGAATGACATCCGGTGCTTTTACTGTGTTCATATCCGCAATACCGACCTTTATAACAACAGCCTGATCGATCATCATCCAAGCTTCACTCCCAATGATTCAAACAAGGTATGAAAAGAGTCTGGGTCTGGAAGTAAGAAAAAATGACCTTTGACTGTTTCAGAAATTGATTTTTCATCTTCATTGAGGGCAGTGTTGATGACGATAGCATAATCGCTCACTTGCGAAAGTTCAATCAGCCCGTAGCTGACAATTGCGCCGACCATATCAATAGCAAGTGCTGGTACTGATGGATATAAAGATAGATTTGTAAAGTCAGAAAGTGCAGATAAATAAGAGCCTGACAGAATATTGCCTAGCTCCTGCAAAGCAGATAATGCTAATTCTTCATATGGAGGTTCAGCTAATTGGACTGTCTCATCACCGATCATATCTCTGATGAAATTCGTCGCTTGTTCAAGCGGCAACATGAAAAACATGCTGCCAGGAGCATCCCCTTCAATTCTAAGGAACACTCCTGCTGCTATATTATCTGATCCGCCTGCCATATCCATCATTTCATCAAATGAAACGATTTCTACATTCGGAACCTTCATATCAATCTTTTTATTAAGAAGCTTTGACAGAGCGGTGGCAGCATTTCCTGCCCCAATATTCCCTATCTCCCGCAAAATGTCGAGATGAAGCGAATTAATCTTGTCTGTAAAGCTCATTAAACTTCACTTCTAGCATATTTTTTTAGTTCTTCTCGATCGAACACTCTTTCAAGGTTAACAAGGATAAGCAAGCGTTTGTCCACTTTCACGACGCCGCTGATATAATCAACTTCCTTGCCTCCTACAACCTCTGGAGCTGGCTCGTAATCGTCTGAATTAACATCAACCACATCATTGGCAGCATCTACAATCAATCCAACTTCCATGTCCTCAATCGCTATGATGATAATTCTTGTTTGATCTGTATGCTCGATTTCTTCTAAATCAAAACGCCTGCGCAGATCAATGATTGGTGTAACAACTCCACGTAAGTTTATAACTCCTTTTACGAATGGAGCAATATTTGGGATTCTCGTAATATGCATGATTTTTTCAATCGATCTTACATCGTTAACAGGAATCGCATACTCTTTTCCCTTCAATTCGAAAATAATCAGTTTTACTTCTGTTGAAACCGATTCTACCATTTCATTTCTTCCTCTCTATCAATCTATCTTTGCATGAATTCTGACGTTATTTAATCAGGGCGTTGCAGTCAACGATCAAGGCTACTTGCCCATCTCCTAGAATAGTTGCACCTGAAATAGCAAATGCATTTGTCAAATAATTACCTAGTGATTTTAAGACGACTTCTTGCTGTCCAATGAAGGAGTCAACAACAAATCCTGCCAGCTTTTCACCTTTTCTCACAATAACAACAGAATAGAACTCCTCTTCTTCCTTCGTAACAGGAACTTCAAAGATATCCTTCAAGAATAGAAGCGGAACTACTTTGCCGCGGAAATCAATTACTGTTTGATTATGTGCTTGCATCACATCGTTCTTATTGACGATTGCTGTTTCAATAATAGATGATAAAGGAATCGCATATTTTTCCTGCTGAATTTCCACAAGCATCACGGAAATGATGGAAAGTGTCAATGGCAGCTGGATAGAGAATAAGGAGCCTTTTCCTTCTTGTGATTCAATTGTGATTGTTCCGCCTAATGATTCAATCGTGCTTTTTACTACATCAAGGCCAACACCGCGGCCAGAGATATCTGAAATTTTATCTGCTGTAGAGAAGCCAGATGCTAAAATAAGTTCTGCAATCTGTGAATCTGTTAAGCTATTAGCCGTTTCTTGCGTGATAATGCCTTTGCTTAATGCTTTTTGCAGGACTTTTTCTTTATTGATGCCGGCACCGTCATCTTCAAGCTCAATGAATACATGGTTTCCACTGTGATAGGCTCTTAGGACTACTGTACCTTCTTCGTTTTTATTGTTCGCTCTTCGAACTTCCGGTGACTCAACACCATGGTCAAGTGCATTTCGGATAAGGTGAACAAGCGGGTCCCCGATTTCATCGATAACCGTTCTGTCTAATTCTGTATCAGCACCGATGATTTCTAGATTGATTTTTTTGTTCAAATCTCTTGCCAGCTGTCTAACCATACGAGGGAAACGGTTAAATACAGTCTCAACCGGTACCATTCGCATGTTTAAGATAATATTTTGAAGGTCGCCGGTAATGCGGGACATTCTTTCCACTGTCTCATGCAGCTCTTGAACTTGCAGATCTTGCGAAATCTGGTCAAGCCTTCCTCTGTCAATCACAAGCTCCTCAAACAAATTCATCAAAATATCGAGACGCTCGATGTTAACTCTGATTGTTTTGCTTGATTGCTTCGCTACAGCAGCAGGTTTTTCCTCTTCTTTTTTCGGAGCTGCACTTGGTGTTACCGCTGCAACCGCTGTTTCCTGAACTGCTGGAGCAGTTTCTGTAACTTCTTCTGCAACTGTTACTTCAGATGCAGCAAATTCTTTAACTACTACTTTTTCAACTTCAGAAACCTTCATAATTTTCGCTTCAATTTGGCTAGGCTCTTCTTTTGAAACAATTGTAACCATGAAAGAGTTCTCAAACTTTTCTTCTTCCAGCTCTTCAACAGGAGGATTAGATTTAATCACTTCACCTAATGATTCTAATGCTTCAAATATCATGAACACCCTAGCTGCTTTCAACAAGCAGCTTGCACTTAGTGACACTTCAATCTCGTAAGCGTTGAAGCCTTGTTCCTTCGATTGCTGCATAACTGTTATCTCAAATTCGTCATAGCTGTTTTGCGTTAATGCTTTTTCTTCCACAACAGCGGCAGCTGCTTCCTCAGCACCTGTCTCAACAAATGCTTCGCCGTTTTCTATTGCTGCGAGCTTCTTTACAACTTCTTCTACGTTTCTTTTTCCGTCGCCACCGCTCGCGATTGATTCCACCATTGCCTCTAAGTCATCAACAGCAAGGAAGATAACATCGAGAACTTCTGGAGAAACTGAAATTTTCTCGTTTCTAATTGCATCAAGCACGTTTTCCATCTGGTGGGTAAGGCTTGCAAGGTCTTCATATCCCATTGTTGCCGACATCCCTTTTAATGTATGGGCAGAACGGAATATTTCATTTACAATTTGTAGGTTTTCTGGATTTTTTTCTAATTCCAGCAATTGCTCATTACATGTTTGCAAATGCTCCTTGCTTTCTTCAATAAATACTTCTAAATACTGACTCATCTCCATATAGTTTACACCCCTTGGCGTTTATACATATTTCATTATTGTTTGTGCGATATTTTCTACATTTTGAATTTCATTTACATAGTTTGTCGCAATGGCTGCCTTTGGCATTCCAAATACGATGGAAGTTTCCTTTGATTCTGCAATCGACTTAACTTTTCCTTTATTGACAAGCTTGATCAGCCCGTTCGTGCCGTCAGAGCCCATACCAGTCATAATAACAGCTAGCTTATGATAGGTTTCGAGTTCACTTGCCGATTCAAACATGACATCAACACTCGGTCTATGACCATTTACAGGTGCCGATTGGTCTAGATGAACGACAAGGCTATTCCCTGAGGATTTCACTTTTAAGTGATATCCACCAGGTGCAATATACGCGACGCCTTTATGAATAGTCTCTCCATGTTCCGCTTCCTTGACTGTTATCTCTGAAAGAGAATTTAAGCGATTGGCAAGTGACTGGGTAAAACCTGCCGGCATATGCTGAACAATCAAGATTGGCGCATTTATATTTGCAGGAAGTTTTGTAATAACATGCTGCAGTGCTCTTGGCCCGCCTGTTGACGTTCCTAAAACAACAAGTTTATTTGCTGCAGCATTCCAGCTCGGATCTGTCGGTTTAATTGGTTTGACTGGCATTACTTCTTTTGGTTCTATTCTACTATAAGTAGGACGATTGATAATAGAACTTTTTTCCTGCACTTTCGGTGGAAGCAACTTAGAGAGCTTCACTTTGCTTGCTGAAATTACCTTCTCAATTAATTCTTCTTTAACCTTATATAAATCAAGAGATATCGCTCCAGAAGGCTTTGCTATAAAATCGATTGCTCCGATTTGCATCGCCTGAATCGTATTCTCTGCTCCTACCTTTGTCGTGCTCGAAAGCATGATGACAGGGACTGGATTTTCCTTCATGATCTGTTCTAATGCACTGATGCCATCCATAATTGGCATTTCGACATCCATCGTGACCACGTCTGGTTTAAGTTCCTTTATTTTCTTTAATGCATCTTGACCATTTCTGGCAGTGCCTACGACCGACATGCGTGAGTCTTCTGTGAGAAAATCGGAAATAAGCTTACGCATAAACGCCGAATCGTCAACAATCAAGATATTAATTTTTCCCACGGCAACTCCACTACCTTTCAAACAGCAGCCTCTTTAATTTCGCCATAAACGGCCTTTTGTTATCTTGAGGATCTGCAAACTGTTGTTTACAATATCTATCGGCTATTTCTGACAAAGCTTTAGAGGCTTGTGAGTTTTCATTAAAAATAATGAATGGAACTTGTTTCCTTACCGCTCTTGCCACATTCTGATCATCAGGAATCGGCCCAAGATTGATAATATCTCTATCTAAAAATCGGCCCATGACATTTTTAAGCTTTTGGTATGTTTCTTTTCCATCAAGTGTGCTAATTGTTCTGTTTACAACTATATAAAAGGGAATATCATCCTTCTGCAAGTGAATAAATTTCATTGCAGCATACGCATCTGTAATAGATGTAGGCTCAGGTGTCGTTATAACAATAACGTCATCAACAGATAGAATGAACTTAAGGCTGTCTGTGCTTATTCCTGCTCCCATATCAAACAGAATATAATCGTATTGACGCATAAGACTTTCGAATTCCTGAAAAAATCTTTCAAGCTGCCTTTCTTCCATGTCAAGAAAATCAGTTAAGCCTGAACCTCCTGCAATAAAATCAATTCCTCCTGCACCGCTATGGATGATATCAGAAAAGGAGGCGTGATTCTTAAAAAAATCGACAATCGTATATCTTGGCTGTGAACCCATTAAAATGTCCACATTTCCCATTCCAATATCCATGTCTATCAATAAGACAGAATAGCCCTTTCTTTTAAGCGATAAGGAAAAATTTAAGGAAAAATTAGATTTCCCTACTCCGCCCTTTCCGCTGACAACGGCTAATGTCTTTTGCTTCTTATCGCTATGAAACTGTTCGAATCTTTTTCTGAGCATTGCCGCCTGATCTGTCATATTAATCGACCTCAATTATCCTTTTTGCAATTTCGCGGGGATTTGCCGGCATAATATCATCTGGAACGTTTTGTCCTGTAGTCAAATATGCCACACCCTTTTTGTATTTAACCACGAGGTTTATCATGGCTCCATATGTTGATGTTTCATCCATTTTCGTAAAAATAAACTGATCGATATGAATCGAGGAAAATTGCTGATAAATTTCTTCCATATCTGACTGTTTTGCGGTTAGTGACAAAACAAGCAATGTTTCCATGTCTCTATTATAATCGACCACTTCTTTCAAATCTTGAACATATTGTTGGTTGCGGAAATTTCTACCAGCTGTATCCACTAATATGACATCACAGTCTGACAGGCTTTGGGCCGCTTTTTCAAAATCTTCTAAGTTGTAACAAACTTCAATTGGGACATTGAGTATATTGGCATATGTTTTCAGTTGGTCTATTGCAGCGATTCTATATGTATCTGTTGTGATGAACCCGATTTTTTTGTTATGTTTCATCATAAATTCCGCTGCCATTTTGGCTAATGTAGTAGTTTTTCCAACACCAGTAGGACCGATGACATTCACAAATTTTTTCGTAAGCGTTAATCCGCCAAATGTGTATTGATTCATCTCTTCATAAAGGAATTCTTGTGCCCAGCTACGCACCTCTTCATCACTGCTGTTTGCTCCAGCTAAATACCATTTTTCCAACAGCTTTGCTGTCAAACTTGATTGAAGATCACTATCTAGGTCTTGTTTCTTTAAGCGATCAATTACTGACTTTAGCTGTTGCGGCAGCTCCATCTGTAGTGCATTACCGCTTTCTGCCATTCTTTGAATATTTTCATTCATTTGGGCAAGCTGTCTTAAGATGTTATCATCTGCAAGAACAGGAGCCTTCACTTTAGGCTCCTCTATTGGACTACGCTCGACTTTTGAAATCAGCTTCGGTGTTGGCATCGGTTTTTCAACTGGTGCCTTTGCTTCTGCCAATTCAGGGTCTATTGCAGCAAGTACTTCTATATTTCTTTTTTTAAACATTCCTAAAAAACCGCCGGTGTGAATGATTTTCGAATGCAATATCACCGCGTCATTACCTAATTCTGCCCGAATTCGCTTCATCGCTTCAGGCATGCTTGCTGCAACATATTTTTTTATTTTCATTCTACCGTCACCACCCCAACACTTTGAACTTCCACATTTGCTTCTAATTCGTTATAAGACAATATTGGAACCTGCGGGAAATATCTTTCTGTCAGCTGACGCACATACATACGCACAGCAGGTGAACACAAAATAATCGGCACTTGTTCCATAATAGATTGCTGCTCTACTTGTGAGGCAACAGCTTCTAAAATAGCTTGAGATATACTTGGATCCAACGCTAAATAATTTCCGTGCTCTGTCTGCTGAATATTGTCTGCTATCAGCTTCTCTACTTTGCCTGAAAGAGTAATTACCTTCAGTGTATCCACATTGCTTGAATACTGATTAGTAATCTGACGGGCTAAAGCCTGTCTTACATATTCAGCCAGCAATTCAGTATCACTAGAGATTTTCCCGTAATCAGCCAATGTTTCAAAAATAACGGGCAAGTTGCGGATTGAAACATTTTCTTTTAATAGTTTAGCCAAAACTTTTTGAATATCACCAATTGATAATGGATTTGGTGTAACTTCTTCTACAAGGATTGGATAAGATTCCTTCACATGATCAACAAGCTGCTTTGTTTCTTGACGTCCTAACAGCTCATGAGCATTTGCTTTAATAACTTCTGTAATATGCGTGGAAACAACAGATGGCGGATCAACTACCGTATAGCCGAAAATCTCTGCCTGTTCCTTAACCGTTTCGGTTATCCATTTGGCTGGCAGACCGAATGACGGCTCAACTGTATCAATACCATCAATAGAGTCATCATCCATTCCTGGACTCATTGCTAAGTAATGATCAAGCAGCAGCTCTCCCCTTGCCATTTCATTGCCTTTGATTTTCAGACGGTATTCATTCGGCTGGAGCTGAATATTATCCCTAATGCGCACAACAGGAATAACAAGACCAAGCTCAATTGCCAACTGTCTTCTAATCATTACAACCCGGTCAAGAAGGTCGCCCCCTTGATTGGCATCAGCTAACGGAATTAACCCATAGCCGAATTCGAATTCAATCGGATCTACATTCAATAAGCTGACAACACTTTCTGGACTTTTCAGTTCGTTTGTCTGGACTTCCTCTTCGATTTCCAGCATTTCCTCGAGATCCTGTTTCGGTGCTTTTGATAATGCGTATCCTCCAAAAGCGAGCAATCCAGCAATAGGAATTGTGAGTAGGTCATTAATAGGTGTAATCAAGCCAAGGACAAAAATAGTTCCGCCTGCTACATACAGCATTTTCGGATAAGATAGTAGCTGCTTTGTTAAATCAGAACCTAAGTTGCCGTCAGAAGCTGCTCTTGTTACGACAATCCCTGTTGCAGTTGAAATTAATAAGGCTGGTATTTGGCTGACGATCCCATCCCCGATAGACATGAGCGAGAAGTTTTGCGCTGCATCAGCTATTGGCATATCCAGCTGTGTCATCCCGATGACAATCCCAAAAATTAAGTTGATGAAGACGATGATGATACCGGCAATGGCATCACCTTTAACAAATTTGCTCGCACCATCCATCGAACCGTAGAAATCAGCCTCTCTGCTGACTTTTTCCCTGCGTGTTCTTGCTTCTGACTCGGAAATAAGACCGGCGTTTAAATCGGCATCGATTGCCATTTGTTTACCTGGCATCGCATCAAGAGTAAAACGGGCAGCAACTTCTGATACACGCTCCGACCCTTTTGTGATAACAATAAATTGAATAATAACCAAGATGGCAAAGACGACAAGTCCAACAACCAAGTTTCCGCCGACCACGAAGGTTCCAAACGTATGAACAACTCCCCCAGCTTCCCCAGTGGAAAGGATAGATCTTGTTGTCGATACGTTCAGCCCAAGCCGAAACAGTGTCATTAAAAGCAAGAGCGATGGAAAGATGGAAAACTCCAGCGCTTCGTTCATGTTCATCGTCAATAATAAAATTAATAGTGCTAAAGAAATATTCAGCAAAATCAAGATGCTTAGCAACCATGTAGGGAATGGAATAATGAGCATCGCTATGATTAGTATTACGCTGAATACGACGGTTAAATCTCTACCAGACATATATTTTCGCTCCTAACTAACAACCAAACATCTATATTTAAAGGTCTGACTAAGAATGCTGTTTTTTTGTGCGGTAGACATATGCAAGTATTTCCGCAACTGTTTTAAAAAACTCTTCAGGGACTGTTTCCCCAACATCTACTTGGCTGTACAGTGCTCGTGCTAGAGGCCTGTTTTCCACTGTGATAACCTCATGTTCCTTTGCAATCAGCTTAATTTTCTGAGCCAGAAAATCAACACCTTTAGCAACAACATACGGGGCATCGTATTTATCTTCATCGTATTTTAAACAGATTGCATAATGAGTCGGATTTGTAATAACCACATCGGCATTCGGCACATCCTGCATCATTCGGCGCATTGCCATCTCTCTTTGCCTCTGTTTAATCTTTGATTTGATTAGTGGGTCCCCTTCGATGTTTTTATATTCATCCTTGATGTCCTGCTTTGACATCCGGATGTTTTTTTCATAATCATATTTTTGATATAAATAATCAAAAAGAGCTAAAAATAACAGTGCTCCAGAACCGTATAACCCCATTTGAACCGTTAATTTTGCCAAGGTAATTAAGGTAGCCCCGATTGACTTTTGGGAAAGGAGAAGAATTTCCTCCAGCTTGTTCCAAAGAATAGCAAATGTAACAATGCCGATAACAGTAATTTTCAAGATAGATTTAAGCAGTTCGACAATGGATCTTATCGAGAACATTCTTTTTAAGCCTGATAACGGGTTTATTTTTTCGAGCTTAAACTTAATCGGTTCTGTCGTGAAAAGCACGCCAACTTGCAAGTAGTTGGCAATCACACCAGCAACTAATGCAGCTGCCATGATTGGGCTTAAAATTACAGCCGTTTGTATTAGTATCTCAATAAAGACACTTTTAATATTATGTTCTGTCAAATCCATGAGCATAAGATCCTGGAAGGAAAAATTCAGAAGGGAAACTATCCCTTTCATCATCGACCCGCCTACAAAGTTAAGGACAGCAAAGACAGCCAGCAGCACGAGAGCAGTATTTATATCTTGGCTTTTGGCAACCTGACCCTTTTTACGGGTATCCTGCCTTTTTTTCGGTGTGGCCTTTTCTGTTTTTTCACCAGAGAAAAACTGCAAATCCAATCTTAACAGCATGCTACTAACCTCCCATCAAATTCATCATATCCCGCATTGTCGTCAATATCGTCGAAAACAGATTGGAAACAGATGCCATGATAGCACCCATTACAATGATCAGCATAATAAGACCAACCACAATTTTCACCGGCACACCTACAACAAAAATATTTAATTGGGGAACAGTCCTTGCGACTATCCCAAGAGCAACGTCGACTAAAAAGATCGCGCCCACAACTGGGATGGACATTTGGAATGCAATGGCAAACATTAATGCGAGTGTTTTTCCGGCATATTGCATGATGTTTTCATCACCGAAGTTGACCCATGCCTGGTCAAGTGGAATGAATTGATAGCTGTAAAATACACCATCCAAAAGCAAATGATGACCATTAATTGCCAATAAAAAAAAGAGAGCAATAATATTTAAATACTGCCCTGTCAGCGGACTTTGTGTACCGGTTTGCGGATCAACAACATTGGCGATGGCAAATCCCATCTGAAAGTCAATTAATCCCCCGGCAACTTGGACAGCTGAAAATAGCATATATGCTAGAAAACCGATAAACAGTCCGACCATCGCTTCTTTAATAATAAGGAGATAATATGCCCCGTCCACTTCTAATGTTGGGGTTTCCATTCCAAAAAACATCATTAATGAAAGAAAAAATGAAAAACCTACTTTATGACTTGTCGGTATCGTCCGATAAGAAAAGAGAGGGAGCATAAGGAAGAAGGATGTCACCCTTACAACAATCAGCAAAAAAGCCGGGAACTTTGCTAAAAAATCCTCCATAGCTTCACCCTATAAACCTTGTCAGGTTTGAAAAGATGTCACTTGTGTAGGATAAAAGATGGCTTAACATCCAAGCTCCAAAAAAGATAATCCCTAAAAGGACAGCAACAATTTTTGGCACGAATGCAAGCGTCTGTTCTTGGATTTGGGTTGTAGCCTGAAATATACTGATTAACAACCCTACGGCAAGGGCTATAATAAGCAATGGCCCACTAACGACTAAAACCGTAAGGACCCCTTTTTCCGCAATTGATATAACCATTTCTTGTGACATGATGCATCACCCTTCTTAAAAGCTTTCTAATAAAGATTCAACTACCAAATACCAGCCGTCTACCATTACAAACAACAATATTTTAAACGGCAGTGAAATCATAACAGGCGGCAGCATCATCATACCCATAGACATTAAGATACTGGCAACGACCATGTCGATAACCAAAAATGGAATGAATATCATAAAGCCAATTTGAAAGGCTGTTTTCAATTCGCTGATTGCATAAGCCGGAACTAATGTTGTCAGTGGTATATCTTGGATAGATTCTGGTGTTTCCGCTTTCGAATAGTTGAGAAATAAAGCTAAATCCTTCTGTCTTGTATGCTTACTCATATATTCCTTAAAGGGGACTGCTGCATTCTCATATGCTTGTTCGAGACTAATCTCCTCATTAAATAATGGTGTTAAGGCTGTTTTGTTTACCTCTTGGAATGTAGGTGCCATTATGAAGAACGTCATAAACAAGGATAAGCCGATGATAACTTGGTTTGGCGGCATTTGTTGTGTTGCAAGCGCCGTTCTGACAAAGGAAAGAACAATGACGATTCTCGTAAAGCTAGTCATCAATATTAGGATGCTTGGAGCTAAAGAAAGGACAGTCAATAGCAATAACAATTGCACAGAAGTGGAAACATTTTCTGGTGCACTGTCATTAAAAAGCTGCATAAACTCATTCATCTTTTTCTGAACCTCTCTTTTTCAATTCATTCATTATTTCTTTGCGGCCGTTCGATACCTCTTGCAACTGCTTCTTTAAATGACTGGCGAAAGATTGTTGCTGCTGTTTCTGGTTAGGATAATTCTTTATGCCATTCATAACCTTTGTCACAATATCGCTTGGCTGTATAAGCTGGTCCATCTTTTGGTTATAGTCTTTGATGAGGCTTTTATATTCCTCTTCATCGTCTATTTCCTTTATAAGCTGGATGCTTTCGCCGACTCCAACTACGAGCAAGCGTTTGCCGACTTTCACAATTTGTATAGATCGATTGGCACCTAATGTCGTACCGCCCAGATTCTCAATAATTTGTGTGCTTTTAAACACATGATTACGTTTGTTAATAAAGCGGAGCACAACATAAAGCAGTGCAATAACAAAAAGAGTGGCAAAAATCATTCTAACAAAATCCCAAAATGTAAGCCCCACATCGCCAGCTTCTGTTACCGCAGTATCATTAGTTTCTGTCGTTGCTTCTGTCCCGCCGTTATCCGTTTGTTCATTACTTTTATTGTTTTCTTCTGTTTGGTTCTGATTTTTTTCAATTGCATCATAGACACTATTATCAAGTTGTTCTGCATAGGCTTGATGATTAAAGCCTAGCAGAACAATTAAGAGTAGTGAACATTTAATAAATAACTGTTTTGTATTCAAGTATGACACCCTCTAGTATTTGTTTCTAAATTATCCTAATGTTTTGCCGATTGCTTCAAGAACACGATCCGCTTGGAAAGGTTTAACGATGAAGTCTTTCGCTCCAGCTTGGATAGCATCAATTACCATCGCTTGCTGACCCATTGCTGAACACATAATGACTTTCGCATTTGGATTGATTTTTTTGATTTCTTTCAATGCAGTGATACCATCCATCTCTGGCATTGTGATATCCATTGTCACTAAATCTGGCTGTGTTTCTTTATATTTCTCGACAGCTTGTGCACCGTCTGCAGCCTCTCCAACTACCTCATATCCATTTTTAGATAAGATATCTTTAATCATCATTCTCATAAATGCTGCGTCATCTACAATTAGTATTTTCTGTGCCATAACTCTCTACCCCCATAAATATAAATTAGATTATTTTAAATTGTTTAAGCGGTCTGATTGACTTACAATGTCTGTTACACGAACACCAAAGTTTTCGTCAATAACTACAACCTCACCTTGCGCAATAAGCCTGTTATTGACAAGAATGTCAACTGGTTCACCTGCAAGCTTGTCCAGTTCAATAATAGACCCAGAGCTCAGCTCGAGGATTTCCTTAACAGAACGCTTTGTTCTGCCTAGCTCGACTGTAACCTTTAAAGGAATATCTAACAGCATGTTCAAATTCCTTGCTTCACTCTCATTTGGTGTGAAGGTTTCGAAATTAGAGAAAACTGCTGGCTGTACATTTGGCTGAGCTCCGCTATAGCTTGACCCAAAGTGCTGCGGTGTGCTCTGCTGTCTTTGTGGCTGCGGCGGCGCATAGCTTGGTGCCGGTGCCGAATTCTGTTCTGCATAGCTAGGTTGAACTGGCGGCGCTAAAGCAGGCTCTGGCCGTGGTGCTTCTTGGGCCGGAACTGGCGGTTCAGCAGGCTCTGCAGACGGGTTCAATAGACTATCTACAAGGCTTTTTGCAAAATCAAGCTGCAATAGCTGCATAATATTCGAATCAATCAAGTCTCCGATTTTTAAACGGAAAGAGATTTTGACGAATATATCATGATCTGGAATTGTTTCTGCTCCTTCTCCATCTGACAAATTTAAGATGTCGATAGCAGGCGGCGAAATATCCACCTTTTTACTAAAAATTGTCGACATAGATGTAGCAGCTGAACCCATCATTTGGTTCATTGCTTCTTGAACTGCGCTTAATTGGATTTCATCAAGCATTTCCGGCGGATTAGTGCCGTCACCTCCAAGCATCAAATCCGCAATGACAGCAGCATCTGATTGCTTGATAACCAACAGGTTCATGCCAGAGAAACCTTCTGTATAATTCACACTGATTGCCACATATGGATGTGGGAATTCCTCTGCTAAGTCTTTCTTCAGGACAACCGTCACATTAGGCGTTGTGATGTCCACCTTTTGATTTAAAAGCGTAGAAAGTGCTGTTGCAGAGCTTCCAAATGAAATATTTCCAATTTCACCTAGTGCATCTTCTTGGATTGAATTTAAGTAATCCTCCACTGCTAATTCTTCCTGCGGTTCAGGATTATCCCCTCTTAATAGAGCATCAATTTCATCTTGTGAAAGCATATCTTTACTCACCATCTTCTTTCCCCCTTTCTAAAGTCCCTAATACTTGTACAGCAACCTTCTTATTCACTTTTCCAGGCTGTCCGATAAATTTAGGTATGTCTCCAACTTTAATAATCAAGGGTTGATCTATCGTTTGATTCATCTCAATAACATCCCCTATATCAAGCATCAGGAAGTCTTGGATAGAAATATCCGATGTTCCAAGTTCAGCAACGACAGGAACAATCGATTTTTGAATGTTATTTTGCAACGCTTGAGCCACTTCAGGCACAGGTGCTTTCTTTTCTGTCTGCATCCAATAGTGTCCAGACAGCTTCGGTATTATTGGCTCTAACACAACATGCGGGATACAGATATTTATCATTCCGCTTGTATCACCGATTGTTGTATTTAGAGATATAACGACAACTGTTTCGTTTGGAGAAACCATTTGCAAAAACTGCGGGTTCACTTCAAACTCTGACAGCGTCGGTTCAATTTCCACAATATCCTCTAATGCTTCTCTTAAGTAATCGAAGGCCTGCTCGAATGTATTCGACATAATCTTCGACTCAATCTCCGTCAAGTTTTCTACTTTATTGACGCTTGTTCCTTTACCGCCCATCATGCGGTCCATCATTGCATAAGCAATATTCGGGTTCACTTCCATCAAGATTCTTCCATCAAGCGGTGTGACTTCAAACACATTCAGAATCGTCATTTTCGGTATAGACCGGATAAATTCTTCATAAGGAATCTGATCTGCTGAAGTAACCGAAATCTGCACTAATGTTCTGAGCTGAGCAGAAAAATATGTCGTCAAAAGTCTTGCGAAGTTTTCGTGGATTCTAGTCAAACTTCTGATTTGATCTTTAGAAAAACGGAGAGCTCTTCTAAAATCATAAGCCTTAACCTTTTTCTCTTGCTGTTCTTTCTTTAATTCGTCTGCGTCCATCTCACCTGATGACAACGCAGACAATAATGCATCAATTTCATTTTGGGATAAAATATCTCCTGACAAAAACCTTCACCTCAAATCTCATCATTCATCCCATTATTATTGGAGAAGAGAATTTGTTATATATACTTGCACTACTTTACCTTCTTGCATTAACTCATTAATCTTTTCTTTCAAATCATTTTCCAACTTAACTTGACCTTCTTTACCTTGCATATCTTTCGGTGTTTTTTCAGAAAGCTCTTGAATGATAATATTCTGAACTTGGAAAATTCGTTTTTCTAGTTCTTCTGCCGCTTTTTTACTATCTGTTTGCACTTTAAAGGATATGCGGATGAAGTTATCGGTTGCTAAATTGGTTGTTAATTCAGGAATATCAATAGAAGCTTCCACTACTTCATCAATCGTAGGTTCTTTCTCCTCTTTCTCTCCTGAAAATTTCCAAATATACACAAATGCTCCTGCTCCAACAAGAGCAATTGTCAGTATTAAAACTAACATAATAACAAGGACTTTATTGTTCTTCATCGTCTCTCTCTCCCAAGTTCGGTAATCCAAAAAGGTTAACAGATTGATAAAAAGCTCTCATTAACTTAACAACTTCTTCTTCTTTTTCTTTCACAACATACTTTCTCCCATTCGCCAATGTAATGGTTGTATCTGGGAAGGATTCTATTGTTTCTATAAATAATGCATTAAGCTTGAAAGTCTTTCCGTTTAATCGAGTAACATTTATCACTGTTATTTACAGGAGAGGGGGATTTCTACTTATCTGCCTCTCCTGCTCCTCCTTTTATTATCGTTTTAAGTTAACTAATTCTTGCAGGATTTCATCAGAAGTAGTGATGATTTTTGTATTAGATTGGAACCCTCTTTGGGCAACAATCATATCTGTAAATTCTTCAGATAAATCAACGTTGGACATTTCTAAATAACCGCTGTTAATTGTTCCAGCTCCATTTTCATTTGCAAAAGTCAATGTAGCTTCACCAGAGTTACCGGATACTTGGTAAGTGTTGCCACCAGCTTTATCCAAGCCTTCTGGGTTAGAGAACTTCGCAAGCTGAATTTGACCTGCATCTTGTGTTTCACCATTTTCATCCACATATGAGATGCTACCGTCTGTTCCGATACTGAAGGATTGTGCTGATTCAGGAATCGTGCCTGCTCCAGCTAATTTCAATCCGCTTGATGTTACAATGTTTCTGTCTGCATCAAAGTAGAAGTTACCGGATCTTGTATAGAAGTTAGAGCCTGCAGCATCTTGTACCACGAAATATCCATCACCGGAAATCGCTAAATCAAGCGTTCTCCCAGTTGTTTGCATACTTCCTTGTGTATGAATAGTGTCAATGGAAGCAACTTGAGAACCTAGACCAACTTGCTTAGAATTGATACCGCCTGCAGTTGCTGTTGGAGCTGTTGCACCTGCAGATGTTTGGCTGATAAGATCACTGAAAGTTGTTCTCCCTTTTTTAAAGCCATAAGTATTAACGTTAGAAATATTGTTTCCAATAACATCAAGCTTAGTTTGGAAGTTTTTCATACCGCTGATTCCTGAATATAGTGAACGTAACATTTAATTTTCCCCTTTCTAGTAAAAAGCTGCTTCTATCTATCCACAGCTAGGCCTCCATTACAGTCCAGCCTGACTCCCTAATGATTTTTTTTTTATTCATTCATAATTATTGTGCCATTTATATTTGTAAATATTTGCTCAGTTGCTTCTTTACGATTCATTGCCGTAATCACTGTATTATTTTTTGCGCTGACGATTAATGCTGCATCATTAAGCAAAACGAGTGATTCCTTGACTCCCATTTTTTTTGCTTGTTTCACTTTCTGTTCAATCTGCTTCCACTGTTCCTCATCTATCACGATTCCTCGCTGTTCGAGACGTTGTGATGCATGCTTGCTGATTGACAGTTTATCGAGTGAGAGCATTGATGTTTGTAAATGTGATGAAAAAGAAGCATTGCTGCTGTTTGATTTAATTGTCTTTATGCCACTATTGATTACGGCCTGTGATTTTAAAGAAGGATAAATAGGTCTATCCATCTAATCACTTCCTATTCAATTTTCGTAATTTGTCCTGCAGTTATCTGGCTTTGTTTGTCATCATCCAATATAAGCTGGATTTGGCCATTTTTTAATGATACTGACTTAACGACACTGCTAATTTCTTCGTTGTCTGCATTCATGTAGGAAACTGTTTTGCCGATTAGCTGGCTTGCTGTTACTAAATTATTGTCAGCAGATTCACTGTGTACAGTCGAAATGTTTCCAGGGTTGACAACAGTGCCATCCTCAAGCGTAAATTCAACATCTGTTCCTTTATAAGCAATAGATGCAACCTTGCCATTTCCAGATGTAATGGATTGTTCACCATTTTCACCTGTTTCCACTTTCGTCCATGAAACTTCCTTGCCGACAAACTGTCCGTAGGAAATCAAGTTCGATTGTGTTTGCAAGGAGATGAAATTACTCATTGTTGTGTTCATATTTGTCATTTGCTCTAAGCTTGAAAATGTAGCCATTTGAGCGATAAAATCTTTATCTTCCATCGGGTTTGTCGGGTCCTGGTTTTGCAATTGCGTAATAAGAATCTTTAAAAAGTCATCTTTGCCCAGACTTGTGCTACCCGTATTACTTGTTTGATTCTGATAGTTTGATAAATAAAGGGAAGAATCATCGATTTTAGTTGCCAATTAGTAAATCCCCTTTCCTTACAATCCTGCTTGCAGAAGTTCATCCATGAAGCTTGTTTCCTCTTGCTCCTTGTCTGTTGCTTTATTCCCTTCTTTGTCTGCAGGCTGCTGCTGTTTGTTTTCCTGCTGGCTTTGCTGATCCTTTGTTTCTTTGTCCTGTGCTTGTTGAACAAAGGAAACTTCAATCTTGTCAACATTAAGATTTTGTGAGCTCAGCCCATGCTTTAAGCTGTTCATATGAGCATCTAATGCTTCTTTTGCTTGTGCTGTGGTTGTCATTATCTTCGCAACTATATTCCCATCATTTTGCAGTATCTCAATTCTTAATGACCCAAGATTTTCAGGGGCTAGTCTTAATATCAGCTTTTGACTGTTGCCGACTTTCGTAAACGAACTGCTCTTTAAAATATTTTCAAGCTGCTCTTCGAGTTCGTTTCCAGTAACCGGGCTGCCTGAGCCTTGAATTAACGTTAATGCTCCTGGCTTTCCGAAAGAAGCTGTATTTTGAAGCTGTCCTGCAATTGCTGGCATCTTCCATTCTGTTTTGCTTGATGTGTCTGTTTCTTTTGGTTCAGCAGCTGACTCTTGTGTCACTGCCGCAGCTGTTGTTGCTTCTGCCTTCTTTAGTGTTCCAACAAGCAATGGGTTCAGCACCTTATTAGGCAATGCTGGAGCATTATCTTGCTTTTTAGCTAATGTTTCGACTTTTTGAATAATAGCATCTATCAAAGTTTTTACTGCAGTTTGCCCATCTTTTTCTGTGCCTGCTTTGCTGCTTGGAGTCCCAGACATGTCATCAGTGGCCTCTTTCTGCAAAATAGCTGCAGCTTCTGCTGCTTGGGAAGCTGTTGGTGATTGACCACCTGCTGCTTGCATTAAGCTTGTGAACAGTTTAGCTAAGCTTTGAATCATATCTGCAACCTGATTGTTCAAGGAAAGATCAGGATTTTGGCCAGCAACCTGCTGAATTGCCTTTAATTGGTTGATCATTTCTGGAAGGTCAGTATTTGTAAACATGCCGTTTGAAATGTTTGCAATGTCCAGCCCTTTCAACAAATCCATCAATTGGTTGATCACTAGATCGTAAGCTGTTTCTAAAGAATCGGATACATCCTTTCCTTCTTCTCCATTAGCAGCAAGAAGCTGCTGAATCGCAGTTAAGCTTTCTGCGAGTTGCTCTTGATCTACCGGTTCTTCTGTTAAAATATCTGTTAAGCCTTGTAAACTCCCGCTTTTCTCTTGCTCTGGCGCTGCTGTTTCTTGCGGAGCTTTCCCTTTTAACATCCCGCTGATCATTGATGTAAATTTATTTTTATCTGCCGCCTTAAAGGAAAGCTGACTTGATGTATTTCCTGTTGCATTTATCCCCACACTATTAAGCAGCATCTTGTCACCTCCTTTCAGAACATTTCTATAAATGGATTTAATACTGTTTTAAGTGCTGCTATTATCTGTGGCAGTTTCACCTGCAGAATCAGTTGCTGCTAACAGTTCTGTATATTTGCTCGCTACAGAAGGTTCCATTTTCTCTAATATCGACGCAAGTTTAGCAGGTTTAAGGGATGCCAATATTTTCAATCCCTCATTCTCAGACATTTCTGAGATAATGGCCGCCGAATTTTTTGCTGACATTGTTTCATATGTCTTTACAATATCATCGAAGGCTTTTTGTGTTTTTTCTTGTGTATTTTTGAGTTCATCGAGCTGATTCTGGAGCTTGATTTTGTCAACTTTCAAAGCCTTGCTTTCCTCTTCACTCACTTTTAGCTGTGATTCTAGTGTTTCTATATTTGTTTGCTGCTCTTTAAGCTGACTTTCTAAATCTGCGATATTCTGTTTATTGTCTTCAATAATCTGATCTGTTGATGCTTTCTCAGAACTTAGGAATGGAATCTGATTCATTAATTCTTTTCCTTTTGTGACAACATCCGCACCGGAATATACCATTAAGATTAATCCGACGACAACAGCAAACATTATTGGTATAACAACAACCAGCAGAAAACGCTGAAAAAAGTTAAATGATTTCTTTTTATCATCGATTAAGTTATCCATTAGCTACCTAACCTTCCTGGCTGCATATATTGCTGGATGGAGATGTCATCCATCTGCTTTGCCTCTAGTACCTTTTCTGTATGGATAAATTGTAGTAAATCTTTCTCTTTGATTTTGACGAACTTCTTCACTTCCAGGTTTTTATCAATCAACTTCTGCTGATAAAAATTCATGGAGTTCCGTGCGTTAACAACCATTTGCTGACTATGCTCAATCATCTTAGCTAAGTTGTTGATAAAATGCTGATGATGCCTGATTGACTGAACAGAAAGTCCGCTAACAAGCTCGTTCGATTGGTATTCTTCCAATTCTTCCTTGCGCTTCAAGAGCTCATACAGCTTCTCGGCCGCTTCCTCAAAGCGCTTGACAGCTTGGTTGTAGTCCGCGCTCGCCTCATCCTTTTCTCTTTCTTTAATTGTCATGATTTTTTCAAACTTAAACTTATAGCTCATCGGTTATCCCCTACTCCAGATAATGATATTAATGCCTGAACACTTTCTTCTAGGGAGATTTTTTCATCTGTCGATTGCTTGATGTACGATAAAATATCAGGATATAAGCGGATTGCTGTATCGATTTCCAAGGAGGAACCTTTTTTGTATGCCCCGATATTAATTAAATCTTCAGAGTTGATATAGGTGCTCAGTAAATCTCTTAATTTTTCTGCTGCACGCACATGAGCTTTAGGAACAATATGGTTCATGACCCTGCTCACACTTTTCAAAACGTTAACTGCCGGATATTGGCCCTTATTGGCCAGATCCCTGTCTAATACATAGTGACCGTCCAATATCCCCCGAACAGTGTCGGCTATTGGCTCATTCATGTCATCCCCATCAACTAGGACCGTGTAGAAGGCCGTGATGCTGCCATGCTCATTTGTACCTGTTCTTTCTAAAAGCTTCGGCAAAATGGCGAAAACAGATGGAGTATATCCTTTTGTTGTCGGCGGCTCACCGATTGCAAGCCCCACTTCCCTTTGTGCCATCGCAACCCTTGTTACAGAGTCCATCATCAACATTACATTCAAGCCTTTATCACGGAAGTACTCGGCAATTGCTGTTGCAGTATAAGCTCCTTTAATCCGCATTAATGCTGGCTGATCACTTGTTGCAACAACAACGATGGATCGCTTTAAACCTTCTGGACCTAAATCTCTTTCAATGAATTCCCTTACCTCTCTGCCCCGCTCTCCGATGAGGGCGATGACGTTAAGATCCGCTTTCGTGTTTCTGGCAATCATACCGAGCAATGTACTTTTTCCGACACCACTACCTGCGAAAATACCAAGGCGCTGTCCTGTCCCGACAGTAAGAAGACCATCAATCAGTCTAACTCCCACTTCCATTGATTCAGATATAGGCGGACGTTTTAACGGGTTTGGCGGATCTTGGTCAATCGGCACACTTTTTAAGCCTTTTGGAAGGGAAGATCCATCAAGCGGCATACCTAGTGCATCGACGACTGTACCAATCATGCCGGCACCAGCCTTGATTTCTAGAGGATCAGATGTTCCTTCTACAAGGCAGCCTGGCGAAATATCATTCACAGTCGTATATGGCATCAGGATAATCCCGTCTTCCTTAAAGCCTACAACCTCTGCTTTAATGACTCGTTTCTTCTTTGTTCCTATATATATATTGCATACATCACCGATGGAGCTTTCAGGACCTTGCGACTCTATCATAAGACCAACCACTTTTTTCACTCTGCCATAACGTTTATACGGATCGATGGTATCAATCGATGATAGAAGTTCTGCCGCTTTCATCCTCATTCACTCTCCAATAGGTCTAGTAGTTTCTGCTTAATCATTAACAGCTGTGTATCCACACTCGCTTCAATTCTTCCGTTAGCCGTCTCAATAATACAGCCATTTTCTGCTGCTGCTTCATCAGGAAAGATGAACAAGCTTGGCTTAATTGGGAACAGCGCTAATAATTCATCCTTCTCTGACAGAAGATATTGATAATGTAATGGATTAACATGAAGCTGAATTTCCTTTTGATCTCTTGTTTCTTTTAAAACCTTTTTGACTAGCTGTAAGAAATGTTCTTTATTTTCTGAAATGCTTGTCTGAACGATTTTTTCGGCAACCTTCATACCAAGCTCTAAAATTTCCGTTTCTGCACTATTAATATAATTCTCATAGTCCAGCTTGCTAGCTTCAATGATGCTTTTTGCTTGTTCAAGATACTCTGCATACTCTGTGTATCCAGCATTTTGACCCTCGTTGATACCTATTTGGTATCCCTCGCGATGTGCTTCTTCCATCAAAGTGTTTTTTTCTGTTTGCCAGTTATCCTTTTCTTGCTGCAGCAGCTCTCTTGCAGCTGCTGCTTCGCTTTTTGCCTCTTCAAGAATTGCTGCAGCCTCGCGCTTTGCTTGATCAACAATTCGTTTATATTCTTCATCTGATTGAATATCTGCAGTTTGAAAGCTATTCACGTATTTTATTGAGATGATTTTTTCATTTGCCTGTTCTGCATTTGCCAAACTTGATTTAATAAGCCTAGACAATAATATCATCTCCTCCGCCGCGTGCTACGACAATCTCACCAGAGTCTTCTAAACGTCTAATAATAGCAACAATTCTTGATTGAGCTTCTTCGACGTCTTTCAAGCGGACAGGTCCCATGAATTCCATTTCGTCTTTGAAGGACTCGACCATTCTTGCTGACATGTTGCTGAATACAATTTCTTTTACCTCGTCGCCAGAAACCTTTAGTGACAGCATGAGGTCTTCGTTTTCACACTCACGGATAATACGCTGAATTGCACGGTTATCCAATGTAACAATATCCTCGAATACAAACATTCTTTTCTTAATCTCTTCTGCCAGTTCAGGATCTTGTATTTCAAGCGCATCTAAAATTGTTCTTTCTGTTGAACGATCGACACCGTTAAGAACTTCAACAACTGCTTCAATGCCGCCTGTTTGTGTGTAATCCTGCGTAACAGTGCTAGATAATTTCCGCTCTAAGATTTGCTCTACTTCATTAATAATTTCCGGCGAAGTGCTATCCATAACCGCAATCCTTTTTGCGATATCTGCCTGCATTTCTTGAGGCAGTTCAGACAATATTTGTCCAGCCTGAGTAGGATCTAAATAGGATAGAATCAATGAAATTGTCTGTGGATGCTCATTTTGGATAAAGTTCAGGATTTGACTCGGATCTGCTTTTCTTGCAAAATCGAATGGTCTGACTTGCAGTGAAGAAGTCAATCGATTCAAGATAACAGATGCCTGGTCTGATCCTAGCGCTTTTTCCAAGACCGTTTTTGCATAGCCAATACCGCCCTGGGCAATATAATCTTGCGCCAATGCTATGTTATGAAACTCTTCTAGTACCTCTTCCTTTGAAGTGTTCTCTACTTTCTTCACACCAGAAATCTCTAAGGAGAGTTTTTCTATCTCTTCTTCACTCAAATGCTTATAAACAGAAGCTGCTACATCTGGTCCTAAAGATATAAGCAGAACAGCAGCTTTTTGTTTTCCCGTAAGTTCCGTAGCTTCTTTTCTGGCCATCGTTGTCCTCCTAGCCTTATTCCTCTGTTATCCATGTGCGAAGGAGTTTCGCAAAGTCTTCCGGCTTTTCTTTCGCCATTTTCTCTAATTGCTTTCTGCGAAGCGTTCCTTCTGATTCCACTTCTTCGTTTACATCAGGTATTGAGACAGGAGAAATAATTTCTTCTTCCGGCTCTGCTGCTTTCTTCTTGCGTGCTCTAATAACTAAGAAGATTAATAGTCCAATTACTGCTAGCAATACTCCACCAACTGCATATACCCACCAAGGGATTCCAGCAGATACTGTTTCAGTCGTAGTTGCTTTGCCGTTAAATTGCTGAACAGATACAGCGATTTTATTTTGTAAATCTTCATCAGTAAGATCGCCAGCTGCCGTCTTATCAATAGATGTTCTTACAATCGTGCCTAGCATATTTGTGATGTCATCAATGCTTTCTTGCGGCAGTGATGTCGGATCATCTGCTGTTGGCGGCTCAACCATTACTTGAATACCAAGATCACGGATTTTATAAGGGCTTTCTGAGATTTGCTTTTTAATTCTATTAACCTCGTAATTTATCGTGTCATCGACTTTTTCATAGTCGCCATCACCAGAAGTTGTTGTTTCTGTGTTAGTAGTTGTTGTATCTGTCTCTTCTTCAGCAGCAGGTGTTCCTTGTGCCGCTGCATTTTCTCCCGTGTATGTTTCCGAGATTTTTTGTGCACTTACAGCAATACCTTGCATATTTTCTTCATCAACTGGTGTAACTAGGTTTTCTTCTCTGTTTTCTTGGGTAAAGTCTATATCAGCAGTTACTGAAACCATGACTTTATTTTGTCCCATTAATGTTCCAAGCATTTGCTGTACTTGTCTTTGAATATCCTTTTCAACTTGCTTCTTCACATTGTTTTGAGCAGTGAATGTATCACCTGCTGTATTAGTTGTAGAATTTAGGTCAAAATACTCAAAGTTTTGGTTTGTTATGACGATATTTTCTGTAGGAAGGTTTGGTACACTTTTAGAGACGAGTGTATATAATCCTTTTATTTGACTCTCTGAGAAGTTATAGCCTGCTTTTGTGTTCAGTACAATGGAGGCTGAAGCGTCTCCTGTTTCATCTGATACAAACACACCTTCACTTGGCAATGTAATGACTACATTCGCATCATTGATACCGTCAATCCCCTTGATCAAGTTCGCGATTTCTGTTTGCATTGCATCTAACTTCATGACATTAAACTCATTATCTGTCATTCCAAAGCTTGCATTTTCACTAAAGAACGAATAGTCAATATTTCCTGAGTTTGGAATCCCTTCAGCTGCCAACTCAACTTTCAGCGTGTCAACAACCTCTTCTGGAACACTTATCGTTTTTCCGCCATCAGAAATTTCCGACTTAATTCCTCTGCCATCAAGGTTTTCTTTAATCGCACCTGTTTCGGATGGAGACAGATTGCTGTATAAAGGAACTAAATTTACTCTTGTTAAAAAGAAAACCGCAATACATATCACAAGAAGAAGCAAAAGAACACTGCTTATTAACATTGTCTTTTGCTTTTTCGAACGGTTTGTCCAATATTCTTTTAAAGGATTAAAAAACTTATTCATATTCTCTTTCATTTCTACCCCCGGTTACCGTTATTTTATATGTTAATAACCGCCCCTAATTCCCTAACCTAAATAGACATTCTCATCATCTCTTGGTATGCTTCAACTGCTTTATTTCTAAATTCCATTGTTGCCTGCATCATAATGCTTGCTTTTTGAGAAGTAATCATCACTTGCGATAAGTCGACGTCTTCCCCTTTGGCTAGCTTGTTAGTTAAAGCGTCTGATTCGTTCTGTGCTTTATTTACTTCATTAAGTGAGTCCTTTAAGAAAGAAGCAAAATTCTTTTGAACTTCTGAACCTGTTGCTTTCGCCGTTGTTGCAGAAGAATTATTTAAAGGAAATGCGGATGACACTGCTGGAAAATTTACTGTTGCCATTTAGAATACCTCTACTTTCCAATCTCTAATGTTTTCATAAGCATGCTTTTCGATGCGTTTAATACAGTGACATTCGCCTCATACGATCTCGTTGTACTCATCAAATCAACCATTTCCCTTAACGGGTCTACATTAGGCATTTGTACATAGCCATCTTCGTTCGCATCTGGGTTTTCTGGGTCATACACTAGTTCAAAAGGTGTTTCTGTATCTTCCTCAATCGCACTAACTTTCACACCATTACCTGTTCCATCATTACTTCCTTGTGCTGCACTTAAATGTGATGCAAAGGAATTCCCTTCTTGTGCTTGTAATACGACTGATTTTCTTCTGTACGGCTCCCACTCGCCATTAACTAGCTTTCCTCTTGTCGTTTCTGCATTCGCCATATTGGAGGAAATGACGTCCATCCGCAAGCGGTTTGCACTTAATGCTGTTGCAGTTGTATTCATGCTGTGGAATATCGACATCTTATCTTCCTCCTTTTATGACAGTTGATAGGGAATTGAACTTGCCGCTAATTCTTTCAACAAGTGCATTGTAATAAATCTGGTTTTCTGCCAGTTCACTCATCTCTTTTTCGACATCAACACTGTTACCATTGTTATTGTAAGTAACGTTTTTATCTGTAGTAACATTCACAGAACCAGTTGAGCCTTCGAAATCAAAATGCCTGCTGTCAGTCTTATTTGCATTCATTGCTGTTGACAATGTATTTTTGAAGGATACTTCCTTCGCTTTATAGTTAGGCGTATCGACGTTAGCTATATTTTGCGATATAACCTTCTGTTTTGTATTAGAGTAATTTAACGCACTCTCAAGTGTTGAAATAGTATTTGAAAAAAGTTTCATCACACACCTCTTACATCTATAATTATCGTTTTGTAGAATTTTGCAGTTTAATGACGAATTTTTCACGCGATGTCTATAATTGTAATAAATGAAAAATAATATGTCTATCGGTAGAACCGCAATTTTAATGATTCTATAGTCCTATTTTAGTTAACTTTATGATAAAATCGGTCAATTTTATAATTAAAAAGGTATATTTTTGTTTTTTATAACCAGCATTTACTTAACAATTAAACGACTAAGTTCATAGTATCAATGAACTATCGGTGAAAAAATATTGTTGTCTATGTAACGAATATAATCGACAGAGATTGTAATGTAAATGAAATTTTATGGAAAAATGTCGAATCATGTAGTTCGAAAATCGCAGATTATCAACATTCTGTTAGAAAAGAATATTATTTCCCACTAATTTCCTGTTAAAAAACAATGTTTTAGAGCAAAAAAAAGAATCTTTTCCAACAAGGAAAAGATTCTTTTTCTATATTAGTTTGCTTTCAATTTTTCTAATTCTAATAAGAACTTATCGTTCAATACTTTAATGTAAGTACCTTTCATACCAAGTGAACGAGATTCAATAACACCAGCACTTTCAAGTTTGCGCAATGCGTTAACAATTACTGATCTTGTTATACCGACTCTGTCTGCAATTTTAGATGCAACTAGAAGTCCTTCATTTCCGTTCAACTCTTCAAAAATATGCTCAATTGCTTCAAGCTCACTGTAAGACAACGAACTGATTGCCATTTGAACAACTGCTTTACTTCTAGCTTCCTCTTCAATTTCTTCTGCTTTTTCACGCAGAATTTCCATTCCAACAACTGTCGCACCATATTCAGCCAAAATAAGGTCATCATCATGGAATTGCTCTTGCAGTCTTGCAAGAATTAACGTACCAAGTCTTTCTCCACCGCCAATGATTGGAACGATAGTTGTCAACCCTTTGCTGAATAGCTCTTTGTTTTCGATTGGGAATGCAGTGTATTCACTTTCCACATCAAGGTTGCTTGAAGTTACTTGAATATTGAAGAGATTATTTGTGTACTCTTCTGGGAACTGACGGTCTTCCAGCATTTTAATCATACGGTCATTTTCGATTTGCTGGTTGATTGCAAAACCTAACAGCTTCCCTCTTCTGCTTACTACAAATATGTTTGCCTCAATTACTTCGCTCAATGTCTCAGACATTTCCTTGAAGTTAACTGGTTTTCCAGCAGCTCTTTGCAGCATCGCATTAATTTTTCTCGTTTTTGACAATAAATCCATTTTCTTTTTCCTCCTATTAACTAAAACCGAAACTATCATTTATTCTTTATCTAATGGCAAGAGCATTTATTTGCTCTAATCATTGTAGGAGTATTTTATTAACAATCTAACACTGACTTAAAGTTAAAGAATAAATTGACTTAAATCTTTATTTCTTG
The DNA here is from genome assembly GCF_046613985.1 of Niallia laureatilytica. NCBI lineage: Bacteria > Bacillati > Bacillota > Bacilli > Caryophanales > Bacillaceae > Niallia > Niallia laureatilytica. The sequence continues at coordinate 739,393 of NZ_JBKKHP010000002.1, read as the reverse complement.
AAATTGCACCTAGTTTTTCTTCTACATATTGCGGTGTAATGGTAATTTTGTCCATTGTTATATCAGGTGCTTCAAACGATAAATCCTCGAGTAATTTCTCAAGAATTGTATGAAGCCTTCTAGCACCAATATTATCTGTGTTCTGATTCACTTCAAAAGCCACTTCAGCTATCTTACGTATAGCATCGTCAGAAAATTCAATTTCTATACCTTCAGTTTGCAGTAATGCTTGATATTGCTTAATCAATGCATTATCCGGCTCGACTAAGATGCGATAGAAATCGTCCACTGTCAGCTTGCCAAGCTCCACACGAATTGGGAAACGACCTTGAAGCTCAGGGATCAAATCTGAAGGCTTGGAGATATGGAAAGCTCCAGCAGCAATGAATAATATATGGTCTGTTTTTACAGAACCATATTTCGTCACAATTGTAGAACCTTCTACTACGGGAAGAATATCACGCTGAACTCCTTCTCTTGAAACATCAGCGGAAGAACCACCGCTGCTTTTGCTGGCAATTTTGTCGATTTCATCAATAAAGATGATACCCATTTGTTCAGCTCTTACGACTGCCTCTTGTGTAACTTCATCCATATCGATCAGCTTTTGGGCTTCTTCATTCGTCAAGACAACCCTTGCTTCACGTACAGTCAATTTGCGTTTTTTCTTTTTCTTCGGCATGAAACTGCTTAATGCATCTTGCATATTCATCCCCATCTGCTCCATGCCTGAGCCCTGCAGCATATCAAACATCGATGGCTGCTGTTCTTCGACTTCCACTGTAATCACTTCGTTCTCAAGCTCGCCAAGTGCTAATTTTTCTTTAAGCACTTTTCTTTTTTCATAGCGGCTTGATTCCTCCACAGTCGGCTCCTCTGCTTGAGGTTCTGTGTTTCCGCCGCCGAAAAGCATTTCAAGTGGATTACTGTAATTTTTTTGCTTTTTTGCCGAAGCAGGCATCATCAGATCAACTAGTCGATTATTAGCTGCTGCTTCTGCCCTTTCTTTTACCTGAGCCATCTTTTCTTCTCTTACGATTCGCACAGATGTTTCAACCAAGTCTCTTACCATTGATTCAACATCTCTGCCGACATAACCGACCTCTGTGAATTTAGTAGCTTCCACTTTAACAAATGGAGCGCTGACTATTTTCGCTATACGCCTTGCTATCTCCGTTTTACCTACACCAGTAGGTCCCATCATAAGGATGTTCTTCGGACTGATTTCGTCACGCAGCTTCTCATCAAGCAAACCGCGGCGAAAACGGTTTCTTAACGCAATCGCAACAGCTTTTTTGGCATCCTTTTGCCCAACAATATATTGATCAAGACGTTCTACAATTTGACGAGGTGTTAAGCTTGTGTTCTTATTCATCAAGTAATCCTCTCCTTATAATTCTTCTACAATAATATTATTGTTCGTATATACACAAATATCGCCAGCGATTTCAAGAGCTGCTTTTGCTATTTCGTATGCAGAAAGATGTTCACCTGAGTATTGTTTAAGCGCTCTTCCGGCTGACAGAGCATAGTTACCGCCTGAGCCAATCGCCAAAATTCCATCATCCGGCTCAATTACTTCCCCTGTGCCAGATACAAGCAGCAAATCAGTTTCGTTCATAATGATCAGCATTGCTTCAAGCTTGCGTAAAACCTTATCGCTTCTCCAAAGCTTTGCAAGTTCTACAGCTGCTCTTTGCAGATTCCCATTATACTCTTCCAATTTTCCTTCGAATAGCTCAAATAAGGTAAAGGCATCGGCAACAGAGCCTGCAAAACCTGCGATTACTTTTCCATTAAAAAGTTTTCTTACCTTCTTGGCAGTATGTTTCATCACGACAGCATTGCCGAAAGTGACTTGGCCGTCACCTGACATGGCGCATTTCCCTTTATGTTGAACAGCAAAAATAGTAGTTGCGTGAAACTGTGGCAGTCCAGACATGTTTACTTCCTCCTTTATCCGTTTACAGCTATGCCCTTGGGTGAAAGGACATATATGTTTTTTTTAAGTACTCGCTAGTGACATGCGTATAAATCTGGGTGGACGATAAAAAGGCGTGACCTAATAATTCTTGAACAGTCCGCATATCGGCACCGTTTGCCAAGAGATGTGTAGCAAATGAATGTCTAAGCTTATGCGGATGGATCTTTCCTTTGGCAGCAGAATGTTCCATCATTCGGTTAAGAATGTCGCGTACACCGTTCTCTGTCAGCGGACCACCCTTGTAGTTAACAAATAAATAGGGGTGATTCGTCTTGTATTTATCCATCAGCTTGCTTCTGCAGTTCTTTATGTAAGATTCAAGAGCGGAATGAGCAAAACTCCCAAACGGCACATACCGTTCCTTTTTCCCTTTTCCTTTGACAAGCAATGTCGAGATGCTGAAATCAATATCCTTCATCTCGATTTTTGTACATTCGCCGACCCGGATTCCTGTTGCGTACAGGAGCTCCAGGATGGCGACATTTCTTTTTCCAAGCATGCTTGTCGTATCTACCGAACGAAAGATATGCTGCAATTCTTCTTCATAAAAGAAATCAGGCAGTCTGCTTTCAAGTTTCGGTATGCTGATAACGGCAAAGGGGTTAGATCCCACTATATTTTCTCTTGCTAAAAATCGATAAAAGCTCCGAAGGCTTGAAATTTTGCGGGCAATTGATTTTCTTGCAAGCTCTTCATGGAAAAGCTCTGTCAAAAAAATCCGCACCTCTTGGGCGCTTACTTCCTGTACATGTTCAAGCAGCTGCTTGGACATAAATAGATAAAATTGCTGGATGTCCTTTTTATAGACATCAATCGTATATGGTGAGCAGTTTTTTTCAATCTTCAAGTATTCAATAAACAGGTTCAAGAAAGCGTTTTGTTCCTTATTCATTGCTTCACCTCACAACGGCTTCACTATATTAACATACTTTGTAGCGACAAGCAATTAATTTACACATTCTTCATAAAGTTCTGAATTGTTTCCAACGCTCTGTTAGCGTGCTGTTCATATCTTTCTTTTTTCCCTTTTATTCTAGTTGGTAACTCAGGGAAAAGTCCAAAATTAGCATTCATCGGCTGGAAGTTTTTAGCATTCGTCTTTGTGATATAGCTAGCCATGCTTCCAATCGCTGTTTCAACAGGGAATTGAATTGGTTCTTCGCCGTTAACAAGCTTCGCTGCATTAATACCTGCTACAAGTCCGCTCGCTGCTGATTCTACATAACCTTCTACGCCTGTCATTTGGCCTGCGAAGAATAAGTTTGGACGGTTTTTGAATTGATATGTTGCATTTAGAACCTTCGGTGAATTAATGAATGTATTTCTGTGCATAACACCATAGCGAACAATTTCAGCGTTTTCAAGACCTGGTATTAATTGTAGCACTTCTTTTTGAGGTCCCCATTTTAAATGTGTCTGAAAACCGACAATATTGTACAATGTGCCTGCAGCGTCATCCTGACGTAGCTGAACAACTGCATAAGGGCGTTTTCCTGTTTTCGGATCTTCTAAACCAACTGGCTTCATCGGTCCAAACAGCATTGTCTTTCTCCCTCTTGAAGCCATCACTTCAATCGGCATGCATCCTTCGAAGAAGATCTCTTTTTCAAATTCCTTCAAAGGTACAGTTTCAGCACTAATTAGCGCTTCATAAAATCGATCAAATTCCTCTTCTGTCATCGGACAGTTCAGATAAGCTGCTTCCCCTTTATCATAACGGGATTTCAAGTAGACCTTATCTAAGTCTATGCTGTCTTTTTCGATGATAGGAGCAGCTGCATCATAAAAGTACAAATAATCTTCCCCTGTAAGCTCCTTAAGACTTTCTGAAAGAGCTGCACTCGTAAGTGGTCCTGTCGCAATAACAGTTACCCCTTCTGGTATAGAAGTAACCTCTTCATTAATAACTGTTACATTGGGATGGTTCTTCACCATTTCTGTCACTCTGCCAGCAAACTCATGTCTGTCCACTGCAAGTGCTCCACCTGCCGGCACTGCGCAAAGATCCGCAGACTCAATAATAACAGAGTCCAGTCTTCTCATTTCTTCTTTTAGAACACCAACTGCATTAGTAAGTGCATTTCCTCTTAATGAGTTGCTGCATACAAGCTCTGCAAATTTATCAGTATGATGGGCAGGCGTCTGCTTGACAGGTCTCATTTCATAAAGGTTTACCTTAATACCTCTTTTCGCTATTTGCCATGCTGCTTCACTTCCTGCAAGTCCTGCACCGATGACATTTACTACCTTTTGTGTATCTTGCATTGTAAATCCTCCAACTTTTTTAAATATCTATATGTTTTTATATGGGCGATAGCATTTTTATCATGCATATGTATGCTAATTCCTATCCGTTTTCGGTAGAAAGACTAGAAAAAAACAAAAGTCCATACAGTTTCGGCTTAAAATTATATCCTTTAGCATTTTACACTACGTTTGCCAAGTTGAAAAGTTTCAACTAAAGATTAATTATTTAAGAAACTTCAGGAGACACTTCTTCAAAAACACACGGAAAGAGTGAGCATGGACCGCTCACTCTTTTTTTAGCTTTGAGGTTCTTCCTTATAGTCACACTCTACACATTGGACCTGGACACCTTTTTTCAGCTTTTTCTCTACAAGCATATTATCACATTTCGGACATGGACGCTGTATTGGTTTATCCCATGAAATGAAATCGCACTCCGGAAAACGGTCACAGCCGTAGAAAATTCGGCGTTTTTTGCTTTTTCTTTCAATAATATTACCTTCGCGGCACTTAGGACATTTCACACCGATTTCCTTGACAATTGCCTTCGTATTGCGGCAATCCGGGAAATTACTGCATGCCATAAACTTGCCATATCTGCCCATTTTAAATACCATCGGACTGCCGCATTCCTCACAGTCTTCCCCTGCAGGCTCATCCTTTATTTCGACAGATTGCATTTCTTTTTCAGCTTTTTCGAGACTTTGTTCAAAAATCTTATAAAAACTATCGATTACCTTTACCCAATTGATCTGGCCTGACTCAATATTATCAAGATTCTGCTCCATATGTGCTGTAAATTCAACGTCAAGGATTTCCGGGAAAAACTCGAGAATCAATTCATGAATGATTTCTCCAAGCTCAGTCGGTATAAATCTTTTGTTATCGAGAGCCACATACCCGCGTTTTTGGATAGTATCCAAAGTCGGCGCAAATGTGGAAGGACGGCCAATTCCAAGCTCTTCTAATGTTTTAACAAGCCTTGCTTCCGTATACCTTGGTGGCGGCTGTGTGAAGTGCTGCTTCGGATTGATGTCCTTATTGATGACTTCATCTCCCTCTTGCAAATCAGGAAGCTGTTTGTTCTGCTCTTCAACCGCATCATCTGATCCTTCCACATACACCTTCATAAACCCAGGAAACTTAATCTTTGAACCTGTTGCACGGAATATGACATCCCCGTTACGTAAATCTACACTCATTGTATCCATCACAGCAGGCGCCATTTGGCTTGCAATGAATCTTTCCCAGATCAGCTTATACAAGCGAAGCTGGTCTCGAGAAAGGTGCTCTTTCAGGGAGTTTGGCTCCTTGAACGTACTTGTAGGTCTTACCGCTTCATGGGCATCCTGTGCATTTGTATTTTTCTTTTCTTTGCGGTTTTCTTCTTTCGTATACTCTTTTCCGTAGTTGGCTGTTATATATTCATACGCTTCATTTTGAGCCACTTCAGAAATACGGGTTGAGTCTGTTCTCATATAGGTGATTAAACCGACTGTCCCTTCTTTTTTGCCTAAATCTATTCCTTCATAAAGCTGCTGGGCAAGCATCATTGTCTTTTTTGCCCTGAAGTTTAGCTTTCGCGCAGCTTCCTGCTGTAGGGAGGATGTTGTAAAAGGTACTGCTGGGTTCCGTTTACGTTCCTTCTTCGTTACCTTCTCAACAGTAAATTTATTGCCATTGAGCTGTTTTTTAATATTGTCTACATCCGCTTGAGAATGCAGCTCCATTTTTTTATTTTTCAGCCCGTAAAAAGCTGCTTCAAAGCTTGTTTTCCCTTTTGCGAAGTCTGATTCAATTGTCCAGTACTCTTCCGGTTCGAATGCTTTAATCTCTTTTTCTCTGTCGATGATTAAACGAACTGCGACAGATTGCACTCTTCCTGCGCTAAGCCCTTTTTTGACCTTTTTCCATAACAGCGGGCTGATGTTGTAGCCTACTAGGCGATCAAGCACCCGTCTTGCTTGCTGGGAATCAACTAGATCCATATTAATTGGACGGGGGTGTTTAAATGATTCTTTAATGGCGTCTTTTGTGATTTCATTAAATACGACACGGCAATCCGAATCTACATCAACCTGCAGACTGTTGGCTAAATGCCAGGCAATTGCTTCCCCTTCTCTATCGGGGTCGGCTGCAAGATAAATCTTTTTTGCCTTTTTGGCTGCTGTCTTCAATTCTTTAAGAACAGGACCTTTTCCGCGGATCGTTATGTACTTCGGTTCATATTCTTTATCAGTATCAACACCCATTTGGCTTCTTGGTAGATCTCTTATATGTCCCATTGATGCTTTTACTTTATATTTTTTTCCTAAATAACGTTCAATCGTTTTTGCCTTTGCAGGCGACTCTACGATTACTAGAAACTCTGACATCCAACGTCCTCCTTAGAGGGATAATAAATATTCACTATTATTGTATACTATGATCTCTTTTGTCAAACATTACGAAAAAAGTAAACGGTTACACCGTTATTATATGAATGAAAATCCATAAAAATTAAAGTTATATCTGTGCAAACAGTATAACAAATTCAAAAAAATAGCAATACCTTTTTAAAAATTTTTGAAAATAGATGAAAAACATTTTTTTCCTTTTCTATTCTATTTTATGGATAATATTCCCACTCTTCTAATATATCAGTCGCACATAAAACTGGCTTTGCTCCTTGTTTTATCAAGTCATTCGGTCCAAAAGAAGTGGGGCTGAATATGCTGCCAGGAACAGCAAAAACATCTCTTCCTTCTTGCAAAGCAAGATGCGCTGTGATTAATGAGCCGCTTTTTCTTTTTGCCTCGACAACAAGCGTTCCCCTTGAGAGGCCGCTTATGATCCGGTTGCGCATTGGGAAATGCCATTTTAATGGTTTTGTATCTGGTGGATACTCTGATAAAAGAAGATGTGATCTTGTTATTTTATCTGCAAGTAAAATATTTTCCTTTGGATAAATATGCTTAAATCCTCCTGCAATAATGGCGATTGTCTTGCCGTTATGTTCGTCTGCTGTCCTATGAGCAATAGCATCCACACCTTTTGCTAGACCGCTGACAATTACTACTCGTTCGCGAACAAGTTTAGTCATCATGGCTATAATTACTTGTTTACTGTAAACTGTCGGATAACGGGAGCCTACAATTGCCAACTTTCGCTGCTCCTGCAAAAAAGACAGATCTCCTTTTGCATAAAGCACCCATGGAGGCTGATATATTTCTTTTAACAAGCTTGGATATGCAGGATCAAAATAAGTGATGGTTTGTATTCCTAATGTGGCGTATTGGTGGATAGTTTGCTGGATGGAGTGTGAGTGAAAGTCTGTAACGATTTTTTGAAGGGGACGGTTGAGGGCGTGCAGATCAGGGTCTGCTTTGAGGAGAGTGTAGATCCTTTTCCAAGACATATTGCGGCAATGATGGAGCTGTATTAATCTTTCTCTAAAACTTTTTAGCAAGTAACTCAATTCCTTTCTCACAATATTCTATGCAAAGTATAAAAATACAAACCTTGCTATCTCTATTATAATCATTTCTTGCTATAGTTTCCAAAGATTTGCTATATAATAGAAGAAACACGTCGTTTTTTTGCAGCATAAAAAGACTAGCCCAACTGCATGGCGCAAAAGGGGGCTAGTCTTTTTTTAAAATCAGACTCTGCTTTCTTCTACCTGATGGGTTTTGCACTTGTCGAAAAGATCTGTTTCTTTGAGAACTTCAATTAATGTTGCACCCATTTCAGCAGGTGTAGGAGCTACTTTAATGCCGCACTCGTTCATTGTTTTAATCTTTTCATCAGCAGTCCCCTTGCCTCCTGAAATGATGGCGCCCGCATGGCCCATTCTTTTTCCTGGAGGTGCCGTTCTACCGCCGATAAAGCCGACTACAGGCTTTGTCATATTGGCTTTTACCCATTCAGCCGCTTCTTCTTCTGCTGTTCCGCCGATTTCACCAATCATAATAACAGCATAAGTATCTTCATCTTCGTTAAATTGCTTTAAGACGTCAATGAAATCAGTTCCATTAACCGGGTCTCCGCCAATTCCTACCGCTGTAGACTGCCCTATTCCCGCCTGTGTAAGCTGATGGACAGCTTCGTATGTCAAAGTACCAGAACGGGATACAACGCCTACATGGCCCTTTGTATGGATATAACCAGGCATAATTCCTATCTTGCATTCTTCAGGAGTAATAACTCCCGGACAGTTCGGTCCTATTAATCTTGTCTTTTTGCCTTCCATATATCGCTTAACCTTCACCATATCAAGAACTGGAATATGTTCTGTAATACAAATCGTCAAGTCAAGCTCTGCATCTACAGCTTCCATAATAGCATCTGCTGCAAACGGGGCAGGCACATAGTTGACAGACACTGTCGCGTTTGTCGCTTCAACAGCTTCTTTCATCGTATTGAAGACCGGCACACCTTCTACATCCGTGCCACCCTTGCCTGGTGTTACCCCTGCAACAATTTTTGTGCCATATTCGAGCATTTGCTTCGTATGAAAAAGAGCCGTTGCCCCTGTAATACCTTGAACAATGACTTTTGTTTCTTTATTGATGAATATGCTCATTGATTTCTCCTCCTTTTTGTACATATGACACGATTTTTTCTGCACCGTCCGCCATGGAGCTTGCAGATATTATATTGATGCCTGATTCATTAAGAATTTTTTGGCCAAGCTCTACATTTGTCCCTTCCAGTCTAACAACAAGCGGCACCTGCAGGCTCACCTGTTTAGCTGCTTCAACGATACCTTCTGCAATGATATCGCATTTCATAATTCCACCGAATATATTAACAAAAATGCCCTTCACTTTTTCATCTGACAGAATGATCTTAAATGCTTCAGTAACTTTTTCAGCTGTCGCACCGCCGCCAACATCAAGGAAGTTTGCCGGCTCTCCGCCGTAATGCTTCACGATATCCATTGTAGCCATTGCAAGACCAGCACCATTTACCATGCAGCCGATATTTCCGTTCAAGGCAATATAACTCAAATCAAATTTTGAAGCTTCCAGTTCCTTCTCATCCTCTTCATCCAAATCACGGTATGCAAGAATATCCTTATGTCTGTACAAGGCATTGGAATCGAAGTTCAGCTTAGCATCGAGCGCCATTACATCGCCCTCTTCTGTCAATACAAGAGGATTGATTTCGGCAATTGAGCAATCTTTTTCACAAAATACACGATAAAGGCCTGTCATAAAAGCAACCGCTTTATTTACTTGAGGACCAGGGATATTGATGGCAAATGCAACTCTTCTAGCCTGGAAAGGAGTTAGCCCAGTCAGCGGGTCAATAACTTCCTTGATGATTTTTTCAGGCTGTGTTGCTGCAATTTCCTCAATCTCTGTTCCGCCTTCTTCTGATGCCATCAAGACAATCCGGGAAGTGGAGCGGTCGACTACAAAGCCAATATAGTATTCCTTCTTAATACGGCAGCCTTCTTCAATCAGCAAACGTTTAACAACTTTTCCTTCAGGACCAGTCTGATGTGTGACAAGCGTGCTTCCTAAAATCTGTTCAGCATATTGCTTCACTTCATCGAGAGACTTAGCAACCTTGACACCACCAGCTTTCCCTCTTCCTCCGGCATGAATCTGCGCCTTAACAACCCATGCATCACTGTTTAAATGCTCAGCAGCAAACAGGGCCTCTTCCACGGTAAAAGCAACACTTCCTTTAGGAACAGCTACACCGTTTAATGCTAGAATTTCTTTCCCTTGATATTCGTGAATATTCATTCTCCCACACCCCTTTTGCTAAAATTTCTTTCGCTTCTTGCCAGGTTCATTAGTGCATACTCTTACTTATGTACGAGGACGAAAAAAAATGGCTTTTTTCCTTCTCGACAAAAAAATATTTTTTCCAATTTAAAAGGACCCCTTCCTTTTAAAAAGTATCTTTAATACTGTATTAATATTCTTTATCAACACAATATTTTCTTACTTTTTGGAAAAAACACTCTATTGTTCACGCTTTCATTTTATAAAAAAGCAACCGTTTTGTCTATCAAAAAGGCTCTATTTTCCAATAAAAAAAATAATCCCCTTCGTTTAGGGGACTAATATACTAGATTTCCTTTTGTGTGCCATAGGTTTTATCAAGCTTATAAATAAAAGCAAACACCTCTGCGACAGCCTGATATAAATCTTCCGGTACTTGTTCCTGGATATTGAGCTTGCTTAACAGTTCCACAAGGGATGGATCTTCTTGGATTGGCACTCCATTTTCTTTCGCCTTCTCCACGATATTGTCGGCAATCAACCCGCTTCCCTTAGCAGCTACTATTGGAGCTGCATGCTGATGCTGTTTGTAGCTTAAAGCCACCGCTTGCCTTCGCTGGTTTTCCTTATCCTTGTTCTTCATATTCTGTAATCTACCCCCTTGTAGTAGGCAGAGTTATTTCGCTTTGAATCTAAATCTATTTTCTTCTCTTTATCTTCTTGAAAGGATTTAAAATCTATTGATGACAGACTGTATTGGACTTCGTTCAATTTTTCTCGCAAACCTGCAAGCATACTTTTCATAAGCGGCTCAATCTCACGGTTTTCATTAAAGACCGTTAAATGAACAATCCTCTTTTGCACATGCATATCAATGGCTGTTTCTTTTAAATATGCTAAATCAAGATAAAAAAGGATACGGCAAAAGTCTGCGTCTATTTTTCCGTCTTTCGTTTTCTTTCCACTGTATTGCAGGGTTGCATCCATGGAATGATGCTGAAAATGAAGGGGAAATTGAAGCATCAGCTGCGTAATAGGTCCTGAATCCTGACTTAATAGCTGCAAACCTGTTATCTTGTCCGTAAGGGCATTTGCTAACTCCTTTACAGAAGCGGGAGCATCTTGTTTTAATACATCAAGCAGGAGCGGTTTTAGCTGGTTCCATTGAGCTCCTTTGCCTCCGTCCGGATTGTTCAAAAGTTCATTTTCATAAGAAAACCCAATTGTATGCAGCAGTCTTTGCAAATGCTCTTTGATGGCACCGCCATCTGGCAAATCAACATTTTTACCCGTCTCAAACAACCTTAATGTTTCCTCGAGCTTTGGAAGAGAGAGTTGTTGAGCACTCATCTCACTCAGCAATTTACCAGCAAGATTGTTCATCGTATTGCCGTCCCTTGTTGCCATTAGGCTTGTAAACACCTTCTCTGTGAACGGAAGATTTCTCTGCAGCATTTCCTTAATTGTTTCGATAGCTTTCGAGCTGTCTTGTGCTGATTCCATCCATTTTCCAGCAAGGAAGAGCATATCTTTATTGAACGGCATTTTTTCATTTAGCAATTGGGCTGCCAAGTTTTTCAGATCATTTGTACGAGGCAAGGACCATTGCTCAAGAAGAGAGTCAGCCCCCCCATCAAGATTTACTGGACTTGCTGCTGATAATACCTTTAAGCTAAGCTTCCCATCTTCATTGTCTTGAACTTGAAACCAATAGTTCTTGTCTGTGCTTAAGGGAGCAGAAAGTTCTGCAAGGAGCCTTTGGCTTCCTGCCTGCACTTCAGCCATATTGTTGGGAAAATGCTTATTAACATGCCCCATTATAATTTGGCCTTGGCGAAGCTCCAGCAGCTTTGAGCTGATTGTTCTTTCTAGATTTGGTTGAAAACTTGGTCCAATTCGTATGTCATTCATTTACATGCTCCTATTCTCCTCTGCCATTTCCTTAATTGGCGAAAAGCTTTTGCGATGATGAATTGTATATCCCTCTCTGTCTAAAGCAAGAAGATGTTCCTTTGTGCCGTAACCCATATTACTCGCAAAACCGTATGCTGGAAATTCTTTATCAAGCTCTCTCATCATTTCATCTCTCGTGACTTTCGCAATAATGCTAGCAGCAGCAATGGAAACACTTTTACTGTCTCCTTTTATAATCGATTTGCTTGGATATGGAACGTCAAGCTTCATCGCATCAATCAACAGGAAGTCAGGCTGCTGATCAAGATTTTGAAGGGCTGCAAGCATTCCTTTTTTGGTCGCCTCGTATATGTTTATACGGTCAATTTCCGCAGGAGCGATAATGCCTACTCCAATAGAAACGGCTTCCTTTTGGATAATCTCGTAAAATTGCTCTCTTTTTGCTTCAGACAGTTTTTTTGAATCATCTATTCCAGGCAAATAAAAGTTTTCCGGGAGTATAACAGCTGCTGTTACAACGGGACCTGCAAGCGGGCCTCTTCCCACTTCATCAATACCTGCAATATATGTATATCCTTGCTTTCTTAGTTCTGTTTCATATGTGCAGAGCTCTACAAAACGGGCATGAAGCTGCAACTCTTTTTCCTTTTGCTTTTCCCATGCAGTTACGAGCTTTTGCACTCCGACTCTTTTGTCTTCTTTTATCGTCTCCCAGTAAGGGTCATTATTGTCTGTTATATCATCTAATCTAGCTTTTATTTCTTTTAATGTTCCATTTGCCACTGTTGAAACTTCCCTTCTCTCTTTATATCGTCCCATATTATGAAAGATTTAAGTACAAGTTATGTATCCTCAAAATCAAAAAAGAGAAGTGCCCAAAATAATGGTCAATTCTCTTTTTTAACAAGGTCAGACTCACCCTACTATTAACTATCGCTTTCGTCTTCCTCTATGAAATCTCTTGCTCTTTCGAATGTCAGCCTTCCGAATTTTTCGCTTCTGATTTCTCTGATGACCAGTTCAGTAACTTTGTCATAATCGACTACAGCGCCTCCTGTAAGGCAGCCTCTAACTACACCGATTTTGTCAAACAACTCAACGATATCCTCTGGAATTTCTTCAAGCTGGAACCGTTCCTTTAGCCTTTCAGGATACTCTTTCTCTAAAAAGCGCAAACCAAAAATAGCGATATCCTGCAAATTAAGAATGGTGTCTTTAATCGCACCAGTCAAAGCAAGCTTTAAACCTACTTCTTGATCCTCAAATTTTGGCCAAAGAATCCCTGGAGTGTCAAGCAGCTCTAATTCTTTTCCTACTTTAATCCATTGCTGTGCTTTTGTTACACCAGGAGTGTTCCCTGTTTTTGCGATATTCTTTTTGGCAAGCCTGTTGATTAATGTTGATTTGCCTGCATTCGGAATTCCGACAATCATTGCTCTGATTGCACGGGGTCTAATTCCTTTTGCTCGCATTCGGTCGAATTTCTCTGCAAGCACCACATTAGCTAAAGCTGTGATTTCTTTCATTCCAACACCAGCCTGTGAGTTGATCGCTAATGCTTGAATGCCTTTTTCTTTAAAATAGGCAATCCATTCTTTCGTTCTTTCTCCATCTGCCATATCTGCCTTGTTCAGCAAAACAATCCTTGGCTTATGCTGGATGATCTCATCAATCATCGGATTTCTGGAAGATTGGGGAATTCTTGCATCCACCAACTCAAAAATAATGTCCACAAGCTTCAGCTTTTCTGTTACTTGTCTTCTTGCTTTGGCCATATGGCCGGGAAACCACTGTATCGTCAAAATATCCACCTCAGTTAAAAGCTTGCTTTATAAACAAAGCCTTAGTTCACTATTTGTATGTCTGTTAACGGCCAGTAAATCACGCTCGTGTTGCCAAGTACTTTCTCATAAGACACTGTCCCAATATGGCGGCTGTCTTTGCTGTCACGGCGATTATCACCCATTACGAACAGTTCTCCCTCGGGAACTGTGCTTCTGCCGATTTTATCTTCGAGTTTAAAGGATTCTGTCAGCGGTCCGTCAGTCACCTGCTTTTTGTATTCATCTAAGTACGGCTCGTCATATGCTTTTCCGTTCACATACAAAACGTCGTCCTTATACTCTATTGTATCACCAGGCAAACCGATTACTCTCTTGATATAATCCTTTCCTTCAGGGGCATGGAAAACAATGATATCAAAGCGGTTAGGCTCGCTGATTTTGTAGTTAACCTTGTTAACAATCATTCTGTCTGAATTATGTAATGTGGGCATCATCGATTCCCCGTCCACTACGATCGGAGCAAATAAAAAGGAGCGGATCACAAAAGCCAATGCTACTGCGATTACAAGCGCCTTACCCCATTCCCATATCTCATTTTTCTTTTTCTTCTTTGCCATTTCGTTCACCAATCCTTGTTTTTAGTAAGCATCTCTTCTCCATGCCTTCTAATTGTAACTGTCTTAAGTTTATTAAAAGGCTTTTTTAAACAAAATAATGCTAAAGGACAAACCCTCTCCCTTTTATTGTAGCGAAATAAAAAGTCGAAGTAAAATGCCATGGTCCGTTCCTAATTAAATTATCATGCCTAATATAAGTACGGAAGAAAAAGGGTGAATAGCCAAGTTGCAATAAAAAAGAGCTTGTTGCAAAGAACAGGCTCTTTTTTGAAAATATTATCGAATTTCTTTAATACGAGCTTTTTTACCACGTAGGTTACGTAGGTAGTAAAGTTTAGCACGACGGACTTTACCGCGGCGAATAACTTCAAGCTTCGCAATTTTTGGTGTATGAACTGGGAATGTACGCTCAACGCCTACTCCGTAAGAAACTTTACGTACTGTAAAAGTTTCGCTGATTCCACCACCACGACGCTTAATCACAACACCTTCGTATACCTGAATACGCTCACGAGTACCCTCAACAACTTTAACGTGTACACGTACAGTGTCACCAGGACGGAACGCAGGAAGATCTGAACGAAGTTGTTCTTTTGTGATATCTTCTATTAATTTTTGCATCGTTTTCAACTCCTTCCAACAGACGCTCTTGCAGTCAAATCCTTGCAGCGGAACATCGTTATAAGACTTTCATTGCAGAAATACTTCTGCTCAAGTCACAAGTGTTATCTTAACATAAATAACTTAAGACATCAATATCTATTATTTGTTTTTCTGCAATTCATTTAATAGTTTTTGCTGTTTTGCTGTGAGCGGGTAATTTTCCAGCAAATCCGGACGTCTTTCAAGTGTTCTTTTCAGCGACTCTCTTTCTCTCCATTCGTCAATATGAGCATGATTTCCTGAAATGAGTGTATCCGGCACCTTCATCCCCCTGAAATCAGCAGGACGGGTGTAGTGTGGATGCTCAAGCAGTCCTGTGCTGAAGGAATCATTCACATGAGACGCCTCGCTCCCAAGTACTCCTGGAAGAAGTCTGACGACACTATCAATCACTACCATTGCTCCAAGCTCGCCGCCTGTAAGCACATAATCGCCGATTGAAATCTCATCTGTCGCTAAATGCTCGCGAATTCGCTCATCATAGCCTTCGTAATGACCGCAGATAAAAATTAAATGCTCTTCCTTAGCCAGCTCTTCCGCCTTTTTCTGTGTATAACGCTCGCCTTGAGGACACATTAGTACCACTTTCGGCTTAGTGCCGCTCTTTTTTTGCAAATCCTCAACCGCATCAAAGATCGGCTGAGGTTTAAGGACCATTCCCGCACCGCCGCCATATGGATAATCATCCACAGACTGATGCTTGTTATCCGAATAATCCCTGAAGTTAGTGACACCATAGGTCACCTTTTCTGCTTCTTTCGCTTTTTTCAATATAGAGCTGTTAAACACACCATCAAACATTTCTGGAAATAGTGTTAATACATCCACTCTCATTATGATAACAGTCCCTCCATTGGCTCGATAACAACTAACTTCTCCTTAACATCTACTTTCATAACAACTTCCTCGATATAAGGAATTAAAACTTCTTCTTTTTTACTAGTTTTGATGACCCATACATCATTCGCACCTGGTGTAAGAATTTCAGATATAACCCCTATCTCGTCTCCTTCAACTGTTACAACCTTACAGCCGATGATTTCGTGGAAATAGTATTCATTCTCTGCCAAGTCTCCTAAAAAGCTTTCAGGCACCTTTAAAGCGCCGCCTTTCATGTATTCCACCTCATTAACATTATCATAGCCCTCAAATGTCAAAAGGTTAAAGTTTTTATGAAGGCGATGTGTTTTTATTTTTAGTTCTTCTGGATCTTTTTTGCCTTCTCCAAATAGAAAAATCGTATTGCCAATCTTATATCTTTCGTCTGGAAAATCCGTCCGGGAAATGACACGCACTTCACCACGAATACCATGTGTATTAACAATCTTTCCTACATTAAACCATTTTTCCACTATTATCACCTCTAACGTATGTCTACAACTTTTCCATCTTTCAGGAGTATTGTTTTATGAAGCAAGGCCTCATCCCAAACATCTCCAACTTTTATATCAACAATGCCAGTAAGCTCTTGTTCTTTTAGTTCACTGCCCAATGGTAGTATATGTAATTGTGCTAATTGAAACTCTAGTGATTTCTTTTTTTCCTCTTTGTTGGCAAGTCTCTTGCTAATCTGCTGTTTAATAGCATTTGCAGGATGACTTTTAAGCAGCTTTTTTTCTTCAAACTTGAATTGTTCGCACTCCTTTTCAAGCTGAAGCAGCTCTTCTGTGAGTTTCTTCTCTAAGGCTTGTTTCGTTTGTTCGGTTAATATTTGTTTGACTGTGACAGTATGGAGAATCTGCATTTTTTCCTCCTATCCATGCACTGCTATTTTTAATGCTCGCAAAGCGTCAAACGGCATCCCACCAATACGCTCCCACTTCTAGTATAAAGAATCTGCAAAGAGATATAAACAAATAAAGGAGAAGGGTTCCCCCTCCTCCTTTATTATTCGCTAATTTCTAAAACCAGCTTTTTTTGCTGCTGTGAGCCAGCAGCGTAAACAATCGTTCGAATCGCTTTAGCAACCCGCCCTTGCTTCCCAATTACCTTTCCCATGTCATTCTTGTTGACAGAAAGCAAGTAAATGATTCGATTATCCTCTTCAGTAACTTTTATCGCAACATCATCCGGAAAATCCACAAGGGGCTTAACAATCGTTTCAATTAATTCCTTCATCTTCAAACGAATTACTTACCGTTTTTGATGTTGTGGAATTTCTCCATGATACCTTCGTTAGAGAAAAGGTTACGAACTGTATCAGATGGTTTTGCACCATTTTGTAACCATTGTAGAGCTTTCTCTTCGTTGATATCCACGATAGCAGGGTTTGCTACTGGATTGTAAGTTCCTACTGTTTCAATGAAACGTCCATCACGTGGTGAACGAGAATCTGCTACTACAATACGATAGAAAGGAGTCTTTTTAGCTCCCATACGTTTTAAACGAATTTTTACTGCCATTTTAAAAATGCACCTCCGAATAGTTTCACACAAGATAGTATAATATCAATAGTTGAACAGTTTGTAAAGTGTTTTTTCTTGTCAGACTAAACATTCTGTTCAAATTAATAAAAAACCGCTTGTTAACACCCTTAAAAAGGGTTAAATGGTAATTTAAACTTGCCTTTTTTCTTGCCTTTTTGAGTCATACCCGTCATTTGTTTCATCATTTTTTTCATATCCTCAAACTGCTTCAACAGCCTGTTCACTTCAGGAACGGTTCTGCCGCTCCCTTTAGCTATACGCTTCCGTCTGCTTGAGTTGATGATTTCCGGGTGTTCTTTTTCTGCCTTTGTCATGGAGCGAATAATCGCTTCCACATGGCTGATTTGCTTTTCATCTACTTGGAGATTATCCAAGCCCTTGATTTTGTTGGCTCCTGGCATCATTTTCAGCAGCTCATCAAGAGGCCCCATGTTACGGACCTGTCCAAGCTGTTCTAAAAAGTCATCTAAAGTAAAGGAAGCTGTTTTCATTTTCATTTCCAGCTCTTTTGCCTTTTCTTCATCGACATTCATTTGCGCTTTCTCGATTAGGCTTAGCACATCACCCATTCCAAGAATACGTGATGCCATACGCTCTGGATGGAATGCCTCTAATGCATCCATCTTTTCACCCAAACCGACAAATTTAATCGGTGTTTGTGTAACAGAACGAATAGATAACGCTGCCCCGCCTCGAGTGTCACCATCTAGCTTCGTTAATACGACACCTGTCAGTCCAAGCTGCTCGTTAAAGCTGCTTGCCACATTGACTGCATCCTGACCTGTCATCGCATCAACTACAAGGAATATTTCATCTGGATTGGAAAGCTCTTTAATTTGCTTTAACTCGTCCATCAATGCTTCATCCACATGCAGACGACCTGCAGTATCGATTAACACATAATCATGATGGTCTTCTTTTGCTTTAGCAATCGCCTGTTTCGCAATCTCAACAGGGCTGACTTGATCTCCAAGTGAAAAAACAGGGAAATCGAGCTGCTTACCAAGTGTTTCGAGCTGCTTAATAGCCGCAGGACGATATATGTCTGCCGCAACAAGCAACGGCTTTCTATTATGCTTTTTACGCAGTAAATTAGCCAATTTTCCAGTTGTAGTTGTCTTACCGGCACCTTGCAAACCAACCATCATAATGACTGTCGGCGGACGGTTGGATACAGCAATCTTGCTTTGTTCTCCGCCCATCAGCTCCGTAAGTTCTTCTTTAACAACTTTAATGACCTGCTGTCCAGGAGTCAGACTTTTCATAACCTCTTGTCCAACAGCACGCTCACTGACTTTTTTAACAAACTCTTTGACTACCTTAAAGTTAACATCCGCCTCAAGCAATGCAAGTCGGACTTCACGCATCATTTCCTTAACATCCGCCTCATTTACTTTCCCTTTTCCGCGGATCTTTTGGATCGTATTCTGCAGTCGGTCAGCTAAACCTTCAAATGCCATTGCGCCGCCTCCTTAATCTAATTTCTCCAGCTCGCAAACTGCTTCCAGCAATGCTGAAACCGAAGGAGTATCATCCTTTAATAACTCTTTTATTTGTACAAAAAGAGTATTACGCTCTTGAAACTTTTGAAGTAAGAGTAATTTATTTTCATATTCTTCCAGCATTGCCTCAGTCCGTTTAATATTATCATAAACAGCTTGACGGCTAACGTCATATTCATCAGCAATTTCACCAAGAGAATAATCATCTAAATAATAAAGAGACATGTAACTTCGTTGCTTCGGTGTCAACAACGACTGATAGAAATCAAACAGATAATTCATTCGTGTTGTTTTTTCAAGCATCGAACAATACCTCCATGTTAAGTCAAACACCTTTACACCCTTATTGTACACACCAACAAAAAAGATGTCAACAGAAAAGCGGAAGGCGCCTGCTTATCGGCGACTAGCATAAGACGAGGTGGCCGAGAAGGGGTGCTCTTCCCCCTTCTTGGACAGCTTGGCTTATGACCTCGAGCGGAAGACGACCGTTTAGCGGCGGAGAAACTGGAGGGCCTTGACTGAGATAAAGGAAACACCAAGAGCGTTAGCGATTCGATGTTTCCTTTATCATAGGGAGAAAGTGTTTCTCAACACTGTATAAAAACTACGACTGAAATAATCAAACAAAAAAAAGCCCTGCTGAAGGCTTAGGAGGGTATCCTATCTAAGCTTCAAGCAGGACTTGTATTAAGCGGGTATCCCCGCTTCATTTTTGTATCTTGATGATCTGCGCAATATCATTACGCCTGCTGTAATCAACAATACAGGGACAACGACAGAGAGAAGGGATATTACCCCAATAATAATGAATAATACACCACTTGTGCGAGGTAGCCTATTCATCATAATTATTCCGAACAAAGTTGCTGCGCATGCAATCAATGAACTGATAACAGGTAGTAGCAAGAAATTCTTCCCTGCTGTAATCATATCATCAGCAAATTCCTCGGCTGTACTTGGCATGTTCGTCAGTCCTAGATCTTCTTGGAATGTCGGATCTGCATTATATGCATCTATAAAAGAATCTCTTAGTATATCCCACTTATCAATTTGCGTATAAAGTACTATTGATATTAAGAAACCGATTAACAACAGTACGAATGCAATAATGCCTAAAATTCTTGGCGCTCTCAAATTAAGACTCATCTAAAAAAATCACCTCAAGTTTTATGTATGTAACCTCTTTCACAAAAAGGATTACACCCCTATGATAACATACTTTCTCTAGTACGTTCTTCTTATTTTTTGTTAATTATTCCAATATATAACAAAAAAGATCTCTTTATCAATGGTTTGACAAAAAGATCTTTAGTCCACTATATGTGGAATAAGATGATTAGGCTAGCTGTAATTCCCATCATTAGGGCACCGATTATTTTCATCCGTATTCCAGAAAGGCTGCGCAAAAATAGATTTTCCTCTTCTAATGTTATTGAATACGCTTCTTCCTCTAGCAGCCCTTTTTGTCCTAGCATATTGCCAAGATGCCATACGGAACTGCGTTGAACAAGTCGGCCTTTAATAGACAGAAACGCTCCAAACAACATGATAGTTATGAGAATCAGCTGTATGAACACATTATGTTCCTCCTTGCTTTCTTATCATATTTTGCACAGTCTTATTATCTGCCTTGCTGTTGTTTTTATAACACAAAAAAAGCTGTGCAGATATCACAGTAACGGGATGTCTGCACAGCTTTTGCTTATTCTTCCTCCGCTTCAACCAAGTTGGAAAATAAGCCGTATACATATTTTTCTGCGTCAAAGTTTTGTAAGTCGTCCATCTTTTCACCAAGTCCGACTAATTTGACTGGTATTTGCAGCTCATTGCGGATAGCTAGCACAATTCCACCTTTTGCTGTGCCATCAAGCTTAGTAAGCACGATTCCGCTTACGTTAGTCGCTTCTTTGAAAGTCTTCGCTTGAATAAGTGCATTTTGCCCTGTTGTTGCATCAAGCACTAGAAGCACTTCATGTGGAGCACCAGGGATTTCTCTTTCAATTACGCGTTTTACTTTTTCTAATTCATTCATAAGGTTAACTTTGTTTTGCAATCTTCCAGCCGTATCACAAAGGAGGATATCTGCATTTCTTGATTTTGCAGCCTGCACAGCATCGTACATAACCGCTGCAGGATCGGAGCCGGCAGCTTGCTTAATAACATCCACTCCAGCACGCTCTCCCCATACTTCAAGCTGTTCAATGGCACCTGCACGGAACGTATCTCCTGCTGCAAGTACAACCTTTTTGCCTTCTGATTTATATCGGTGGGCGAGCTTGCCGATAGTTGTCGTCTTACCGACTCCATTTACACCAACAAAAAGAATGACAGTCAACCCGTCTTGCTGAACATTTATGGCAGAAGTTTCTTCCTCACCATTTTGATAGATAGCTACTAGCTTCTCTGAAATAACGGATTGTACTTCTCTCGGATCTTGTATATTTCTTTTTTTCACTTCGCTCTTCAGCTCGTCGATCAATTCCATTACTGTCTCAAAGCCGACATCTGCTCCGATAAGAATTTCTTCTAATTCTTCAAAAAAGTCCTCATCCACTTTGCGGTATCTGGACACTAAATCATTCACTTTATCGGAGAAATTACTTCTAGTTTTTGCTAGTCCATCTTTGAATTTTTCCGTAACCGTATTTGTCTGCAGAGACATTTTTTCTTTTAGCTTTTTGAAGAAACTCATTTGATTCCCACTTTCTCATTTAAAGTTGATTGATTATGTTGCAACAAGCTCACTTGTTTCACTTAAGCGAACAGAAACAAGCTTTGATACGCCTGATTCTTGCATTGTCACACCATATAGGACATCTGCTTCTTCCATTGTCCCTTTTCGGTGTGTAATAACGATGAATTGCGTTTCACTGCTGTAAGACTTCAGATAAGAACTGAATCTGAATACATTTGCTTCATCAAGGGCCGCTTCCACTTCATCAAGTATGCAAAACGGCACGGGACGAACCTTTAATATCGCAAACAACAAGGCAATTGCAGTCAAGGCTCTTTCTCCGCCTGATAGCAAGCTTAAGTTCTGCAATTTTTTCCCTGGAGGCTGTGCGACAATCTCTACACCTGTGTTCAGTAAATCGTCTGGATTTGTCAAACGCAATGCTGCATGACCGCCGCCAAACAACCGCTGGAACACGCCTTCAAAATGGCCTTGAATTCCTTCGAACGTTTGCTGGAACCGTTTTTTCATTTCGTCATCCATTTCGTCAATTACTTGGTAAAGGGTATCTTTTGCCTCTTCCAGGTCGGTCTTTTGCTCAAGAAGAAAATCATATCTTTCAGATATTCTTTCATATTCCTCTATCGCCCCAAGGTTAACTGTTCCAAGCTCTTCCATAGCCAGCTTAATCAGCTTCACTTTTTTACGGGCATCTTCTAATTCCATTGTTAGAGGATACTCTTCCTTCGCTCCCTCAAATGTCATCATGTATTCTTCTCTTAAGTTAGTGAGTCTTGAATCAAGTTCTACATCAATTCTGTTTAATTTTACTTCCTCGTCTTTAAGAGCTTGTACCATACCACGGTGTATACGGCGTGTTTCCTTTACATCAAGATCGAGTTCATCAAGCTGCATTTGGAGCTGCAGGCGTTCTGCGCGGCGCTCGCCAATCAACTGAATAGCAGCAGCCTTTTCCTGCTGTTTTTTTTCAGCAGCATCCTCTAGATGCTCTTCACCTGAATGACTGTCTGTCATTTCAGATGTCAGCAGCTCGAGGTCTTCCTTCACAAGCTGCCATTTAGCTTCTGACTCTTCTAAATCAGAAGTTACCGTAGCCAGCTTTTCTGTTGCGTTGGAAAGCTGTTCTTTTTTTGCAGCGAAGGCTACTCTCAACTCGCCAATAGACTCTGCAACTTGTTCTCTTGATTGGCTTTGTTGATTTTTCTGTTCAGTCAATTGAGCAATCTCCTGCTCAAGTGCTTGAATGTTTTGCACAAACTCGCCAAGCTTTTCGTTCAGAAGCATTTTCCTGTCCTTTAAAGCTTGCTGTTCATCAAGGTAATCTGCCTTATTACGATCATATTGGGACAGCTTCTCATTCATTGTTCTTTCTTCGAATTCAATCTCTCTCTGTTCATCTTTAATGGATTGAATGGAGAAACGGATATCCTCTTGCTTTAATCGCAGTTCTTCTAACGCTGCGCTTTCTTCTTGCGTGGTGTTTTTCCCTTTTTTAAGCTGGTCCTCCAACTTTAAAGATGTCTTTTCCATCTCAAAGATTTTTGTCTTCAAGTCTTCCAATTCACCTTTACGTGTAAGAATGCTCGCTGACTTTTGCTTGATGGCTCCTCCTGTCATGGAGCCCCCAGGATTAACGATTTCCCCTTCTAGCGTGACAAATCTTGACCTATATTGCAGTGCCTTTGCCATTTCATTAGCGCCTTTTAAGTCTTTTGTGATAATGACATTTCCTAATAAATTCCCCATAATGTCTTGGTACTTTGAATCATAGGAAATTAAGTCAGCTGCAACTCCGATAAAGGAGGAATGGCCTTGTACTAACCGAAGCTGAGATTCAGACAGCTTTTTGCCCTTAATAATGCTCATTGGCAAAAACGTTGCTCTGCCGTAGCCGTTTTTCTTTAAATAGGCGATTGCCTGGCGTGCATGCTGTTCTGCTTCCACAACTAGATGCTGCATGCTACCGCCTAAAGCAATTTCTATGCTGACATTATACTCTTTCGGAACGTTCATTAATTCTGCAACAGCACCATGTATCCCAGTAAGCGCCTTGTCTCTTGCCTTAAGAACTTCCTTAACACCTTGGAAAAACCCAGCATAGTCGTCCTCAAGCTCCTCAAGCATCTCTTTTCTTGATTTCGCCTGTTGAATGAACTGGTATGATTGATACAGCGATTTTTCAATTTTTTGGACTTTTGCCTTCATTTCATCCACTGCTAGCTGTTTTTGCTCGTATCCAGCAGCACTGTTTGCCAATTCTGCTTCTAATTCAGCCAATCTTGCCGTAATGCGGGCTTTCTCTGCCACAATCCGTGCTCTTTCCGACGTGAATTTTGCATTATCTTCATCTAGAAGAGAGGTTTTCCGAGTTTGTGATTCCAGCTGCTGGGTGATATAGCTGCTTTCGTTTTTTGAGGCAGCTTGTTCATTCAGCAACTCGATATAATCACTTTTCAAGGATTCAATTTTTTCTTCAAGATTAACATTATAAAGCTGCATTTTCTTTTCGTTGACTTTTAGCTCTTCCTCAATCTGGGTTGCTTCGCTCTTAAGCTGAGTCACTGAAAGAAGATGCTCCTCTTTTTGCTGCTTTAATAAAGATACTTTCTCTTCCAGCTCTGCCTTGCTTTTTTCAAGTTGTCCTCTGTTTTGTGCAGCGTTCTTTTTCCGTTCTTTCAGTACTTCTTTTCTGCCTTCAAGCTTTTCCAGTTCTTCACTTACAAGGAGCAGCACTTGCTGAAGGTCATTGATGGATTCATCCAATGCAGAAACGTCGTTCTTCCATTCTTCCATCTTAGCTTCCTTGCTTTGCAGCATAGAAAGAAGTTGGAGCTCTTTTTCCTTGTAGCCTTCAAGCTGTGCTGAAATAGCTTCGAACTTTTGATGAGCTTCCTCTATATCATGAACCATTAGCGCTACTTCAATTTGTTCAAGATTTTCCTTATGGTCAAGATACTCCTTAGCCATAGAGCTTTGAATCTTCAGCGGCTCGACTTGCCCTTCCAGCTCGTGGAGAATATCATTCACCCTGTTTAGATTCTCTTGTGTTTCTACAAGCTTGCCTTCTGCTTTCTTTTTTCTTGTCTTATATTTAAGCACACCAGCAGCTTCTTCAAAGATGGAGCGGCGATCCTCTGCCTTGCTGTTAAGGATTTCTTCCACTTTCCCTTGGCTGATAATCGAAAAAGCTTCTCTTCCAAGCCCTGAGTCCATAAATAACTCAATAATATCTTTCAGCCTGCAGGACTGCTTATTGATTAAATATTCGCTTTCCCCTGAGCGATAAACCCTTCTGGTTACACTCACCTCGTGATAGTCTAGCGGGAGAAACTGATCATCATTTTCAAGTGTTAAGGTTACTTCCGCAAAATTAACTGCCTTTCTGGAATCACTGCCCGAGAATATGACATCCTCCATCTTACTTCCTCTGAGGCTTTTGGCAGATTGTTCTCCTAATACCCAGCGAATTGCATCTGTTATATTGCTTTTACCGCTTCCATTTGGTCCCACCACTGCGGTCACACCTGGCACAAAATCCACTGCAATTCGATCAGCAAATGATTTAAAACCAACAACATCCAACCGTTTTAAAAACACTTACCTCACCTCCTAAACCCCTTTACTTTTTTGCATCATCTCTAGTTGTCTTTGGTTATTAAGAAAGCAAAGAATCAACAGTGATTTCGCTTTCTTCTTATAGGTGCTTTTATCAGTTTTTATCTGTCTTAGCATCTTTTGTCTTCAGCATAGTTAACGACATCTGTGCTGCATGCTGTTCTGCTTCTTTTTTAGAGCGTCCTGTTCCAGTTCCTAACTCCATATCATTTAAGAACACTTGGGATACGAACTCCCTGTTATGAGCAGGACCTTTTTCTTGCAGAATTCGATAGGAAATAGTCCCAACTGCGTCTCGTTGGACAAATTCCTGAAGCTGACTCTTAAAATCCATCACATGAGAAAAAGCACCGGAATTAATCTTCGGAAACACGACTTTCTCAAGGAAGACAACAACCTGCTCCAGTCCTTGATCCAGGTAAAGAGCTCCGATAAATGCCTCAAAAACATCCGCTAGAAGAGCTGGACGAGCTCGCCCTCCTGTCATTTCCTCTCCCTTGCCAAGCAAGACAAACTTGCCGAACGATTGATCATTAGCAAAAGAAACAAGTGACGGTTCACAAACAATTGCTGCCCGCAGCTTCGTCAGCTCACCTTCGCTCATCATCGGGAATTTCTTAAAGAGGAATTGAGAAACGGTAAGTTCTAATACTGCATCTCCTAGAAATTCGAGTCTTTCATTGTCTTCATGAGGCTTTCTGCGATGCTCATTCACATATGATGAATGAGTAAATGCTTGTTTTAACAATTTTTCGTTTTCAAACTGGATGCCCAGATTTTCTTGCAATTCTTTTAATTTTTTATCATTTGGACGTGTATGTCTCTTATCTTTTCCGTTGCCTCGCATTTTGCCTCCACCTTAGCACTAAGTTTACATATCAATAATAAGTTTAAGTAAAACAGATAAAAAACGCAAAGAAACTTGGAAAGTTTTTTCTCTCCAAGCCGTTCCTTTCAGATAGGCTGTCTTTTATATGCGCTTTTTGCTTATGAAATCCTTATTATTTTAAACTAACTTTCAGCCATTTGCCAGCATTTTTCTAACAGAGGCTTGTATAAGGTTCCATGCAAAAGTGCGCTGTACATTTTAATAAACTTCGACAGCATTAGTTTCCCTATTTTTTTGCAATCTAAAAGCCCCGCTATTTAACGGAGCTTTTATTGGTTGGATTAACGATTACCTATGTAATTAACAGCATCTCCTACTGTTACAATCTTTTCAGCATCGTCGTCAGAAATCTCCATGTCGAACTCATCTTCAAGTTCCATAACAAGTTCTACTACATCTAGAGAATCTGCTCCTAGGTCATCTTTGAAAGAAGCTTCAGGCTTAACTTCTGACTCTTCAACTCCAAGACGATCAACAACGATTTTCGTTACGCGTTCTAATACATCTGACATTCTAGTCACCTCCCCTCAATGATTATAGAGCATTTCGAGCAAATAATAAATGCTCTTTTTATTACAAATGAAAAATATGCTGAAATAAGCTTTACGTTAAAGTATTTCTTGATTGCATCATTTTTATTAATATCAGCATATTTCAAATTTATTACATATACATACCGCCATCAATGTGGATTGTTTGCCCTGTAATATAGCCGCTCTCATCAGAAGCTAAAAATACAACTGCATTTGCGATATCATCCGGATCGCCGAATTTCGCAAGGGGAATTTGCGAAAGCATCGCATTTTTCACATCTTCTGGCAGTTTATCCGTCATATCTGTTGTGATGAACCCAGGTGCAACTGCATTTACAGTAATATTTCGTGCTGCAAGCTCTTTAGCAGTTGTTTTCGTTAAGCCGATAACTCCTGCTTTTGCTGCTACGTAGTTTGCTTGCCCGGGATTACCTGTTACACCGACAATGGAAGTAATGTTAATAATTCTTCCTTTTCTTTGCTTCATCATTTGTCTTGTAACACCCTTCGTGCAATGGAAGACGCCCTTCAAATTCGTGTTGATAACATCATCCCACTCTGATTCTTTCATGCGCATCAAAAGGTTATCTCTTGTAATACCAGCATTGTTCACAAGAATGTCCAGGCTTCCAAAGTGAGCAATTGTTTCTTTTATCATCTCAGCTACAGATTCGCCGTTTGAAACATCGCATTGGATTGCAATCGCATCTTTGCCAAGCTGTTTGATTTCCTCAACAACTTCATTAGCAAGAGCTGCACTTCCTGCGTAATTGACAGCTACGTTAGCTCCTTCTTTCGCAAGTTTTAAAGCAATCGCACGGCCGATTCCTCTAGACCCGCCTGTTACTAACGCTGTTTTACCATCTAGTTTCATATTATTCGTCTCCTTTTAACGCTGCTGCAACACTGTTGCTAGTTTCTTCATCATACACAGAATAAATGCGCACATTCCGGTCAATTTTCTTCACTAAACCTGCCAACACTTTCCCAGGTCCAATCTCGATAAATGTATCAACACCTAATTCTATCATTTTTTGGATAGAATCCTCCCATAGAACAGAGGAATAAAGCTGTTCGATTAATTTTTCTTTGATTTCTGTTTTTGCGGAAAGTGGTGCTGCTGTTACGTTTGCGATTACAGGAATCTCTGCGTCGTTCATAGACAGTTCATCAAGGACGGATGCGAATCTTTCCGCAGCAGGCTTCATTAACTCAGAATGGAAAGGCCCGCTTACTTCCAACGGTATCGCCCGTTTTGCGCCAGCTGCTTTTGCTTGTTCAGAAGCAAGCTCAACACCTTTAACTGTTCCAGAAATAACGATTTGACCTGGACAATTCAGGTTAGCAAGCTGTACTGCGTTTCCTTCACTTGAAACAGCCTCTGTAACCTCTGTTAACTTACCGCGCTCAAGTCCCAAGACTGCAGCCATTGCCCCTTGTCCTGCCGGGACTGCTTCCTGCATGTATTCCCCTCTTTTGCGGACAGCATAAACTGCATCCTCAAAGGATAGAACATTAGCAGCCACTAAAGCAGAATATTCACCTAGGCTGTGACCTGCTACAAAATCTGCTTGAATTCCATGCTTTTTAAAGTGCTCAAGCAGTGCTGTACTTGCTGTAAGCAATGCAGGCTGTGTATTTTGTGTTAATGTCAGCTCTTCTTTAGGGCCTTCAAAGATAATGGAAGATAAAGAAAAACCTAATCTTTCATCTGCTTTTTTAAAAATTTCACCGGCAGGTTCAAAATTTGCCGCTAAATCCTTGCCCATTCCAACAGATTGGGAGCCTTGGCCTGGAAACATAAAAGCTATTTTACTCATTACCATCTTTCCTTTCTATGCTGGTTTGCTTGTTTTAGCATTACCCTTCATTTTCAATCGTTGTCTTGATAGTGCCGATTACTTCAGACTTTACAACATCTCTTGTCTGTCTGATGGCGTTGTATATCGCGTTGCTGTCAGAAGATCCGTGAGCTTTAATAACAGGGGCGTTAAGACCAAACAATGCTGCACCGCCATACTCAGAGTAGTCAAGCTTGTTCTTCAAGCCCCTTAGCTCCGGTTTCATTGCACCTGCTGCAAGCTTTGTCTTTAAACTGCTTGTCATTACTTCTTTAAGCATCTTAAACATGGACAATGCTGTTCCTTCAATAGTCTTAAGGACCATATTCCCAGTAAATCCGTCTGTTACAACAACATCACAGACACCGTCAAGCAAATCTCTTGCTTCAACATTCCCGATAAAGTTGATAGGGGCATTT
Source organism: Niallia laureatilytica (assembly GCF_046613985.1). Classification (NCBI taxonomy): domain Bacteria; kingdom Bacillati; phylum Bacillota; class Bacilli; order Caryophanales; family Bacillaceae; genus Niallia; species Niallia laureatilytica. The sequence continues at coordinate 710,541 of NZ_JBKKHP010000002.1, read as the reverse complement.
TTTAACTCTTCAAAGGTTTTCTTCGTTAAGTCATTTCCTTTTTTCTCTTCTGTTCCGATATTTAAAAGCCCAACTCGCGGCTCGGCAATTCCAAGGGCTTTCTCCATATAGATACTTCCCATTATCCCGTATTGCACAAGATGCTCCGGTTTAGCATCTACATTTGCACCAACGTCAAGTAGCAAAAAGCCATCTCCGCCTATCGTTGGGAGTGTCGGTGCTAAAGCTGGTCTTTCAATGCCATTTATTCTGCCAACGACAAAAAGGCCTGTTGCCATCAATGCGCCTGTATTTCCTGCTGAAATAAAAGCATCGGCTTTTTGTTCCTTTACTTCATTTGCACATAAAACCATGCTGGCATTTTTCTTTCTTCGCACTGCCCGTGCAGGTTCATCTGTAGCAAGTATTTGTTCTTCCGTATGTAAAATAGATATTCTTTCTTTCTCCGTCAAGAAGGGATTAATTTGTTTTTCGTCACCAACAAGCAGAATTTCGATATCTGGAAAAGCTTGAACAGCTTTTATAGCACCAGCGACAATTTCCTTTGGTGCGTTATCTCCGCCCATTGCATCTAACGCAATTCTCATAATAATTTCTCCCAGTTATTTATTTTTTGACCGGTACATTTCAAAATGACCTTTAAAAACAAGTTCAGACTGCACATAACTGTTTACTTCGACTGTTGTTCTGCCACTTTTCTCGTCAATATTTGTTACTTTTGCTTTTGCGATGATACGTTCACCTAAATTGACAGAAGATGTAAAGTGGATATTAGCTTTAGCAGTAAGAGCCAAGTCATCATCTATTAAAGCAACAGCTAAAGAATTCGCCTGTGCAAACAAATGATGCCCTCTGGCAATACCGTTCCGCTTGAAAACATGCTCTGGCATGATTTCTAGCATAGATATAGCGTTGCTGTCTAATTCGACATCTATAATTTCTCCGATTACCTCTTCAATCGGCAATGATTTCACTTCATCCTCTAGTGTCTTCGTCGCAACCGTTTTTATCCTTTCCCTCAGCTCAGGAATGGATAATTCTAAACGATCTAATCTGATTGTCTGCACACTAACCGAAAATTTTTCCGCCAATTCTTCATCTGTAATGAAAGGTGTTTCTTTTATTGTTTGTACTAACAATGATTGCCGTTCTTTTTTGCTTCTTCTCATCTGCAACACCGTCCGCGCTATTAAGACTAGGTACTAATAGTAGTATATAATAAATAAAAGGCAGATTGCAAGCTGTAACTTTGCAATCTGCCTTTCTTCCATTCTCGTTTTAATCCAGTTTTTCTCCTGACATTACTCCCGTACGCTCGAGCATCTCCCTTAAAATGCGGTATTCATCAGACTCCCAAAACGCCTTCGAGTCGACAAGAACAGCGGCGTCATTTCTGGCTGTTTCAAGAACTCGATAGTCATGAACCATATCTGCCATCTTAAATTCTGGCACACCGCTTTGCTTCCTGCCAAAAAAGTCACCTGGGCCTCTAAGCTCCAAGTCTTTTTCGCTCAAAACAAACCCGTCGTTTGTTTCCGTCATAATTTTCATTCGTTCTTTTCCAACATCTGTTTTCGGATCTGCTATTAGCACACAATATGATTGAGCATCGCCCCGGCCGACACGGCCTCTAAGTTGGTGCAGCTGTGACAGACCGAATCTTTCTGCATCATAAATGAGCATGAATGTAGCATTTGGAACATTTACACCAACCTCGACTACTGTTGTGCTGACAAGAATCTGTGTTTCATTTTCGCTGAATTCCTTCATAATGGCATCCTTTTCAACTGCAGGAAGCTTGCCGTGCATGAGTCCAACCTTATAACGGCCTTGGAAAAAGGTCGCCAATGTTGTATGCACATCGATTGCATTTTGCACATCCAGCTTCTCTGATTCTTCTATCAGCGGACAAATGACATATGCTTGTCTTCCTTGGGAGAGCTCTTTCTCCATGAATTGCAGTATTCGTGTCAGCATATCATGTTTCACCCAGTATGTTTCAATCGCTTTTCGCCCTGCCGGCATCTCATCAATAATACTTACATCCATTTCTCCAAAAGCTGTAATCGCAAGCGTTCTTGGAATCGGTGTCGCTGTCATAAAGAGAACATCTGGACTTGACCCTTTCTCTCTCAGCACTCTGCGCTGTTCAACACCGAAGCGATGCTGCTCATCTGTAATAACAAGACCAAGTGATTGGAATTCGACATCGTCTTGTATAAGGGCATGCGTGCCGACTAAGATGTGTATATTTCCTTCTTTCAGCTCGCTTAAAAGTTCTCGTCTTTTTTTTCCTTTGACAGAGCTTGTCAGCAAAGCAACTCGGATTCCTACTTTTGAAAACATGGACGTAAGTGATTCTGCATGCTGCTCTGCCAAAATTTCAGTTGGAACCATTAAAGCACCTTGATGACCTGCAAGAATGGTTGCATACAAAACGATGGCAGCTACAACCGTCTTCCCAGAGCCTACATCTCCCTGTAAAAGCCGATTCATACGGTAATGACTTTTCATATCTTTTAATATCTCATTTACAACCCTTTTTTGTGCGCTCGTAAGGGGAAACGGCAGACCGTTAATGAAATCCATCAGCATATCAAGCTTATATTCCTGCTTCATTCCTTGCGAGTTTTCGCGCTCGTGCTTCCGCAATGCCTGCATTTTTAATTGAAACAGCAAGAATTCTTCGTAAACAAACCGCCTTCTAGCAAGCTTTAACTCTTCTCTACTAGGCGGAAAGTGGATGATTCGCAGTGCGTCACTTCTTCTCATCAGCTTATATTTCGCTAAAAGTGAATCTGGAAAAATTTCTTCTATTTCCTGCTCGAATTGAGTGAGCGCTGCTGAAATGTATTTCCTTAAAGCTTTAACCGTTATACTTCCTCTTACCGTATAAACAGGCTCAAAGTCTTGGGCTTTTTGGTTACTGCCGACTTGCAGATGTGTTGCCGTTATTGTTTGCCGGTGCTGATCCCATTTACCTGTAACGGTAATCAGCTCTCCTAGAGCCAGCTTGTTTTTTAAATAATGCTGGTTAAAAAAGACAGCACTAATTAAAACATTGCCTATTAGCACTTTCACCGTTAATCGGGATTTTTTGCGTCCGTGAAAGATTAGGGAAGGTTCACTATGGACCTTCCCTTCTACTGTCACCTTTTCTTCATGCTTCATATCTTCTGGATTACGGACACGAAAATCTTCATAACGATAAGGGAAATATTCAAGCAAATCATAAATCGTGTGAATTCGCATGTCTTCTAACTGTTTTCTTGTCTCAGGTCCGACGCCTTTTAGCTGGTCCAATGGAAGATTTAAATTTTTATTCACTTTCCTGCTGCAGCATTACCGAAGATTTCTGCTTCCAGTCTCCGGCCAGTTGGTGTTGCTGCCAACCCTCCTTGCGCTGTTTCTCTTAAGCTTGACGGCATACTTAGACCAATGCGGTACATAGCATCGATAACTTCATCACACGGAATTCTGCTTGTAATTCCTGCAAGCGCCATATCTGCTGCTATCATCGCATTTGCTGCTCCCATTGCATTTCTTTTCACACATGGAACTTCCACTAGTCCAGCAACTGGGTCACATACTAGTCCAAGCATATTTTTTAACGTGATTGCCATCGCATTAGCGCTTTGTTCTGGCGTGCCTCCTGCCATTTCTACAATAGCTGCCGCTGCCATACCTGCAGCTGATCCGACTTCCGCTTGGCAGCCTCCAGCTGCACCAGAGATAGACGCATTGTTTGCAACAACAAACCCGAATGCTCCTGATGTAAATAAAAAGTTAAGCATTTGCTCCCTAGTTGGATTCAGTTTGTTTTTCACTGCAAATAATGTTCCTGGAACAACACCAGCAGAGCCTGCTGTCGGAGTCGCACAAATCATTCCCATTGCCGCGTTCACTTCATTTGTTGCAACCGCTTTGCTGACAGCATCAAGGATTACTTCACCTGACAGGAAGTTGCCCTTATTTATATACTCTTGCATAAGCACTGCGTCTCCGCCAGTTAAGCCTGAATGGGAAACAACACCGTTAAGCCCTCGTTCAACTGCCTGCTCCATCACTGTTAAATTTGTATCCATTTGGGCAATAACTTGTTCCCTTGTTTTTCCTGTAATTTCTATCTCTTGCTCAATCATTATTTCTGAGATGGGCTTATTTTGCGTGTTTGCCATCTCTACAAGTTCCGCTACATTTCGAAACATCGTTCTTCCCCCTAGCTTAATCAACAATTCTTGTAACCTTTTCCATTCCTTCAAGGTCTTCTATTTCTTTCAGAATTTTTTCTTCTATATTTTGGTCTACCTCAATCGTCATTAAGGCAAGTTTTCCTTTTTCTTTCCGGCTTACTTCCATATGCCCAATGTTAATTTCATATTTTGCCAAAACATTAGACACTTTAGCAATCGCACCAAACCTGTCATTATGAACAACAAGAATGGCTGGATGATGCCCGGATAGCTTGAGTTGAAAACCATTAAGTTCTGTGATTTCAATCTTTCCACCACCGATTGAAATTCCGACAAGTTCCAGTTCACCGTCATCATCGCCTACACGAATTCTTGCGGTGTTAGGATGTTCCGGAATGGCCTCTTCTACATGAAACTGAACCTTCATTCCCCTTTGCTCAGCCAACTCAAGGGATGATTTTATTCTTTCATCAAAAGTATCAAAATCAAGAATACCTCCCACGATGGCAACGTCTGTTCCATGGCCCTTATAGGTTTCAGCAAATGATCCATACAGATGTACATCAACCCATTTCGGCTGTCTTTCAAACAAGCTTCTTGCCACCCGGCCAATTCTTGCCGCGCCTGCTGTATGGGAACTGGACGGGCCGATCATTACTGGTCCAATAATATCAAAAACGCTTTTATATTTCATATAAATAACTCTCCCTTAAACTGACTCGTGAACACAAAACAAACAATCTATATTATTCAAACGCGAAAAAACGTAAATTCTTTTAATATAATAACATAGGTTATGCAAGTTACGCCGATATTTCTTCTTTTTCCATTTCATTCGTTAAACACAAAAAAACCACTGTTTTAAACAGTGGAAAAAATCACCATGATTTTATTTTTTTGTTTATTCGACTGAGAAAATGAAGGAATACAGCGGCTGTTTACCGTCATGAATTTCCACTTCTACATCTTCAAACTTATCTTCTGCAAAGGATACGATTGCTTCTAACTCTTCATCAAGGGCATCTTCCCCTTTGATGATTGTCAGTATTTCTGAATCTTCGTCAATCATCGTACTAAGCAGCTCTTTAGCAGATTGTGCTTTATCCTTGCCTTTAGCCACAATCTTTCCATCTGCTATTCCCATGAAGTCCCCTGTTTCTATTTGAAGTCCGTCAATTGTTGTATCTCTGACTGCATACGTTATTTGACCTGTTTTCACATGCTCTAACGCAGCAATCATACCTTTTTTATTTGACTCCATATCACTTGTCGGATTGAATGCAAGCAATGCGGACATTCCTTGCGGCACTGTTTTAGACGGAATAACTGCAACATCTTCCTCTAAAACCTGTGCTGCCTGTTCTGCTGCCATGATGATATTTTTGTTATTAGGCAGAATGAACACTTTTTTAGCATGAACCTTTTTCACAGCATTGACAATATCTTCTGTGCTCGGGTTCATCGTTTGTCCGCCTTCAATGACACTATGTGCCCCGATGCTGCGGAACATGTCAGCAATACCGCTTCCCATAGACACAGTAACAATACCGTATTCTTTTAGCTCCTCACGCTTTTGGGTTGGAGCATCAAAGGATTCCTTTGATCCTTCAACCAAGCTGCTGTGCTGTTCACGCATGTTCTCAATTTTCATCTTAATAAGATTTCCATATTTTTGCCCAAACGTTAGAACTTCACCTGGCAGATTGGAGTGGATATGTATCTTAACAACTTCATCATCTGCAATGACTAGCAATGAATCGCCGTATTTGCTTAAATCCTGTCTGAATTGATCCTCTGAGAACGGCTTGCCTTCCAGTTTATCTTCTTCAAGACGCACCATGAATTCCGTACAGTATCCAAACTCGATATCTTCTGTATTCATGAAGCCATGAACATTTTTATGGTGCTCAGCGTTAACAAGATCGTTCATAGAAACTGTTTGCTGTACTGTCTCTGGCAGCTCTTCTCCAGTCAGGACAGACAAGAAGCCTTCATAGACAAAAACAAGACCTTGGCCACCGCTGTCCACAACGCCAACTTCTTTCAGCACAGGCAGCAGTTCAGGTGTTCTGTTTAAAGACGCTTTTGCTTCTGTAACAACATCTGTCAAAACTTCTGTGATATCATCTGTCTTTTCTGCTGATTTAACTGCTTTTTTCGCCGCATCTTTTGCAACAGTCAAAATCGTTCCTTCAACCGGCTTCATTACTGCTTTATAAGCGGTTTCCACGCCGAACTGGAGGGCATTTGCGAACTCTTGCGCAGTGATGCTCTCTTTTTGTTCAATTGATTTTGAGAAGCCGCGGAATAATTGGGAAAGAATAACACCAGAATTCCCTCTGGCTCCCATAAGCAGTCCCTTTGAAAGGGATACTCCGACTTTGCCGATGTGGGACTGAATATTATTTTGAACTTCCTTTGCACCAGATGTCATCGACAGGTTCATATTTGTTCCTGTATCTCCATCGGGCACTGGGAAAACATTTAACGCATCTACATAATTAGCATTAGAGGATAAATGGTTTGCTCCCTGGATTACCATTTCGGCAAATCGCTTTCCTTCTAAGACTGTAATTGTCACTAAGATTTCCTCCTCACTACGGGTTCGTGACACGAACTCCCTGAACGTAAATATTAACCGAGTCAACGGCAAGTCCAACTGTTTTATTGAGTGTATATTTCACTTTAGATTGAACATTGTGCGCAACCTCGGAAATTTTCGTTCCGTAACTTACAATTATATACATATCAATATGCACTTCATCATCTACTTTTCGAACCATAACTCCGCGAGTGAAGTTTTCTTTTCGCAAAATATCTGTTAATCCATCTTTAATTTGATTTTTTGATGCCATCCCAACAATGCCATAACAATCAACAGCAGCTCCTCCTGCGATTGTTGCGATTACTTCTGTTGAAATATCAATTTGTCCGAAATTTGTTTTTAGTTCAATGGACATGAGTGTTCCCCCTTTGGAATTGCTCCTTGACTAATGACATTTTACTATAACACACTGCTTTTTGAAAGCTATTGTTGAAAACCTTTTATTTCTGGCTATAAAAAACTTTCCAGCCTTTTACTATTTGGAAATTAATGCAACAGACTTAGCGTTTTTTTGTCTGTTTAATCTGATTTCGCGCTCTCCAATTATATTTTTTTCTTCTATTGTTTCACTAGATTACAACAATATACACACTGCTTTTTTCTCCCTGTAAAAAACATGTCAAGGAAATTTTCTTGAAACCTTCCATCACAGCTATTGCATTCATGTCCGTTGTATGATAAATTATTAAAGTATCTTTGTGAGGACTATTTAGGATATTTCTCAAGATTAATGCTATCTATGAATTTTTAAAGCTCGTTTATGATGAGTTTTGGTTATAAGGAGGGAAATATACATGCCACGTAAATGTGTTGTAACTGGTAAAAAAACAACTACAGGTAATGCTCGTTCCCATGCGATGAATGCTAACAAGCGTACTTGGGGAGCAAACCTTCAAAAGGTTCGTATTTTAGTAGACGGTAAACCTAAACGTGTTTGGGTTTCTGCTAGAGCTCTTAAATCTGGTAAAGTTGAACGCGTATAATGCGAAAATAAAAAAGGACACATTGCTGTCCTTTTTTATTTTTGTCTAAATTTTCAAATGAAGTCGGTCTATTTTGTACAGACAACACTAATCTAAAAATGAAAGGTTGTCTGTACAAAAAAGAAATGCTTCCCATACTGGTGTTTATTCTTTTTTGAATGTTCCTAACATTGCACGGACAAGCCCGCCTAAAAACTTAGGCAATTTAATGGTATAAAATCTCATGAATACCGTCCCTCCTTCAACATTAGCAAAAAACCGCAAACTCGCTACAACACACTACATGCTATTCAAAAAATCCAAAATGAGTACATATTTTTTCCATCATCAATCATGACTCCTTACCACCATTAATATGCCGCTCGCAAATGAAAAAGTACCATAATCCTCAATAATTTCATTGCTGATACACAATGTGCTGCTGACAGGAAGATCCCTATCATTTAAAGGATATTTGAAGCCTTGTAAAGTTAGACCAGTTATTTCAGATCCGTACGGAAAAAAAGACACATAGCGGCGGCTTTCCTCTCTTTTTAATTTATAAGTGCCTGCATTGACTATTGTGACGATATTTTTCTTATCTATTATTTCAATCGTTACATCAGGATGCTCGGTTAAATACTTAAGCAATAACTGGAGATTCGCAATCGTATGGTCTAATCTCCCTCCAGTTGCTCCAAATAGCCTTATAGTGGACGCACCGAAGCTTATAGCCCAGTTGATTGCAAGTTCCATATCTGTTTCATCCTTTTCCGGCTTAAAGGTTTTTAACTCATGTGAATGGCTGCTAATCCGTTGTCTTTCGGCATCTGTTACAGAGTCAAAATCGCCAAACGATGCAAAGATAGGAATATCTCTTTCCACTAAATATAGAGCTCCCCTGTCCACACCTACCCATTTGCTGTTATCTTCCATATATCCAGGCAATGACGGTATTAGACCGGCTGGACCGCCTGCCATAATATTAATTTTCACGTTAGTTCCTCCCTTTAGTTAGCAAAAAAAGAGCATGGGAATTACATCCATGCTCTTTATTAATTTGATTAATATTTCGGCTTCCTGTCTTTTAGTTCTTGCAAGAAGTCTTTATAATGCTCATAGCGGTACTCTTGAATATTACCAGCGTCGACTGCCGCCTTAACAGCACATTTCGGCTCAGACAGATGCAAGCAGCCTCTAAACTTGCAAGCTGCGCTTGTGCTTTCTATTTCAGGGAAACAATAATTTAAATCCTCCAGCTCCATTTCATCCTCAAACTCTAAGGAACTAAAGCCCGGCGTATCTGCTACTAGAGCATCTCCGACAGTTATGAGCTCCACATGGCGGGTAGTGTGTTTACCCCTTCCTAAATGGGATGATATTTCATCTGTTTTTAAACTTAAATCTGGACGGATTGCATTTAAAAGAGACGACTTGCCAACACCTGATTGGCCTGCAAATACGGATATTTTTCCACTTAGTTCAGGGAGCAGTGTTTCAATACCCTGCTCTGTTTCAGAAGAAGTAAGGATGACCTTATAGCCGACTTGCTCATAGTAAGCAGCATATTCTTTCATCCTGTTTGCTTCTTCCTCACTCGTCAAATCCATCTTTGTGATACAAATAACAGGATCAATCCGGTTGAATTCGACTAATGCAAGAAAACGATCCAGCAATGCAGTGCTGAAATCAGGCTCCACACTGGAAAATACAAGTATTGCCTGATCAACATTGGTAATCGGGGGCCGAATCAGTTCATTCTTGCGCTCCTTTACCTCTAAAATATAACCATCTGTCACATTCTCTGCCTGAAATACTACTTCGTCGCCTACTAATGGGGTGATTTTATTCTTGCGGAATACACCCCTGCCTCGGCACTGTGTAATCTCTCCATCGCTAATCACATAATAAAAACCGCTTAATGCTTTAATGATTTTGCCTTCTGGCATAGATTATAACGCTCCTTAACCTGGATATGGCACTTCTTCATCAATGATGACACTTTGATCACGAAACACGCGATAGTAGCCCTTTCCGCCTTCTGGAATTCTTAGTGTAATTGTCTTTTTTGTCGTTTCCGTTATAGAAAAGGTATCTATTGGCTCTGTCATATTATTTTCCAAATCGCCAATATATATTTTTACTTCTTGCGCTTTCGGCTGTCCGTCTTCTGTCATTTCAGTCGGTTCAAATGGTATCGTGATTTCCTGTGTTACTTCTTTAGGGGGCACTTCTTCCTTACCCTTTGAAAGCACAACAGAAACTTGTGCGCTAATCCGCACATTTGTACCCGCTGCCGGTGTTTGAGAAATGACTTTTCCTTCATCGACGGTGTCGCTGTATTCCTCCGTGAAGGTCACCGCTAAATCTTGTTCATCAATATAATCATTGACTTCTTTTTTTGTATAACCAGCCAAATCTGTCAGTTTAATAAACTGTGCTCCTTTGCTGATCGTAAATTCTAACTCAGCATCTTCCGGAACGACTTCGTCTCCTTTTTCAAAATCTTGTTCAAGGATAGTTCCAGAAGGCTGTGATTCATCGAATTCCTCCACTTTGCTGATGTTCTTAAAGCCCTGCTTTTCCAACAGCTTCACAACATCTTCATATTCCCTGCCGACGTAATCATCCAGTTCATACTTCTCTTTCCCTAAGCTTTCATAAAGGGTGATTGATGCACCTTGTTTCGCATTATTGCCTGCTTTCGGTGCTGTACGGATTATAGAACCTGCATCCACTTCTTCATCATTTAGTGTCTTGATTTCTCCGATTTTAAAACCAGCTGCTTCGAGTTCTGATATTGCTTCATCTTTTGTCGAACCTGCAACATCAGGGACCGCAACTTCCTCAGGAATGTAAATGGCCGGAAAAAGTGTGATTGTCAGTATGGCGAGAATAACTAAAACCAAAAATGTAGAAACTAACGCAATCGTCAGCTTTTTCCCTTTCTTTTTCGGCTTTTTTTGCTTTTTCTCTTTGCCTGCCTTCTCCTTCGGTTCTTCCTTTGCATGCTTTTCTTCCTTCGCATGTACAATTGTTTCGTCTAAGTTAGGAAAGCTGCGGTCATCGGTAATAATCGGAATAGCTTTCGTTGCTTCATCATCCACCGGGACATGAAATTTCGGTTCATTTATCCGTTCCGGGTCAAGTGCTGTCCGCAAATCCTCTTGCATTTCTTCCATGCTGCTGTAGCGGTGGAATGGATCTTTTGCAGTTGCTTTTAAGACAATGTTCTCCACACTTTGCGGAACCTCACTGTTCCATCTCCTGACACTCGGCGTTTCTGACTGGAGATGCTTCAAGGCGATGGAAACTGCTGATTCGCCTGAAAACGGCAGTCTTCCTGTCAGCAGCTCAAACATGACTATCCCCAGTGAATATATATCCGACTTTTTATTGGCCATCCCGCCTCGCGCCTGTTCTGGTGATAAATAATGGACAGATCCGAGTACCGAGTTTGTCTGCGTAATGCTCGTTGCACTCAATGCCATCGCTATGCCAAAATCTGTGATTTTAACATTGCCATGGTTATCAATTAAAATATTATGGGGCTTTATATCCCTGTGGACAATATTGTTTTGATGGGCATGAGAAATTCCGGATGTCAGCTGTCTCATGATATCTAATGCTGTTTCAATAGGCACGGGAGAATGTTTTTGTATGTATTGTTTTAAGGTGTCTCCTGCCACATATTCCATGACAATGTAATAGATGTTTCCTTCTTCGCCGACATCATAAATATTGACGATATTCGGATGAGCCAAACTGGTGGCCGATTGTGCTTCTCTGTGAAAACGACGGATAAATTCTTCATCATTGACGAAATCCAGACGCAGCATTTTCACTGCAACATCACGGTCAAGAATCATATCATGGGCAAGATAAACATTGGCCATTCCCCCGCCGCCGATCATATCAATTATCTTATAGCGACCACTTATCCTTTTGCCTATCATCATCTTGCTTCACCTGCTTTATTACCGTCAAAAAATTCAAGGATAATGACTGTTATATTATCTTCGCCGCCATTTTTATTGGCTGTTTCAATTAAATACTCAGCCTTTCGTTCTAAAGTTTCTGGAGCTCCAAGCACTTCCTTAATCTCCTCGTCTCCCACTTTATTAGATAAGCCGTCCGAACAAATGAAAATAACATCTCCCTGTTCAAAAACAATCGTAATCACGTCTATGTCAAGCTGCTCATCTGTGCCTAGCGCCCGCAGCACAACATTTTTTCGCGGATGATGCTCAGCATCCTCCTTCGTGATCTGTCCCATCCTTACTAGCTCATTCACAAGGGAATGGTCCTCTGTAAGCTGCTTAAAGCCGTCCTCGTTATAAAGATAACAGCGGCTGTCGCCGACATGGGCAATCGTAGAAAAACTGTCTGTACTGATAACAGCTATAATCGTTGTCCCCATCCCATCACATTCCGGGTTTTCTTGGGCATAACGCAAAACAATCTTGTTGACTTCAAGAATATGCGATTTTAACCAGTTTTCAGCTGCATCTGCTGTTATGATTGCTTCCGCATTCTCCCAAAAGTTAGCTAGATTTTCAACAGTTAAACGGCTTGCAACATCACCAGCACGGTGGCCGCCCATACCATCGGCTACGATGGCAAGGCGCTGTCCGGCTTTGTTGAAGCAAATCGCTCCACTATCTTCATTATGCTGTCTGACTTTCCCTTTATCTGTCATGAATATTTGACTCAAAAGTTATCACCTCGTCTCTTCTTGTCTCTCCTTCGCGCGAAGCTGGCCGCAAGCAGCATCAATGTCTGAACCTTGTTCTCTGCGGATTGTTACATTTACACCACGGTCTTTTAACGTTTTCTCAAACAAGAAAATTTGATCTCTTGGTGTGCGAACATAATCGCGTTCTGGAACATAGTTAACAGGTATTAGATTCACGTGGCATTTAACCCCTTTTACAAGTTTAGCCAATTCTTCCGCATGTTCTACCTGGTCATTAACATTTCCAAATAAACCATACTCAAAGCTTACTCTTCGTCCTGTTTTATTAATATAATAACGGATAGCATCCATTAATTCAGGAAGCTTATACGCTCTGTTGATTGGCATAAGTCTGCTTCTAATTTCCGTATTTGGAGCATGCAGAGAAACGGCAAAGTTGATTTGCATGTTCTGGTCGGCAAATTCATAGATCTTCGGAATGATACCACTTGTCGAAACCGTGATATGTCTAGCACCGATATTTAATGCTTTATCATGGTTAATGATTTTTAAGAAGCTGAGCATGCTGTTGAAGTTATCAAAAGGCTCACCAATTCCCATGATTACGACAGAGCTTACACGCTCATCCAATTTATCAAGGGCTTGCTGTACTTTTACGACTTGAGCAACAATTTCTCCTGCTTCTAGGTTTCTTTTTAATCCACCAAGGGTAGAAGCACAGAATGTACAGCCGATACGGCAGCCGACTTGTGTCGTTACACATACAGAATTACCATAATCATGTCTCATTAAAACTGTTTCAATGGAATATCCATCATGAAGTTCAAATAAAAATTTAATAGTACCATCACTTGATGTTTGTTCAATAATCGTTTTTAATGTTGTAATTGTGAAATTCTCTTCTAAAAGCAAACGGAGATTTTTCGACAAGTTAGACATATCTTCAAAGGAAGTAACCCTTTTTTTATAAAGCCATTCAAAGATTTGTTCTGCTCTAAACGCTTTTTCATTATGCTCTTTTAACCATTCTCTCAACTCGTCCAATTGCAAAGAGTAGATGGATGGGATTGTCGGTTCTGCTGTTTGTTTTCTTCTTGATGATTTTACTTGTTCCATTTTATTGCACCTTCTTTCTTAATGCCGCAATATAAAAGCCATCAGAGCCAAAATATTGTGGTAATACCTGCAGTTCATGCCCATTTGCATATTTCTGAATAGATGCGGGCAATCGTTCCACTAAACTTGTATCTTTTTCAAATTGGTTATTTGTTTGCAAAAATTGTTCCAGCACTGCTTCATTCTCCGCTTTATCAACAGTACAAGTGCTGTAAACCATTGTACCGCCCTTTTTTAACAATGGAGATAATGATTCAAGGAGCTGAAGCTGTATCGTATGAAGACGGCTGACATCCTCTTCTTTTTTTGCGTATTTAATATCAGGCTTTCTCCTCATTACCCCAAAACCGGAGCAAGGGGCGTCAAGCAGAATTCTGTCAAAGGATTCTTTCTCCAATACTTCAGGCAAACGACGGCTGTCCATCGCTTTTGTGTTAATATTATCCAAATGAAGTCTTTGGGCATTTTGCTGAATAAGTTTCACTTTATGCTCATGCAAATCAACAGATAGCACATTGCCACCATTTTGAAGCTTTTCAGCTATATGAGTTGATTTGCCTCCTGGTGCAGCACATGCATCCAGGACAGTTTCGTCTCCATCCACATTAAGAGCATAGGCAACAATCATAGAACTCTCGTCCTGAATTGTCAACAAGCCTTGCTTAAAGCAGTCAGAATTAGCGAGATTGCCTTTTAGTCCTTGGATGCCTTCAGGAATAATGTCGCTTGCTGCAACTTGATAGCCTTCCTCCTCTAACATACGCAAACATTCACCGACTGTTGTTTTGGTTGTATTGACCCGTGCTGTCTGCACAGGAGCAGTTAAGTTAATTTCGCACATTTTTTTTGTGTCTTCAAAACCAAGCTGATCTATCCAGCGTTTAACAAGCCACAAAGGATGACTCATCTCAATGGAAAGCCTTTCGGCTGGATCCTTAATGGAATCAAAGGCAGGAAGCCCTTTTCTTTGGATATTGCGAAGAACACCATTTACAAGACCTGCTATTCCTTTATGACCTTTTCTTTTTGCAATCTCAACTGCCTCATTGATAGCAGCATGATCTGGAATACGATCCAGAAATACGAGCTGATATAAAGTCATTTGCAAAAGTGTAATGACCCAGCTTTCCATCTTTTTCTTGTTTGTCAAAAAGGTATCCAAGTAAAAGTCCAAGGTCATTTTCCGCTGCAGTGTGCCGTAGACGATTTCTGTCAAAAGCCCGATATCCTTTTGCGGTATTTCATTTTTTTTAATGCTGCTGTTCAACAGCAGGTTGCTGTATGCCTGGTTGCTGTTAATGCTCTCTAAAATTTCGAGTGCTGCTTCCCTGACGTTTTTCTTTTTAGTTTTCATTGATAACTCCTAATATTTCCTTGACAGCAAGCTTCGCACCTGCACCACGCAGGAAAACGTCAGCTGTCATTTTTTTCTTGCCTGCTGGCTGAAGTTCTGTAATCTTTATGAACGAACCGCTGCCAGTTGCTACGATTAGACCGTCTTCCCCAATGCTTACAATCGTGCCTGGAAGAGCATCTGTCTGTCTAGCTATTTTTTTTGCTCCCCATATCTTCATCGGCTTACTTTCGTATTCTGTAAAGGCAACAGGCCACGGATTCATGCCGCGAATTTTATTGTATATCTGCTCTCCTGATGACGACCAGTCGATTCTTTCATCAGATCTTTTTATATTTGGTGCAAATGTCGCCTTCTCGTCATCTTGAGGAATCGGTGTTAATTCACCGGCAATCAGCTTAGGTAAGGTGCTGGACAGGAGCTCACTGCCTGTTTCACTTAGTTTATCATGCAATGTACCAACTGTATCTTCTTCCTCAATCGGCACTTCTGCAACAGTCAGGATGTCTCCCGCATCTAGTTTTTCCGCCATGTACATGATGGTAATACCAGTTTTCTCTTTCCCTTGAATAATGCTGTAATGGATTGGCGCTCCGCCTCTAAGTTCAGGCAACAGAGACGCATGGACATTAATACAGCCCAGTTTCGGAGCATCAAGAAGCTCTTTCGGCAAAATTTGACCGAAAGCAGCAGTCACAATTAAATCAGGATTCAAAGCGATTATTTGCGCTAATTCTTCAGATTGACGTATTTTCTCTGGCTGGTAAACAGGTATACCGTGCTTTAATGCTTCAACTTTTACTGGTGGAGGAGTAAGCACTTTTTTTCTGCCAACAGGGCGATCAGGCTGTGTGACAACGGCAATAACTTCATAACCGTCCCCAATGATGCGCTGCAAAACCGGCACGGAAAAGTCAGGCGTTCCCATAAATACTATTTTCGTCATCAGCTCTCCACTCCTTCAAGTTCATCTTCTTCTAAATATCTAGATACTTTGGAAGTAAATAACACTCCGTCCAAATGATCCATCTCATGTAAAATGGCTCTTGCCAAAAAGTCCTCTGCTTCAATCGTAAACCATTTCCCTCTGCGATTTTGTGCTTGGACTTTAATGGAGTATGGTCTGCTTACTTCACCGAAAAGGCCTGGAAAGCTCAAGCAGCCTTCTGGTCCAGTTTGTTCACCGTCTGCAGACAGCAGCACAGGATTAATAAGTTCAATCGTTCCAGAACCATCGTCAATATCAACAACTGCAATGCGTTTTCCTATGCCAATTTGCGGAGCTGCTAGCCCAACACCGTCAAATTCTAGCATTGTATCATACATATCATTTAGTAATTTTGCTAACTTTTTGTCAAAAACTGTTACTTCCGTACACGGCTGTTCTAAAACCGGATCAGGAGACAGCACTATTTTTCTTACAGACACTGCTTTTCCTCCAATAACTTTTATATCTAAAAATACTTTTTTATTTTAATAATGCTATCACATTAGTATATAAGGATTAACATCTATCGAAATTTGTAAACCATTTGTGCTCATTTCACCTTGATAGTGATCTAAAATCGACTTCAATACCTCTTTCAGGTTTGGTTCCTGTTTGTATTTTATCAGACACTGATACCGATATCTATTTTTTATTCTGGAAATAGGGGAAGCAACTGGTCCTAATACGACCGTCTTAGGAGAAAGCTTATGTCGCACGACTTTCGTAATTTGTTCCGTTACGGCGACTGTTTTCATCAGTTCCTCATGGCTGACAGTTATTAGTGTTATATAATAGTAAGGAGGATAGGAGTGGTTTCTTCTTATCATCATCTCACTCTGATAAAAGCTGTCATAATCTTGCTGGCTTGCCAATTCAATACTGTAATGGTCCGGTGTGTATGTCTGAAAGATTACTTCCCCTGCCAATTCATGCCTGCCAGCCCGCCCGCTGACCTGGGTTAGAAGCTGGAATGTCTTTTCTGAAGATCGAAAATCAGGCAAATGCAGCATCGTGTCTGCTGAAAGCACTCCAACTAACGTGATTTTCGGAAAATCCAGCCCTTTGGCAATCATCTGTGTTCCTAACAATATGTCTGCATTGCCCTCTTGAAACTCTCTTAAAAGCTTCTCGTGTGAACCTTTGCGACTTGTTGTATCAACATCCATGCGAATAACTCTTGCTTCTGGCAGCACTTTAACGAGCTCTTCCTCAACTTTTTGCGTTCCTGTGCCGAAATAGCGAATATGCTCGCTGTTGCACTCAGGACATTGAAGCGGCGTCTGGTCTTCATAACCACAGTAATGGCATTTCATCTGATTAGAAAAGCGATGATAAGTTAAGCTGATATCACAATGAGGACATTTTACCACATAACCACAATCACGACACATGACAAACGAAGAATGACCCCGTTTATTCAGGAACAATACAGTCTGTTCCTGTTTTTCAATGCGCACTTTAAGCTTTTCTAACAGCACCCGTGAAAACATGGAGCGGTTTCCTTCTTTAAGCTCTTCCCGCATATCGACAATTTCAACTTGCGGCAGCGGTCTGTTATTCATTCTGCTCGGAAGGGACAATTGGGTGTAGACACCCTTTTGCGCTCGGGCGAAGCTCTCCAGTGACGGTGTAGCACTGCCAAGAACAACAGGACAGCCATGACGTTTTCCTCTTTCAATCGCTGCATCTCTTGCATGATATCTTGGGTTTTCTTCTTGCTTATACGTCATCTCATGTTCCTCATCGATGATGATAATTCCAAGATTCTCAAACGGAGCGAATATCGCGGATCTGGCACCTACTACTACCTTCACTTCTTTACGTTGGATTTTTCTCCACTCATCATACTTTTCTCCGACAGATAATCCGCTGTGGAGGACCGCTACCTGGTCGCCGAACCGTCCTTTAAAACGATTAACCATTTGCGGAGTTAAAGCAATTTCTGGAACGAGAACAATGGCTTCTTCTCCTTTTTCAAGGACATTTTGAATGGACTGCAGATAAACCTCTGTTTTGCCGCTTCCTGTAACGCCATACAGCAAAAACACTTCATGCTTATCATTCCTAATGGATGAATGGATTGGCTCGATTGCTTTTGCCTGCTCGGCTGTTAAGGTAAGTGGCTCTGTTTTGGCAAATTGCCTTTGCTCATAGGGATCACGGTAGATTTCCATGTTTTTTTCAGCTAAGACTTGCTTCTCCACAAGGCCTTTTACTGCAGAACTTGAAATTTGTAATCTTTCAAGCAATTGCTTTTGTTCAATCGGATCTCTGTTTTCAATAAAAAACTCGACCACTTGCTTTTGTTTACTTGCTTGCTTAGACAAAGAATCTGCATATCTTTGCATTTCATCTGCACTCATCAGTGGAATGATATGCTTTGTTTTTTTCTGCTTTCCCCTTGATTGGACTTTATATTGAACTTCCACAATACTGTCTTTAACAAGCTTCTGAATCGCAGGAATGGAAACATGCTTTATCGCTTCCTCCCAAAGCACTGTCTCTTCGTTTTTAAAAAGCTGTCTTAGTCCTTCAGACAGCAAAAGTTCCCTGTCTTCCTTTATAAGTTTAAGGCTTCGTTCGTATTTCGCTTTTAATGCAGGTGGCAGCATTACCTGATAGGCAGAGATTTTATAGCATAATGTTGTTTTGGAAAGCCAGTCCCCAAGCAATAGCAGCTCTTCATTTAACACTGGAACAACATCCATCGGTTCAATCACTTTTTTCAGTGACTTAAAGGATGATGTCTCTTCTATGGATTCAACAAATCCCTGCACCTTTCTCGGTCCAAACGGCACAATCACCCGCATTCCTGGCTGAATGACTTCTTCCAAGTGCTCTGGTATTAAATAGTCAAACGGCCTGTCCGTTTGCTTTGCAGGCACGTCCACAATTACCTTTGCAACACTCATTTTAAATCTCTTCCTTTATTTTATAAGCTTGCTCGAGAATCTTTTTTGCGACCTCATCCTTTGTCATAAGAGGCAGCTCATCCTTTTCGCCATTGCGTTTATAGATGGTCACTAGATTTGTATCTGTGCCAAACCCCGCTCCTGCAGCAGTTATATTGTTGGCTACAATCATGTCAGCATTTTTCCGGTTGAGCTTTTCACGGGCATATTCATCAACGCTCTGTGTTTCAGCAGCAAAGCCGACCAGCACTTGATTGGTTTTTCGTTTTCCCAGCTCCAGCAAAATGTCCTTTGTTCTCGTAAACTCGATCATTTCTGTGCCGTCTTTCTTTTTAACTTTATGCTCATGTGCCAAGACAGGCTTATAGTCGCTGACTGCAGCAGTTTTCACAATAATATCGGCATGATTGCTGTTTTCCATAACTCGCTCGTACATTTCCTCCGCACTTTCGACAGGAAATACTTCCGCTTCTTTAGGAGGTGTCAAATGAGTAGGTCCTGTAACAAGAATTACTTTTGCTCCCATTTTGATTGCCTGCTTCGCTATACTGTAACCCATCTTTCCAGTTGAATGGTTAGAAACAAACCGCACTGGGTCAATTTTTTCCCGTGTAGGTCCTGCTGTTACCAAAACCGTTTGCCCCTCGAGCAGCTTCTTTTCCCCTTGAAAATGAGCCTCCATATGCTCAATGATTTTTTCCGGCTCTTCTAATCTGCCTTTTCCAACATAGCCGCATGCTAAATAGCCTTCTCCTGGATTAATGAAACGGTACCCGTAATCATACAATACTGCTATATTTTTTTGCACAGCTGGATGATCATACATATGCACATTCATTGCTGGAGCAATCCACACCTCAGCGGTTGCCGCTAACAGTGTTGTGGAAATCATGTTATCAGCAATTCCGTTCGCCAACTTCCCAATGATATTAGCGGTTGCCGGTCCGACTAAAATCAAATCAGCCCAATCTGCAAGGTCAATATGCGCGATGACTTTTGGATCTTTTTCATCAAAAGTATCTGTGAACACCTCGTTTTTCGAAAGCGCCTTAAATGTGAGCGGGGACACAAATTGCATAGCCGATTCAGACATGATTACTTTGACTTCTGCACCTTTTTGGGTAAGCTTGCTAGTCAACGCACACATCTTATAGACAGCGATACCCCCTGTCACACATAATAGAATCTTTTTACCTTGTAACAATTTGCATCCACTTCTTTCTCTTCTTTAGTACTTCTTATTATGCAAGAAATTAAAAGATTTTTCACCTGAGGTAACTCGTGAGTTTACAAACTTTGTCCACTCCATGAAAAAAGACTGATCTGATGAAAGATCCAGTCTTTTTTTGTTGATATTCACTCTTCTAAACGTGAATCTAATAGATCATTCTGTTTCAGCTGGGTCGTTTACACGGTATGTCAGCTGATCATGATTGATTTCCTCTAGCGCTTTTCCTACGTTTTTGTGTGAAATATATTTATCCAATTGCGGTTTTGCGTTTAATTGAAGCTTTCTTGCTCTTTTAGCAGCAACAGACACTAATGAATATTTTGAATCAATTTTAGTTAATAAAGAATCAATAGATGGATTTAGCATAGATTAGTTAGCCTCCAGCATTTTTTTATATTTTGGTTCTACTCTTTCTCTTCTGCAATGCTCTGCAACAATAATTGCTTTTATTTTTTCACATGCATTTTCAACTGTATCATTTTCAACTACATAGTCATACAAGTGCATCATTTCAATTTCTTCTCTTGCCACATTCATACGGTTATTAATGATTTCTTCTGTTTCTGTACCTCTTGTCACAATGCGGTTTTTCAACTCGGACAAACTCGGCGGGCTTAAGAATATAAACAAGCCATCAGGAAATTTCTCCCTTACTTGCCTTGCACCTTCCACTTCTATTTCAAGGAAAACATCTTTCCCTCTGTCTGTTGTCTCTCTGACATAGTCGACAGGCGTGCCGTAATAATTGCCGACAAACTCAGCATATTCCAGCAGCTTCCCTTGCTCGATTAAATCTTCAAATTCTTCTCTAGTCTTAAAGAAATAATCAGTTCCATCCACTTCACCAGTACGCGGAAGCCTTGTTGTCATGGAAATGGAATATTCAAAAGAAGTATTTTCCTGAGAGAAAATCTCCTTGCGGACCGTTCCTTTACCTACTCCGGAAGGTCCTGACAAAACAATCAAAAGCCCTTTATCTACCAAATCTTTCTCCTACCCTTCATCCAAAATTTCATCACGGTCATTTAATCGATGTGCAACTGTTTCAGGCTGAACAGCCGACAGGATAACATGATCGCTATCCATCACAATTACGGCTCTTGTTCTCCGGCCATATGTTGCATCAATAAGTGAGCCTCGATCTCTAGCATCTTGAATAATTCGCTTAATTGGAGCTGATTCAGGACTTACGATCGAAATGATCCGGTTTGCAGAAACAATATTACCGAAACCAATGTTAATTAGCTTGATGGACATAATTCTACCCCAATCATATTGTATTATTTTTGACGAGTTAGACTTAATCTAAACGTTCCTTATTCAATGTTTTGGACTTGCTCCTTTATTTTCTCTAAGAGACTTTTCAGCTCCACTACAACAGAGGCTATATCTGCCGCATTGCCTTTTGCGCCGACGGTATTCGCTTCCCTGTTCATCTCTTGTAAAAGAAAATCAAGCTTTCTGCCAACAGGTCCAGTTTCCTCTATTATAGAAGTAAATTGGTGAATATGGCTATACATGCGCACCAATTCTTCATAAATATCGGCTTTGTCAGCAAATATTGCAACTTCTGTCAAAAGCCTGCTCTCATCAAAAAGACCATTTGTATAGCTTTCCAGCTTTTCCTTGAGCCTCTCCCGGTAGCTTTCAACCACTTTTGGCGCAAGTTCCTTCAACTGGTCTGTGACTTGGCGGACGTTTTCGAGCAATATGCTTATGCTGGCCTTTGACAACCGTCCTTCCGCTTGTCTCATTACAGACAAATGCTGTGCAGCTTCACCTGCAGCATCCAATAGGAGCGGCTCCAGTACTGCAGCATTAATGGAATTGTCCAATGTTTTAAAGCAATCTTTGTTTTGCAACAGCTCATGAATCGACACCGCTTGGCTGATGCCATACCTGGCTTTCATTTCTTCAAGTACTCGGTAATACTCATCAAGCAATTGCCAATCAACGACCATCTTTTGATTTTTGGCATTATCGCCTTCAATCGTGATGAATATTTCTGCTCTTCCTCTATGTATATAAGCTGCTATTGTCTTTTTCACTGCATCTTCCAATAGTATATATTGTTTCGGCATACGGACAGTCTGTTCACAGAAGCGGTGATTAACAGTCTTAATTTCGACAGTTATGGTAATGCCCTCACCGTTTCGGGAACCTAGCCCATAGCCCGTCATGCTTTTCACCATATATCAACACATCCAAATGTTTTGGCATTTCGCTTTGCTGCTGCCATTTAATCACTTGCTCATTAAGAGATATCCACATAAAAAAAACAAAAGGCATAGAGTTATCTCTAGTACCTTTTGGATTATAACATATTTTATTTTGATTTACTTAACAAAAATGATCCTGCTAGTAAAAAAGTTGGAACAGAAGCTAGACCTATCACCATTAGCCAATCCTTTGGAACGATGGCTACTGTATGGAAAATGCTTTGCAATGCTGGTACGTAAATAACGACAAGCACTAACAGTAAGGAAGAAATAACCGCCCAAACTAAATACATATTTCCAAATGGATTGCGGGACAAGATTGATTTTTCACTGCGGCAGTCAAAAACATGAATCAGCTGTGCCATTACTAATGTAGCAAAGGCAATTGTCTGGGCGTATGCAAGATTATCAGGATTTTCATTATATGCGAACATAAAGGCCGCGATAGTTGATAACCCGATTAGAAAACCTCTGGAAATAACCTTCCAGCCAAGTCCCCTTGCAAATACACCTTCATTCGGACTGCGCGGATCACGCTTCATGACATTATCTTCTGGTCTGTCTAATCCAAGCGCCATCGCTGGCAGACCATCTGTGACTAGGTTAACCCAAAGAATCTGGATTGGCACTAACGGCAGGGGCAGTCCTAATATCATTGCAAAAAGCATCACTAGAATCTCACCAACATTGGATGCTAGCAAATAGCGGATAAATTTGCGGATATTTTCATAGATATTTCTTCCCTCTATAATCGCTGCTTTAATAGAAGCGAAGTTGTCATCCATTAAAACAAGGGAAGATGCTTCTTTGGCTACATCTGTGCCTGTAATGCCCATCGCAATCCCGATATCAGCCGTCTTAATAGCTGGAGCATCATTGACTCCGTCACCTGTCATTGCCACGATATGACCCCTGTTTTGGAAGGCCTGAACAATCTTCAGTTTATGCTCAGGTGAAACCCTAGCAAACACAGAAACATCCTCTACAACATCCTCTAATTCTTCCACACTCATATTTGAAAGCTCTTTACCTTCAAGCACTTTTGACTGGCTGTTAGCAATGCCAAGCTGTTTAGCAATGGCGTTTGCTGTAATCACATGGTCACCTGTAATCATAACCGTTTTAATTCCAGCTTCCTTACATTCCTTTACGGCCTGTTTCACTTCTGGACGCGGAGGATCGATGATTCCTTGCAGTCCAATAAACACAAGCTCGCTTTCTGCTTCTTTTTCATGCAAAATAATAGTGTTAGCAGAAATCTCTTTAAAAGCGATGGCAATTGTTCTTAATGCTTGGGATGCAAGTCCATCAATGGCAGCTTGTACGACCGACTTCTCCCGACTGCCGATGTTCTCCATTCTATTCCCCATCAAGATTGTCTTACTTTGTCCAATTAACACATCTGGGGCGCCTTTTGTTACAACAAACTGTCTTCCAGTAGAATCCTTAACAATGACACTCATCATCTTTCTTGTTGAATCAAATGGGAATTCCTTTACTATCTCGAATTGACTCAACAGCTGGCTTTTCGTAAATCCGGCCTTCATCCCGGCAACGATTAGCGCTCCTTCTGTTGGGTCACCATTCAAAACATACTCACCCGATTTTTGTTCAATTTCTGCATGATTGCAGAGCATCCCGAATGTGAGGAGCTGCTGCAGGCCTTTTTCGTTTTTAGGATCAATAACTTGATCTTTTTCATAATAATTCCCTTGCGGTTCATAGCCTGCACCGTCCACAGACCAAGTACGCCCGCTGCTCCAAATCTTAGTTACTGTCATCTTATTTTGTGTTAATGTTCCTGTTTTATCTGAACAGATTATAGAAGCACAGCCGAGCGTCTCTACAGCTGGAAGCTTCCGGACAACAGCATTTTTACGAATCATTTTTTGTACACCGAGGCTCAGTGCGATAGTTACAATTGCTGGCAGTCCCTCTGGGATAGCTGCAACAGCTAAAGATACACCTGCAAGCACCATTGTATACAGATCATTGCCTTGCAGCACACCAATACCAACAACAAGTACCGTTAAGAACAACGCTGTGACAATCAAGATTTTTCCGAGCTGTTCAAGTCTGCGCTGCAACGGTGTCGTTTGTGACTCTGCATTTTGCAAAAGATCTGCAATTTGGCCCATAGCCGTTTTCATCCCTGTAGCAATGACAACCCCCATGCCGCTTCCTCTTGTGACCATTGTTCCCATGAAGCCCATGTTTTCCATATCACCCAAAGTCAAATTGGGATTTTTTATAGAGTTAGTCACTTTTTGCACAGGCACTGACTCACCTGTCAAAGCTGACTCTTCTACTTCCAAGCTCCGTGATTCGATAACACGAACATCTGCACCAATTCTGTCACCACTGGAAAACTTGATTACATCTCCAGGCACAAGCTCTCTTGACAGCACCTTTATCCATTCGCCATTTCTTCGCACTTGGACTTGCGGCTGCGAAAGCTCCTTCAATGCAGAAAGTGATTTTTCAGCCCTTCTCTCCTGGAAAAAACCAAGAAAACTATTGAGAATGATGATTGCAATGATTGCAATCGCATCGATATATTCGCCTAATAAACCTGAAATCAACGTTGCTGCTAAAAGCACCAGAACCATAAAATCCTTGAACTGGTTGAAGAATAAGAGCAAAGCACTTTGCTTCTCTCCTTCCTCCAACTCATTTGATCCGAATTGCTTTACGCGCTTGCCGACATCATCATCCGACAATCCAGCCGAAAAATCGGTATTCAATGCTTCTTCCACTTCGTTCTCATTCATTTCATGATAGTTCATCCGGCCATCTCACTTCCCCCTTTTCTAAAATCAGGCTCGCCACTTAAAAAGGCGAAGAAATTATAGTCGTTCGAACACCTGCCAAACCTACATAGTTGTCCCACACCACTATATAAGAAATCATATTCATGCATTTGTGAAATAATGCTATTAATAATTGGAAAAGCATAAAAAGCCCCTCACAAGCCGTAAATTCCCTAATAGAGGCTGATGCTTTATAATAAAAGAGATTTCATGTACATTAATAGAAGGTACTTATGTTTTTACTCGTAAAGAAAAGGAATGTTTATTATGTCATTTGATGGTTTATTTACTAGAGCGATGGCTTCGGAAATATCGCAAAATCTTAAAGGGGGAAGAATTAATAAGGTTCAGCAGCCTTTTACGAATGAAATTGTCTTAATTGTCCGGGCAAACGGCAAAAACCAAAAGCTGCTTCTTTCCGTTCATCCAAGCTATGCAAGAATTCAGCTCACTCAAGAATCATATGAAAATCCTAAAGAACCGCCTATGTTCTGTATGCTTCTGCGCAAGCATTTAGAAGGCTACTTTATCGAAAATATATATCAAGTCGAAAATGAACGGATCATTGTCCTTGAAGTAAAAGGACGCAATGAAATCGGTGATATCTCCTATAAAAAGCTGATTATTGAGATCATGGGAAGACACAGCAACATCATCTTAGTGGATCAAGAGAAAAAAACAATTTTGGACAGCATTAAGCATGTCTCCTATGCGGTTAACAGCCATCGGGCCATTTTGCCTGGTTATGAATATATCTCACCGCCAGCTCAAGAAAAAAGCAACCCTCTTGAAGCAACGGAAGAAGATGTACTCAAAAAGGTTGATTTCAATAGCGGAAAGCTCGATAAGCAGCTTGTTCAGCATTTTTCCGGCCTATCACCGCTCATCGCTAAGGAGATCGTATACAAAGCAGGGCTAGCGAATAGAACGACTCTACCCGCAGCCTTTGCAGCAGCGATGACCATCGTGAAAACCGAAAAATTCGAGCCTGCAATCATGATGACTGAAAACAAGGAATACTTTTATTTCGTGCCGATTGAACATGTCGGCGGTGAAGCAAAAAGCTTTTCTACATTAAGTGAAATGCTCGACCGCTTCTATTTCGGGAAAGCCGAAAGAGATCGTGTTAAGCAGCAGAGCAATGATTTAGAGCGTTTTATTCAAAATGAGCGGGATAAAAACAGCAAAAAAATCAGCAAGCTGGAAAGAACTTTATCTGAAGCAGAAAATGCTGATCATTACCAGCTCCTTGGTGAACTGCTGACCGCCAATCTATATGCTGCTAAAAAAGGGATGAAAAAGCTTGAAGTTATCAATTATTACGACCCTGACGGAAGCAGCATGGATATTGAATTGAATCCAAGACTATCACCATCTGAGAATGCCCAAAAGTATTTCACTCGCTATCAAAAAGCGAAAAACTCTATTGATATCATTAAGGAACAGATTGCTATTGCAAAAACGGAGCTAGAATATTTTGAGGCCTTGTATCACCAAATATTGACTGCCTCTCCGAAAGATATCCAGGAAATACGCGAGGAATTAATAGAGGAAGGCTATTTAAGAGAAAGACAGAAAAAACAAGCCAAAAAGCCGCAAAATGCGAAGCCTGTTCTTGACCAGTATACTTATGATGAAACTGAAATATTAGTAGGGAAAAATAATAAGCAAAATGATTACTTAACTAATAAAGTCGCAGCAAGAGATGAAATTTGGCTGCATACGAAGGATATACCAGGCAGTCATGTGGTTATCCGCAGCAAAAACCCTTCAGAGGAAACAATCTTGCAAGCGGCAAAACTGGCTGCTTATTTCAGCAAGGCTAGACAATCGAGTTCCGTTCCTGTTGACTATACACTAGTCCGCCATGTAAAAAAACCAAGCGGGGCAAAGCCTGGCTTTGTAATTTACGATAATCAGCAGACAGTTTATGTTACACCAGACGAAGAAACGGTTATTTCCTTAAAAAAATAAGAGGATAATCCCGGGTTAAGCCGGGATTATCCTCCTTTTGTTTACTTGCCCCATTCAGCAGGGTTTTCCTTCCATGCCTGCAGGCTTGCAACATCACTTTCCTTAATGTAGCCATGTTGCTGTGCCACATGCAGAAGCGCTGTATAACCAGTTAAAGAATGGCTTTCTATATTTGCATCCTTCAACAGTTCTTTTCCTTTTGGCAGCTCGTATGTAAAGATCGATACAACTCCGAGCACCTCACAGCCGGCCTCACGCAGACTGTTTACAGCAGTAATTACACTGCCTCCTGTCGAAATTAAGTCTTCTACCACAACGACCTTTTGGCCTTTTTCTGCTTTTCCTTCAATTTGGTTGCCTTTGCCATGTTCCTTTGCCTTTGAACGGACGTATGCCATCGGCAAATCAAGCACATCACTTACCCATGCAGCATGAGGAATGCCAGCAGTAGCTGTTCCTGCCACTATCTCTGTTTCAGGGAAGTTTTCTTTAATTAACTCTGCCAATCCTTGAGCGATTTCTTTACGTACTTCTGGATAAGACAATGTTAAACGGTTATCACAATAAATTGGTGATTTTAATCCTGAAGACCATGTAAATGGATCATTAGGCTGTAAAAATACCGCTTTTATTTTTAGTAGCTGTTCTGCAATTCTTTCTTTCATAATGTTACACCTTCCCATTCTGTTTTGAACAATTGATAGCTTGCATACGGATCTTGTGCGCGTGTAATTGGTCTGCCGACAACAATGGCCGATACCCCTGATTCTTTAGCTGAGTGTGGTGTGGCCACACGCACCTGGTCTTGAACATCAGCTTGTGCCAATCGGATGCCTGGTGTTACTGTCAAAAAGTCTGCTCCAAGTTGTTCTCTGATCATGCTCGCTTCAAGGGGCGAACAAACGACACCGTCCATGCCTGCTTGTTTTGTAATCGCCGCATATTGAGCAACAGATTCATGCAATGGAAGCTTTATTTGCTGCCATGTTTGCATTTCTTCCTGTGAAGTACTTGTGAGTTGTGTTACAGCTATTGCGTATGGTCTTTTTTGTCCTGCAGTTGTTCCAGCCTCGAGGCCTTCAAGAGCGCTTTCCATCATGCGGATTCCTCCTGCTGCATGGACATTGACAAGATCTGCACCCAGTCCTGCGATATTGCGCATCGCGCTCTTCACTGTATTTGGTATATCATGGAGTTTTAAGTCAAGGAACACTTGATGGCCTTGTTCCTTTAATTCTCGTACGATATTCGGCCCTTCTTGATAGAAAAGCTCCATGCCTACTTTAACAAACAGCTTTTCCTCGTTAAAGCGGTCTAAAAAGCGGAAAACCTCTGTTTTGTCGGGAAAATCAAGCGCGATGATAAGTGAGTTGTTCATTCTTTCCCCAGCTCCTTCCTGTACATTCTGAGATGTGGTCTATTCCGTATTTGTCCAGTAATGCCGGCAGGTCCTCAATGATATTAGGACAGATGAATGGGTCTACAAAGTTTGCTGTGCCGACTGCAACAGCACTTGCGCCAGCATAGAAGAATTCAAGAACATCTTCTGCACTGGAAACCCCGCCCATGCCGATAATCGGGAGCTTTACATGCTGGCTCACTTCATAAATCATGCGAATAGCAACAGGCTTAATGGCAGGTCCTGATAATCCTCCTGATTTATTGGCAAGGATAGGATTGCCTGTCTTTAAATCAAGGCGCATTCCTAGCAATGTGTTAATCATAGTCAGGCCGTCTGCACCGCCCATTTCTACCGCTTTTGCCATTTCCACTATATTAGTGACGTTAGGCGACAGCTTTACGTAAACAGGTTTTCCCGAAACTTCCTTCACCTTTTTCGTCAAGCTTTTTGCCACTTCTGGAATGGTACCAAAGGCAATGCCCCCAGTCTTAACATTTGGACAAGATATATTAAGCTCCAATGCTGCCACATTTGGCGCCTTTGATATTTCTCTTGCGACCTCTATATAATCCTCTTCAGACGATCCTGCCACATTTGCGATAATCGGCACATCATAGCCACTTAACCACGGCAGCTCTTCGCCCATTACCTTTTTTAAGCCAGGGTTTTGCAGACCGATTGCATTCAGCATTCCAGAGTTAGTTTCTGCAACACGCGGTGTCGGATTTCCGAATCTTGGCTCTACCGTTGTCGCCTTAATCATTATTGCGCCTAATTTGCTCAGGTCATAAAGATTGCTGTATTCCCGCCCGAATCCGAAGCAGCCTGATGCAGGCATAATTGGATTTTTTAAACTCAAGCCTGGAAGCTCGACATTCAATCTGTTCATATTACTACCTCCCCTGCTTTGAATACTGGTCCGTCTGTGCAAATCTTTTTGTAGGAGATGCCTGTTGGGTCTTCTTTCGTATGACACACACATGCAAAGCATGCGCCAATGCCGCAGCCCATTCGTTCTTCTAAAGAAATATAGGCTCTTTCTTTAGCAAAGTTTTTCTCCAGATTTCTTAGCATTGGTGTCGGCCCGCATGAATAAAGAACATCATACTGGATATCTTCTTGTGTAATTACATCTGTAACAAACCCTTTTACACCCATTGTTCCGTCCACTGTTGCTACAAAAGTCGCTCCCATTGCAGCAAATTTCTGTTCATAGAAAGCTGCTGAAGCTGTTTGGAATCCAAGGACAATGACGACATTTACTCCTTTTGCTGTCAATTGTTGGGCAAGCTCGTATAATGGCGGAACACCGATTCCGCCTCCAACAAGCAAAGCGGTTTCTCCTCGTTTAGCTCCATCTACAGGAAAGCCATTCCCAAGAGGGCCAAGGACATCGATCAGCTCCTGCTCTTTTCTTTGTGCAAGCAGCTTCGTCCCCTTTCCTTCCGCTCTGTATATCATTGTGAAGGTATTCTCTTCGTGATTGATATTACATATGCTTATAGGTCTTCTTAATAAAGGATCAAAGCCGTCTGCGACCTTAATGTGTACAAACTGGCCTGGCGCGCTCATTTCATGAACAAGCTCACCTTTTAAGGTGAGCTCCATAATGTTTTCTGCTATTTCCTTGTGTGAAATCACGGTGCATTTTTCATTTTTGATCATGCAAGGACCGCCTCCCATTGCTTGCCTGCTGGTGTCATCGCTTCAGCAGAGAATGTCATTGATTCTACAACTCGCAGAATTGCTTCTGCTGTATCAAGAGAGGTTAGGCATGGAATTCCATTTTCAACTGATTCCCTTCTTATTCTGAAACCATCGCGAGCTGGCTGGCTTCCTTTAGAGAATGTGTTGATCACAAATTGCGCCTGTCCATCGCGGATGACATCAATCAATGTCGTGCCTTCGCCGCCGATTTTATCCACCACTTTGACTGGAATATTATTGTCCTGCAAAAACTCTGCTGTTCCGCTAGTTGCCATTAAGCTGTATCCAATATTGACGAAACGCTTCGCAAGCAGCAATGCTTCTTCCTTGTCCTTATCACCGATTGTAAGCAAAACTGTTCCAAATGTCTGGATTTTCATGCCAGAAGCAATCAATCCTTTATATAAAGCTTTCTCCAAAGTAATGTCTTTACCCATTACTTCTCCAGTTGATTTCATCTCAGGTCCAAGCGTTATGTCCACACGGCGCAGCTTCGCAAACGAGAAGACTGGAACTTTAACAAATACGCCCTGCTTTTCTTCAACAAGCCCGGATGTATAACCTTGCGCTTTCAAGCTGTTGCCCAGAATCACCTTTGTAGCGATTTTTGCCATTGGCACATTTGTGATTTTGCTCAAGAAAGGAACCGTTCTGCTTGAGCGCGGGTTAACTTCCAGTACAAACACTTCGCCTTTTGAAACAACATACTGGATATTTAAAAGCCCTACGATATTTAATCCTTTTGCTAGTTTCGTTGTATACTCAATCAATGTTTGTTTAATTTCCGCTGATAAGCTTTGCGGCGGATAGACCGCGATAGAATCACCTGAGTGAACCCCTGCTCTTTCAATATGCTCCATGATGCCTGGAATCACTACATCTTCCCCATCACAGATTGCATCTACTTCAATTTCCTTACCAGTTAGGTAGCGGTCAATCAAAATCGGCTGTCCTGGACTTGCCTCTACCGCTTTTTCCATATATGGAATCAGCTCTTCTTCTTTATATACAATCTGCATTGCTCTTCCACCCAGCACATAGGATGGGCGCACAAGCACCGGATACCCGATAGAGTCTGCTACTTTTACTGCTTCCTCTACTGTCAATGCCGTTTTTCCTTCAGGCTGTGGAATGCCTAATGCGTGCAGGCTGGATTCGAATTTATCTCTGTCTTCTGCTCTATCTAAATCTTCTAAGGAAGTTCCAAGAATCTTAACTCCTCTGTTTGCCAGCTCTGAAGCTAAGTTGATTGCTGTTTGTCCGCCGAATTGCACAACTACACCTTCTGGTTTTTCTAAGTCGATGATATGCATAACATCTTCAATTGTCAGTGGCTCAAAATACAGTTTGTCAGAAACGCTGAAATCTGTAGACACAGTTTCTGGGTTATTATTGATAATAATCGCTTCATAGCCTGCTTCTTTGATTGCCCAGACAGAATGGACTGTTGCATAGTCGAACTCGATTCCTTGTCCGATTCGGATTGGACCAGATCCTAATACGACGATGCTTTTTTTGTTTGTTACGACAGATTCATTCTCATCCTCATAGGTGCCATAGTAGTATGGTGTTTCGGATTCAAATTCAGCTGCACATGTATCAACCATCTTGTAAACTGGCACAAGCTTGTTGTCTTTTCTCCAGTTGTACACCTCAAGTTCAGTCGTATTCCATAATTTTGCAAGCTGTATATCAGCAAAGCCCTTTTCTTTAGCGATTTTTGCATATTCCAAATCAAACGGATGTTCTGCAAGCTGTCTTTCCAACTTGATAATACCTTCTAATTTATGCAGGAAGAATAAGTCTATTTTGCTCCAGTCATGGATTGTTTCAATGGAAACGCCTCTGTTTAATGCTTCTGCTACATAGAATAATCTTTCGTCACCTGCAACTCGAATTCTTTTTTCCAGAAGTTCATCACTAACTTTTTCGCCAGAATTCAATGCAAAGTGGTAAACCTTTGCTTCCAATGAACGGATTGCTTTAAGAAGCGATTCCTCAAATGTTCTGCCAATCGCCATAACCTCGCCAGTCGCTTTCATTTGCGTGCCTAGATTTCTTTTAGCAGATTCAAATTTATCAAACGGGAAGCGAGGGATTTTGCTTACTACATAGTCGAGTGCAGGCTCAAAGCTTGCATATGTTTTTCCTGTTACTGGGTTCATCATCTCATCCAATGTTAAGCCAACAGCGATTTTAGCAGCAAGCTTCGCGATTGGATAGCCGGTTGCTTTGCTGGCAAGAGCGGACGAACGGCTTACCCTTGGATTTACCTCGATAATATAGTACTGGAAGCTGTCTGGATCCAGTGCCAGCTGCACATTACATCCACCCTCGATTTTTAGTGCACGAATAATCTTTAATGATGTGTTTCGCAGCATCTGGTATTCTCTATCGCTTAATGTTTGGCTTGGTGCAACTACGATGCTATCCCCAGTATGAATGCCGACAGGATCAATATTTTCCATGTTGCAGACTACGATTGCATTATCATTACTGTCGCGCATTACTTCATATTCGATTTCCTTAAATCCGGCAATGCTTTTTTCCAACAGACATTGTGTAACCGGGCTGTTTTTCAAACCGCTTGTCACGATTTCGTTCAGGTCATCATCATTATGACAGATGCCGCCTCCAGTTCCTCCTAATGTAAAGGCAGGACGAACGATAACTGGATAACCGATTTGTTCCACAAACGCTTTAGCTTCATCCATGTTATGGATAATTTCACTGTCAGGAACTGGCTCACCAAGTTCATTCATTAAGTTGCGGAATAAGTCTCTATCCTCTGCCTGCTGAATGGCAGAAAGCTTCGTTCCGAGAACTTCCACGCCGCATTCTTCAAGAACTCCAGCCTCTGATAGTTCGACAGCGAGATTTAAGCCTGTTTGACCGCCAAGTGTCGGCAGAATCGCATCAGGTCTTTCCTTGCGGATAATTCTGCTTACGAATTCTAGTGTCAGTGGTTCAATATAGACACTGTCTGCCATTTCTGTATCTGTCATGATTGTTGCCGGATTGGAATTGACCAGGATGACACGATATCCTTCTTCTTTCAAGGCCATACATGCTTGTGTTCCTGCATAGTCAAATTCTGCTGCCTGACCAATGATGATTGGACCTGATCCTATAACTAGTATGCTGTTAATATCTTTACGCTTTGACATATGCGGCACCATCCTTTTTCTGTGTTAGTATCATGGACATGAATCGATCGAATAAATAGTTCGCATCTTCTGGTCCTGGTGAAGCTTCTGGGTGGTATTGCACGGTGAATGCTGGATACTGTTTATGCTGCAATCCTTCAATCGTCCCGTCATTTAGTGCTAAATGAGTAATTTCTAAGTCTGTTTGTTCAATAGATTCTTCATTCACTGTGTAGCCGTGGTTTTGGGAAGTTAAGGAAACCTTGCCTGTCAGCAAATCTTTTACAGGGTGGTTAGAGCCTCTGTGTCCGAACTTCATTTTCTCTGTGTTTGCGCCGCTTGCTAATGCAAACAGTTGATGGCCTAAGCATATACCGAATAGTGGAACCTTGCCGATAATGCCCTTAATCGCTTCAATCGCCTCTGGAACATCCTTTGGATCTCCAGGTCCATTTGACAGCATGACACCATCTGGACTTAAAGACAGAATTTCTTCAGCTGTCGCATTATAAGGCACAACAATGACATCACAGTCACGCTGATTCAGCTCTCTTAAGATTCCATGTTTCATGCCGTAATCAACTAGCACGACCCGGCTTCCTCTGCCTGGACTTGGATATGCTTTTTTAGTTGACACTTGCTGTACTTGGTCTGTCGGCAGCTCGGAAGATTGCAGCTGTCTAATAACATCTTCTACATTCTCTTCCATGCTGCAGATTGCTCCTTTTAATGTACCGTATTTACGAATGATTCTTGTTAATTTTCTTGTATCAATCCCAGCAAGTCCTGGTATGTTCTTTTGTTTAAAAAACTCATCCAATGACAGCTCATTTCTCCAGTTAGACGGAGCATCACAAACTTCCTTCACAATAAATCCGTTAATTGCTGGTGCGATTGATTCAAAATCATCTCGGTTAATTCCATAGTTGCCTACTAATGGATATGTTAAAGTTACAATTTGACCGCAGTATGATGGATCTGACAAAATTTCCTGATACCCTGTCATACCTGTATTGAAGACTACCTCCCCAATAGTATTAGTATCTGCTCCAAAACCTTGCCCGATAAATACGGTACCATCTTCGAGAATCAGCTGTTTTTTCATGCGTGTACACTTTCCTTTCTCCAAGCGATTTTTCCGGCCACAATCGTTGTTTCAGGCCATCCTTGACAAACCCATCCTGCAAACGGGGTATTTTTCCCTTTAGATAAGAAGTTTTCTGGATTGATAGTCTCCTTATCTTCTAAATCTACGATGACAATATCTGCAGTTTTGCCGACTGCAATTGTTCCTGCTTCCAGCTTAAATGTTTCTGCCGGTTTATTTGTCAAAAAGCTGACTAGTTGCTGCAAGGTCATGATGCCTTCTTTTACAAAGTGTGTATATAAAAGCGGAAATGCTGTTTCCAAGCCGACAATTCCAAATGGAGCTAACTCAATTGGCTGTGCTTTTTCTTCTGCTGTATGCGGAGCATGATCTGTTGCAATGAAATCTATTGTTCCATCTAGCAAGCCTTCTATTAATGCTTCTCTGTCTGCTTTTCCTCTTAAAGGCGGGTTCATTTTATAGTTTGTGTCGATGCTAGGGATGTCCTCGTCACATAGTAATAAATGATGCGGTGACACTTCTGCTGTTACGTTAATGCCTGCTCGCTTCGCGTCTCTTACTACGCGGACAGATTCCTTTGTGCTGATATGGCAAACGTGGTAGTGACAATCTGCTGCCTCTGCAAGCAAGATATCCCTTGCTATATGTACAGATTCACAGACAGATGGAATGCCATTTAGGTTGTTCTCTTTAGAAAACTTCCCTTCATGAACTGACCCTTTATTTATAAGGCTGTTGTCTTCGCAATGAGCTACAATGGCCATATCAAGGCTTGCTGCAAGCTTCATCGCTTCAAGCATTTTTCCTGCTTCTTGAATACCAACACCATCATCTGTGAATGCAAATGCTCCTAATTCCTTTAAAGCTTTAAAATCTGTCAGCTCTGCACCTAATTGTCTGATTGTAATGGATGCATACGGACGAACATGAACATTTGCTGTTTCGTTAATGCGATTCATTAAATTTTGAAAGTTCTCGACTGTATCTGGGACTGGACGAGTATTAGGCATATTGGCGATTGTTGTGAATCCGCCTCTAGCAGCAGCCATTGTTCCGGTCGCAATTGTTTCCTTCTTCTCTCCGCCAGGCTCGCGCAAATGCACATGGACATCAATGAAACCTGGTGCTACCAGCTTGCCCTTAGCATCAATCACTTCTTCGGCTGCTGTATTAATCTGTGGAGCGATTTCAGCGATGACTCCGTCTTGAATGAGAATATCCTGTGTAATAACTTCCCCTTTTTCATTAAGCAACTGGCCATTTTTGATAATCATTGACATGTACATTTCCTCCCTCAACTGATTGTAAAGATCTTTTTAATACTGCCATGCGGATAAATACTCCATTTTCCATTTGTTTAAAAATTCTGGACCGGTCGCATTCTACTAACTCATCTGCAATTTCTACATCCCTGTTAACAGGAGCAGGGTGCATAATAATGCTGCCTGGCTTCATGCGTCTTTCTCTTTCTGTAGTCAAACCATACATTTGATGATAATCTTCTTTTGTCCAAGAGGCTCCGCTTTCATGCCGTTCATGCTGAATACGCAGCAGCATGACAACATCGGAGGTTTCAATCGCAGTATCAATATCCTCATAGTTTGCTTCTTTCAGGATGCTGTCATCAAACCATTCTTTCGGCCCGGAGAAAACTACATTTGCACCAAGCCTTGTCAGCGCATCTGCATTCGACCTAGCCACACGGCTGTGGCGAATATCACCGATGATGCTGATTTTCAAACCATGGAAAGATTTAAATTCCTGTTTGATTGTCAGAAGATCAAGCAAGGATTGTGTCGGATGATTCCCGCAACCGTCTCCCGCATTGATAACAGGAATCTTAACTTTCCCGATTAGTTCCTGAAAGTAATTATCCTCGTTATGGCGGATAACAACACCGTTCACACCGATGCTTTCCAATGTCCGGACGGTATCATATAATGTTTCTCCCTTAACAACGCTAGAAGTAGTCGTTTCAAAAGGAATGACTTCAAGACCCAGCTTTCTTTCTGCTACTTCAAAGCTGCACTTCGTTCTTGTGCTAGGCTCAAAGAACAGGTTTGCTAAAAATAACTGCTTGGCTGGCTTCCACTCCTTCCCTTCTGCAAAGGCTTGTGCTTCCTCCAGTATTTCTTTTATTTCAAGCACTGTCAGTTCCGAGGTTGTTAATAAGTTTTCCATTATTTATTGCCTCCTTCATGGACTTTTTCTGCTATCGTCAATGTTTTTCGGGCAAAAAAAGCACCCATCTTTGAAAAATGGGTGCTAAAAGTTGAATGTTCTTGGCTAAAGATCCTTATTTAAGCCTGCTTAAATAAGCGGATCCCTTCGCCTAACCTTCAACACCCTTATAAGTCTCTCTGTACTTGTTTAAAAGGTGTAACTATTTAGTTTCTTTTACTGCTTCTTCTTCGAACAAGTCGTCTGTGGACTTTTCTCTTCCTGGAAGCACATAGTTTAAGATAATGCCTAGAATTGCTGCAAGTGCCATTCCTTCTAGTTTAAAGTCTGTACCGATATGAATGGAAGCTCCACCGATTCCAGTAACCAAAATTACTGATGCAATCACAAGATTTCTGTTTTTCGAGAAGTCCATTTTTGCATCTACCAAAATTCTCAATC
This sequence comes from Niallia laureatilytica, assembly GCF_046613985.1. Lineage (NCBI taxonomy): Bacteria > Bacillati > Bacillota > Bacilli > Caryophanales > Bacillaceae > Niallia > Niallia laureatilytica. The sequence continues at coordinate 673,496 of NZ_JBKKHP010000002.1, read as the reverse complement.
CAGAGGATGCGATGATTCCGAATAACAGAATGGATACTCCCCCCATTACAGGTGTTGGAATCGATTGGATAAGTGCTGTAATCTTCCCGATGAATCCGAACAGGATGGCAAATACTGCTGCTCCCGCAAGAACATATACACTATATACTCTTGTTATTGCTAATACTCCGATGTTTTCACCGTAAGTTGTTTTTGGCGGTCCACCCATTAAGGAGGAAATTAAGGTTGCTGTACCATCACCTAAAATACTGCGGTGAAGTCCTGGGTCTTTAATATAATCTTTACCGACAACTTTGCTTAATACAAGCTGATGACCGATATGCTCTGCAAGTGTTACAACTGCGACTGGCACGAACAATGCCAGGATGGCGCTGTTTATCGTAAGGTCATAATCCCTGAATGGGAATATGAATTCTGGCATTGCAAGCCATTTAGCATCGATGACACCTTGGAAATCAACAACTCCTACTAATAATGCGTAAACGTAGCCAACGATAATCCCTGCAAGAATCGGAATGAAGCTGAATACTCCTTTACCGAAAATCGTGAATAATATCGTCGCAAGCAATGTTACTAATGCTACTGATAGATATAAGAGACTGTAAGTTTGATCTGGTGTTCCGTTATTTTCATACATCGCCTGGCCGACTGCTGTTCCAGCAAGCGCAAGCCCGATTACCATGATTACTGGTCCGACAACGATTGGCGGCAGCAAGTTCATAATCCAGCGATAGCCACCTTTTTTAATAATCAATGCGACTATTCCGTATACAAGACCTGCTATGAAGGTTCCAATCATCGCAGCTCCAGGTCCGCCAAGCTCTTGTGCCGCAATCATTGGAGCGATAAAGGCAAAGGATGAGCCTAGATAGGCAGGAACTTTAAATCTCGTAATGAGGAGGAAAGCTAGTGTTCCCAGTCCGCTTGAAATCAATGCAATTGCTGGACTCAAGCCGATTAAGTATGGTACTAACACAGTTGATCCAAACATGGCGAATAAGTGCTGTAAGCTTAATGTAATCCATTGGGATGCATTTGGTTTATCTTTTATGCCGAGTATTGGCTTTGTTTGATTCATATTTTTCCCTCTTTCCATCTATGGTGCATGTACTTAGTTCGTGTTGTTAGTATACGCAATTCCAATAAAAAACCCCTTTTCGCATGGCAAAAAGGGGTTTTTGGACAGGTGAAAACACACCTGTATTCCATTTCCCCCTTTGAAGCCTCTCTGGACTGTCATTTAAAAAGGGTTATATTTAATTTTCGTATATATTTACTTCATCTTGACCATCAACTTCTACGAGCTCTACTACAATCTTTTCTGAGCTTGAAGTCGGAATGTTTTTGCCAACATAATCAGCGCGAATCGGAAGCTCTCTGTGTCCTCTGTCTACAAGGACTGCAAGCTGTATCGACCCAGGTCTTCCCACATCCATCAAGGCATCCATTGCTGCGCGGACTGTTCTTCCTGTGTACAGGACATCGTCCACAAGAATTACCTTAAGGTCCTCAATGCTTGTAGGGATATCTGAACCTTTAACAAGCGGCTCTTGATTCTCTGTCTTTTTGCTTAAGTCATCACGGTATAATGTAATATCCAATTCTCCAACCGTTATGCTTTTGCCTTCAATTTGCGAGATTTTTTCTGCAAGGCGGTTTGCGATATAAATTCCTCTCGTGCGAATACCGACTAATACGCAGTTCTCAATACCTTTATTCTTTTCAATGATTTCGTGCGCAACTCTCGTTAATGCTCTTCGAATCGCTTGGTCATCAAGGACTTGTGCCTTACGTGACATCTGCATCACCTTTTTCTTAAAATAAAAATCCTCCCACCTATTCAGTGAGAGGACAGACCGATAGCCGTTCATGGCTATCTAATGAAACAAATCCGATACCTTCTCAACCTCACAGGATTGACTTAAAGGACTTATTTAATTGAGTTAATCTTATAATAAAGCTCGAATTTTGTCAACGATTATTTCTAATATTATCTAGCAACTCTTCAAAATCTTTCGGAAGCGGTGCTTCAAATTCAATATATTCACCTGTTCTTGGGTGGTCGAATCCAAGGATGCCAGCATGAAGCGCCTGGCCGCCGATGTCGATCGTTTTTTTCGGTCCGTACTTAGGATCGCCTGCCAGCGGAAAACCGATGTATTTCATATGAACGCGGATTTGGTGCGTTCTTCCTGTTTCTAGCTGACATTCAATGAATGTATACTCACCGATGCGCTCTAATACGTGAAAATGAGTGACAGCATGCTTGCCGTTATCAACAACTGCCATTTTTTGACGGTCTTTAGGGTCTCTGCCAATCGGTGCATCCACTGTTCCGTAATCATGAGGTATGCTTCCATGAACAAGTGCTTTATATTTTCTTGTTACTGTTTTTGCAACAAGCTGGTTCACAAGGCTTTCATGAGCTGCATCATTTTTGGCAACCATTAATAGACCGGACGTATCTTTGTCAATGCGGTGGACAATCCCTGGACGCATGACACCATTAATTCCAGAAAGATCTTTACAATGGGCCATCAAGCCGTTTACAAGTGTTCCTGTTACATGACCAGGGGCAGGATGTACAACCATCCCTTTTGGTTTGTTGACGACAATGACATCACTGTCCTCATAATACACTTCCAAATCCATTTCCTCTGGCAGAACATCAAGCTCTGTTAATTCTGGAATTTCAATTGTAACAACATCATTCAAGATGCCTTTGTACTTTGTCTTTACCACATTGCCGTTCACAGTCACATGGCCGTCCTTAATCCATTGCTGCACTTGTGTGCGCGACCATTCTTTGTTGATAGTTGAAACGATTTTATCTATTCTTTCACTTACTTGTTCACTCTGAATGATATGTTCCCTTTTTTCCATTTTCTTTCTCCTTCTTTGCTTCTCTTTCCTCCTTTAGCATCACAATGATAAGCAATATAACACCAATTACTAAAGATGAGTCTGCAATATTAAATATAGGAAAATCATAATTGAAGATATACGTATTTACAAAGTCCACGACATACTGATGTCTGACGCGGTCAATAAAGTTTCCGATAGCCCCGCCAAGAATCAGGCCTAAGGAAACTCCATAAAGCAACTTGCCTTTTGCACCTTTCTGGATGAAATAAACGATGCCGACAATAACAACTGCTGTGATGATATAGAAGAATGTCATTTGCCCTTCCAGAATCCCCCAAGCAGCACCGCTGTTGCGATGGGATGTTATATAGAAGAAATTCTCAATGACAGTAATGCTTTCTCCAAGTTCCATCTTCGTTGCCACAAGCCATTTTGTCCATTGATCCAATGCAATGATTATAAGTGCAATTATGTAATAAAACACTAAAGTTTCCTCCAATTCTCGAGTCTCCTTTAGCATTTTAGCATAAACTACTTAAAAACGATAGCTTGTGCCGTCTTGAAGCTTATTTTTCTAAGGGTTCCTTCAAATAATGTAAGTTTTCTTTAGTGCAAGGACTTTCTGTAGTAGGTTTGCATTTGTTCCAAATCTTTTTTTGATTTGATGGTGGGCACAAGCTGCAATAATTCTGCAGGCATTAATTCTCCTGAAATTTCACATGTTCCGAATTGGCCATTTTCCAGCCTGCGCATTGATTCTTCCACATCCAGCAGCTCTGCCTCAATATAGTGGTTTATTTTTGAAGATCTTTTCACTCTAAGTGTGGCTTGTAGTTCTATTTGTGTCATACGGAGTTCTGTATAAAGCTTTTCAACATCAAGGTTCATGGCTAAATTCCTCCGTTTCTATGTTGTTACAGATAGCTTTTCCAAATTGATGTTCAAAAACCGGCTTAAGATTTAACAGGCATAACAACAATTTACGGAGGTGGAATTTTTTTTAGCTGAAGGGAAAACTGACCAAAAAAAACATTCCGGCTTTCGCCGGAATGTTAACATATTAATAATTTTCTTGTACTACTGTTGCACAGCGAGCACATAATGTTGGATGTTCTTCAACAGTTCCAACATCAAGTGTTACTGTCCAGCATCTATCACATGTTTCTCCTTCTGCTTTTGCAACGACAATAGCAGTATTTTCTAATTTCAGCGCATTGTCTGGAGCTTCCTCAAACTTACCAGCAATTTCAAAGCCTGACACGATGAACAGCTGCTTCAAGTTCTCTTCGATGGAATCCAGCAATTCTTTCGCATCTTCTCGTACATACAGGGAAACTTTCGCCGCAAGTGATTTACCGATTACTTTTTGATTGCGGGCTTCTTCTAAAGCTTTCAACACGTCATCGCGCAAGTTTAGGAACTTGCTCCATTTTTCTGTTAAAGCTTGTGCGTTGTCATATTCCACATATTCTGGGAAGTCTGTCAGCTGCACACTTTCTTCTTTAACAGATGTGATATGCTCCCAAACTTCTTCTGCTGTGTGCGGAAGAATCGGCGCCATCAATTTCACTAATGCAATCAAGCTTTCATACAATACAGTTTGAATAGCTCTTCTTTCATGATTATCTGCCGCTTCAATATAAAGGACATCTTTTGAGAAATCAAGGTAGAAGGAGCTCAAGTCTAATGTACAGAAATTGTTGATATCTGAGTAAATAGTTGAGAACTCAAATTTATCATAGGATACTGTAACATTTTTGATTAAATTATTCAGCTTCACTAACATATACTGATCTACTTCACGCAAGTTTTCATACGCAACAGCATTTTCTGCTGGGTTGAAGTCAGCAAGGTTTCCAAGTAAGAAACGGAATGTGTTTCTGATTTTGCGGTAACCTTCTGTTACTTGCTTCAAGATAGCATCAGATACACGCACGTCTGCTTGGAAATCAACAGAAGCTACCCATAAACGCAAGATATCAGCACCAAGCTGATTCATTACTTTTGAAGGAACCATAACGTTTCCAAGAGACTTACTCATTTTTCTGCCTTCACCGTCTAAAACGAAGCCATGGCTTAATACACCTTTATATGGCGCTTTGCCTGTTACAGCTACAGCTGTAGATAGGGAGGAGTTAAACCACCCGCGATATTGGTCAGAACCTTCCAAGTAAAGGTCTGCAGGTCTTTGCAATTCTTCTCTTTCTTCTAGTACAGATTGATGAGAAGAACCAGAATCGAACCAAACATCCATGATATCTGTTTCTTTTGTAAAGTTTCCATTCGGGCTGCCAGGATGTGTGAAGCCTTCTGGAAGAAGTTCGTTTGCAGTTCTTTCAAACCAGATATTTGAACCATGCTCTCTAAACAAGTTAGAGATATGCTCGATTGTTTCGTCTGTTATGATGCTGTCACCATTTTCAGCATAAAATACCGGAATCGGAACACCCCATGCACGCTGTCTGGAAATACACCAGTCACCGCGGTCGCGAACCATATTGAATAATCTTGTTTCTCCCCATGCCGGAACCCATTTTGTTTCTTGGACTGCGTTAAGCAAGTCTTGTCTGAAATCTTTAATAGACGCAAACCATTGTGCTGTCGCACGGAAAATAACCGGTTTTTTCGTTCTCCAGTCATGCGGATAGGAGTGTGTGATAAATTTCAGCTTCAACAACGCTCCCGCTTCTTCTAATGCTTCTGTGATCGGCTTGTTAGCTTTATCATAGAATAAACCTTCAAATCCTGGCGCCTCGTCTGTCATAACACCTTTGTCATCAACTGGACAAAGAACTTCGAGATTATACTTTTGACCAACAATGAAGTCATCCTCACCATGTCCTGGTGCAGTATGAACACAGCCAGTACCTGCATCTGTTGTTACATGCTCGCCAAGCATTACTAATGATTCACGGTCATATAGTGGATGAAGTGCTTTAATGTATTCCAATTCAGAACCTTGAACCTCTTGGATGATAGCTGCTTCTTCCCATGCCACTTCTGTTTTAACTGCTTCTAGCAAGTCTTTAGCAACTAAATACTTGTTACCTTTTTCTTCCACTACAACATATGTCAAGTCAGGGTGAACAGAAATACCAAGGTTTGCAGGAATTGTCCATGGTGTTGTTGTCCAAATCACAATTTGTACATCTTCACTAAGCACATTCTTGCCATCCTTTACTTTAAAGCCAACATAGATGGATGGAGATTGTTTGTCCTGGTATTCAATTTCCGCTTCTGCCAAAGCAGATTCACTTGTAGGAGACCAATAAACCGGCTTTTTACCTTTATAAATATAGCCTTTTTTCGCCATTTCCCCGAACACTTTAATTTGTTGTGCTTCGTATGCAGGCTTTAATGTGATGTATGGATTTTCCCAATCAGCCCGTACACCTAGGCGTTTGAATTGCTCTCTTTGGCTGTCAATTTGGCCAAGAGCGTATTCTTCACACAGCTTACGGAACTCAGCGATTGTCATTTCCTTACGTTTAACACCTTTGTTAGTCAAAGCTTGTTCAATCGGCAATCCATGTGTATCCCAGCCAGGAACGTATGGTGCTTGGAAACCAGTCATCGACTTAAAGCGCACAATAAAATCCTTCAAAATTTTATTCAATGCATGTCCAATATGGATATCTCCATTCGCATAAGGAGGTCCGTCATGCAAAACATAAAGCGGACGGCCGCTAGTGCGTTCTTGAACTTTTTCATAAATATTCATTTCATTCCATTTTGCTTGAATTTCAGGCTCACGGTTTGGCAAGTTTCCTCTCATCGGGAAAGCCGTTTTCGGCATGAGCAAGGTATCTTTATATTCCATTAAAAATCCTCCAAATAATGTTCTAAATTCATGGTTTTTTGATGCGTTAGGGATGTATCTTGTGGTTTTTAGACAAATAAAAAAACCCCTCATCCCAAAAAGGGACGAGAAGGTTTATTCTCCCGCGGTACCACCCTTATAGATAGTTAGACTATCCACTTAAGCATTTTTTAACGGTTATGAACCGCCTTTTCTTACTAAAAAGCCTTTCAGAAAAGGACTCAAGGGTGATATTCCAATTCCCGCTTATGCCAGGCTTCCACCGTCCCCAGCTCGCTTAAAATAAGCCAACAGTAATTGTACTGTCCCTATCAACGTACGCATGAATATTGTTTTGTGTACAAATTATAGGCTATTAACAGATGCTTCGTCAAGCTCTCTGCAATTATTTCGTTGAGTTAAGCTCTGATGCATCAAGCTCATATTCAAGCAAATGATCCCAATCATCGTTGTTCAGCATATCAAGCTGCGCTTCGATCAGCATTTTGAAGCGTGTGCGGAACACTTTTGACTGCTTTTTTAACTCTTCAATTTCCAATGCGATTTTTCTTGCTTTAGAAAGTGATTCATTGATAATGCGGTCAGCATTTTTTTCTGCTTCTTTAATGATCAGCTTTGCTTCTTTTTGAGCGTTTCGCTTTACTTCCTCAGCTGCCTCTTGAGCAACAACGATTGATTTATTTAATGTTTCTTCTATATTATTGTAGTGCCCGATGCGATCATCTAATTCACTAAGTCTTGCATCTAGTTCTTTTTTCTCACGAATTATATTTTCATAGTCCTTGATTATTTGGTCTAAAAACTCATTTACTTCATCTTCATCATAACCGCGAAATCCTTTGCTGAATTCCTTATTGTGAATATCCAACGGTGTTAATGGCATAATGCCACCTCCCAAACTTCAATTTCTTATGTATTTTTTTCGACAGCTTTTTTAGTATTCCTGCATTTCCAAAGAGAAAACGCCAAAAAAACAGGAAGTGAGACAAATTATACTGTTGAAAATATTGTAACATAGATAATATATAAATAACTATGGAATTTTGGAATGACATGAAAATTATTAGTGTTTGTAAAACAAATGACTGATTATTTTAATTTGCCGATAACAATCCGCCATTTATCTTTTTTTGTTTTACCTTCGAGTGATTTAATGATTGACCTGCCATGTCCTCTGACGGAAATAACATCTCCTTCTTCACAAGTAAAAGAGATGTTTTCCACAGTACCCCAGTTTACTTTCACATGACTTGCTGCAATGTAGCCTTGGGCCTTTTGTCTCGAAATATTGTAAATAGCAGCAATCGTTGCATCAAGCCTTAATGAGGTAAGTGTTGTGCTTGTTTCAACCCATTCTTCCTCTATAGCAATTGCCCTCTCCCAAGGAATTGGATGTAACGATACCTTTGCTTTTCCGATAGAGTCAAGCTGCAAGCGGATGTAGTCTTCTACTTCTTTACCTACAATCAGCTGAACATCGCCGTCCTTAATGAGAATATCCCCAAACTTACTGCGCGATAATCCTAATGACATAATACTACCAAGCACTTGCGGATGCTCAATCGTAACAAACTTTTTCGCATACTCGATATTTTGTAAGGACAGCTGAAAGTCCGCTTGCTCTACTTCATAGTAGGAAGGATACAGAAATGCCCGTTTTCTTTCAGCAGCTCTCGTCCCGCCAGAAAACGATACTAAAACATCTGCATTTTGTCCAATAATTGTATTAATAATCTTCTGTTCGCGAGGATCTAAAAAATCTGTCAGTTTCGGCGCATAAGCATCCTCCACATATTGACGCCAATTAAGCACTTGATCAATGAATTCCTTTTCCTCTGGCCGAAAATGCTGGTATATCGACATATTACAAACTCCTTTAATAGATGTATCTAAATGACTGCATGAAAAAAGGGCTTAATGTAAGCCCTGATTTTAAAACCATAGAAATAACTGTCTAACACCATTGCCTGCTAAATTCAAAACAAAGATAGCCACAATCGGAGAAATATCAATCATACCGATTGGCGGAATTATCTTTCTGAACTGCTCTAAATACGGTTCACAAATACGGGCAAGGAAGATTCCGATTCCAGTTTCTCTTGCATTAGGTATCCATGACATGAAAATATAAATGATCAGCGCATAAGAGTAATAAGTTAGTACTCTTGAAATAATTAAAAAGACCAAATCCATCTAAGATTACCACCTCGCATTTTCAAATTCAGTTTCTTGAAGTATTTGGGAGATGTTCCCTGATACTTCGACATTATCCGGTGTGCATAGGAAGATATCTGTACCCACTTTTTGGATGTCTCCCCCGATTGCATAAACAGTTCCGCTTAAGAAATCGACGATTCGTTTTCCTTGTTCTTTATCAATTCTTTGCAGGTTCACGACAACTGCACGTCTATTTTTTAACTGGTCCGCAATATCCTGTGCTTCTGCATAAACTCTTGGCTCAACCAAAAATACTTTGGACGACTTTTGCACGCTTTGCAAGCTGACAACATTTTGTTTTTGCTGCTGAACAGGCTGTTGCTGTTGTTGCTGCTGTTGAAAATAGGACTGTGTTGGCTGCTGTCTCTGTTGATTTCTCACTGGCTCCTGCTCCTGTTCATACTCTTCTTCCTCATAATCTTCATCTTCTAAGAAAAAAAATGTTTTTATTTTCGACTTTATACTCAATTTCTAAACCTCCTATTTATCGCTGCCAACGAGTGCTGTGCCGATACGAATCATCGTTGCACCTTCTTCAATGGCAATCGAGTAGTCGTTAGACATTCCCATGGAAAGCTCCGTGCACGGGGCATTGCTGATTTTTAAGCTCTGAACTTCTGTTTGCAGTGCTTTTAAGTTACGGAAGCAGCTGCGCAGAAACTCTTCGTTATCTGTAAATGGCGCCATTGTCATTAAGCCGACTATTTCGATATTTGGAAATGCATCGAGGCTTTTGATGAAGTCAATTGTCTCCTCAGGGGCAATGCCGTGCTTAGATTCTTCTTGCGATACATTGACCTGAACAAAACACTTGATCTTTTTGGATGCACGCTTATTAATTTCTTTGGCTAAAGATAAGCGGTCCAAGGAATGGATATAATCCACATGATCAATAATGCTCTTCACCTTACGCGTTTGCAAGGAACCGATAAAATGCCAAACCGGCTCGTCCATCAGCACCTCACGCTTGGCAAGCAAGCCTTCTTCCCGGTTTTCGCCAAGATTGGTCACACCTGCCTCTACTGCCTCTTTTGCCCTTTCTATTGTAACATATTTTGTCACTGCGATAATGGTGATATCTTCAACAGATCTATTGACTTTTTCACAAGCCAATTTCATCTTTTCCCTAATTTCTTGCAAATTAACCTTTACTTGCATCTTACTTTAAACATCCTCTCTCCAGCCAATAAAGCTCATCATTCTTCCTGTTTTCCCTTGATCTCGCCTGTGGGAATAAAAGTATGACTCCTGAACACTTGTGCAAAGGCCAGTCACCAAAATGTTGGATTCCTGAATACCTGCCTTTATTAACAGCTGTTTGTTCAGCTTTTGTAAACTCAATGAATATTGATTCGGGGAGACAAGCACATATGGCTTATCATCATCTTTATCTAACGCATCTTCAACTCTGTTTATGACACGCCCGTCTACTATGTATTGTTCGTCAGTTATGGACGGACCGATGGCTACTTCAATTTCACTCGAATCAATTCCGTGTGATTTGAACACCTCGACCATTTTGTTGGCAATTTTCTTAACAGTACCTTGCCAGCCGGCATGGGCAATGCCGATCGCCTTCGTTTTCCTGTGGATGAAATACAGCGGAACACAGTCAGCATAGCAAAGGGTCAATAAAATGCCTTCATCCATTGTAAATAAGCCATCTGTATCTGGCAATGCACTTTCATAGTCGCACGCCCCTTTACCTACATCTGCTTTTGTCACTTCCCAAATGTTGTTCTTATGGGTTTGTTCAGAACCAACCCAATTTCTCAACGGGAAATGGAGTTTATTTGCGACAATTTGGCGATTTGCTGTTACCTTCTCATTTGAATCATTAACATGATAGGCCATATTTAAACCTTTATGATGGCCAATGCTTGTGCCGCCGTTTTTTGTAGTGAATCCTGCTGCTAATTGCGGGTAGTCTTTACACCATGATTGAATGGTAAAATATTCATTTTCATGTAATAAGAAAGGTTCCATTTTTTATAACCTCAGCTTTTTTTTATAGTTTACCATAGACTTGTGCATTGGTCATAAAAAAACCAATAATATTTCGCCCTATTCTTCCACTTCTGTGAGCTCGAGCGACTTTGTATATTTAACTAAGATTACGTCTTCTCCGATTTTTAAAATATTGCTCCATGGAATCACAATATCTGCTTCTCTATTGAAGAATCCTAATACCTTTCCTGGCCCGCCAATAATAATCGATTCAATCTTTCCTGTCTGCAAATTAATATCTATATCTCCAATATTACCAAGCTTTTTCCCATTCGCTACATTGACGACATCTTTTATTTGAAAATCAGAAATTTTAAGCATTGCTCCCACTCCTATATAATAATCACTGAATGCAAGGATAGCCTTTATAAAAATATATGTTGCCAATTACGATAATTAGTACAAATTCTCGTACGTCAGGGAGATAATTGCCCATAAAAAAACTGCCGAAACATTTTTTCGGCAGTTCTCATGTACAAGCTCACTACTAGCTTTGGATATTTTTATTCATTTGTTTAATAGCAGCCTTTTCCAGTCTTGATACTTGAGCTTGGGAGATACCTATTTCATCAGCAACTTCCATTTGCGTTTTCCCTTGAAAAAAACGCTTTCTTAAAATAAGTTTTTCCCGATCGTTCAATCTTCGCATTCCTTCTTTGAGGGCGAGTTCTTCCACCCATTGTATATCCTTGTTCTTCTCATCACTCAATTGATCCATCACATAGATTGGATCGCCACCGTCATTATAGATCGGCTCAAAAAGAGAGACTGGATCTTGAATTGCATCCAATGCGAAGACGATATCCTCATGGGGAATATCAAGCTCTTTTGCAATTTCCTCAGCTGTTGGTTCCTTTGATGTCTTGCTCATTAATCGCTCTCTGACTTGCAATGCTTTATAAGCTATATCCCTTAAGGACCTGGACACCCTTATCGGGTTATTGTCACGCAAGTAACGGCGAATTTCACCAATTATCATCGGGACAGCATAGGTGGAAAACTTTACGTTTTGACTTAAATCAAAATTATCAATAGATTTCATTAGACCGATACAACCAACTTGAAATAAGTCATCGACAAACTCGCCTCTATTGTTGAACCTTTGAATCACACTTAATACAAGGCGGAGATTTCCATTAACGAGACTTTCTCTTGCGGTAATATCTCCCTGATGCATTTGCTTGAAGAGCTCTCTCATTTCTTCGTTTTTCAATACTGGAAGCTTAGATGTATCCACACCGCAAATTTCTACTTTATTTCGAGTCAATCTATTTCCCTCCTCACAGGAGCTGCTGTACAAAAAACAGTATCTCCTTGAGAAGGAAAAATATGCATAAGTGATTTTCCATCCTAATACAAATTCACTACCGTTTTCTCTTCAAAAAACTATCAGTACAATGTTTTTCTGCAATAATAATTCGCACAAAAAAATTTTTTATTCGACAAAAAATGCCAGCCGCACTTTCTAACAAGAAAGAAGAATTAATTCATCCTTGTTAGTTGAAGTTTAGCTGACAGATCACTCTACACCATTTTATTAAATTCCTTTTGCAGTCTTTTTATAATCCTTTTTTCCAATCTGGATATATAGGACTGAGAAATGCCAAGCATATCTGCTACATCCTTCTGCGTCTTTTCTTCGCCTGTTCCAAGGCCGAAGCGCAGCTCCATAATTTGCTTCTCTCTTTTAGAAAGCTGATGCAATGCCCTTATGAGCAGTTTTTTATCGACGCTTGCATCGAGGTCTTTCGTGATGATATCTTCCTCTGTACCCATTACATCTGATAACAGCAGTTCATTGCCATCCCAGTCAATATTCAGCGGTTCATCGAAGGAAACCTCTGACCGTATTTTATTGTTTCTTCTCAAATACATCAGTATCTCATTCTCGATACATCTTGATGCATATGTAGCAAGCTTGATTTTCTTTTCAGGATTAAAAGTATTGACAGCCTTTATTAGTCCGATGGTTCCAATACTAATTAAGTCTTCAATATTGATGCCCGTATTCTCAAATTTCCTGGCAATATAAACAACAAGACGCAAATTACGTTCAATTAAAATCGATCTTGCTGCCTGATCACCTTCTGGCAGCTTCAGAAGTAGTTCTTCTTCCTCTTCTTTGCTTAACGGTGGAGGCAATGCTTCGCTTCCGCCAATATAAAAAACTTCATCTGTTTTCAAACCTAATTTCATTAATAGCTTATACCAGTAGTAAGTTAAGCGAAGCTTTAGTTTTTTCATAATTGTCCTCCTTCTAAATGATGTATCAAAAGAGTATAGTATATTAACTAACCATTCCTTCGTTTACCACATTGATTTTTTTGCCTGTCAGCATTTTAGGATGCACAATGCATGAAAAAGCATCATCTGATGAAAGCTGCTGTCTTGTAAAAGAAATCAGCCCTTTTTCCACTAAATATTTGTCATCTTTTTGTTCAATGACAAGCTGTTCTGGCTTAATGGCAATCATGAGCTGATGCTCTTTCCCCATCACCTTATAGGGGATAATGCGCATCCGGTATTGCCAGTCATCACTTAGCTGCTTTTGCCCATGAATAATCGCTTCCGAGTCATCAACAATTTCACATAACTCAGCTGGCAGATCATCGCCCATTCCATTAATAGATACAAACATGACGGGAACTCTTGAAATTGGATCATATACTTGGTTGCCGCTGTCAACGAGCCCCTTTAAAGTAAAAGCCTTGCCGGCTATTTGAAAGCTCACTTGGACAATCTCTTCATATTTGATTTTTGTTATTTCAATGCTTTCTACATTCTTTCTAGAAAAATGCCAGGCTGCTGGAAAGCCAAGCAATACAAACAGCCAGCTGATTGGATCACCAAAACCTTTAACACTAGCTAGCATAACAGAAGAAGATAATTGAAAATCAAACTGAACAAAATAATGGCTGCCAATCAGTACCCCTCCAATCAGGAAGGTGACAAAATAAAAGGTCATTAATCCACTAAGATAATAGCGCAGTCTTTTAAAGCCAAAAACAGTCAAAATCATCACACAAGAGAAGCCTAGCTTTGAAATCGGGTGACTTGTATAGATGTGGTATGGAGTAACTGCCAAAAGAATGATTATCGATCCTATCAGGCCGCCGCACAGCACTCTCCAAAGCTTTACGTCTCTTTTTAAGATGATGGCTGTCAAGTAGAGCAGCAAGCTGTCAAACAAGAAATTTAGCAGCCATATGACATCTAAATAAACGGCCAAGTAGTTTGAGCCTCCTTCCTAAAGTTTTATGGCATGATTGCTTGCTCATCTAACTCTATTAATCTGTTACGAAAAAGTATAACCTACTGCTTGAGGAAAGTGTGTCACTTCCTGTAATCAAAAAATCAGAAATTTTCTCTATTAACAACAGATTTTGTCACTATTTCTTGCCTTCTGCTATAAGTTTGTTCTAATGGTAAATTTTCAGTTTTTTTAAAATGAAATTATTTCCCAGGCTATGAAAGCATAAAAAAAAAAGCGGGAAATTATCCCGCTTTTTTTTATCTTCTGCGATTTCTGTTACGTAAGAATGTTGGTATATCCAATGTATCTTCACCTGTTTGGATTGAGTTTCCGCGTACAGGCTCTTTTGCACTGTTTGGATTTTCCTCGCGTTTCACTTCACGTGAGCTGCTAGGGTTGCTTGAAGGCTTCATGCTATTTAAAGATGGCCTTGAAGCAGATACTTGAATCGCATCTTGGTTAAATCCAGTTGCAATTACTGTTACGACAATTTCGTCTTTTAAGTTTTCGTTAATAACAGAACCGAAGATCATGTTAACATCTTGGTCAGATGCAGAAGCGACAATGTCAGCTGCTTCCTGAACTTCATATAGGCTTAAGTTAGATCCGCCCGTAATGTTCATTAACACACCTTGCGCTCCATCGATAGATGTTTCAAGCAACGGTGATGAAATTGCCTTTTTGGCTGCTTCTGCCGCGCGATTTTCTCCTGATGCAACACCGATTCCCATCAATGCAGATCCTTTGTTAACCATGATTGTTTTCACATCAGCGAAGTCAAGGTTGATTAACCCTGGTGTTGCAATAAGGTCAGAGATACCTTGTACACCTTGACGGAGTACATTATCTGCTTCTCTGAATGCTTCAAGCATCGGAGTGCTCTTATCCACAATTTCAAGCAAGCGGTCATTCGGGATGACAATCAAAGTATCTACAGCTTCTTTAAGAGCAGAGATACCGCTTGCTGCATGTGTTGAACGCTTTCTGCCTTCAAATGTGAACGGTCTTGTTACAACACCAACTGTTAATGCGCCGATGTCTTTTGCGATTTGTGCGATAACAGGTGCTGCACCAGTACCTGTTCCGCCTCCCATACCTGCAGTAACAAATACCATATCAGCTCCTTTTAGAGCCTCTTCGATTTGTTCTTTGCTTTCCTCTGCAGCTTTTTTACCCACTTCAGGGTTAGCACCGGCACCCAAACCTCTTGTCAGTTTGCCACCGATTTGCATTTTCACTTCAGCTTTTGATAAGTTCAACGCTTGTGCGTCCGTATTTACTGCAATAAACTCTACTCCTTGAACACCATGTTCAATCATTCGATTGACAGCATTGTTCCCGCCGCCACCGACACCAATAACTTTTATTACAGCTAATGAATCTATATTTGTATCAAATTCTAACATGACAAATCCTCCTAATTCGTCGATATTCAGCAGTATCGAACTGTCCGCGTCTCAAATCTTGGTGATATGGAGTAAACATACCATTTTAATAGTTCTTATGTTTTTTATCTTTTAATCGAAAAAGTATCCCATAAATTTCTTTAGCTTGGAAGGTCCTTTTTCGACAGGCTGTTTTTCGTATGAAGCTTTTGGTGGAGCCTGTTTTGGTGCTCTTTTTTCCTTTGGTTCCCCAACTGCAACAGGCTCAGCCTGTTGAATACTGCCGCCTTGCAGCTTGTTGTTCTTGTATGAGAATTTAATCAAGCCGACAGCAGTTGTATATTGAGCTTCCCTTACACCAATATAATCAGGTATCGCGATGCGGACCCGATTTTGGAAAACTTCCTGGGCCAATTCCAAAATGCCTTTTGTTCCGGCGACTCCTCCAGAAAGTACGAAACCGCCTGGAAGATCATACACACCTAGTCTTTCTAGCTCGTCCATCACTAAATCAAACATTTCTTCCAATCTTGCTTCAATAATATCGGCAATTTCCAGTTGGTTGAACTGCTGATGCTGGTCACTTCCGATAATCGGAACGCTGAATACTTCTTCCTCTGATGCGTGATTGTAATAGGCATAGCCATATTTCACTTTGATTTTTTCTGCATCTTCGGTTGTTGTTCGCAAGCCAATGGACAGATCTTTTGTTATATGATCTCCTCCGATTGGCAAGACGCTTGTTTTTTTCAAGAAGCCATTTTCAAAAACAGCGATTGTAGTAGACCCGCCTCCAATATCAAGCAGTGCCACTCCAAGATTTTTTTCATCCTTTGACAGCGCGAAGGAACCAGCGGCAAGAGGCTGCAATGTAATATCAACAATCTCAAGGCCTGCTTTTTCCACGCAGCGAAGCGTATTATGTAATATTGTCTTGCTGCCTGTTATAATGATTCCTTCCATTTCAAGGCGGACGCCTATCATCCCGCGAGGATCTGTAATTTCATCAAGACCATCCACGATAAACTGCTTTGGGATAATGTCGATTATCTCCCTCTCAGGCGGAATGGAAACAACTTGTGCTGCATCCTTTACTCTCATTACATCTTCTATTGTTATTTCACGATTTTCACTTGAAACTGCCACTACTCCATGTGAGGGCTGCAAGCTTACATGATTTCCCGAAACGCCAACAATAACTTGTTTAATTTCTACACCAATCATTCTTTCCGCCTGTTCAATAGCTCTTCGTATGGAATGAACGGTTTCATCTATATCGACAATAGAACCCTTCCTCAACCCTTCAGAAGGTACGATGCCTACTCCAATAATGTTTAAGGACTCATTAATCATTTCGCCGATGATTACTTTCACGCTGGATGTACCGATGTCTAGACTTACATAAAATTCATTGCTGTTCATTCTCGGGCACCTCCTTTTGCTTTTTAAAAATAAGTGAACAACAGCTATCCTGCTTATTTAGCGAATGTTAAATTTTAATGAATAAAATTCCCTATTAATATATTATTTATTAAATAATTCGCCAAAACTAATATATTCCCTTTTTTATGATTGATTTTTTTCAGTTTTTTCTCGTTTATTTTCCCACTTTGTCAAGATGATTCTTCTAATGACTGCGATATTTTGAAACAGCCTTACACCGAAGGCAAATATGGCAGCTAAGTATAAGTCTACACCAAGATGAACACCGAGAAAAGCTAAACTTGCAGCAAGGAGAATATTAAAGAAAAAACCTGATACAAACACCTTTTCATCATATATGTTCTGCAAATGCGCCCTGATGCCGCCAAACAGCGTATCGAGTGCTGCTAGTACTGCAATTGACAAATAGTTGGCATATTCATCCGGGACTGTAATATCTGTCATAAGACCAAGTGATATGCCGATAATAAGGCCAAATATAGGCAGCCACATTAAGCACCGCCTCCTTCTTCATCTCCTGCAGGCTTCATATACCGAATCCGGATATTGTCTTCATATGCTGGAATGGTTATTGTTTGCTGCGGCTTTTTAACATCCAGCAACAGATTGTCCATAAAGAAATCATCCGCTGATTGTGAAACCTTCATGCGATTATACAGCTGCTCGGCACTGTTTTTATCTGCAGCAATCACTTTTATCGTCAAAGGAAATTTGTTGACAGAATAACCGTTCATCTTTGTCTCCCCATTAATATCCCTAATGACAGAAGTATTAATGTAACGATGTTCGTCAATGGCTATTTCCTTTGCGCCGTACAAATTCAACTCATTAATGAGCCGTTTCAAAAGATCGGCTGTAATGGCGCCTTGCTCATCACCCATCAGCAAATCTGAGCTGACAGGCTGAATGGATATAACGATTCCATATCCAGCTTTTTCTGTAAGACCAATATCATCTTTCAGCTCAGCAATTGTCTCTTGAAGGAGCTCTTCTTTCGTCTGTGAGCTGTCGCTTTTATACTCGTCGACTTTTTGGCTGTTTGCACGAATATCGCTTAACAGCTTAAGCTCCGTTTCTTTTTCCTTGAGAAGGGCTTGCTTTAACTCCCAAGTATCCCTTGTGTCTCTCACCTTCGGCTTTTTGACTGTTTGGAATTGAACGGCAAGCATAAACCCGATTACTAGCAAGATTATTGTCATAGTGAAAAGTTTTTTGTTCATGCCTTCACCATACTTCCATAATAAATATTCGGCAGCACATCTCTTTTCACCTAATTTGTTCTAAGTGCCTCCATTGTAATGGTCTCTTTCTTTTCGAGTGTGAATTTGATGTTTTCATTCACCAATGTATCCTTCACTCCGCCTTTAATGTTTAATGCACCTTCCATTACTTCACTGTCTCCAATGGCAGTAATCACAAATGGAGCAGGATACTGATTTCCGTCAATTTCAATCACAGGTCCATTACATAGAATATAAGAATCATGGCTTAAGCGCTGGCCGTTAATGCTAACGGCTGCTGCGCCTGAAACATAAAGCTCATTCACCACTTCAAAGATATGATGTTCATGAACAAGATAATTATTAACATTATCATCATTCGGATCATAATTCCCATCTTCTAGAGTAACCTGCACTCCTTGTCCCACAACGCCAACCTTGCCTAAATACATGCGGTAATTATTGGCATCTTCAGCAAGATTGTAATAGGCATCCGCTTTTGTGGAGAGCTCTTTTTCGTAATCGGACAGATCCTTTTGAACTTGTTCGAGCTCTTTATAAAGCTCATTATTTCTTTCTTCTTGTTCGATCAGCTCATTTCGCAATGCAAGATCCCGATCAAACTGGCTGTCACTCAAACTTTTCGGACCGTCTTCAGCATTGGCCATTTGGAAGGCAAAGGCAACAATGAACCCTAGTACAAGAAAAACAAAAGAAAAGATTACGTGGCTCCCCTTTCGTTTATTCTTCACTATTTCCCTCTCCTTCTGATGATCCATACTCCTTGAAATAAGAGCCGACTTCTAAGTCAATAACACCCTTTTTCTTTGGATTCAATTGGCTGATAATCGATGGATAGTGTTCCATCTTCTCTGCAAAAGTGCTTAAAGAGGCTGCCACTTCAAATCCATCATTCATAAATACATTAATATGGTATGAATCCGTTTTTTTCGGTGTGTAATGGATCTCAGAGATAGCATTGTAAACACCAGCTGGGAGTTTTTTCAGCTCCTTGACTGTTTTCTCCAACGCTTTGTCATTATCAAAATCCATAATGAGCGGAGCATCATACGGTGTTGAATCAGAGCTTCTTCCCTCTAATTCAGTTCCGCTTTCCAGAATGGGAATATACTTATTGCCGCTTACCATGTAAGCAATCCGTTTATATTCTTCCACTTCAATATTCACTTTGTTTGGAAGCTTTAAAGAAACAGAGGATGACTTGATTTCAGGCAGTGTATTCAGTTTTTCTTCAATCTTGTCCTTTTTTATAGTCCAAATATTTGTCGAAGAGCTGATTCCGCTGATTTCCTCTATCTCCCCTTCCGTATACAAGATGTTTCCTGTCACGATTGTTTCTTTCACATTGCTTAATGGTGACTGAAAGTAAATAATGCATCCAATGAGGAGAAAAAATAGCATGAGCAGAAATATGAGGCGTTTGTTTGCTTTCTTTTTTCGCTGCTGTTTCAATTTAGGAATTCTATCTTCAATGGAAACAATCTTCCCTTTATCCAAATAACCACCTCTAACAAACAAGCAACAGTATGTAAGCTGCCGTTTCATAATCACTTAATATATATCGGAATATATCTGTTTTATTTAAAGCAGAAAATGTCTTGTTTTGAAACTTTTTTCATGACTTTCAAGGTGATAAAGCTTGTCTATTACAAATATAATAGACTTAACTCTTCTAATGTTTGATTATAGCATCCTGATTACATTAATTGAAGAAAAGTCTGGATGGGAAACGGAAAACTTTCCCCACCCAACTGATTATTTTGTGACATCCTTCATAACATTGAAAAGTCTCATCGCAGCATCTGGAATCCCTAATTCCAATGAAGCAGCTTTCATGCTTTTCAACTTTTCAGGCTGCAGCATAATATCATCGATGTCTTTCACCAGGCTATCACCAGTCAATTCACGTTCAAGCAATAGTTTTGCTGCACCGTTATTAGTAAGTGAATGGGCGTTTTTCTCTTGATGGTTATTCGTCACGTAAGGGCTTGGGATTAAAATGCTTGGAATTCCAAGGGACGTGAGCTCAGCCAATGTTGTAGCTCCTGCCCTTGCTACTGTCAGGTCAATTCCTGCAAGCACCTCTGGCATATTATGCACAAACGGTTTGATAATCACATTTTCCGGATTGCCGACTTTTTCGACTTCCTTCTTCACTGATTCATAATGGACTTCTCCCGTTACATAAAGGATCTGATAATCCTTCTTCCCAAACTCAGGCAATGCAGCAATAACCGCATCATTAATCGGTCTCGCTCCTCTTGAGCCTCCAAAGATTAGCACAGCTGGGCTATTAAGTTTAAGTCCGGCAGAAAGCTTTCCTTTAATTGCATCCTGGTTTAATACTTCCGATGCACGAGGGTTGCCTGTTAGAACAACCTTTTCCTTCGGGAAAAACTGTTCGGCTTCGGCAAAGCATGTTGCCACTTTATCGACATACTTGCTCAAGAATTTATTAGTCAATCCAGGCACACTGTTCTGTTCATGAATAATCGTAGCAATCCCCATTTTTGCGGCAGCATACACTACAGGTCCGCAAACATAACCGCCTGTTCCAATTACCACATCTGCTTGGAATTCTTTCAAGATTTTCTTGCATTTATTGACACCAGAAATAAATCTCCAAACGGTTTTCACATTTTCAGGTGAGAGCTTTCGTTTAAACCCAGTTATATGTATCGCTTTAAATGGAATATTTTCACGGCGCACTAGTTTACTCTCTAGCCCTTGTTCTGTTCCTATGTATAAGAACTCGACATCCTTGACTTCTTTTTGTATTTCACGGATTAAGGCAAGTGCTGGATAAATATGTCCTCCGGTACCACCGCCGCTAACCACTATTTTCATTTTCCCACCTCATAACACGTACTTGTTCTAGCTGCTTATTTAAGCATTTATTTACGATTTTCAAATCTTCTTTATTATAGCTTTATTTATGAAAAACAGAAACTATCTTCTTTGAATATTTTGGAGGATTTTCTTAAAGCCCAAAACTAGATGTTCCCTATTGTACTATATTTTAAACCTATTCGTGTAATTTACTAAAATTGAAAACAAATTGTAATACATTTATTGAAGGATAAAAAGAGCTTCATTTGCGGGGCTTGCATTAATAACCCCTTGTCAAACAAGCATTTTATTTGAGCATCCTCCCCCTTCCCCTCCCCTCTCCCTACATTCGTAGTGAAATAATTGTTATCATTTGTTTATATTAGTGAATTATATGAAGATTTTAAATAAAATTACCTGCTGAACGCATAAAAAAAAGGAAGGCTTTAAGCCAACCTCTCCGTGTAATGCTGCTTCTCTTTATTTAATATCTCGAATAGCGACTCACATTCAATAAAACCCCTATTGCCACAAGCATTAATGTCAAGGAAGATCCGCCATAGCTTAAGAACGGCAGTGTAATCCCAGTAACTGGCATTAAGCCTGTTACAACTCCGATATTGATCATAACTTGAATGGCAACCATTGCGATAATTCCTACAGCTAGCAAGCTTCCAAACAAATCTTGTGCTCCGAGGGCAATCCTAATGCCTCTCCACAGCAGTAAGGAAAACAGCAGCAGGATCAAAGAGCCTCCAATGAATCCAAGCTCTTCTGAAAGAATCGCAAAAATAAAGTCCGTTTGCGGCTCTGGCAAGTAAAAGAATTTTTGTCTGCTTTCTCCAAGCCCTAGGCCAAACAATCCTCCTGGTCCTATCGCGTATAAAGACTGAATGATTTGAAAGCCGCTTCCAAGAGGGTCTGACCACGGATCAAGGAAAGAAGTTATCCTTTTAATCCGGTACGGCGCAGAGGCAACCAGTCCGACAAAGCCGGCTAGTCCAATCAAACCGAGAAACACGAAATGCCGTATTCTTGCACCAGCGATAAAAATCATCACAACACTTGTCCCAACCATGACGGTGCCTGTCCCTAAATCAGGCTGAAGCATAATCATCCCAAACGCTAAAAATACAATGCCTAATGCTGGCACAAGCCCCTTTTTAAAGGAAGTAATCTTTTTCTGATTTTCTGACAGAAATTTTGCAAGGAAAGCAATCATCGCCATCTTCATAAATTCTGATGGCTGAATGGAGAATGCTCCCACTCCAATCCAGCTGCGCGATCCATTACGGACATTCCCAATTCCCGGTATAAGTACAAATACTAACAGAACAAAACATACAATAACGATAATTTTCGCCCATGTTCTCCATGTCCAATAGTCGATATTCATGATGAAAAACATGGCGACAATCCCGACTCCGGCAAAAAGCATCTGTCTTTTTGCAAAGAAGAAAGAATCATCAAACTTGTAATCTGCCCATACAGCACTTGCACTGTACACCATGATCAGTCCTATCGCCAGTAATGTAAACGTGATGATAATAAGGAATATGTCGGGAGTTGTTTTTTTTGTCGGCACCTTTTCCACACCTCGAGTTGCAAGTATTAGGGCTTGCATCGGACTTTAGAATGAAGGGTGACATTCCTATCCCTTTTAAGGTGATAAAATCACCTTAATCATCATTTTCCTAATTTGAAACGATGGATGTAAACAAGCCCTTATTTAAGCTTATGCACCGCTTCAATAAAAATGTCTCCTCTGACTTCAAAAGTTTTGTATTGATCCCAGCTTGCACATGCTGGTGACAGAAGGATAACATCGCCTTCCTCAGATAGCTGGAAAGCAGCCGGTACAGCTTTGTCCACATTATCGACACGTTGGATAGTTTTTATTCCTGCCTCTTTGGCAATTCGCTCCAGTTTTTCAGCAGTTTGGCCAAACGTAATCATCGCCTTGACATTTTTAAGGGACGGAATGAGCTCATCAAACTCATTGCCTCTGTCTAAGCCTCCAGCAAGAAGAATGGTCGGTGCCGTAAACGCTGCAAGCGCATTTTCCGTCGCAAGGATATTCGTTGCTTTTGAATCATTATAAAAGCGTCTCCCTTGGATCTCATCAATGAACTGCAATCTGTGTTTTACCCCTTTGAATGAGCTCAATACACGGTGAATGCTGTTATTGTCAACACCAGTCAGCTTCGCTGCAGCAATGGCAGACAAAATGTTTTCCAAATTATGAGCGCCAGGCAATACGATATCCTTAACCTCAATCACTTTTTCATCATGGAAGTAAATAGAACCATCTTTTACAAATGCTCCGAATTCAAGGGGCTTTGCTGTTGAAAAAGGAATGATGGTTGCTTTGCTTCTGCGGGCAATATCCATTACCACTTCTTGCTCCACATTGACAATAAGGTAATCATGCTCATCCTGGTTGTTTGTAATATTACCCTTCGCTTTTGCATACTCATCCCTAGTGCCATGGTAATCCAGATGGGCATCATAAATATTCGTAATAATCGCGACTTTCGGCTTGAATTGATCAATCCCCATCAGCTGGAATGATGAAAGCTCAATAACAATTTGATTGTCGGCTTCTGCTTTTTGTGCGACATCTGCAGCAACAGTTCCAATATTCCCCGCAATCAGTGGCTTTTTGCTGGCAGCCTCAAGCATCTCAAACAATAGGGTAGTTGTCGTTGTCTTGCCATTTGAACCAGTAATCGCAAGAAAAGGAGCCTCAGAAACCTTATAAGCAAGCTCCACTTCTGTAATGATAGGAATCCCTTTTTCTACAGCTCTTTCAACCATTGGGTTATAGTATGGAATACCAGGATTTTTCACAATTAATTGAAATCCTTCCTCTAATAGCTCCACAGGGTGACTGCCGCATATAACCGTAATCCCCTGCTCCAGCAATTCTTGCGCCTCAGGATTTTCTCCAAGTGGCTTGCTGTCGTTCACAGTCACAAACGCCCCTAATTTATGCAAAAGAGAAGCAGCGCTAACGCCACTTTTCGCAAGACCTAATACAAGTACCTTTTTATGATGATAATCAGTGATATGTTTCATTTTTATAACCACACCTCAATATAAATTCCTAATACTGCAAACAGCAATCCTACACTCCAGAATGTCACAACAACGCGCCATTCTGACCAGCCTACAAGCTCATAATGATGGTGAAGCGGGCTCATTCGGAAAATCCTTCTTCCTGTTGACTTAAAGGAAATTACTTGAAGGATAACTGACAATGTTTCGATAACAAAGACTCCCCCGATTAGAATAAGCAAAATTTCCAGCTTCGTTAAAATAGCGATTGCCGCAATTGCTCCTCCTAAAGCTAATGAACCTGTATCTCCCATAAATACCTTCGCAGGATGGGCATTGAATACTAAAAAGCCTAAAACAGCACCGACAATTGCCACAGAAAAAATGCTGATTTCAAACTGTGACTGGCTCCATGCAAGTACCGCAAACGCACCAAAGCTTATGGCAGAGGTTCCGGACACTAGTCCGTCTAAACCGTCTGTAAGGTTGATTGCATTTGAAAAACCTACAAGCCAGAAGACGATGAATACAACATAAAACCAACCGAGATCAAATGATTTATCAATCAGCGGAATATTGATGCTTGTTGAGAAATCATTTTGCATCAGCACAAAATAGAAAATAACGGAAATAACAATTTGACCTAAAAGCTTTTGTCTGGAAGTTAATCCTAAATTCCTTTTCATCACAACTTTAATAAAATCATCCAAGAAGCCAAGCAATCCGAATCCTAACATAACAAAAAGGAGCATGTATGTTTTCATAGTCGGCTCTGTAAACTTATAAGTCATTACGAGTGTTGTTACGACAACAGATAATAAAATCATCAGACCGCCCATTGTTGGCGTCCCTGATTTCTTCTGATGGGATTTTGGGCCTTCCTCTCTAATGCTTTGTCCGAATTTCAGCCTTCTCAAGAAGGGAATAAAAACTGGTGAAGTAAGAACCGTTATTAAAAACCCTAATATTATTGTAAAAAAGATAACTTTCTCCATCATGTTCATTCCCCTCCTTTCACAGCGCCAAGCACATTTTTGATTACAGCTCCGTCGTATGTTTCCAAGGCCTTCGCGCTTTTGTCTTTTGCATAAATAAATTTAGCTTGTTGTTGTCCATTTAAGTTTTGTTCATATAGTTCGATCATTTTGTATAAGCCTTTCTTTATATCATTTGTATAGAATATTGGAAAATGATTTGGTGTATAGGATGGTATTTCTTCTTCTTTGTCCCATATTGCTCCTATTGCACCATTTGCAATTGCTGTGGACAAATCCCCGGACTCTTTGCCATACAAGGGCGCAAACAGTCCTTTAGTCTGCTGTTCATCACTGAAAAAAGAAACCGTCAAAAAGTTTATCTCTTCATTTGCGTATCCTTTCGCATCAGGAATTGCCTGCAGAATAGTTTTATAGGACAGTGTCATTTTTTCACTCCTAATATCGCCTCTTTCGCTACAAGGCGGTCATCAAAGTCAAAAGTTTGTGCTCCTATTTGCTGATACGTTTCATGCCCTTTACCTGCAATTAAAATAACATCATTTGCTTTTGCAGTCTTAACCGCATGATCAATAGCTTCTTTTCTGTCGGCAATGACGTTATATTCCTTGCCAGGAACGCCTGAAACCATGTCTTTCAATATTTCAAGCGGGTCCTCGCTTCTTGGGTTGTCGCTTGTAAATATAGCATGGTCGGCATATCTGCACGCTATCTCTGCCATTAAAGGACGCTTCGTTTTATCTCTGTCACCGCCGCAGCCGACAACAACATGAATATCACCTTTTGCAAACTCTTTAATGGTTACAAGGGCATTTTCAAGACTGTCTGGTGTATGAGAATAGTCGACGATAACAGAAAAATCCTGACCTGCATCAACTGTCTCAAATCTGCCTGACACACCCTTTACTGATTCAAGGGCGGAAATAGCCGTTTCCATTGGAATGCCGCTCACAAACGCTGCTGCAATACTCGCTAAAGCATTATATACACTAAATTTGCCGACCATTTGCAGGGAAACGGCATAGCTTCCTGCAGGTGTTATTAATTCAAACTTCGTTCCACCTGCATCGATATGTATATCCTTCGCCATGATGTCTGCATCTTTGTCAATTCCATACGTAACGACAATTGCTGCTGTCAGTTTTTCATATTCTTCACTTGCAGCATCATCCTTGTTCAAAACAGCATATTTCGGATGTTTTGTTGAATAAACATTGCCCAGCCTTGTGAATAACAAGCCTTTTGCTCTTCTGTATTCATCCATCGTGCCATGGAAATCTAGATGATCCTGTGACAAGTTCGTAAACACTGCCACATCATAATCGCAGCCAAACACCCTGCCTTCATATAAGGCATGGGAAGAAACTTCCATCACGGCAGTATCCACCTGTTTTTCTGTCATTTGATGAAAAATCTTTTGTAAAGTTACTGCTTCTGGTGTAGTGTTTTTTGTTTCCTGAATTTCATTGTCTATTTTTGTATACATTGTTCCAATGATACCTGTACGTCTATTAGCCTTTTGCAGGATTGTCTCAATCAGATGGCTTGTTGTTGTTTTGCCATTTGTTCCTGTTATGCCGATAAGCTTTAGCTTTTGTGTTGGATGACCATAGAACGCGTCAGCAAGAATGCTGCTCGCCCTTTTCGTGTCCTTCACAATAATGACCGGTATGTCAAAGTCTTCCGCTAATTCTCTTTCTGCAAGGATAGCAGCGGCACCTGCCTCATAAGCCTTATGAGCAAAATCATGTCCATCGACAGTAAATCCTTTGATGCAGATGAACAAGCTGCCTTGACCCACTTTGCGGTTATCATTTTCAATTGAAGTGATTTCTGCATCTGTTCCATTATATAAAGCATATGGCCCTAAGCTTTTTAATAATTGTTTTAACTGCATGATTCAAATCCTCTTTTCTAATAAATCCATATGTACTCATTTTATTCATAAATACTAATATTATATCAAATGCATGACCAATGTTAGAAAATGCATTTTTTCTTAGCGTTTATATTTTACATGATAAAAAGGAATTGTGCCATCGTGTTCGGTTTTTTCTCCGTAATAATGAAAAATAAAGGCGGCGATTGTGCCGCCTTTATCTTAAAAGGTGTGGTTAATTATTATAGTATAAACGAATGGTTGAGCCGTCTTTTACCTTTGTTCCCGGCTCTGGCGACTGCTTGATAACAGTGTCTCCGCTTCCGCTCGGCTCAATCTTGAGGTTAAGGAAAACTTCACTGATTTCTTTTTTCGTCAGGCCTACTAAATCTGGAACTTCGATTAAAGGATTTTCTGGATATTTATATTCTTTTTCCAGCTGATCCTTCCTTTCCTTCACTCCAAGTGCGCGAAGGCTGTCACCCATGATGCTTCCTACAATCGGAGCTGCTACTACTCCACCAAATTGGACTGTACCTTTCGGATTATCGACCGCCACATACACGACAAGCTCAGGATCGTCTGCTGGTGCGAAACCGATAAAGGAAACAATAAAGTTATTCTCTAAATATTTTCCGCCAGAAGCTTTTTGGGCTGTTCCTGTCTTCCCGCCGACACGGTACCCATCTACAAAGGCTTTCCCCCCTGAGCCTTGGGCAACGACGCTTTCCAGCGCTTCCCTGATTTTTTTCGAAGTATCTTCGGATATTACCTTCCTTTTTGCAACTGGCTCCTTCTTCATAATGACTTCACCTGTGTTTGGGTCAATCAGCTCGCTTGCCACATATGGCGTGTACAATGTGCCACCATTGATGGCTGCTGATAATGCTGTCACCTGCTGGATAGGCGTTACAGCAACACCTTGTCCAAAGGCAGTTGTCGCAAGCTCAACAGGTCCGACCCTATCTAAGTTAAAAAGGATACCTTTCGATTCTCCCTGAAGATCAATTCCGGTTTTTTCGCCAAATCCGAAGCTGCGAATATATTTAAACAAAGTATCCTTACCCAGCTCTTGCCCTAACGATACAAATCCAGGGTTACAGGAGTTTTGGACAACTTCTAAAAAGGTTTGTGCACCATGCCCGCCGCGCTTCCAGCATTTCAGCTTCGTTCCATCGACATCAGCATAACCTGGGTCTGTGAATGTGTCTTTTTCCAAGTCTACCTTGCCTTCTTCTAAGGCTGCAGCAAGGGTAATAATTTTGAATGTCGATCCCGGCTCATATGCGCTCCAAATCGGCAAGTTTCGGTTAAAAACCTCTGATGAAACATTACGGAAATCTGCCGGGTCAAAGCCAGGTCTGCTTGACATCCCCATAATTTCACCTGTATTAGGATTCATCGCAATGGCGATTATGCTGTCTGGATTGTATGTCTGTTCGGCGATATCCAGCTCCCGCTCTATAATTGTCTGCACTCTCGTGTCAATTGTCAGCTTCAAGTCGTTTCCGTTAACAGGGGCTTCGTAATCATCTGCCATATCATTCATCCTCTGCCCTTTAGCATCAGAATAATATTGCACAGACCCCTTCGAGCCTTTTAATTCATCATCATATTCCAGTTCAAGACCTATTAAGCCTTGATTATCTATCCCTGCAAATCCTAAAACATGTGACAAGTAGTTTCCGTAAGGATAAGACCTTTTAGAATCCTCTCCTATATATACACCGTCAATATCTAACGCTCTTACCTTTTTTGCCTTTTCGTGAGAAATCTTTCTGCCCTCAGGCAATCTGACACTCATTTCTTTTTGAATTAACTCTTTATATATCTTCTCCTTGTCCGCTTCTAGGACTGCCGCAAGCTTTTCAGCAGCATCTGCTGGGTCCTTTAATTGCCGCGGAACAACATACACGGTTGGAGCACTGATATTTGTCGCTAATGCAACACCGTTCCTGTCAACAATTTCGCCTCGTTCCGGCTCAAAGGAAATTTGTCTGCTCCATAAGCTTTTCGCTTTGCTTGTCAATTCATCCCCAAGAAAAAATTGCACATACCCAAGTCTCAAGTCAATGATAAAAAAAATAGCAATGCCTACAATTAAAGCAATCGTCAACCGCTTACGAACGGTTACGTTTGAAACCCGCATCCATTTAGAACCTCCTTTTTCTATGGCTCGTTCCAATATATGCTTGTACACCTCTGTTTAGAATCAAAGACTATAGAAGTTGCAGGCATTTACCATCCCTTTACAAAAAAATAAGGCCCGCTGCATGCGGACCTTATTTTTTATTCTGGTTTTTTCAATTGTATCGTTAATGTATCATTTTCCTTGACTGTTTTACCTGCTTTTATGCTTTGCTTTGTCGCATAGCCGTTGCCGTTCGTTTTCAGCTTTAAGGACTGCAAGTCTGTCACTTTTAGTATATCTCGCAATGACCAGCCAATCATATCTGGCACAGTTCCTTTTCCGTCTGTCTTCACGACAATTTTTTCTCCTTCGAGATAACTTTCCCCTGCAGCAGGGAGCTGGTCTGTAATCGTGCTACCTTCACCTGTTACTACCAGTTCTAAACCAGATTTCTTCAGTTCTTTTTCCGCTACAGATGTGCTCATACCAGCAAGATCTGGGACATCAACTGTTTGCAGGGAACTGTCAGCAGTAGGCTGAATCTCCATATATTGAAGGCTGCTCTTCATAACAGATGTAAAGATTTCAGCAACAGGGTCAGAACCTGTTTGTGTTTCTTTCAATTCAGGCTGCTGAACTGCCACATACATAACAAGTTCTGGGTCGTCCTTCGGCGCCATTCCTAAAAAGGAGAAAACATAATTGCTGCTTCCTGTTAAATAGCCGCCGCCTGCTTTCGGAATGGAGGCCGTGCCCGTTTTACCGGCAACACTGTACCCATCAACATTATATTTTTTATAGCCTGTCCCTTTAGGATCTGTCACTACTGTTTCTAAAATGTCGCGAACTTCTTTTGCTGTAGCTGCTGAAATAGGTGTTCCGACAACCTCTGTTTTCACTTGTTTTACCACTTTATTCGTATTCGGATCAACAATCTTGTCAATTACATGTGGCTTGACCATTTTGCCGTCATTGGCAATGGCCGTTACCGCTTGGATTTGCTGAATAGGAGTCAAGGCTGTTCCTTGTCCATATGCAGTTGTAATTTTCTCAACAGGCCAAGTAAAGGCAATCGAGCTGTTCGCTTCATGCGGCAAGTCAATCCCTGTTTTTTGGTCAAGTCCAAAGTTTGTGATGTACTCTCGCAGCTTTTCAAAGCCAAGCTGTTCTTTCGCAATTTTTGCAAAGGCCACATTAGATGAGCGCTGAACTCCTTCTAAATAAGTTATTGATCCCCAGCCGCTTCCATTATGGTCATGGATTGTCTGCGAATTTTTTGTTACTTTGTATGAACCTGATTGATATTTTGCGTTTGCATCAAACTTGCCCTCTTCAATCGCCGCTGCCAATGTGAAGATTTTCATCGTTGACCCAGGCTCATAGGAAGTTTCGATTGCTTCATTATGCCAAGTAGCATTGATTCCTTCCAATGTTTCCGGGTCAAAGCTAGGCCGCTGGCTCATAGCTAAAATTTCACCAGTTTTTGGATTTGCCACAATCGCAATCATCTTTTTCGGATTATACTTCTCCTGCACCTTCGACATCGTATCTTCTAGGAAGGATTGAATTTTTTTATCCAATGTCAAATAGACGTCATCACCGTTCTGAGCAGGTGTTATATCTTCCTCTGAATCTGGCAGTATATATCCCCAAATATCCCGCTTATAATTTAAGTAACCGTCTTTACCTGTGAGAAGATTATTCAAGCTCTCTTCAATGCCCAGTTTTCCTGTAGCTGTATATTTACCTGTTGCCTCATCTTCCTTTTCCTCTACATACCCGATGACGTGGGAAGCAAATGTTCCATTAGGATAGAAGCGTTTTTTCCCTTCCACTATGAGAACACCAGGAAGCTTTAAGTCTTCAATTTTCTTCTTTGTTTCATAAGAAAGATTTTTACCTGCAGATCCGAATTCTACCTGCTTAGCTCCTTCTTTTGTCAAGATTCTATATATCTCTGATTCTTCCATATCAATATATTTAGCAAGCTCTTTAGCCGTTTTTTCTGGATCAGCCACATGAATTGGATTTTCAGTATCATTCTTGCTCAAAGAACTGTCTGTAACTGCTACAAGCTTATAGGATGACGCATCCTCTGCAATCACATCTTTATTTCTGTCATAAATCGTCCCTCTTGACGCTTCTAATACCATAGAGGAGCTGTATTTTTTTTCAGCTTCTTTTGCCAGCACCTCACCAGAGACTTTCCCTGTTGATTGAATGACGGCAAACCGGACGATTAAAATAAAAAAGAGCAGACAGAAAAATAAAAACAAGATGGCTGCTCCAAGGTTAATATTCTGCTGCTTTCGAATCATTTTTTATTGCACAACCTTTACATTATCTTTGCTAAAATCAAGGCCAAGTTTTTCTGCCACTTCCCTAATTCTTTCAAAGCTGCTCAAATCCTTCACTTCAATATCCAGTTCCTTATTGGACTTCTCAAGCTTAGAAATCGAGCCTTCGGCAACTTGGATATCCTTGTTCACTTGATAAATCTCTGCTTGGTTGCTGACAATCTTCACACCGCCAATGCACAGCAATGCAACGAAAGCAATTCCAAGCAGTTTTTCTCCAGGAGATAATAATGATTTAGTTTGCTTTATTACCTTTTTAAATGTTTGTTTTTCTTCTTGCTGAAACTGTTCCTGCTGCAGCTTTCGCGCTAAATTGCTCATTTGTATACCTCCTAAAGTTTTTATAATTTCTCTGCAATGCGAAGCTTCGCAGATCTTGCTCTGTTATTTTCTTCAAGCTCTTCTTCAGACGGAACAATCGGTTTCCTAGTGATTAGCTTTAACTCTGGCTGAAACTCATCAGGAATGATTGGCAAACCTGGCGGTAAGTCAGGTAAATCGCTCGCCTTTTTAAATGCAGCCTTGCAAATTCTATCTTCAAGGGAATGGAAGGTAATGACACTTATTCTTCCGCCCTTATTTAACAATGAAATAGCTTGTCCAATGGAGTCTTCAAAAACACCCAATTCATCATTTACAGCAATTCTGATGGCTTGGAATACTCTTTTTGCCGGATGTCCGCCTTTTCGTCTTGCAGGTGCTGGAATTGCGTCTTTAATTAATTCAACAAGCTCCCCAGTCGTTTCTACAGGCTTTGTTTCCCTTGCCGCTTCAATCTTGCGGGCGATTTGCTTTGAAAATTTCTCTTCCCCATAACGGAAAAAGATTCTCACTAAATCTTCATACTTCCAATTATTAACAACTTCGTATGCAGATATATCTGCATCACTGTCCATTCTCATATCGAGAGGGGCATCATGGTGATAGCTGAAGCCTCTTTCTGGTGTATCTAGCTGAGGTGAGGAAACACCTAAATCGTAAAGCACCCCATCCACACCTGTAATTCCAAGATTATGTATTTCTTCCTTTAAATTGCTGAAGTTGCTTTTGACGATTGTCAGCTTGTCCTTATAGGGT
Organism: Niallia laureatilytica; assembly: GCF_046613985.1. Taxonomy (NCBI): domain Bacteria; kingdom Bacillati; phylum Bacillota; class Bacilli; order Caryophanales; family Bacillaceae; genus Niallia; species Niallia laureatilytica. The sequence continues at coordinate 640,940 of NZ_JBKKHP010000002.1, read as the reverse complement.
TCAAGTTTTTTCTCTGCATTCATGATAGCTGTCTCATCTTGGTCAAAAGCAATCAGTCTGCCTTTGTCAGATAGTTTGGATAGAATCAGTTCACTATGTCCTGCTCCACCAAGCGTACAGTCGACATAAATGCCATCTGGTTGTATATTTAAGCCGTCAACGGCCTCATTCAGCAATACTGTAGTATGTTTAAACATGTTGTCCACCTGTCTATAGATTATTCTAAAAACCATTTTTAAATATCAAAGCCAATCATATTTTCTGCAATTTCTGCAAAAGAATCCTCAGATTCTGAAAAATATTCTTCCCAGAGTGATTTACTCCAGATTTCGATGCGATTGGATACACCTAAAATTATGCATTCCTTTTCCAGCTTTGCATACTGCACAAGCGGGGAAGCAATATTAATGCGCCCTTGTTTATCGAGCTCGCATTCTGTGGCTCCAGAAAAGAAAAAACGTGTAAAAGCCCGAGCGTCCTTTTTCGTTAAAGGCAGCGCCTTCAGCTTCTCTTCTATTATCTCCCATTCTGAGAGCGGGTAACCGAATAAACATTGATCAAGTCCGCGGGTTAGTATAAAGGTTTCCCCTAAATGGTCCCTAAATTTCGCAGGTACGATCAAACGACCTTTGGCGTCAACATTATGATGATATTCGCCCATAAACATACCTGCAACCCCCACTTTCTAACCTCAATGTACCACATTCCCCCACTTTCCACCACTGATACATAAATTCTATCTGTATTATGCATTTCCTGCAAGAGATATCCCTGTATTTTTATAAGCAAATTTTGCGGTTTCGCCTTTTATTTCGGCTGTTTTACTGAACATTTGAGGAAAAATGTTTGATTTTGCCTGATAAACGCAAAAAAAGCTGCCCTTTTTAACAGGACAGCTACAAATATTACAATTTAACAACCTTGTGGCTGCCGTCAAACTCCATCGGCAGCTTCAGTACATCTTCAAGGAAATGAAGACCAAAGTGATTCAAAAAGTAGAAAATATTCCATACACGCTCTTGCGGTATCCCGTCTGGCCTGATACATCGTTCAATTCGTGCATACTTATTTAAAATCACCTCATGCTTCGTCTTTAGGTCCATTTCCACCTTTTTAGCGAGGAAATCCACTTGATTAAGCAGGAGATTCTCATTCTTTTGAAGCAATGGCAGCATGCCTTTCATGGTTTTTTCCATTTCACTTTGCAAATCCTTGTATTTATTGGCAATGTCGGATTTCAGCTGAACAATAAGATCATCCACCTTATCATTGCTAACAGCTGCAAGGAACGAGTTGCATGCTTCCTCTGTGCCTGACTGTAATACATCTGCGAGCGTTAAACCAAGCTCTTCCATATCAGCTTCCACACATCTCTCAAGCAAGGTGATATTTAGACGCGGTACAATTGGCGGCATTTTAATATTCATTTGTTCAAAAGCCTGCTTCAGCTCGCCCCAATAAGCGATTTCCCCAGGACCGCCAATAAACGCAAGTGTCGGGAAAAGAAGGTCCTGCATGATTGGTCTTGTCACCACATTATTGCTAAGCTTATGAGGGAATTCACTTGCGATTTCCTTTAATTCCTCTAACGTAAAATGTACTGTCTGGTCTTTACCGACAAACAGACTTTTTTCTTCATCATATGTAAGCAGTATTCTCTCTGAATTTTCTTCATCATAATAGAACAAGTTGACAGGATTATCACTCATTTCAATAACTGTAGAATAGCCGCTTTCTTTAACAATCGTTTGCTGTTTTTGAACAGCTTCTCCTATTTCTTTAAACTGGTCTATTTGGTTTAAGAAAATTTCTTTTTCGAGAACACGTAATGCTTTATCACCTGAATCAACAATCAGTAAACCAAACTCCTGGAATAAGTGCATCACTAAATAGCTGAACAGGTCAACAAAAGTATGGGATGCATCAACTGCCTCTTTCACTAATACCAAGAGCTCTTTTGAATGCTCTGTTTCGCCATCAGCCTTGATTAGCTTCTCTGCCCATGCATAACAAATTTCTTTATCGAGCTCAATATCGGAAGCCATCTTCTTTTCCACTACCCTTTGCGGGAATGTTTTTCTTTCCATTTTCTCTGCTCCAGGCACAAATACATGGTTTACTTCCAAATAATCATGATCTTCACCAGCAATCCAAAATACAGGAACTACAGGTATTCCAAGCTCACTACCCTTTTTTTCTGCAAGGAGAATGATGCTGATGATTTTATGTACAGAATAGAGCGGGCCTGTAAGTATACCAGCCTGTTGTCCACCAATGACAACAACACTGTTGTCCTTTCTTAAATTGGCGATATTTTGCTGGACTTTCTCTGATTGCGGAAAAGCTCTCATATAACCAGCAATATGATCAGCTAATTCATTTCTCATGAACTGTCTCTTCTCCAGTTCCTTCACCCTTTGAAAATAACTATCTTTATCACCATGATTATAATGATAAAAACCTTTCACTTTATCGTCCTGTGATAAATAATCTGTCACAAACTGATTCCCCGCTGGCAACGAGAGATTTACCATCTCCATTTATGTACTTCCTTTCTCATCAAAAAAGTTTTCATTTTTATTTATTATTTTATGTCGTCCGTGATTATTATATTGCTTAAAGAAAATAACCTATACTTTACATACATAGAGAGTATAGCATTCTCTTTAAAAAAAAGAAAAAGACTTTGCTTAAAAATTGTCTTTTTCTTTCAGATATGCTCATTAGCTATATGCCAAACTGTTTCATTACATAGTAGACGAGTCCGTATGCCATTAAAAAAAGATAGGCACAAAAAAAGAGCAGAAAGTTAATTCTCCAAAATCCTCGGAAGACTTTCTTATAAATAATTTCTTGTTTCACTTTCCAATGAAGGATCACAATGAAGACACCAATAAAAAGGATCACTAACAATATATAAGACAGCATGGACTTTCCCCAAATAGATATAATTAAAAAATGGACAGAAATGATAAAAAAGAGCGTGCTTATATCTAACGCAATATGTACAGATAATTTATGTTTTTTCGTCATTTGTTTACTGAGGATAAATATCAAAAGATAGCAAATAACTGGGAATGCAACGAAAAAACTAATGACTGCAGACGTAAATTGAAACATTATATCCCCCCTTTCCTTTCCTGCTCTTTGCCTTTTAGCATGGCATAATAGGCAGCGCATAACGGCAGATGTTTATTTGTCTGTGCAGCAATCTTCAACACATACCCTAAGATAGCATCAATTTCTGTCTCTCTCCCTGCCTCTATGTCCTTCAGCATAGAAGACTTATTTGCAGCTGTCTGCTTAATAACCTTCCAAACGTACTGTTTGCATGTCTCTTTTTTTTGTTCATTCCAGCCGAAGGTATCCGTTATCTCTGCTAAAAAAGGTGCTAGAAGTCGTTTATAGTGAGGATTTTCGAGTAGCTGGCCATTAGTCACTTCCAAAATGCTTGTCAATGTATTAACCAAACAGTTTACTACCAGTTTTTTTTGCATCATCCATATCGGGTCTGGCTGAATCTGCACCAAAAATCCTGGAATACTGTCCTGCTCTAGAATAGTGCCTGTCAGATTCAAACGGACTTGGTCTTTAAATGGTAGACTAGCAATTTGAATCGTCCCGATTCCGGTGTGTCTAATAGAAGTGCTGTCGAGCTTCATCACACCATGCTCTACAATCCCAACATATAATTCTTCCACTGCCAAACTATTTAGTGCTTCCAGGTGAGCCATTCCATTTTGCAGAAACAAAAGCCCTCTGATTTCGGATGACAGTTCCGTCACTTTTTTCATCACAGGCAAAAGCTGATACTGCTTAACAGTTATGATGGACAGATCTCCTGCTCCATCCCAATTTTCAAATAATTCTACCGTAAAATGATGCTGTTCTTCTTTATTCGCCAAAAAGAGGGTCAGTCCCTTTTCCCTTAATTGTGCTTTTTGGCTTTGTGTGCGGACAAATACGGTTACATCATGTTTTGGTGCTAAATAAGCTGCACAAAGCAAGCCAATAGCCCCACCGCCGATAATGCTTATTTTCATTTCAACACCTTTTCCCCTGTATTCTTTATTATTCTGTAGTACCATCTTAACATTTTCCAGCTAAATTAGTAGTAATTAAGACCAAAGTACCTATAAATATAAAAGGTGTAAAGCAAAAACAGTTCCATATGATCAGAAAAAATAATTATGAATGAAAAATTTTATAAGGAGATATATCCATTTAGACGAAAAAGCCCCCTTGAATCCTTTTGCAAAGAAAGGTTCAAGGGGGCAAGACCATGTTGCTTTTGTTAAGCGTTTTGTTGTTTTTCTTCTTCTTTAAATACAACCATTTTACGAGCCTTTTCCATCAAATCAACAAGAGCTTTATAGGCTTCATCCATTGTTTGCAATTCCTTTTGGAGCTTTTGGTTCTCATTGTGCAGCTCACTAATTTTTGCTTCAAGTTCAGCAGTCTCTTTAACAGCTGCATTATCAAGCTTATGATGTTCTTCAAGCTGTAAAGATTTTTGATATATATCTTTTAAATATTCTAAAATTTCTTCAAAGTTTTTCGTTTCGACAGGCTCTGGCTGACCGCCTATGAAAGAAACTTCTTCCACTGGCTCTTCCACAAGAACAAAACCTTTTTTTAACTGCTTTCTTTGGCTCTTTGCTAATTCAATAGCTGATTTATATTGTTTGCGCACATATGAATTCCAGCGGAATCCGCATGCTGCACTTGTTCTTGTTAATAGCTTTCCTACTTCCTCGAACGCTTGAAGCTGTGTTCCACCTTCTCTAATTAAACGGAGTACTACTTCTGCTAGCAGTATATCTTCATCTTTTGACCAAGCATCTTGTCTTGTTGTTGACATCAGCTAAATCCCTCCTAGTGTTTTTTATTCATACATATGCGTATACTAGAAAAGATAGACTGATATTTAGTCTTTTAGAAAAAAAATATTTAAAATCACACTAGAACAAAACAAGACTTGTCTTAACTAGACTAGTTATTGGCCTAAACCTGCATTTCACAAAGAATCTACTCTGAAATTTTCTAAAAAGCTAGTCTATCACAGCAACGCTTTTGCGAGTTCGTTCTCTGATATAACTTTAATTCCTGCCCTTCTTAATAGCGCTGTTGTAATTCCTGCTCCCTCATGCTGTATCCCTTCAAAATTACCATTGTATATATAGCTGCTACCACAAGATGGGCTAGACTCTTTAAGAACGACTGTACTCGCCTGCAGCTGCTTCACAACAGCCAGTGTTTTAAAGGCACCATCTACATATAAATCTGTAACATCATTCCCACTTTTATCTATTACAATTGCATGACCATCGAGCACATCATAGCCATTGCCGCCTTTAATTTCACAGGGCTCTCTTGGTGTCTGAAAACCTCCCAGCAATTCTGGACAAACGGCAATCGCCTCTTTTTTGTCAATCAGCTCTTTAATCTTTTCATTAAGACTATGCGACCCGTTATATCTTACCTTCAACCCTGCTAAACATGAACTGACCACAATCACGCCAAAGCTGCCTCCTTCGTCACTACTATTTAATACCTCTATTATACAAATAACTAAGTGTTTTTTTCTCCTAAGATTAACTTAAGCACAAAAAAAGCACCGGACTATTTGTCCGGTGCTTTTTTCAAAGGAAAATTAGTTGCTTACAACTTCTTTACCTTTGTATGTTCCGCAAGCGCTACATACGCGGTGAGCAAGTTTCATTTCACCACAGTTAGGGCATTCTACCATACCAGGCACTTGTAATTTAAAATGTGTACGACGTTTTCTTTTTGCAGTTTTAGATGTTCTTCTAAAAGGTACAGCCATTCTTCCCACCTCCTTAAAGAGTATTAAGAAAGTCTTGAGAGCAGATACAATCCATTCTCAGGTTTTCTTGTTTGTCCAAGCATAAAGCAAGGAGCTTTACTCATTTTCAAAAAATTTCGCAAGTCCTGCAAGCCGAGGATCAACTTTCTCCTTCTTCTCTTGCTCATGGATAACTTCCCAGTCCTTACCGGATTGAGGAGCACCCTCTTCTGTACTGTCTTCACAGAAGACTTGCATTGGTACTTCAAGTAAAAGTATTTCTTCTATAATTGGCAATAAGTCAATTACATCGCCCTTTACTTGATGAACTTCCTCTTCTCCTGTTTCATAATCCGGAACATTCAAAAGGAAAGTTTCAGTCGTTTCTACATTAATTGGATAATCCACGTCTACTAAAGTACGAGAGCAAGGTAATACTAAATGACCTTGTATTTTTAAATGAAAAGTCACTTTCTTTGAATCAATATCTGTTCTTCCTGTAATATGCATAGGAGATACACGCCTGATGGAGGAATCAACTTCCTTAATTCCATCTGCGTTGATTGTTTCATCAATAGATAGTCCCTTACTTCGGTATTTTTGTAACTGGCTTAACGTCCATTTCATATATATCACCCCAAGGCAACAAAGGTAATTATAGCTTTCATATAATTATTTGTCAATATTTTTTCTTTACACTATCTTTGCTTTTCCCTTTTATACTTAAAAGCATGATGGGTTTGCAATTCTAATGCAATAGCACTGTATCTATTCTACCTCGAATAGACGGAATTGCAAATATTATGGCTGCACCTTTTTCCGCAAAAAGAATCCTTGCTTTATAAGCTTTGCTTATCGTTTCTTTATCATGTATTCTAGGATAAGAAATTGAGCTTTAATCGATATAGTTACGAAAGCAATGCCAATCATTCTTGAAAGAAACTTGTAAGGAGATTTGAAATGAAAGCTGTTGGGATAATTGTCGAATATAATCCATTTCATAATGGACATTTACATCATATCCAAAAAGCAAAGGAATTATCAGATGCAGATATTGTCATAGCAGTTATGAGTGGACCATTCCTGCAGCGGGGCGAACCTGCATTAGTTTCCAAATGGCACAGAGCAGAGATGGCGATTTCTGGCGGTGCTGATCTTGTCATTGAACTTCCCTATGCGTTCAGCGTACAACATGCAACCATTTTTGCACAAGGAGCAGTGCAGTTGTTGGACAGTTTACACTGTGATGCTGTTTGCTTTGGCAGCGAGTCTGGAAAAATCAATGAATTTATGAATGCATACCATATCTTGACTAGCAAGAATGCTTTATTCGCTGAAAGGATCAAGCAGCATCTGCAGGAAGGCTGCAGTTATCCAAAAGCAATGTCATTTGCCTTTACGGATTTAACAACAGGTGAGGATAATATTGCCGACTTAACATTGCCAAACAATATTTTGGGCTTTGAGTATGTAAAAGCAGTAATGTCAAAAGGCTTGCAGATGGGTCTTTATACCATTCCGCGGATTAAAGCAAATTATCATGATTCATATTTTAGTTCCGAGACTATTGCCAGCGCTACGAGCATCCGCAAGGAAATTTTTGAAAAACATAGCGTTCAAACGATTGCACCCTACGTGAATACCACTACTCTGAAGATCTTAGAAGACTACAAACAAACCTTCTCTATTTTTCATCAATGGGAAAATTACTGGCCATATCTTAAGTTTAGGCTTATACAAATGTCACCGAGTGAACTGCAAACGATTTATGAAGTAGAGGAAGGTATTGAGAACCGAATTTTGGCGATTTGTCAAAAAGCAGATTCCTTTCAGGAGTTCATGTCCTTGTTGAAAACGAAACGCTACACTTGGACAAGGCTCCAGCGAATATGTGTCCATATTCTGACAAACACAACAAAAGAGGAAATACAAAAGAACGACACACCTGCATACTTGCGACTGTTAGGCAGCACAAAACTAGGGAGAGCTTATTTGAAGAAGCACAAAAAGACACTTAAACTCCCACTTATCAGCAAGCTTTCTTCCATACAACATCATCAAATTGACTTAGACATACGAGCAGCATCTATTTATGCACTGGGTGCACACCCTGCAAACCAGAAGGAGCTATTAGCGATGGAATACAGTCATGTTCCTATCATGGTAGATGAATAAATAAAAGGAATGACCAAGTAAAAACAGGTCATTCCTTTTTTTCTCTTTTCCATTTTGCTATCGCTTTTTTTATGTTAGCTGTATGCAGTCTTGCCTCCTCTTCTCCTCTTTCAATTATTTTCTCTAAATCGGTAAAAGCCTTGCTGTTAAACATTTCAACTTGGGGCCTTATCATAAAATCACTCGCCTCTTCCCGATAATTAACAAGCTCCCGCTGCATAATGTCAATACTGCGCATGATGACATCGTATATAGAGCTTATCTCGGCATCATTGCCTACATTTGCTACATCAACGGCAATCACTAAGTCTGCTCCCATTTCTTTCACGACAGAAACAGGAATCCTGTCGATTACTCCTCCGTCCACTAGAAGCCGCCCGTCCATTTTTTCCGGCACAAAAATGCCTGGAATCGAAATGCTTGCCCTGACAGCCTCTGCAATCGGCCCCTTTTTAAAGACAACCTTTTCTCCCAACGACAAATCTGTTGCGACAATCGCAATAGGGAAATCCAAATCTTCAATATTTTTTCCATACGTAAACAAATGAATAAGCTCTTTCACTTTGTTTCCTGCTATAAAACCCATTCTCGGGAGTGTGAAATCAAGATAATATTTTCGTTTAAAAAATTTAGAGATGAAATAAAGTCTGTCAATATCTGAGCCTGCCGCATAAAGGGAAGCAACTATCGCTCCAATGCTGCTTCCTGCGATATAATCTATCGGAATATTGGCCTCTTTTAATATTTTGATGACGCCGATATGCGCAAACCCTCTGGCACCGCCCGAACCAAGTGCTAATCCAATCTTCGGTCTATTCATTAAAGGAAAACCCTCCAATTATTTAATTTGGTCATAGTAATCTTATGGTCTTTTTTTTCTGCTTATGAGTATATTGTTTGGTAGAGGGCTAAAAGGACGAGTTTGAAATAGATGTTTTATAAAGGGGAGGGAATATATTCTTGTATCGTTCGAAAGTGAAAACCATAATTCTAGCTGGCACTGCATCTTTTTTAGCTTTTGCACTAGTTACATTCCCTGCAACAGCAGTCGAAGCATCCAAGGACGGTCTAAACACATGGTGGACAATCGTCTTTCCATCATTGCTTCCTTTTCTCATTTTATCTGAAGTTTTAATCGGATTTGGAGTTGTTCGATTTTTAGGGGTTTTACTAGAACCGGTAATGCGCCCACTTTTTAAAGTTCCAGGTGTCGGCGGGTTTGTATGGGCGATGGGGATGGTATCCGGCTTCCCTACAGGAGCAAAATTAACAGCCAGGTTAAGAGAAGAAAAGCAAATTACGAAGGTTGAAGCTGAAAGGCTCGTCTCCTTTTCAAATGCTTCTAACCCGATGTTCATTATCGGCGCCGTTTCTGCTGCTTTCTTTCATAATCCGAAGCTTGGATTTCTGCTGGCAGGAGCCCATTACTTAGCGAATTTTACTGTCGGTCTTTGTATGAGATTTTACGGAGTAGATGAAAAGATTCCGAAAGATAAAAAGAGCAGCAAAGTTCCTTCTTTGAAGCGTGCATTGCGGGAGCTTCATCACACCCGCTTGAAGGATAAGCGTCCATTAGGAAAGCTGCTAGGTGATGCTGTAACATCTTCCATACAGTCTCTATTAATGGTAGGCGGGTTCATCATTCTTTTTTCTGTTATTAATCGCTTGCTGTTTCACTTGCAGGTAACTTCCCTTTTGGCTGGGTTCATAGATAAATTCTTTGAGCTTTTTTCCTTCTCCACCGCTTTGTCTATCCCATTTATTGCCGGGATTTTCGAGATTACGCTGGGAAGTAAATTAACAAGCGGAGTAGAATCGAGCACTTTAATGCAACAAGCAATTGTGACAAGCATGATTCTTGGCTTTTGCGGATTGAGTGTGCAAGCACAGGTTGCAAGTATCTTAGCACAAACAGATATTGGTTTTAAGCCGTTCTTCTTCGCACGAATTCTGCAAGCTATTTTTGCAAGTATTTACACGTATTTGTTCTGGGATGTTTTCAGCGCGAATTTCCTTAATGATGATAAACCAGCGTTTGCGATGCCCGCGTTTTTAGAAGACCAGGGATGGATTAGCCAAGCTATGCAAAAATGGATGGAGATAGGTCCGGCATTTACCATTATTTGCTTGTCCGTTTATGTTGTCATCCTTTTCTTCCGGCTTCCAGGAAAGAAACGGACAGTTTAACAAAAAAGGGATTGTGAAAAATCTTCACAATCCCTTTTTATCTGTACTTTTTAACTGACGAAATTTTTCCTTTAACGCACTCTCAACCGATGGCGGTACGAGTTCAGATATATCTCCATCGTATTTACTGACCTCTTTCACAATACTAGAGCTCAAAAATGAATATTGGTTATTTGTCATCACAAAAAAAGTTTCAATTTCATCTGATAAGACTCTGTTCATAGATGTGATCTGCATCTCATACTCAAAATCAGAAACAGCACGAAGGCCGCGAATGATGGCAGTTGCATTGACACTTTTCGCATATTCAATAAGAAGACCTTCATATGAGGAGACAGTTACATTAGGAATGTCCTTTGTTACTTCCTTTATTAACTCAAGTCTTTCCTGCACAGAAAAAAACGGCTTTTTCGATGAGTTGTTTAAAACACAAACATAAACTTGATCAAAAACTTTTGCCCCTCTTTTAATAATGTCGATATGACCATTTGTGATTGGATCAAAACTGCCAGGACATACTGCAATACTAGCCATTTATGCATTTTCCTCCATATCTGTTTGTTTTGAATAAATCGATACAGCAATGATTCCATACTTTTCATATTTAATTTGCTGAAAACTGCCGATTTTTTCCGGGAGTGCTACTTCTGAACCATGTTCGCAAACTATTACACCATCATCAGCAAGGAGGCCCTCTTCATTAATAATCAGGACTAATTTCTCCAATTGCTGTTTTTTATAAGGCGGGTCTAAAAATATGTAATCAAAAACTACATCTCTTTTTATTAGCGCTTTAAGCGCCCTGTCTGCTTCATTGCGATAAACCTCTGCTTTAGCTTCCAATTTGCAAGCAGCGATATTCGTCTTAACTGTATGTATAGCTTTTCCATCCTTATCAACAAAAATGACCTTTTCAAGCCCCCTGCTTAACGCCTCAATCCCTAATCCACCACTGCCGGCAAACAGGTCGAGACCAATTCCGCCTTCAAAATACGGGCCAATCATATTGAAGATTGCTTCTTTCACTTTATCCGTAGTCGGTCTTGTCGAATTGCCAGGCACCGCCTTTAATGAAATGCCTTTATTCGTTCCTGAAACGACTCTCATCATACATCACCACTGATTTATTAGTTGATAGTTTATCATTGACTATCCTATCATAAACATTCCCGGGATTCCAACACTCATTTACACTTCTATAAAGAATCAGATATCGGCACACACAAATCTCAAGCTGTTTTTAATTTTTCACAAAAAAGCAAACTTTGATGTATAAGGTGCGCTTCCTTGGCAATACTGTAATTAACAACATCTATTCGAGGATGTTGTTGCCAACCGCGGAGAAGACTTACGTTTCCCCATAAGTTCTTCCTCCGGTTTCTCCTCTCCCTTTACCTTCTTTCCTGTAAGAGGATATAGAAGGAGCCTGCAAGCAAATAGCTTGCAGGTTTTTTTTTTCAAAATAAAAAAACCAAGATGTATTCTTAGTTTTTTTATATGCCCATCTTATAATCATATTCTTTTGCTTTGTCCGGTTTAGAATTTTCAAATTCCATTTTTAAAAACGGTTTATACGAAGGCTCTACTTTTTTCACAAATGAAAAGGAGTTTAACTTTTCCATTAGAGCTTCTGTTTCCGTTAAATTAGTATATAGCACAACATACTTTAATCGTTTGGAAATATAGTGGACATTTCCATATCTGCGCAGCATTTTCGCCTGCTTCAACGAATAAAGGTACACGATGATGCCTTGTCTCTGCCCTAGCATGATATTCCCCCGCTTCTATTTTTTTATATTCTAGCATAGCAATAAAAAAATTCATATGAATTATGTAAATTTTAGAAAGGTTCCGCCTTCATTAATCCATAAAAAAGGCGATGAAGCAATCATCATCGCCTTCTATCATTTATGCCGAACAGCTGCAGCTGCCTCCGCTTCCGCAGCCTCCGCTGCAGCCGGAAAGCTCATCGAAGAATGGGTTTCCTGTTGGTACCTTTACGAATTCAGAAACAGATCTTCCGATGATAACACTGACCTCATCGAGCAATTTTTGCAGATTATTTTCTGCTATCTTAAATGCAGCAACATTCTCGTCCATATCCATATCCCTTTTGAGCTGTCTGATTTCCATCATAACTCTCTTATACTCAGGATGATATTTGCCGAAGCGCTGCACTTCTTCGTACAGTTCTTTCATTTCATTAAAAGAAATGATTTTCCCCTGTGTTTCTTTATCAGTTATAAGGTTTGCCATGCGCATACGATATTGTTCTGCCACATCTGATTCCAATATCATTTCCGCTATGGACTCTGCCTCTTCTTGTAACATAAGCATTTCAGTTGTAGCAAGCACGATTAGCTCACCTCCAATTCTCATTTTAACTGATAAATACGAGAAAAGAAAGCAATCTGTTACGAAAACAGCTGTACATAAACCTGCCTTAACAGGACTTAGTTGATTGTCACGGTAAATTCTTTTTGAAACAAATTTATCCCTTTGTTATTAATAATTTTAAGAAGAGCTTGGTGCTGGCCGCTTTCTACATTCCTGACAACAAATGCGGCGCTTTTGTATTCCCCTACAGTCTTGCCGTCCATTTCTAATATAATTTTCCCTGTTTCCTTGCCACTGTCTTCGCGAAAAGAAAGAGATGGTGCTTTACAATCAATATAAACATTATTACCCTTAATGAGGTAATGCACGGTAATATCTTGACTCTGAACGTATGCTGATGCTAATGCTGTTTCACTTCCTAAATTCATTGCTGCTTGTCCTTCCTCCTTCACTTGAGGATCTGGAACGTCATTGTTGCAGCCATTCAAAAGGAATAAAGCAGGAATACAAAACATTAGAATTTTTTTCATAAGGAACAGCTCCCTAACATGAATTCTTTTCGTTTAGTATTCGCTGCTGCTTCCCTTTTTACTCACACAGAGTGCCGAAAATTTACCATCACGATTGTGAGTTCATTGCTTGGAACATCCCGACCATCATCGAGGCCATTTGGACACCATTGGAAAACTTCTCCACATGATGAGGAATAGTCTTTTTATAATAATGTAATGAAGCAACTTCAAAACTCTGTAATTCACCTGGATTTCTGCTTAATTGTCTGTACCAAAGCGGCTGTTCCCGGATAAATTGCTGCAATTCCCTGTTTTCCTCTAAGTACTCTTTCACGTTTTTCCTCAAAGATTTGCCTCCTTAATCTTTTCTAAATGCAAAAGGACCTGTCGGCTGTTGCACTTTACCTTTGCTGGCCTCTTGAGAGGGGCTGCTGTTTGGAGAAAACTGCGCAATGACACCTTGAATTGTACCAAGCGCTTGGTTGATATTAGCGATATAGCCTTGCAGCTGATTTTGATCCATATTTTTTATGGAATCCATAATAGAAGACATCCATAATGATTTACTTGTATTTGTTCCTGTCTCTTCGGTTTTTTCTGTACTTTGCCCTGTATTTTGCTCACTGCTCCAGCGAGCGTCTTCTTCTCCCAGCAAGTACCAATCTTCAAATAACTGCTGCCATGTTGCTTCGCCACTTCTCACCTCTTGAATAATGTGGGGATTCTCTTTCACAAACTCTTTAAATTGTTGGACTGAAGGATGAAGTTGTTTACCTGACATGCTTTTTTCACCTCTATTACGCTGAATTTGCCTACCTTACTATATGTTAACTTCCTTAAAAGGTGCCTAGTTGGCAAAAGAAAATTGGGCATAAAAAAGCACTTTTATTGTTAAGTGGATTCTTAGCAATAAAAGTGCTGCAGTTAACCTTTTACCATTTTTCAATAAAGTTTTGCGTGTAGTATTTATTATATACTCCTACACCTAAATGGGTGAAGCTTTCATTCAAGAGGCATTCCCTGTGCCCCTTGCTGTTCAGCCAGCCTTCCATAACAGCAGCTGCATCTGTGTATCCCGCTGCTATATTTTCCCCTGCAAGCTGATAAAAAACATCTCCTGTCTTGAGCCGTTCCTCCAGGTCGCCATATTTATCAGATGTATGGGAAAAATTCTTCGTATCATACATATCTACACTATGACCTAAAGCTACTGTTGCTGTGTCTTCATCCCATTGAACCTTCCCTAAATTAAACCTGCTTCTAATAACATTCGTAATATCTAATATTTGACGTTCATTGCCATCCTCAACAGCTTCATTTTCCTTCACTACCAAATCTGCTTCCAAAAGCTCTCCTCTGTATACAAGCTCATACGGCCTGATTTGAAGCAATGTTCGTGCATCCATATAACGGACGCTTGAGAGTGTTCCTGTAAACTTATCAAAGTACAGCTGCACATAATAATCGCCCATTTTCACAAGAGGCCTGTTGTTAATTTCATCTTCTGAAAGCTCAAACCGGTAGGAGGAGTCCTCATAATTCAAACTGATATTTGTCTCGATTGGTGTCTTTTCATATATATTGCCGATTTCTTCGCCAATCTTGTACGGAGCTATGTTCACATCTTGTCCAATTGCAAAAATCGTCACCACTTTATCATCGAGCACACCAACCTGAAAATATTTAGAGGAATCTTGATTGTATATCCACCATTCATATTCGTAATTGGATGAGTCTTTTCTTGCTGGTTCTCCGTATTTTTTGACAAGGTCCTTTGCACTGCTGCCGATCATGCTTCCAAGCCCCTCTTCAGGCATTGAAATCGATGTGTCTTCGTCCGCTTCTTCTGAAAGACCTTCATCGACTTTCGCTGAGTTCGTGCCGTCATCTACAAGGGCATCAGAGTTTTCACTTGTATCAGTAATACTCATGTAAAACCAGACCGCTAGCAATATAGAAATAATAATTACAATTCTGAGTAATGTCTTCAGAGGCTGAACCCCCTCTCTACCATCATTTCTATCATTATATGTTTGCTGCTTACTAAATAGTATAGCATTATTAAAATAAAATCTGATAGACTGAACTTTTTAGAAATTAAAATCCTAGTATAGCTTTAATAACAGAGGTAGTCTCTCCGCCATGATAGATTACATAAAGCAGTAAATAAACCGCAACACCGGTAATGGCAGTGAAGAACCAGATGATGCTCGTAGTTGGGCCAATCTTACGGTGAATTTCATATTTCTTCTTATAACCTGTGACAAGCATCGTAATTCCTAACACAGCGCCTGTTGTTGCTAAAGTGATATGAAAAATCAGAAATATTGTGTAGTATATTTTAATATCATCTGGTCCACCGAATGCAGTATTCCCAATAAAAATAGTTCTGGAAGCGTAGATGACAAAGAAAATAACCGCACAGATTGCGCCAATAAGCATTGCTTTTTGATGTGCTTCCAATTTTCGTTTGATTATTAAGCCCCAGCCAATTGCGACAAAAATCGCACTCAATACAATAAATGCAGTGCTAATAGTAGGTAAAACCGGTAGTGAATAATTCATTTTCAAACCCTCTCTAAATAAGTATTTTTAAAGGGAATTCCCTAAGCTTTTAACAAGTGTACCTTGCACACAATAAAAATATGTACGAAACAAGCAAGACAAAAAAAGGATATTCTAGCAAAAGGATAACACTTCTATTCGACAATCTCTCCAAAGTTTGTCTAGCTTTCCCTTTCATCTTAACGGCTTCCTAAAGCAAGAATCAAGTATACTGTGCCTGCTTTAGGAATTACTGTTAAGTAAGTCTGCCTTAAGTATTGGAGTTATGTTGAATGATCGTGTCTATCCATTGATAGAATATCCTCTTACTTAGATGATGAATGTGACAAGGACCATGGCAACGAATAAAATGGTCATATATTGAAGAGAATATACGAACATAGCAGTCGCCCATTTAATCTCGTCCTTTTTCTTGCTTGCAATAATACCTGTGATAATCCAGCCGATATTAAGCAATGTTGCCAGAATTAAGAAAGGAATACCAAGTTTCACTAATAAGAATGGCAATGGAAGTAAAGCGATAACCCATGCATACGTATGTTTTTTTGTTACTTCAAAGCCTTTTACAACAGGAAGCATCGGCACTCCTGCTGCTCTGTACTCCTCTACTCTTCTAATTGCCAATGCATAGAAATGCGGTGGCTGCCAGAAGAACATAATTAAGAACAAGCTCCATGCCATAATATCAAGATTCGGATCAATTGCCGCCCAACCGATTAAAGGCGGAACAGCACCGGAAAAGCTACCGATAACTGTGTTTGAAACAAGTCTTCTCTTAGACCACATTGTGTAGACAACCACATAGCTGAAAGCTCCTACCAATGCAATCACCGTTGCAGAGATAGTCGTTAGAAGCATAAAGAATGTTCCGATTGCAAGCAAACCGAATCCGAGAACTGCAACCTTGCCTGGTGTGACTTTCCCAGTAACAGTCGGTCTCTCCTTAGTTCTTTCCATCAGCGGATCAATATCCCTGTCAATATAATTGTTTAGTGCACAAGATCCTGCAATAATTAAGGCTGAACCAATTAATGTATACAAGACTGTGTCGATATTCACCAAAAATTTCTCTCCAGAAAAATGCAGCGCCAGCCACAATCCTGTAAAGACTGTAATTAGGTTAGAATTTACAATACCTACTTTGATCAGCGCTAAGAAATCCTTCCACGCAGATGTTTTTGGCAGTGATTCTTCCCCGTCAACCTGAGCTTCAGGATACGCTCTATAATTTGCCATAGATGTTTCCTCCCTTATTTAAACCAAATCTATATCCTTTATAAAAAGCTTAAAAGTGCAATTGGAATTACTGTTCATTCCCACTTAAACTCATCTTTCCTTTATATAAACATAAAGGTAAATGATTGTTTGTGCCCAATTTCACAATTATTAACAACATTTAAACGATGAAAAAAGGCCCTTTTATAATTAAAACATATTTCAATCTTTTTTTCCGCATTTTTTTACAAAAAAATAAAAGTCTCTCTATGCGAAATAGATTCCTTCGACCCACAATCTATTATAAATCTAATTGCCCCGTTAGCCAAATAAAATAACTGAAATGGATATACTTCACTTACATAGGAAAATTAAAGAAGATGCCCTAATCCACTAGGGCATCTTCTTTATGCTAGATTCTTTCCTGCTGTGCGATTCTTTTTCTCAAAGGAACCTCAGGAACAGCCTCTTCTCGATTTTTATACACTTTTTCATATTTAGTGAACATCGAAACATTCAGCAATATTCCCATGCCTATGGCGAGCTGTACAAGCGATGACCCTCCGTAGCTTACGAAAGGGAGCGGAACACCTGTTAGAGGTATCACTCCTGACACACCGCCGATGTTAATGAAAGACTGGATGCCAATCATGCTTGAAATCCCGATTGCAAGGAGGCTGCCAAAAGGATCTTTGCATTTCAATCCAATATATATACCTCTTAACACAATATAGCTTAAGCATACGACTACAAAGCCTACTCCAAAAATACCGAGCTCTTCTGCAATTACCGCCATAATGAAGTCTGTGTGGCCGTCTGTTAAATATCCGAGCTTTTGTATACCCTGTCCTAATCCAAGACCTTTTAAGCCTCCTCCGCCTATGGCAATAAGCGAGTTGCTCATTTGGTAGCCGGTGGATTGGACCATGTCTTCAGCAAAAGGCGAATCCATAAATACGAAAATCCTGCTCAGCTGCTTTTCAGTCAAGACATCTTTGCCAAAAAGCTGAAGAACTACTACAGCAATTGCCACTACAGCAAGGCCGATGCCGGCTAGCTTTGACAAGTTCTTCAAACTCATTCCGGAACAGATAATAATCGTTGCCGCAATCATGAAGATTATCGCTGCTGTTCCAAAGTCAGGCTGTAAGCCGACAAGCATACATACAAGCAATAAGTATGCGAGCGGAGGTGCAACCCCTCTGTTAAATTCGTTTATGTAAGATTGCTTTTTCGCATAGATGGCGGAGAGATAAACAATCACCGACAGCTTAACGAATTCCGCAGGCTGCAGGCTTGCCGTTCCAAGCTTATACCAGCTTTGTGCATTTCCTGCCACATGACCAAGAACAAAAACACCGAAAAGACCAATTAACGATATAAAAACCATGGGAACGAGAAATCTATTGCTCATAAATGCCTTATAAGGAAAAAGGGCGACAACAATAAAGGCCACTCCTGCCACAAGCAAGTTAAGAATCTGTTTCTTATAAAAGAAACTGCTGCTGTCTTCCCCATAATATTGGACAGATGATACCATACTGGCACTGTATATCATAATTACTCCAAATAGAGAAAGTAATACCATTGCAACAATCAGTGTATAATCATATGATTTTAAGATTTTTTTGAACATCCGCTGCTACCCCTTACTAAAGTTTAAGCAATGACAATACATTCGCTGCCATTTGTTTCAATTCCTGCCTATTAGCTTGGAAGTTTTTCTTTTGCTGCTTTTACTATTCTAACATGATATAAAAAATATCACATGGATTTCAACAATAAAAAAACTCAAACAATAAGTTCGTTTGTTTGAGTTCGCTTATTATTTTCTTATAGACGCTTCATGTAATACTGAGAGTTCTTTTTCTAATTCGTCTAGTATCTTCTTGCCGACGCTTTCTTCCACTAACCCTAACCGAATAGCAAAATCTATCTCCTTGGATAATCCAAACATTTGTGTATCCAGAACTTCTTCATATAAAGGACATTGCGGCATTGTTAAGTTATCCATTTGAACTTTTATAAGCTTTAGTATTTTGTCAGCATCTGCTTTTAACAGTGCATTTGCTTTCTCTTTATGGTTTATGATCATATCAGAAGTCAACCCTATCCCCCCGTTTCCGAGCGATTATCCTATCTATAAAGTTTAAACTCAACATAGGAAAATTGCAAGAACTATCACAAGAAAGTTATTTACAGGAAAGCTAATCTAGAATTCTCCTTATCTGCCGAAAGTTAAAAACTGACAAAGAAACATAGAAAAGATATACTAAAAACATACATACTAATTGCAGTCATACAGACAGGAGAGATAAAAATATGAACCAAATCATGCAAGTAAAGGGATTAGTTGCATTTCCAATTACTATCGATCCAAGTGTTTGGATTTTTGATGACCGAAAAAAAACAAGTGAGGAAATATTTGCTTTGACGCAATCTGAGTCTGATTTGGAAGCATATACGAAAGAGGTTTCGAAGCACTGGGACCGGGAATTGCTTGAAGGTGCACATTTGCCTGAAAAAGCTGCAGGAAAAAAATTTAAAAAACAAGAGATAATAACAGGTACATTTTACATGCCGCTTGCTCCTTTTATAAAAAATGCCGAGCCATTAAAAGAAGCAGAGCAAATTGTGATCCAATCTGCAGAAAAGGAGCTTACTTACCCACTAAGCGTTGTAGATGAGATGGTGCTGCTTTTCTGCAAAAACGGAAAGCCGCTAACGGACAGCGGACCTATTCATTTATTTTTTAAAAACAAAGGAATAGACCAAACGCCGTTAACGTCCATCACAGGATTTGAACTTACTTAAACATTGCTTTTTAGTTATATCAGCTTGCCCTTTTTATGGTTACTAACTAAAGTACTTTAAATCCAACTATGCCAGGCTGTTTGAAACCGCTTATCTTTCTAAATGTGATCTCAAGCTGTCAATCGAGATGCGTTTTTATCAGACACACTTTCAGAAGGATATACTGTCACAACAGCCTGAAATAGATGCACATACTTTATTACAGCAGGTCTGCAGCCAATTGGGCTAAACCAGACCGCTCTCCTTTGACAAGCTTGACATGCCCTGCAATCTGCTGGTCTTTAAACCTTTCGACTACATATGTCAAACCATTATTGAAAGCATCAAGATACGGATGGTCAATTTGCTCCGGATCTCCCATGAGTACTATTTTACTGCCTTCTCCCACTCGTGTCAGAATCGTTTTCACTTCATGCTTTGTTAAGTTTTGCGCTTCATCAATGATGATGAACTGATCTGGTATGCTTCTTCCCCTTATATAGGTTAACGCCTCTACTTCAATAGACCCCATTCCAGCTAGTATTGCTTCCAGCTCTCCTGGTTTTTTTGTATTGAAAAGATACTCCAGATTATCAAAGATAGGCTGCATCCAAGGTCTCAGCTTCTCTTCCTTTTCTCCAGGAAGAAAACCTAAGTCCTTCCCCATTGGTACAATCGGTCTTGCAACAAGCAGTTTTTTATAATCTCCATAATCCTCTGTCTGCATCAGACCTGATGCTAATGCAAGCAAAGTTTTACCTGTTCCAGCCTTGCCAATCAATGTGACAAGCGGCAAGTCTCTTTTCAGCAGCAGTTCAATCGCCATCGTCTGCTGAACATTTCTCGGACGAATTCCCCATATATGTTCATGATCAAAAATGAGCTTCTTCACATACTTACGAGTTGCATCCACCACTGCTAACGCTGATGAGGACGAACCAAGTACATCCTTCAGGAGGATAAATTGATTTGGATAAAAAGCTCCTGTATTATAGCCAGCTCCCAATTCAGAAATAAGCAGCTGCCCTTTTTCATAAAACTTATTTAATATATCTAAGGTTACTTGTACATCCGTAAAACCAGTATAAAGATGATCGTTTTCCACCACCCGGTCGCTCAGAAAATCCTCTGATTCAAGGCCGATTGCATCTGCCTTCACTCGGACGAGCGTATCCTTACTAACCAGTATGACAGTTCGTCCATCCTCTTTTTTCTCTTCCTCTAAAGACAAGTTTTTTGCAACTGCCAGAATGCGGTTATCGTTTGTTTTCTCCACAAAAATTTCCTGCAGCTGGTGAAAAGAGCGATGGTTCAATTCGATTCGTAATGTGCCGCCATTTTCGAGTGGTATTCTTTCATGCAGCTTTCCTGATTCTCTTAGATTGTCAATTAGTCTGGATATTTGTCTTGCATTCCTCCCTATTTCATCCATATACCTTTTTTTGCTGTCTACCTCTTCTAAAACTACTGCTGGAATGACTACATCATTTTCTTCAAAAGAAAAAATGGAATAAGGATCCTGTAACAAGACATTTGTATCTAAAACATAAATTTTACTCAAACTGATGCCTCCTGCTCTAAAACGTCATGAGTTGCCCTACTCTCCGATATCGGAAAGAACCTTGATAAAATATATGTTTTATCGAATAAAGATAGAAGATATTTTGCACAATAAACATTAGAAGTGTAAAAAAATTTTAGAGGAATCATCATAAAAGGAGGAAATCCTGCATGAAAAAAAGCATTTTATGTACTTGTCTTGTACTATTGCTTGCTGGCTGTGCCGCTAACGGTAATCGTGATGCACAAACAGACAACGATCTAGCGGACGTTAAAAACTCAACGATAGATGATGTAAATCGAAAATCCGGCCAAGAAATTTCCGAGCGTCTTGTAAATTTAGCAACAAGCATTCCTAATGTGAATGATGCCACAGCCGTAGTAATAGGAAGATATGCTATTGTCGGAATTGATATAAATTCTAACTTAGACCGATCAGAGGTTGGCTCCATTAAGTATGCTGTAGCAGAAAGCCTTAAAAACGACCCAAATGGCGCAAATGCGATGATTGTCGCAGATCCTGATATCAATGCGCGCCTAGCAGAAATTGCCGAAGACATCCAGGACGGTGAACCAGTACAAGGCATATTCAATGAACTCGCCGACATTACCGGCAGAATTATCCCAGAATTACCAGCAGATATCCTGAATAACGACCCAGGCAGCAATCTGAAAACACCTGACAATAAACTGAACGAAAACGAAAAGAATCAGCTCAAAAAAGACCAAGACGAACAATCAAACAATCACTTGAAAGACTAACATTCGATTTCCACAGCATTTTTTATTATAATAAACCTATAATCAAATAAATAACAAAGATTGATTAGAGGTGCACGTATTGAGAGTGAAATGTGTAATATGCGACAAAATCGAAGATATTGAAGAAAACTCCTTTCAAGCAAAAAGACTAAGAAACAGACCCATTCACACATATATGTGCAAAGAATGCGAAACAAGAATAACCGAAAACACACAAAAACGAATCGACTCCGGAAAATTCGTACTCTACAGAAGCAAAATAAAAGAAGAAGAATGGTAAAAGAAAAGCGCAGAGCGCCTGCTTATCGGCGACTAGCATAAGACAAGGTGGCAATGGGAGGTGTTCTTTACCTCCCTTTGACAGCTTGGCTTATGACCTCGAGCCGATGGCGCTCGGAGTTGGACAACCGAAAAGCGGAAGGCGGCGTTTAGCTGCTGATGAACTGGAGCTCTTCGACTGAGATAAAGGAAACACGCTGAACGATAGTGAAGCGATGTTGACTTATCGTAGGGAGGAGAGGGAAGTTCATCGAGCAGCTGCCGCCTGGAGCTAGACATTACGAAAAGCGGAGAGCGCCTGCTTATCGGCGACTAGCATAAGACGAATAAGCCAAGGAGGTGCGGTTTTCACCTCCTTGGCTTTATTTACCTATGACCTCCTCCCCAAACAATCACACGCCCCTATAAAAGCGCTAGTACCTATCTCAACAGAACTCAAAAATCAAACACAAAAAAAGCTGTTCCCTAAAGGAACAGCCTTTTTAATTATTATTGATCAGCAAGCTTTTTCTTTTTCGCTACACGTTCACGCTCTGATTTATCAAGGATCTTCTTACGAAGACGGATAGATTCAGGCGTTACTTCACAATACTCATCGTCATTCAAGTATTCTAAAGATTCTTCCAAAGTCATGATTCTTGGTTTTTTCATTGTAGCTGTTTGGTCTTTGTTTGCTGAGCGGATGTTTGTCGCTTGTTTTACTTTCGTGATATTAACAGTGATGTCATTTTCACGAGTGTGTTCTCCGACGATCATTCCTTCATAGATTTCTGTACCAGCTTCTACGAAAATGATACCGCGGTCTTCTACTTGCATGATACCGTAAGTAGATGCTTTACCAGATTCCATGCTGACAAGCACACCTTGACGTCTTCCGCCTACTTGACCTGAAGCCATTGGCTGGTAGCTGTCAAATGTGTGGTTGATGATTCCGTAACCGCGAGTTAGTGTTAAGAACTCAGTAGTATATCCGATTAGTCCGCGTGCAGGTACGTTGAAGATCAAACGAACTTGGCCGTTACCATTGTTGATCATATCTAGCATTTCACCTTTGCGGGCACCGATAGACTCCATAACGCTTCCAGTATGCTCTTCTGGCACATCGATTTGTACGCGCTCGATTGGCTCACAACGAACTCCATCGATAGTACGAACGATAACTTCTGGCTTAGAAACTTGTAGTTCATAACCTTCACGGCGCATGTTCTCAATCAAGATAGACAAATGCAATTCACCGCGTCCAGATACTGTCCATGCATCAGGAGAATCTGTGTTTTCTACACGCAAGCTTACATCTGTTTCTAATTGTGCACGAAGTCTTTCTTCAATTTTTCTTGAAGTCAGGTATTTACCTTCTCTACCTGCAAATGGGCTGTTATTCACTAGGAATGTCATTTGCAATGTCGGCTCATCAATGCGCAATACAGGCAATGCTTCTTGATGCTCAACAGGACATACTGTTTCTCCTACGTTGATGTCTTCCATTCCAGAAACTGCAATCAAGTCTCCAGCATAAGCTTCTTCTACCTCTTGTCTTTTCAGACCGAAGAAACCAAAGATTTTTGTTACACGGAATTGTTTTACCGTTCCATCAAGCTTCATTAAAGCAACTTGCTGACCTACTTTCATTGTTCCGCGGAATACGCGGCCAATTCCGATACGTCCTACATAGTCATTGTAGTCAAGAAGAGATACTTGGAATTGAAGCGGCTCATCTCTATTATCAACTGGAGCTGGAATATGCTCAACAACTGCATCATATAATGATTGCATGTTTTCATCTTGCTGCTCTGGGTTTGTGCTTGCAGTTCCGTTAATTGCAGAAGCATATATAACTGGGAATTCAAGCTGCTCTTCAGATGCATCAAGTTCAATGAACAAATCAAGTACTTCGTCGATAACTTCTGTTGGACGTGCGAAATCACGGTCAATTTTGTTAACTACGACGATTGGCGTTAAGTTTTGCTCAAGCGCCTTTTTAAGAACGAAACGTGTTTGTGGCATACAGCCTTCATATGCATCGACAACAAGAAGCACACCATCAACCATTTTCATGATACGTTCTACTTCTCCACCGAAGTCAGCATGTCCTGGAGTATCCAAGATGTTGATTCTTGTATCTTTATATTGAATTGCAGTATTTTTTGCAAGGATTGTAATACCGCGTTCTCTTTCTAAATCATTTGAATCCATTGCACGCTCATCTACATGTTCATTCGTACGGAATGTACCAGATTGTTTTAACAGCTGGTCAACTAGCGTTGTTTTCCCATGGTCAACGTGGGCAATAATAGCGATATTACGAATATCTTCTCTAATCTTCAAAAATTTCACTCCTACCTGAAATGTCTATCTCGTTTATCATTAGTTTACACATTATAACTGAGTCATTATACCATAGAAAATGAGAATAACCTAAAGGGTTTTTCTCTTAAAACAAAAAAAACAGTAAAAAAAATAAATGTAAACGGAAACATTATTTACATTTAAAAAAGACAGCAATTATTTGCTGTCTCACCATTTTCCATTATTTAAATAGTTTTGCAATATCTCTTCATGAAGATCTGGTTTTGAGGCAAAGAATGAATTTTGCGTCAGCATATCAAGTTCTTCATTTTTGAGACTGGTTACTTTACCGCCGAGCTCCTCGACCATTATCTTGCCTGCAGCATAATCCCACGGAGACAGCCTTAACGTTATATAGGCATCCATTCGTCCTGCTGCGATATAGGCAAGCTCCAGACAAGCTGAACCAAACGAGCGGGTGCCTCTTGCATCCTTCGTAAGCGGAGCAAGATATTTAGGATCAATCCTTTTATTCTCCGTTACCCATGTTGCATTCAAGCCGATGATAGCTTCTTCCACTTTAGTAGGCTTTAACGGCTTCAATTTCGTTTTGTTCATATATACGCCGTTCCCTTTTCTCACATGATAAAGTTCATCAGCGACTACATCATAAATAAGTCCGATTTGGCCGACTCCATCTTCGTATATTCCGATTGATATGGCAAAGTCCCGTTGCATATGGACGAAATTCATCGTTCCATCAATCGGGTCAATAATCCAGACAACCCCTTTCAGGTCATTAACTCCTGATGACATGCCCTCTTCGCCTAGAATATGATGTTCCGGGTATACCTCTTTTATTTTACTTATTAGGAATTGCTCTGTCCCTTTGTCTATTTCTGTAACTAAGTCATTTTTGTTAGATTTTGTTTCTACTACTAATTCTTTGGTGAAGGATTTTTTTATCCTATCCCCCGCTTCTTTAATCCAAAGTTTCGCATATGTATCGACCTCTTGCCAATTTGTCATATTCTCATCCTTCTCGTACTGAAATAATTTTTTCAGGCTGCCCTATTCCGTATGCTATTCTTATATTTTTGCTTATCGTTATTTTATCATGCATGAAGAAATAAATTCCAACAAAATGACAACAACGGAAAAAATCATAAATAAAACCGGGAGAAGGGTTTTATTTATGATTTTTAAACCGCTACCTATAATGCCTTAAGTCTCAGAAGTTCCTGTCGAATCTTTTCAAGCTTCTGTTTGCTAGCTTTTTTCTGCATTTCATTGTTTTCCTTAATTGCATCAAATAATGTAGCAAGCTCATAATCCATTTCTAATCGCAAAACAGCTTTCTTCTCATTTTCTAGTCTATTTCTTTTTGATGAATTCATTAATTGTTTCACGGACAGTACACCCCTTCCATAGACTTTAGTGGATTGCTTCTTTTATTTCTTATATAATATGTCGCTTTCCTTATCAGTGGTACAAATATGTGCTATTACCTAACCTTTAGTCCTAATCATTTCTCTTGTCAGCAATATGTATGCTAAAATACAGAATAGCGGTACAGAATTAGGAATTACTGTAAGCAGATAGTTAATTTAAGAAAAGTTTTAGAGAAATGATCACACGCTCTCTAACTAACTTGCTTTCCTTCTTACAATCTGTTTACCCAAAAAGCTAAGATATAAACGAGTAAAGGAGTTTCTAGAAATTATGAAATTTGCTGGTTTTAACAAAAACGATTTCGAAACATTTACAATAGATGGTTTAGAGGAAAGAATGGAAGCAATCCAAACTCGCATACAGCCGAAATTTAAGGAGATTGGTCAAGAGCTGACTGACAGCCTTTCAAGCAAGCTAGGAATCGAAATGCATTTGCATATTGCGAAGCATGCACGCCGCACCGTAAATCCTCCGAAGGATACATGGATGGCAATTGCAGGGAACAAACGAGGCTATAAGCAGCATCCGCATTTCCAGCTTGGATTATTTGATGATCATGTATTTATATGGCTTGCCTATATTTACGAGCTTCCAAACAAAAGCAGCATCGCAAATGTATTTTTAGAGAATATGGAGCGATTCTCTACAGAAATCCCTGGAGATTTTGTAGTATCAATGGATCATATGAAAAAGGAGTCTTTCCCAATAGCTGAAATTGACTTACAAAAGGCATTGGAAAGATTCAGAGATGTCAAAAAAGCAGAATTCCTTGTTGGCAGACATTTCGATGCAAATGATCCAATCTTACAAGACGGAGCAAAGTTTGCTGAATTAGTGGACAACACATATGAAACGTTGCTGCCATTTTATAAACTATCCATCTAAAAAAAGAGGAAGAAAACAATATGTTTTCTTCCTCTTTTCTATTAAGGCATTTTTATTTTAGTTCCAGCTTCCGCTTCCTTCGCCTTCTTTATAGTGCGATACGTAGAATAGCCGCTGACTTCTTCAAATTCATCACATACATTTTTTTCTTGTGCTTTACCAGGGACAATTTTTTTGAACAACTTATACTGTTCCATAAGTGCTTCCTTTTCAATCCCCTTCTCATATGCTGCTTCGATGCATTCAAAAAACTTTACTACCTCAACTATTTCCTCTGTTGACCAATCAATATCTATCGGGTATTGATATTCCATATAAGTACCTCTTTTGTTTTTTAAAATTTTTAGTTCTCTTTATTTTAGTGGAATAAAAACAAATTGTAAAACACCTTCCTACTATACGCATTCTGCCGCAGTTTAAAACACTTCTACATGCTTTCCAGCTTTAATTCACTGCGGAAATTAGGCTGTTATTACAAGGCAAATATATATTTTATAAATTCGTTACAATAATTCTTTCCTTTATAGTAAAAACTAATTGTATGCAAAAAAAATAAAAAGTGCTATAATTCTTTTGTTTTATGAATTTAATAAGTTTTTAAGGGTAAAACCCAATATCCATTTGTTTTTACAAACAGTGGAAAACTTCTATTTTTAGGAGGATCAAAATCCGTTATGAAAACGGCAAACAAAATACTAACTTAAAGAGGTGTGGTAATAAATTGTCACAATACGAAACACCGTTATACCACGGTTTATTGGAACATGCAAAAAAAAATCCTGTTCAATTTCATATTCCTGGACATAAGAAGGGAAATGGAATGGACCCAGAGTTTAGAGAGTTTATTGGAGAAAATGCCCTCTCCATCGATTTAATAAACATTGGTCCACTTGATGATCTTCATCAACCGAAAGGAATTATTAAACAAGCGCAAAAATTGGCAGCGGAAGCATTTGGTGCTGATTATACCTTTTTCTCGGTACAAGGAACCAGCGGCGCCATTATGACCATGATTATGAGCGTTTGTGGTCCAGGAGATAAGATAATCGTACCAAGAAATGTTCATAAATCTATTATGTCTGCCATTGTTTTTGCTGGTGCTATTCCAATATTCATCCACCCAGAAGTGGATAAAGAGCTTGGCATTTCGCATGGTATAACAGTGGAAGCTGTTCAGCATGCCCTAGATTTACATCCAGATGCAAAAGGTTTATTAGTAATAAATCCTACTTACTTTGGCATAGCTGCAGACTTAAAAAAAATTGTGGATTTAGCCCATTCTTATAATATACCAGTCCTCGTCGATGAGGCTCATGGTGTGCATATACACTTCCATGACGAGCTGCCAATGTCAGCAATGCAGGCAGGCGCAGATATTGCAGCAACCAGCGTTCATAAGCTAGGTGGTTCGATGACGCAAAGCTCCATTTTGAATATGAGGGGCAATCTTGTTAATTATAAACGCGTCCAAGCGATTATGAGCATGCTGACTACAACGAGCACATCATACTTATTGCTCGCATCATTAGATGTAGCAAGAAAACGTTTAGCAACAGAAGGAAAAAAACTTCTTGATAATACGATTGAGCTTGCCCAAAACATTCGCAGACGAGTGAATGAAATCGAACATCTTTATTGCTTAGGTGAAGATATCGTTGGTTCATCTATGGCCTTCGACTTTGATCCGACTAAACTAGTTATTTCTGTGAAGGATTTAGGCTTAACAGGCCATGATGTGGAAGAATGGCTGCGTAAGCATTATAATATTGAAGTAGAGATGTCTGATTTATATAATATCCTTTGTATTATTACACCAGGAGATACAAAAAAAGAAGCAGACATGCTCCTTCATGCATTAAATGAACTGTCCAAAGAATGTCATAGTAAAGCAGGCAAGGTAGAAGCAAAAGTAATGCTTCCTAATATACCGTTGCTTGCCGTCACTCCTCGTGATGCGTTCTATTCGGAAACAGAGCTTGTTGATTTTAATGACTCTGTTGGAAGAGTTATTGCTGAATTCATCATGGTCTATCCACCGGGAATTCCTATTTTCATTCCTGGAGAAATTATTACAGAGGACAATCTGGAATACATTCGCAGGAATATGGAAGCAGGACTACCTGTGCAAGGTCCTGAGGATTATGATTTCAAAAAACTGCGCGTTATTAAAGAACATAAAGCTATCCGCTAAATTTAAATTTGCATAATCATATACGGATGCAACTACCTGCATCCGTATATATTTATTTGCGGGAAAAGATAGATAAAGATAGGAGAATTATTCATTGAAGAGAGTTATTATAGTTGCAATTATCAGTCTTATCGTCAGCTTAAGTTCCCCGTTCATCTTTCATAACTACTTAGAGAAAAAACCGTTAGAACAGAAAGAAACATTGGTTTTTGGCGGACCTATCCCCTTTGCTGAACAAAAGGTACAATTACCCGAAGAGGAAAATGCCTACCCTGCTGAATTCACTTTCCAATCACCTTTAGAAACGGAAACAAAGCTTCAACCATTTCCACTTGTGTTTACATTCATCTGTTATTTCTTATTAATTTTCAGTGTATACACAGTAGTTGCAAGCTTCAGCACAAAAGCAATTAATAAAAACGGCAGAAAAAAAGATAAAAAAGATGAACTTTAATTTTTAAAGATCTACTATATGAAAAAAGACTTCTATTATAGAAGGCTTTTTTTATTTGTATATAATGTTGTGTGAGACGCCCACAATGACTGGAAGGCAAGAAGTTATGCTAAACATTAATAGGAACCCTTATTCACTCTTAAACGACTGCTATGATACTCATAATCATCTGAAAGGAGCCATAAATAGAAAGACTTATGGCAGTAGCCAGCATGGTTTTCCTTTGCGACCTATTTACGTAATTCCCTAGTATAACAGCCAAGTATAAAAACACGCCAAACATCACCACTTTATAAATGAAAAGGTCATGTTCTGACAGCCATTCAATGATAGAGTAACCGCTCCATAACATAAGTTGCAGTAGAATTGTCGTATAAACCTTCAAGGAAAACACCCCACTCTCCATTCCGCTTAAGTTCGTCCATTATGAAATGTAAGTATGATACACTATATTTATGCATGTCCTCACAATTCATGCCGTATAATAACGATTTTTCCTTCCATTATATAGTCCCCTCAAACTTGCAAACCATTCTCAGCACCCAAGCATAGAAAACTGTTAAATAATACAAAAAAAACCTCTCTATAAAGAGAGGTTTTTTTATTATTACTTAATGATATGAATTGGGCTACCAATTGCAACTTCAGCAGCTTCCATAGTAATCTCTCCCAATGTTGGGTGAGCATGGATAGTCATTGCCAAGTCTTCAGCAGTCATACCTGCTTCGATTGCTAGACCAAGTTCAGCGATCATATCAGATGCGTTTGCACCAGCGATTTGAGCACCGATTACTAGGCCATCCTCTTTACGAGTAACAAGCTTCATGAAACCTTCGCTTTGGTTAAGTGCAAGTGCACGGCCGTTAGCAGCGAATGGGAATTTAGCAGCTGTAACTTCGATTCCAGCTTCTTTAGCAGAAGCTTCTGTGTGTCCAACTGTAGCCAATTCTGGCTCAGCAAACACAACAGCAGGAATTCCAAGATAATCGATTTCAGAATTGTGACCACCGATAACTTCTGCAGCAATTTTACCTTCATAAGAAGCTTTATGTGCAAGTGGTGGTCCTTCAATGATATCACCGATTGCAAAGATATTGCTTACAGTAGTTCTGCATTGCTTATCAGTTTTGATAAGTCCGCGTTCAGCAAGTTCAATTCCTACTTGTTCAAGACCTAGTTCGTCTGTGTTTGGTTTTCTTCCAACCATTACGAATACATAGTCAGCTTCGATCTTTTGCTCTTGACCTTTTGCTTCATATGTTACAGTAACGCCAGTATCTGTTTCTTCGACACCTTTAGCCATTGCTTTAGTAATGATTTCCGCACCTTTTTTCTTCAAGTTGCGAACTACCAATGAAGACATTTGCTTTTCGAAACCGTTAAGGATATCGTCAGCACCTTCTAGAATAGTTACTTTAGTTCCGAAGCTAGCGTATGCTCCACCAAGCTCAGTACCTACATAACCTCCACCGATAACAACGATTTTCTCTGGAATTTCTTTAAGAGAAAGTGCACCAGTAGAATCTAGAACACGTTTAGAGTATTTGAATGCAGGAATTTCAATTGGACGAGATCCAGTTGCAATAATTGCATTTTTGAAAGTGTAAGTTTGAGATGACTTATCATCCATTACTTTTAGTGTGTTAGCATCAACAAAGTATGCTTCGCCATAAGCGATATCTACTTTGTTTCCTTTAAGAAGGCCTTCTACACCGCCAGTAAGCTTGTTAACAACACTTGCTTTCCATTCTTGAACTTTTGAGAAATCTACTTTTACATTTTCAGCAGTAATCCCAATATCGTCAGAATGCTTAGCAGTCTCAAAACGATGACCTGCTGTGATTAATGCTTTTGATGGGATACAGCCTACGTTTAAGCAAACTCCGCCCAATACATTTTTCTCAACGATTGTTACTTTTTGTCCTAGTTGCGCCGCACGGATTGCAGCTACATACCCACCAGGGCCAGCACCAATGACTATAGTATCTGTTTCAATAGGAAAATCTCCAACTACCATGTTTTTACGCCTCCATTAACAATAGTTCTGGATCGTTTAGCAAACGCTTGATGTGATTCATTGCATTTTGAGCAGTAGCTCCGTCGATCATGCGGTGATCGAAGCTTAGAGATAGAGCTAATACTGGTGCAGCAACAATCTCGCCGTCTTTAACGATCGCTTTTTCTGCAATACGTCCGATTCCAAGGATAGCCACTTCTGGGTGGTTAATAACTGGAGTGAACCATTGTCCGCCAGCAGATCCAATGTTTGAAATTGTGCAAGAAGCACCTTTCATTTCAGCTGGAGCAAGTTTACCGTCTCTAGCTTTACCAGCAAGTTCGTTGATTTCGTTAGAAATATTGAAAATTCCTTTACGATCAGCATTTTTTACAACAGGAACTAGAAGTCCTTTTTCAGTATCAGCAGCGATACCGATGTTGTAGTAGTGCTTGTGAACGATTTCGCTTGTAGCATCATCTAAAGAAGTGTTAAGTGCTGGGAATTCTTTTAATGCACTTGTCAATGCTTTAACAACATATGGCAAGAACGTTAATTTAATGCCCTTAGCAGCAGCAACTTCTTTGTATTTCTTACGGTGAGCAACAAGGTTTGAAACCTCTACTTCATCCATAAGTGTTACGTGTGGAGCTGTATGTTTAGAGTTTACCATCGCTTTAGCGATTGCTTTTCTGATACCGCTCATTTTTTCGCGAGTTTCTGGGAAGTCGCCTTCTGGAATCGCAAGTGGTTTTGGTGCTTCTTGTTCTGCAGCTGGAGTAGCTTCAGCAGCTTCTGTTGCAGCAGGTGCAGCAGCTCCACCGTTCAAGAATGCATCGATATCTTCTTTTGAAATACGGCCGTTTTTGCCAGTACCAGATACTGTGCGGATTTCCACACCTTTATCACGAGCATATTTACGTACAGATGGCATAGCGATAATGCGTCTGTTTGGATCCACTTCTTCTGCAGCAGCAGGAGTTTGGACTGGTTCTTTAGCTACAGTATCGCCAGCTTCTGCTGTGCCTTGTACTTGAGCTTCTGTTTTAGCTTCTTCTTTAGGAGCGTCATGTCCATGGTCGCCCTTAAATTGAATGTCTTCATAACCAGGAGCATCGAAAGTGATTAGGATATCACCTACAACTGCAACTGTACCTTCTTCTACAAGTACTTCTTCTACTGTACCGTCAACTGGAGACGGAATTTCTACTACTGCTTTATCGTTTTGTACTTCACACAAAACGTCGTCTTCTTGAACTTTATCGCCTGGTTTAACAAACCATTTTACGATTTCACCTTCGTGGATACCTTCACCGATATCCGGTAATCTGAATTGAAAAGACAAAGTAATTCAACCTCCTACATTTCCATTATTTACGTTGCTTCTTATTATCCCTGACTAATAACTACTTTATTAGAAAGTAAGGACTTTTTTAGCTGTTTCAATGATATCTTTGTAATTTGGAAGCCAAATGTTCTCAGCTTGTGTAAATGCATAAACAGTATCAGGAGCAGCTACACGCAATACTGGAGCTTCTAGGCTAAGGATAGCGCGCTCGTTGATTTCTGCGATAACATGTGCAGCGATACCTGCTTGTCTTTGCGCCTCTTGAACTACAACAGCTCTTCCTGTTTTTTCAACAGAAGCAACGATTGTATCAACATCCAATGGGCTGATTGTACGCAAGTCAACAACTTCTACAGAGTATCCTTCTTTTTCTAGTTCTTCAGCAGCTTTAAGTGATTCGTGAACCATTGCACCGTAAGCGATCAATGATAGGTCTTTACCTTCACGTTTAACGTCTGCTTTACCGATTTCGATTGTGTACGCTTCTTCAGGTACCTCTTCACGGAATGAACGGTATAATTTCAAATGCTCAAGGAAAACAACTGGATCATTGTCTCTGATCGCAGCAATCAATAGACCTTTTGCATCGTAAGGTGTTGATGGAACAACAACTTTCAAACCAGGTTGAGTTGTTACAAGTGCTTCTAAGCTGTCTGAGTGAAGCTCAGGAGTATGAACACCACCGCCAAATGGAGAACGGATAGTAACAGGTGAATTGTAGCGTCCGCCTGAACGGTAACGCATACGAGCC
Organism: Niallia laureatilytica; assembly: GCF_046613985.1. Taxonomy (NCBI): domain Bacteria; kingdom Bacillati; phylum Bacillota; class Bacilli; order Caryophanales; family Bacillaceae; genus Niallia; species Niallia laureatilytica. The sequence continues at coordinate 607,386 of NZ_JBKKHP010000002.1, read as the reverse complement.
ATTTGACCGTTGATGCTGTCCATTACTTCATATACGAAACCGAAGAATTGGATTTCAGGAACTGGACGGAAGCCTTGAAGACCAAGACCTACAGCCAAACCACCAATACCGGATTCAGCTAGCGGAGTATCGAATACACGATCTTCGCCGAATTCTTTTTGAAGTCCTTCCGTTGCACGGAATACACCGCCGTTAACACCTACGTCTTCACCGAATACTAAAACGTTCGGGTCATTACGTAATTCTGTGCGTAACGCATCAGTGATTGCTTGAATCATTGTCATTTGCGCCATGGCTTATTTCGACTCCTTTGCTGCATAGATTTCATATTGTTCTTTCAAGTTATTTGGAAGCTCTTCAAACATGTTGTTGATCAAGTCAGTTACTTTTTGCTGTGGTTCAGCATCAGCAAGTTTGATTGCTTCTTTAATTTCGTCTTTAGCACGAGCGATTACTTCGTTTTCTTTTTCTTCGTTCCAGATTCCTTTGTTTTCTAGGAATTTACGGAAGCGAACCAATGGATCTTTCTTTTCCCATTCGCTATCAAGATCTGATGTACGGTAGCGAGTTGGGTCATCTCCAGCCATTGTATGTGGACCATATCTATAAGTAAGTGTTTCGATCAATGTTGGACCTTCACCATTAACAGCTCTTTCACGAGCATCTTTAACAGCTGCATAAACAGCCAATGGATCCATTCCGTCTACTTGGATACCTGGGATACCAGCAGCAACTGCTTTTTGTGCAATCGTTTTTGCAGCAGATTGTTTTTCAACTGGAGTAGAGATTGCGAAACGGTTGTTTTGTACGATAAAGATAGCAGGAGCTTTGAATGCACCAGCAAAGTTAATACCTTCATAGAAGTCACCTTGTGAAGCACCGCCGTCACCTGTGTATGTGATAGCTACTGATTTCGCTCCGCGTTTTTTCATACCTAGTGCTACACCAGCAGTTTGGATGTATTGTGCACCGATGATGATTTGCGGTGAAATTACGTTAACACCTTCAGGCATTTGGTTACCTTTGAAATGTCCACGAGAGAATAAGAATGCTTGGTATAAAGGAAGTCCGTGCCAGATTAACTGAGGAACATCACGATATCCTGGAAGAATAAAATCTTCTTTCTCCAATGCAAATTGAGAAGCTAATTGAGAAGCTTCTTGACCTGCAGTCGGTGCATAGAAACCTAGACGACCTTGTCTGTTTAAAGAAATTGAGCGTTGGTCAAGAATACGAGTGTACACCATGCGAGTCATCAATTCTTGTAATTGCTCATCACTTAAATCAGGCATTGCAGATTCATTTACCACTTCGCCCTCTTCATTTAGAATCTGAAGTGTTTGAAATTGGTTTTCTACTTGTTCAAGCTGTGCTTGCACATCTAATTGAGCCTTCTTCGTTTTAGAAGCCATTTAAGCCACCCTTTCCTTTCTTTTTAAAAAGACGCATCAAAAAAAATCTAACGCATTTTCTTTTCGTTGTTTCATGGTAATGAAAATGTGGTAACCTAGTTAGACAGCGCTTTCTAGTTTATCCTCCACATTGTTTTTCAACTTAAAAAAAACCATACTTATGCAGTTTTCCACAAAATCCGCTAGAAAAAACGTCTTTATAAATAATTCGGTATCCGTATGTTCTGTATCAATAAGTACAATAAAATATATTAATACAACTTTTTAATACATGTATAAGTTTAATATACATAAATATTATCCGTCAATCTTAAAGTACTATGTTTTTTGTGTATTTTTTTATTTTGCTAAAAAAAATTTATTTAAACTGTATTATCAGCTGTTATATATCTGTACTATAAAAATAACACTATCCGAATCTGTATTATAATATCAACATTTTTTTCCAGCTCGCCATTTTGTCGAAAACATCCTAAAAAACGCCTATGTAAAACAAAAAGCGCCCTAGTGTAATGAATGCCCAGATAAGTAAATGAATATACATCCAATACCTATCTGGCATCCAATCTCTTAAGACGCTTACTTTAGTCTATTTATTTTGTGTTTCTTCTACTTTAATTTCGACTCCCGCTTTTTTATAAAAATCGAGCTTCTGTTCATTGTATTGCTTCGTCAATTTATTAAACTCTTCATTATTGGCAAGCACTTTTTGATATACTTCATTAATTTTATTAATCTGCTCTTCAAGCGCATCTATTTTTACATCTTTGTCTTTAAACATTTCATACAGCTCTTTATCATACTTTAAGCCGGTAGTGTAATTTGCATATAATTGGTCATGCACTTCATACCTGTCTATCATGACATTGTATAACTCCTCTGCTTTTGCTTTAAGGTCTTTTTCATCTTCATCCATATCTTCAATAATTGGTTTAACCTTCTTAAAAGCTTCCTTTGATTTCTGGATGCTTTCTTCCTCTTTATTCATATATTCTTCCCGTTTGGCTACTGATGCAAGTGCCTCATCTGAGAGACTTTTTATTTCATCCATTTTTTCGAGCCCTAACGAGATGATGTTGGCGTAAATCTCTTGTTCACTCTTTTCTAGTTTTACTAGCGGATCTTGCTGATCCTCAAACTCTTTCTCTAGCTCTACTACCTTTTCCAGCTTGCCATGCATTTTTTCACCAGAAGATTCGAAGCCCTTGCAAGCGGACAAGCTGGTAATAATGACAATCATAAGTGCTGCTGCTGCCAGTCTTTTCGCTTTTTTCAATTATATCCTCCCCACTCTCGTTTCATTTGCTATTAAGTATAAATATAATGCTGTATGGTTTTATGATATAACCACTCTATTCTGCCATTTGTGAAACATAAGGGCAAATACCTTTACGAAAACCCAAATAGTAATCTTCTATTAAAAGCTATTCCGTTCTCTTCTTTTATATTACTTATTCTAGTATTTTATTTTTCATATAATTTTGGATGAATTCCAAAAGATTAACTTTTTAGCATTTGTCTGTTAGACTTATATTCGTATTTATCATTTTATGTATGCAAAAGGACGTGATCAGTATGATAACGATGAAGGATATCATTCGTGACGGTCATCCGACATTAAGAAATGTAGCAGAAGAAGTTTCTCTGCCTGCCAGCGAGGAAGACAAACAGATTTTACAAAGCATGATGGAGTATTTAATAAATAGCCAAGACCCTGAAAAAGCTGAAAAGTATGGCTTAAGGGGCGGTGTGGGCCTTGCAGCACCACAGATTAATGTTCCAAAACGCATGATTGCCGTTCATGCTAAAGATGAGGATGGAAAACTTTACAGCTATTGCTTGTTTAATCCTAAAATAATCAGTCATTCTGTTGAAAAGTCTTATTTAACTGGCGGCGAAGGCTGTTTGTCTGTGGATGAGACCATCCCTGGTTTCGTGCCGCGATATGCTAGAGTCACTGTTAAGGGAGTCGACCTTGATAATAAGGAGATAAAGCTGCGTCTTAAGGGACTTATTGCTATCGTCTTCCAGCACGAAATTGACCATTTGAACGGTGTTATGTTCTATGACCATATCAATTTAGAAGCTCCGTATACACCGGTTGAAAACGCGATTCCAATTGATAGATAATGGGTTAAGGCGCTGCTATTAGGCAGTGCCTTCTGTCGCCCATTTTCAAAAAAACCTCTCCTGACATAAAAGATTTAACTAGTGTTACATATACTAACAATATAGAGTCATTACTAATTTTCCTCCTATAATATTCTCCACTATAGACATAATTTTCTCTTTTCAGGACAAAATACACCATATACTAAGAAGCAAGGCTTTACTTTGTACAAGAATGGTTTAAAATAGGAAGTAAGGAGATGATCCACTATGTTAAAAAAGCTTCGTCAAAAGCTTCGTAGACAGTGGAAAGATTTGTTGCGTAAAAAAACAATTGCTTAAAAACTAACCGATTGTTCCATTAGGGTCTGACCTCATTTTGCCAACACGTATATAAAGCACGGCTGTCGAATGGCCCTTTATATGCATGTACACTTATCAGAGGGTTGGGCCTTTTATTTTTTTCATGGACTTGCTTGTGAACATCTGTTTCATCTATATTATTTATGGGAAAATAATGCTATGATACGATTATCATTGTTCTAAAATAAGCAGGATTTCAGGAAAGATTGAAACCCACAAATTTACATATCTTTACATTAAAGCGATTTCTATATAGAAAAACATGAAAAACATGTTAATCTTTTATATAATAAAAATTAGATAATATTTTTTTAAGGAGCGATTCAAATGGTTTATAAAGTTTACTTCCAAGAATTAAAAACAGAGGTACCAGTAAGAGAAAAAACAAAAACAATTTACGTTGAAGGTATATCAGAAAGAGATGTCCGTACTAAACTAGCTGAAAAACCTTACAATATTGAATTTGTACGCCCAGTAGATGGAGCTTACCTAGACTATGAAAAACAAAATGAAGATTTTACAGTATTGGAGATTGAATAATGAAATTTGTTAAAAACGATCAAACAGCTGTATTTGCTCTAGGTGGACTAGGGGAAATCGGTAAAAACACATACGGTGTGCAATTCCAAGATGAAATTATACTTATTGATGCTGGAATTAAGTTTCCTGAGGACGAGCTCCTCGGTATCGATTATGTAATTCCTGATTATAGTTTCCTTGTGAAAAACGCAGATAAAATTAAAGGATTATTCATTACACATGGTCACGAGGACCATATTGGCGGTATTCCTTACTTGCTTAGACAAGTAAATATTCCTCTTTATGGCGGAAAGCTTGCTCTTGCTCTTGTTCGCAATAAGCTTGAAGAGCATGGATTATTAAGACAAACAACTATGCATGAAATTAAAGAAGATGATGTGATTAAGTTTAGAAAAACATCTGTTTCCTTCTTTAAGACAACACACAGTATCCCTGATTCTTACGGGATTGTCGTTAAGACACCGCCAGGGCAAATCGTTCATACAGGAGACTTTAAATTTGACTTTACTCCTGTCGGCGAACCTGCGAACTTAACAAAAATGGCTGAAATTGGAAAAGAAGGCGTGCTTTGCCTACTGTCTGACAGCACAAACAGTGAAGTGCCGAATTTCACTATGTCTGAAAGAAAAGTCGGCGAAAGCATTCAAGATATTTTCCGCAGAGCAGACGGACGTTTGATTTTCGCGACTTTCGCTTCAAATATCTACAGACTGCAGCAAGTTACAGATGCAGCAGTAGAATTTGGCCGTAAAGTTGCCGTGTTTGGACGTAGCATGGAAGCTGCAATCAATATTGGTCTTGAGCTTGGGTTTATTAAAGCTCCGAAAGAAACGTTTATTGAACCGCACCATATCAATCGTTTACCTGCAAATCAAGTAACGATTCTATGTACAGGAAGCCAGGGAGAACCGATGGCAGCGATGTCTAGAATTGCCAACGGCACACATCGCCAAATCCAGATCATACCTGGAGATACAGTTGTCTTTTCATCTTCCCCGATTCCTGGGAATACATTAAGTGTCAATAAAACAATTAATCAGCTTTACCGCGCTGGTGCCGAAGTTATCCACGGACCTTTAAACAATATTCATACATCAGGTCACGGCGGACAGCAAGAGCAAAAGCTTATGCTGCGATTAATTAAACCTAAATTCTTCATGCCTATTCACGGAGAATTCAGAATGCAAAAAATCCACACACAAACAGCAATTGACTGCGGTGTGGAAGAAGAAAACTGCTTTATCATGGATAATGGTGAAGTGCTTGCTCTTTCAAGCGATACAGCACAGGTAGCAGGGAAAATTCCGTCCGGTTCTGTTTACATTGATGGAAGCGGCATCGGAGATATCGGCAATATCGTCTTGCGCGACCGCCGCATTCTTTCAGAGGAAGGCCTTGTTGTTGTCGTAGTGAGCATTAATATGAAGGACTTCAAAATTTCCGCTGGACCTGACCTTATTTCCAGAGGTTTTGTATACATGCGAGAATCTGGCGACTTAATCAACGATGCGCAATCATTGATTAACAAGCATTTAAACAAAGTAATGGAGCGTAAAACAACGCAATGGTCTGAAATTAAAAACGAGATTATTGATACCCTATCTCCATTCTTATACGAAAAAACAAAAAGAAGACCAATGATACTTCCTATCATTATGGAAGTTTAATAAAAAGAGGCCAGCTTAATCGCTGACCTCTTTTCTTTATTTAGGACATTACTTTTTTCTCAAACCGGTTAATATCAGAATCGGCCCCAATTACGATGAGAACATCATCCTCTTTTATCGGTTCATTCGCTTGCGGAGAAACAATGATATCATTTTCTCGCTTGATAGCTACAATTGTAATACCGTAGCGGGCACGGATATCAAGATCAACCATTGTATGTCCCGCCAAACGGCTGCTAGATTTGATTTCGACAATACTATGTTCGTCAGACAGCTCGAGATAATCGAGGACATTATTAGAAACGATATTATGGGCAATTCTTTTCCCCATATCCCGCTCTGGATGAATAATTGAATCTGCGCCAATTTTCTTTAGCACTTTTTCATGATAATCATTTTGGGCTTTAACGGTAATGTTATTGACACCCATCTCCTTTAAGATAAGCGTCGTCAAAATGCTCGCCTGGATATCGTCGCCAATCGCCACAATCACATGCTCGAAATTTCGAATGCCTAGGCTTTTCAGTACATTTTCATCTACAGAGTTTCCGACAACTGCATGTGACACAATATTAGCATACTCATTGACACGTTCCTCATTTTTGTCAATGACCATCACTTCCATACCAAGCTCCATTAATTCTTTACATATGCTTCCGCCAAAGCGGCCAAGTCCGATTACTGCAAATTCCTTTTTCACTGTATTTCCTCCAGTTTTAGTACCTTATTCTATAATAATAAAGGAACAGCTACTATTTTACCAGCTATACCCATACTGTCACTAAAAGGAATACCATTTTCGTTTTAAGATCTATACTGCATTTAACATCTTAAATTGCGCTTCTACGAGATGATAATATATACCGTTTTGTTCCATCAATTGTTCATGTGAGCCTTCTTCCATTATGCTGCCGTGGTCAAGAACAACTATTTTATCCGCATCTCGAATCGTAGAAAGTCTATGTGCTATCATGATGGCAGTCCTTCCCTTTAGTAGGGTCTTTAATGCTTCTTGGATTTTGACTTCCGTTTCTGTATCAATGCTTGCTGTCGCTTCGTCTAAAATTAATATGCGTGGATTAGCCAAAAGTGCTCTTGAAAAGGATAAAAGCTGCCTTTGGCCGACAGATAAGATATTCCCTCGTTCTTCTACTTCTGTTTCATACTTTTTAGGCAATGCCTCTATAAATGAATGAGCTCCGATTGCCTTCGCCGCAGAAATCACTTCCTCATCTGTTGCATCAGGTCGGCCGAAGCGAATATTTTCCATAATGGTTCCTGAGAAGATGAATGTGTCTTGCAGCACAATGCTGATCTGACTTCGTAACGATTTCAGTGAGATGTCTTTTATTTCGATACCATCTACGAAAATTTCTCCCTTTGTCGGATCGTAAAAGCGGCTGATTAAATTGGCAATAGTGGTTTTTCCAGAACCTGTATGGCCAACAAGAGCAACTGTCTGACCAGCTTGAATGGTCAAATTAATTCCATTTAAAGCTTTGCGATTACTTGTATAAGCAAACTCCACCTCTTTAAAGCAAACTTGCCCCTTCATTTCTGGAAGGGTGACAGGATCGTCCGCCTCTGAAACATTTGGCTTCTCATCCAAAAATTCAAATATCCGCTCCGAGGAAGCCATTCCCATTAAAAGCTGGTTATATACCATGCCTAGTCGGGATATTGGCTCCCAGAACATTCCTAAATAAAACGCAAAGGAAACAAAAACACCTATTGTCATTCCGTGCTGGATTAAATAGGCTCCATACCAGATGAGTACTGCTGTACCAATGGCATTGGTAATTTCCACAAACGGACGGAACATAGCATTCTGCTTAGAAGCATCTTTCCAGCTCTCAAAGTTTTCATTGTTCAAGCCATCGAAGAACATCATATTTGGCTTTTCTTGAGTAGAAGCTTGGGTAACCCTAATTCCTTGAATGCTCTCGTTTAAATGCGAGTTCAGCTTAGATTGTTTAAGCCGAACAATTTGCCATGATTTCCTGATTTTCCGTCTTAACGCTGTAGAGATAAAGAACATGACAGGAATGACCACTAATACAGCTAAAGCCAGTTCTGGACTTAATGTTAGCAGGATTACAAAAATTCCAATCAGTAATATGATATCCATTAATAGGTTGATAACACCATTTGTAAATAGCTCTTGTAGGGAATTAATATCATTTAATATTCTAACAAGTATAGAACCGGCAGACCGCTCATCAAAAAACCGGTGTGACAGCTTTTGCACATGTGTAAATAGGCCTTTTCGCAAATCATAGATTACCTTTTGACCTAATTCGTTCATCCATTTGATTCGATAGAAATTGGCTGCATAGGAAACGGCATACATCGCTCCGATTAGCAGTACAAATGTTGTCAACTGGCTGCCATCCTTATTTGTGATAGCTTGATCGAGGACATAAACACCAATCAGGATTGGAATTATCAGCCTTACAGCTGTTGTTATCAAAACAGTGATAATGGACAACGGCAATAGATTTTTTTGATATGGTTTCATATAGCTCAGCAAGCGCCACATTTGCTTCCAGTTAAACGGCTTTTCAATTACTTCTTCTGTCGTATATTCAAACCTGTTTAAAATTAGGGTATCTTTATTTTCCGTTTTCTGTTTACTCAAAGTTTCTTACCCCCTTGCTTCCCTAAGCATTTATTATCTTTTTTTTATCTTGGAATTGAATATCATATATTCTTCGATACTGCCCATTTTGGGTAATTAGCTCCTCATGACAGCCCCTTTCTACAATCCGCCCTTCATCAAGCACGATTATTTCATCAGCATGCTTAATAGACGAAATCCGATGGGCAATAATAAAGGTCGTTTTATTGTCCATTACTTCTTTCAGTTCCTTCTGAATAGTAAATTCCGTCTGCATATCAACTGCGCTTGTTGCATCATCTAAAATAAGAATACTAGGGTTAATACAAATAGCCCTCGCAATAGCGATACGCTGTTTTTGCCCTCCAGACAGTCCTAAACCGCGCTCCCCAAGCATTGTATTATAGCCGTCTGGCAGCTCCATAATAAAATCATGTGCTTGAGCCCGTTTAGCAGCATGGATAATCTCCTCCATTGTACTTTCCGGTTTGCCATATGCAATATTGCTCTTAATAGAAGAGGAGAATAAAAACGATTCTTGTGACACTAATCCGATATTGCCCCGAAGCGACTCAATCTCATACTCTTCCACATGATGCCCGTCAACAAGAACAACGCCTTCTGTTGCTTCATAAAATCTTGTCAGCAGCTGGGTAATGCTTGTTTTGCCGGAGCCTGTTCCGCCGATCAGGCCGATTGTTTTGCCAGGTTGTGCATAAAAGCTGATGTCCTGTAGGGCAAAACCTTCTTTTGTTGCATACTTAAGGCTGACATTGCGGAATTCCACTTCCCCAACCAGCTTTTGTGCATATTTAGCATCCTGTTTATCTTCGATAATAAAGTCCTTTTCCAAAATTTCTAAAAGTCTTTCACCAGAGGCCTTTGCCTGGGAAAACTGATTAACAACAAATCCCAAGTTCATAATTGGCCACATAATATACCCAAGCAGACTGTAAAATGCCACAAGTTCACCTGGCTGCAGCTTGTTTTCAATAACTAAATATCCGCCGTAAGAAATAAGCAGGACAATGCTGGCATTTCCCAGAAACTCCATTAATGGGAAGTATTTTGACCAAATACTTGAAGTGAATAAATATTGATCTTTATAGTCACCGTTCGCTCTATTAAACTTTCCGACCTCAAAATCCTCTCTGGAAAGTGATTTCACTGTATTAATGCCGCTGATGTTTTCCTGCACCTTTGTATTGAGGACACCGAAGGATTTCCTGATTCCTCTAAACGCAGGATGAACTGCTTTATCGAACTTGTATGTAACTACAGCTAAAAACGGAAGCGTTACCAAAGTTACAAACGTTAAAGATACAGAGTAATTCAGCATTACAGTAAAGCTTACTGCGATTAACAAGATAAAACGGATCAGCTCAGAGAAGCCTGCTGATAAGAAAAAGCGGAATCCTTCTACATCTGCTGTCAGCCTCGACATCAGATCACCAGTTTTTGCATTATCATAATAGGAAAAAGGCAAATACTGCAGCTTTTTGTATAACCCATTCCGCAATAAGTACACAGAGCTGATACCGAACATATCACCTGTGTACTGGTAAATATATGTTGCAATTCCTTTAATAATCATCACCCCGATAAATCCGATTGACAAATACGGTATCCAATCATACTTGCCTTGCAATACGACTTCATCGATGGTGATCTGCAAAATAATCGGATACACAACGGTAATGCCAGTCACCACAATTAAAAAACAAATCGAAACCATAAAATACTTTTTAAACGGCAAATAATACGACTTTAACTTCTGAAATGTCTCCAAATACCGCTCCCCCTCTTCTTCCCTAACAGACTCCATTTTTTAAGAGCAAAAAAAGTTGCACTATTAATATAACGGTTTTCGAAATATTAATCTACTGCTTTTATAAGATTTTTAGCAATTTTTTGAAATCAAAATGATTCAAAGTTTTTTTACTGCATAATAAAAAGCATAGATTAAAATCTATGCTTTTTAAATTTGCTTAATCACCCTTCTTAATCGGCTCATCAAGCACTCTATTCACACGTTTCTCCAGCATTTTCATACCGCTTCCGCCAGCCTGGAAATGTCTCAATTCACCGGTCAGATCAAATACATAATAGGAAGGGACATACTCATTTTCGAAGGCATCAGCAAGTTTATGCTCATTATCTATAAAAATTGGCTGTGTTATGCCATATTCTTCAGCTGTTGCTTTGATTGTATCCATATTTAAATCCTGCTCTACCCTTGGTATGTGCACGGCGATAAAATGAAGCTTTTCACTGTATTCGTCCCTAAACGCATTGAATTGGGACATTATTTCTTTACATAAGTAGCAGCTTACAGACCAAAAATGAATCAAAGTTGGTTTGTCACCAATCAAATCGGCTTTTGATTGTTCTTTGTTCAGCCATGCTGTGGCACCTGTTAATTCAGGCATCTGCTCTCGTAGTTTCATTTTGATTTCTCCCCCAATTGGTTCTCCATTAAGTATATATTCTCTTATTCTTTAACCAGATCATAGAGTAGCTTGGCCAGGCTTCCAATTAGCCGGGCAAAGTCCGCCTGTTTGCAGTGCTTGGAGTACGCGCAATGTTTCAGTAACATCTCGGCCGATATTATTATGATTCACAACTGAATACATCAATTCCCCTTCAGGGCTGATGATGAATAAACCGCGCAGAGCAATCCCTTCCTCTTCAATCAGAACGCCGTATTCTCTTGATACTACATGATTCGTATCTGCTGCCAGCGGGAAGTTTACGTCCTCTAGCCCATTTTCTTTACGATCTGTTTTAATCCACGCTAAATGAGTATGTATTGTATCTGTAGAAACACCAATTACTTCTGCATCAAGATCTTCAAACTCGTCATAACGGGCAGAAAGTGCAGTGATTTCAGTGGGACATACAAAGGTAAAGTCCATTGGATAAAAAAACAGTACTGTCCATTTGTCATTTTTCATATTTTCTTCGAGACTAACTTTTCCAAATTCTCTATTTGCTAATACTGCTTCCATTTCAAATTTTGGTGCTTGCTTGCCTACCATACGTTCCGGCATTATTAATTACCTCCAAAAAAACTGATTTAATTGAGAATACTTAGTAACGAGACGAACAGAATAATCTTATTATTCTAATTATAAACACTATATTTTCACCAGTCAAATACACGTAATATTAAATATAAATTAATAATAATTATTAATAATATTTTTACAAAAATCGGTTAAAATACTTAGGAATAATTAGTCAGCCAAAAAGTTTACAATTTATTTTTTAGGGAATACATTAAAAAAGTTTTTAATAGCAGCAATACATATAAAGGAAGTGCAGTATGAATACAATTACAGATATGCAAGATTATTTTATAAACTTCAATTGGGCAAATCTCCTTGTCAGCACAGGATTAATTTTACTTAAGCTGCTGCTGATATTCTGTCTCTATTTTATCATCAAAAAAATCTGCTTATTATTTATATCCAAGCTTTTTGATTCTTATATGAAGAAGCATTCCATCTCAACAGGGAGAGCTTCAACATTAGAAAGTTTAACCAAGAATATTTTGTCCTATATCCTTATTTTTATTTTGGCAGTCACTGTTCTTCAAACATTCGGGATTGATGCTACTGCTATCCTTGCTGGTGCTGGTATTGTTGGTCTTGCCGTCGGCTTTGGTGCCCAAGGACTTGTCAGTGATATTGTCACAGGTTTTTTTCTTTTATTAGAAAAACAGCTCGATGTCGGTGATTCTATTACTACAAGCACCTTCTCAGGCACTGTGGAACAAGTCGGACTAAGAACAACACAGCTCCGTTCTCCAGATGGCACCCTTCATTTCATACCTAACAGGGAAATTAAAATTTTAAGTAACCACTCTAGGGGAGATATGCAGGCACTTGTTGACGTTATTATTTCTAATGACAATGACATCCCGGCTTGTTTGGAAATACTCCAGGATGTTTGTGATACTATCCGTAAGGAAAGTGATGTAATCACAGATGGTCCGAATGTTATTGGTATTCAATCGTTTGCTGGGACAAGCTTGACTATCCGCATTATTGCCAAAACACTTAATAATGAGCAATGGGGTGTCGAAAGAATACTGCGGCAAAGAGTTCAGGAAACATTGGAGGAAAAAGGAGTTAAATTGCCATCACCGGCAAGTTTAGCTTTAGAAAACGGCAATAAGTAAATAAACTAAAAATCCTCAAAGACTGAAATGCACACTTTAGTCTTTGAGGATTTTTTTTGCTCAGTTGTTATTGCCTTTAAACTGTAAGTAGGAAGTAATCATAGTAATAGCAGTTTGCAATGCATCTTCGTCTGGGTTCAGTTTGCTGTGATGAAGACCATATGGAGAATGGACACCAAGCCAAAACATAAAACCAGGGATTTCCTTCAGCATATAACCGAAGTCTTCACCTGTCATTGCTTCTTTGCATTCAATCAGCTCAATCGTTGTGTTTTGTCTAATAAAGTCCATAAATTCTTTCGTGACTGCTTCTTCATTATAAACTTGATAATATCCGCTTCCAAAATCGATTGTACATTCACATTCATACCCTGCTTCAATTCCTTTAACGAGCGCTTTAACTCTATCCTTAACCTTGGTCATGGATTCAGCAGAAAGCGTCCGCATCGTCCCTTCTAATCGCGCTGACTCTGCGATAACATTCTGAACTGTGCCTCCAGTAATCTTACCGATTGTGACGACAGCACTGTCTAGAGGATCGATATTTCTTGCTACAATTGATTGCAGCTGTGTTACTAAGGAACAAGCCGCTACAACCATATCATTCGTCTGATGCGGATAGGCAGCATGCCCTCCTTTACCTTTCAGATCGATGAAAAGCTCTGAAGTATTGGCAAACAAGAGACCAGGTTTCACTGCAATGGTGCCGACAGGATACTCTGGTGCCACATGCAGGGCCATGATCATATCAGGCATCCATTCCTGCATGATGTCACTTTTCAGCATTGGTTCAGCACCGCCGGGCCCTTCCTCTGCCGGTTGGAAAATAAACAGCATATCATCATCAATTGGAGTTTCCACTATATTTGTTAATACACCGAGGGCAATTGTCATATGAAAATCATGTCCGCATGCATGCATTGCCTGCTCATGACTAGAGCTGAAGGGAAGGCCTGTCTCTTCGGTAATCGGCAAACCGTCAATGTCCGCACGATAACCGATAAGTCTTGCAGACTTTCTGCCTTTCACCTTTACAAATATCCCGGTTTTCCAAGTCTTTATTTCAATCCGCTCGCTAGGTAATGCATGAATATAATTTAACAGATATGTTTGTGTTTTGAATTCTTGAAACCCAAGTTCAGGGATTTGGTGCAGCTCTCTTCTGATTTGTACATAGTCTGTATTTGCCACCATTTCTCTCCTCCAGCTTAATGTAAATATAGCTCCTGCTTATAAATTGCAGGCTAAAAGGAAAAGCGCGGAATGAAGTTTCCACGCTTTTTTTAACATTATAGTTTACGAAGCTCTTGCATAATTTCTGTTTTAGATTTTGTCTTCTCATCGATTTCTTTGATGATGCGTGCTGGAGCTCCTGCAACCAATGTATTTGCCGGAACGTCTTCAAGAACGATTGCTCCTGCTGCAACGACAGCACCTTTTCCAACTGTAACACCTTCAACTACAACTGCGTTTGCACCGATAAGAACATCGTCTTCAACGATAACCGGCTTAGCAGATGGCGGCTCAATAACACCAGCAAGAACTGCGCCTGCACCTACGTGGCTGTTTTTTCCGACAGTAGCTCGTCCACCAAGAATCGCACCCATATCGATCATTGTACCTTCACCGATGCTTGCGCCGATATTGATTACAGCACCCATCATGATAACAGCATTATCACCGATTTCTACTTGGTCGCGAATAATTGCGCCTGGCTCAATACGAGCTTTAATATTTTTCATGTCCAATAGAGGAATCGCTGAGTTGCGGCGGTCGTTTTCGATTACAAAATCAGTGATGCTGCCTTTGTTAGCTTCAATCACTTCATTGATATCAGACCACTCACCGAATACAACCCCTGCATCTCCGCTGATGAAAGATTGAATCTTTTCGCCAAAGTTAACTTCAGATAAGTTTCCTTTAACATAAACCTTTACAGGTGTAGATTTTGTACTATTTGCAATAAATGAAATAATTTCATTTGCATCCATCATTTTCATTGTTAGTTACCTCCAATATGTATATATAACACTAAGCATTACTTTACCAAACAAAAGCATAGAAGACAAGCAAAAATAACGGTTAGTCTATCTTTCTGCCTGCCTTTTAGCCATTCACTGCGGGTGAATATTTCCTTCTCTTATCGCCCGCTTTTCTCCAGCTACATACTCTTCAATAATTTCAAAAAATGCCTGCACTTGCTTTAATTGAAACGCCGCCTCATAGCCAATCAGCCACGTGCTTCGGAAAATCGGTTGATTTTTTTCATCGAGCAAAGGCACTTGAAAGAGGTTTTGATTCGCCTCTTTAAGAGCGATGGCTGGAAGTATGCTGTAGCCTATTCCGTTAAAGGTCAATTGCTTGCATGTTTCGATTTGATCGACATAAATTGTATTTTTGGGAGGCGCAGGAAACTGTCTGTGCCACCATTCCTGGATTTCCTCATAATAGCTCGAATCGCTTTTAAATTGAATAAACGGCCTGTCAGTATCCATCAGCTGATCCAAACTGGAAATTTGGCTGTCAACCAAATATAGGGGATCGTCAAACAAATGCTTTTTGGCCCCTTTCCAATCAGCACTTCCCCGGATAATGCCAAGATGAATGCTGCCGTCAGTCATCGATTTTAAAATCTCGCTGCTCCAGCCAGTGATCAATGATACTTTAGCTTGGGGATATGTCTTAATAAACTCCTTCAGCACTCCAGGCAGCCAGTTCTGTCCGACAATGCTGGCGGCTGCAATACTTAAAGTTCCATGAACTTCTCCCTTTAACGCATGGATGGACTCTTTTACACTATCTTCCTTGCTTATTGTTTCTATTGCAAACTGCGCAACAAGTTCTCCTGCTGCCGTTAAAGAAAGCCCTTTTTGGGATCGGATAAACAATTTGGCGCCCCATTCTTTCTCAATATTTTGCAGCCGCTGTGAAAGGGCAGGCTGAGACACAAACAGCTTTTCTGCAGCTTTTCTCATATTCATCTCTTGGGCAAGGACCTTTAATAGTTGCAGCTCAGATATTGTTGACATATATTTCCCTTCTTTTTCCTGTTGTTCTTTTTGCCGGGTAAGCAGTATTGCAATTAGATGGAATAAACAGATGTGTTACGTAGGGGGAATAACTTTAAGGAAGCACGTTAAAACGAAGCCATGAAAAAACTCTCTATATTTCCAAAAACGTATTCAGCCTTTTTAACACAGACCTTCTTGTCAAAATGCCATCAAAATAGCCTTCATTATCCTCCAGGCAAATGAAGGGATTATCCGTTAAAAGTTCCATCATATCCTTGAATGATGTATTTGAATTTGCTCTAGGAACAACTGTGTTCATTACTGTTTCCACTTTAATGCTCTCTAACTTTTCGAATTCAATCCGCTCAAGTCCGAGTATGCTGTCCATAATGATGGGCGTACTCAGCAAACCATGGAGCTTGTAGGAGGGATCTAAAACCGGTATGGAAGAATAGCCGCTTTTTGTCAGTACTAAAAGGGCATGTTCTAAATTATTACCAACTTGCACATGGGCAACACGCTCTGAAGGAATCATTAATTCTTTCACCGTAATGTCTAAAAATTCTCCGTTGTGTATGCTGGTCATAGCCGAAAACTCCTCAATAGTTTATTTTCTACTCCACTATCTTACCATAGTTTTCGGCCATTTGCTCATTTAACCCTTGCTCGTTTCGATATTGCGCTGATTAAAACCACAGTTAGGACAAGTGTAGATGACATTCTGATTTGATTGGGCTGTCAGTACATTCTCTAACAACTCCTGTTGCTGACATTCAGGGCATGTTACTGCAATCTGCATGCAAACTCCATCTCCTTTCTTTTAGAGTGACTCTGTTATTAGACTGTTAATTTATTTAAGCAATTATGCAAGGATTAATGACAGAAAAAGGAGCCGTAAGAATACGGCTCCTTTTTAGTGATTATTGAATAAGATCAAAGATTTCGATTGTAATCATATCGATATTGTCAAATTGATATCTTTTTGGCTTTTCTTTATCATTGTATACTTCCAACTCATACGTTTCTGTTTTAGGATGGAATGTAACTTGACATTTTCTTTCGCCGTTTACCTCAAAAAAACGTTGGGAAGGTTCTCCCCCTGTTGATTGTTCTTGTAAATTTTTTAAACGTGTTAATATGCCTTGAAGCTGTGACATGCTCTCTCTCCTTTCAAACAAACCCATATATTACTTATAGGTTTAACTATTAGCATGTTTCTATACACTTTCCCTTTAAATTAAAGCAAGCGTTCTTGCTTTGTGTAAATGCCAATAATAACAGAATAAAATATTGCGGAGTGTTTGTCCAAGTAAAATTGAAGAATGAGCAAATCTTTTTTCTCAGACCCTTAAAATGTGCTATGATTAGGCAATATATTTATTATAGATAGCGAAATTTTCAGATAGATGGAGGCAATTTTTTTTGAAAAAAATAACGATGTATACACAGCCTGATTGCCCGCCTTGTGAATATGCGAAGACGTTTTTACGGGAAAAGGGATTTGAACTGGATTTGAGGGATATTCAGAAAGATGCCAAAGCTAGAAAAGAGCTTGTGCAAAAATATCAATGCTTTTCTACTCCTACTTTTGTAATCGGTGAAACAGTTATTGCCGGTTTTGACCATGACAAGCTGCAAGAGGTTCTTAAATTTTAAAGAAAGCAAGCTGTACCAACAAGGTACAGCTTTTTAATATGCAAACAACTCCCATTATTTATCGTCCATTTTGTGCAAAAGGAAGACTAAAGATGACTTTTAATTGTGCGAAAACTTGTAAGTCTGCAAGTTTGTTCAACCTAGACACTTTTTCCACTTCACTATTTTCATTCTTCGCATTCTTTGACAAATACTTCGTTATTTCTTCATCGGAAATCTGCTTTGATACTTTCCATTGACCATTTATTTTCTCCAGTAGCATTCCTTCATAGTGGTCCTCATAATATAGGGGGCCATCATCTGGTGATTCAAAATATTCGTATACATAAATCTTTTGAGAATCAATATCTATTTCTGTATTTTCTGAAAACTGAAAGTACGGAATATAGTATGGTGCAAAATCACTGCCGTAGATTATATACTTTCCGTTTTCTTTGACTAGATTTGCTTTTAGAAACTTATTAATATAATCGTCAGAAAAATACGGTGTTAACAATGAGTTAACTTCAGAGAGTTCTCTGTGCTTTTCACTTAAATGTACCTGTGCATGAAAGGCTTCCTCTAAAAATAAGAGTACATCCTTTCTTTCAGACAGCTTGTCCTTCTCCATAGCATAGGTAAATTGGGCATTTCCAAAGGCAAGTATTAATAAAAAAATGCAAAGCATCGTTTTCTTCATTGCCGTCTCCCCTTTCTCTTTCTAATGATAACAATAATCTATTCACAGTATTCGATTTTTCGTTCGTTAAATTCTGTAATGCTTTGACAATTTTCTGCGATATTATACATATACCCGAAAAACAACCGAAATAACTAAAGATTGACACCCAAAATAAAAAAGACCCATAGCGGGTCTAATTAATAAGCACTTCCATCTTATCAAGGAAGTTATAGGACAGATCAATAAAAAGAAATTCGTTAGCATCAAGAGGATAGGAGAATGTTCTGACTGTCCCGCCTGTTTCAATATCACTGTACAAGTCCGATAAGATGCCCTTTTTTTCATTTTGCATCTTAATGATATTTTCGAGAAAATATGGGCGCCAGCTCCAGTTTTTATTAACATACTCCCTTTGCAGTACCCAATTGCTGTTATCATAAAAAATATTGGCTGATTTTTGAAATCCATCTTCATTACAGACATACATTCTAAAGGCTACATCTGTCAACTCGTTAGACAAGTTCTTTAACAGTTCTTCATAGCTTGAATATTTACGATATTTCTGCAGCAACTCATGAAGTTTCGTTTGAAATTTATCTGTTAATTGAAGGATTGATGTCAGCTTTTTCTTTTCATAAGAGATAAATTCATGAAACTCTGCCCCTAATTTGGCTTGCCGGATGGTTGGTTCCACAAAATGTTCTTCTGGATGATGCAAATAAAAGCCTTGATAAAATCTGCCGCCGTTTTTCCAAGCAAATTGCAGCTGATGTACCATTTCAATATTCTCAAACAAAAGGTTCGCCCCTATTTTTCGAGCAAGCATTGATAAGGAATAGAGAACATTCTGGTACATATGGGAAGTGGAAGTGGAACGAAGAGCCAAAAGGTCAATTTTCAGGATATCAGGAGCCAGTTCTCCAATTCTGTCAACATAACTGCTTTCGCTTCCCATTTTGTCAATAGCGATTTTAATTCCAAATGTTCGATAGTAGACAAGCAAATGATCGAGATGCTCTGATTGTCCGGTATAATTTCGTTCCGATATCTCCAGTACAATCCGATTTAAATCAAAGCCTTTTTCTTCATAAGACATAAGCATTTGCAAGAAATCCTCGCCGTCATCATACATAAGAAGATCTGCATCACGATTGATAAATAGCAGGAAATTATCATCAAGCTCTATCGCTCTGTCTAATGCTTTTGTTAGCACTACTTTGTCTACTTCATTTTTATACTCTTCTGGAATCGACTCATCTAAAAAAAACGGGCCTAAGCTTTCTGTTCCATTTATTCCAGTATATCTTCCTAATACTTCATATCCAATAACGGTATGTTCGTCAGCACTAAAAATGGCTTGGAAATAAGGGATGACATTATCTAGATCTGTCAAAATATCTAAAGCGTCCATATTTTGATCAGCCTCCCTATAAATAATGACTTATTATACCATAAAAATTTAGACTTTTTCCCTTTAATATAGCCATGAAACGTATTTATTTTGAATATTGAGCATATAAGCAAATCGTTCATTCAACTGGAAAGTGTTGATACTTATAAACAGGAAATAAACACATATCCTAATTACCATAGGAGCCGGCAATCGAAAGTAGGTTGCTAATGCGTATATTTAGA
The DNA here is from genome assembly GCF_046613985.1 of Niallia laureatilytica. Classification (NCBI taxonomy): domain Bacteria; kingdom Bacillati; phylum Bacillota; class Bacilli; order Caryophanales; family Bacillaceae; genus Niallia; species Niallia laureatilytica. Next base: position 587,532 of record NZ_JBKKHP010000002.1, on the reverse strand, counting down.
CTTTTATCTCTGTTGGTGCTTATCACTTGCTTCCAACAATCACAAATAGGAATGGAATTTGCCTTAAGTCAAAAAACACACGCTGCCTCCACGCAGAAAAGGTCCATCATGCTTAATGTGCCGCTGATCAAGCAAAACCCTGAGCTTAAATATGGGTGTGAAGTCACAAGTCTTGCTATGGTACTGCAATATGCTGGGGTGAAAGTAACGAAAATGGATTTATATAAAAAGGTATCTAAGGATACTGACCCTCTTGTTAAAAAACGAGGGGACATCATAAGCTGGGGTGACCCGGCTGTAGGGTTTGTAGGAGATATGACAGGCAAAACGAGCGGCTACGCTGTGTTTGACCAGCCAATAGAAGATTTAGTAAATAATTATTTGCCTGAAAGGGCCGTTAATTTAACTAACCTTTCTTTTTCCGCTGTTGAAAAGCATGTTTCTGACGGATACCCCGTTGTAGTATGGACTACTGGAGACTACCGACTACCAGACAGATGGGAATCATGGCAGCATAATGGCAGAACAATCAAAACACCGCTTGATTTGCACGCTGTTGTCCTCGTTGGGTATGATGATAAATATGTTTATTTAAACGATCCACTGTCAGGAAGAAAAAAAGTAAAAGTAAGCAAGTCACGATTTATTGAATCTTGGGCAGCATTAAAGCATAGAGCTGTCAGCTATAGATAAAGAATGCCATCCTCGGAAATATCCAAGGATGGCCGTTAAAAACAAGAGAATAGCCAGATTCCCTGCCTATGTTTCCTATAATCCACTATCATTTTATTCACAAACCAGGTAGTTCATTCCTGTTATTAATGCTGATTTTTGTTTGTAAAAAACGTTCAACTTCCTCAGCAGGGAGCGGCTTGGAATAATAAAATCCTTGCGCTTTATGACAGTTAGCTGCCTTTAAAATATCAGCCTGCTCCCGGCTTTCTACTCCTTCTGCAATGACATCCATGCCCAGATTCTCTCCTAAGTGGATAATGGTTGTAATTATAGCCGCATCCTTTACATTCTTTAGCACATCTCTGACAAATGATTGGTCAATTTTTAAAATATCAATCGGAAATTGTTTTAAATAACTGAGTGAGGAGTATCCTGTCCCGAAATCATCAACAGAAATAATAACCCCAAGCTCCTTTAATTTCCGAAGGATAGGAATAGCATCTTTAGAATTATGCATAGCCCCTTCTGTTATTTCAATTTCCAGCAAGTGCGGCGGAATATCATTTTTTATAATGGCTGTTTTGATAATATCAACAAAATTCGGCTGTTCAAACTGTTTTGGTGAAATATTGACGGCAATTCGAATACCATCATTAAATGACTTCAACCATTTGCTGATTTGCTGACAAGCTGTTTCAATCACCCAGTTGCCAATTGGGATGATAAGTCCAGTATCCTCTGCAAGAGGGATGAATTCACCTGGAGAAATAATTCCAAGGACAGGGCTATCCCAGCGCAGCAACGCCTCAACACTTTTAATACTCTGAGTTTTTAAATCAATCTGCGGCTGATAAAAAAGGGTCAGTTCTTTATTTTGCACCGCTTTTCGCAAGTTAGTTTCCAATGTTACGATATTTGTTAAAGCGACATTCATATCAGACCGGTAAAATTGAGAATGAGCTTTTCCTCTTTCCTTCACTCGGAAAAGTGCTTCATCCGCATTTTTGATAAGTGTATCTTCATCCTTCCCATCGTTAGGATACATGCTGATGCCGATACTTGGCGTTATATAATATTCTTGTGAATTTAGATAAAAAGAGCTGGCAAACCTCGACAAAATTGCTTGAGCAAAGGCGCTCGTTTTCTGCCTTGTTGTGTTAGATAGCATAATAATGAACTCATCTCCGCCTTGCCTGTAAACATGGCAATCTTGGTTATTGAATTCTAACAGTCTTTCAGCAACCTTTATCAATATCTGGTCGCCGACAATATGGCCAAATGTGTCATTAATGTATTTAAACCGATCAAGGTCAATTGTCAATAGCGCGATTTCTTGGCCGGTTTTAGTCGCCTTGTTTATTTCAATATTTAAATCTTCCAGAAGAGCGCGTCTGTTATACAGACCTGTCAGTTGATCATGAAAAGCCATATATCTAATTTTCTCGGCAGTCTCTGTTTTCTCAGACATATCTCTTAAAATGATATACATCCCTTTTGCAGTACTACTAATTAGAATGGGGATGATTTTAATATGAACATTAAGTACTTGGCCATTCTTCATTTTCAGCATGCTGTCGAGTGACTGAGATAGGTGAGTCAACCTGCATTTCCTAACTTGATCCTTAAAGGATGTATGGCTTACTTCTTCTATTAAATCAAAGATTGACCTGTTTTTTATTTTGTCTAAAGGATATTCCATTAACTTTTCAGCTGCCGGATTAATCGTTTGGACCAAGCCGTTTAAATCAATCCCTAAAATGGCGTCTAGATTATGATCGACGATGGAACGAATTTCCTGCTCTCTTTCAATCAGTCTCTGCTTTTCTTCCTGCAGTTTTGTCACATCTCTAGTAACAGAAACGATGAATTTAACATCCCTATTTTTATCCAGTATAGGTGTTAAGACAGATTCACCATATCTTTTAATTCCTTCTGGCAACATAACTTCATCAGAGAATACATGGATGTTTTTTTCCGCATACACCTTTTCATATTCTAGCTGCAGGCCACCATATACACCTTGGTGCAGAACATCCTGCAATGATTTCCCGATATAATCAGGTGTGAGCTTCGCGTGAATATAGCCTGCCTTATTGGCAAATACATAGCGAAAAACAGGACCAGGCTCTGCCTTCATGATATATACCAGATCATTAACATGATTAAAAATGATTTCAAATATGATTCTCTCTATTTTCATATTAGGGTCTAGATGCTGTTCGTCCTTAATACTCTCAAAAAATCCGTTCATTTGTATCATCCTTAATTACTTCTTTTATTGCTTTTCGTTCAAAATTAGCCATGCGCTAAAATGTATAAATCCCAGGCTGTTCGTCTACAATAATGGAATCAATAATATATCTACGTTTTTCTTAGTATAATTATCGGCAATTAGTAAGAAATGTTTATAATAACCTTTTAAAAAGGAATCATTCCATTATAGAAGACGCTTTTAGATTAGGATTCCTTTTCTATTGGAAAAATAGTATAATAGCTTGTATTCATTCTCTACTAGAAAGGAGTTTATAGATAATGCACAAGCATCCATCAAAAATGCCGCAACTGCATCCAACGATCGAAAACCTCTCTCAATCCATTTCAGTAGTAAATCGCCATGCTAAAACAGCAACAGATCCGAAATTTCTTTATAAGCTGAAACAGGCAAGTCTGCAAAAACTGCTGAGTGAAGGGAAAGCAAAAAAGGTAGGGCTTCACTTTTCCAGCAATCCAAGAAACAGCCAGCAACAATCTGATATCCTGGTTCAATGCGGGGAATATACCTTTCACTTGCCGCCAACAAAAAAAGATTTTGAAGAATTGCCTCATCTTGGTTCTTTAAACCAAAACGTCAGGAATCCAAAATCTACCCTCTCTCTTAACCAGGCAAAAAAGCTGTTGATTGCATATACTGGTTTAAAAGAAGACAACCAAGATCAAAACAAGCCGCCAAGCAAACGATATGTTAAGCCTGTTTTCAAAAGACTTGGGGAAAGCTATTAGTTAAATGCATATAGCAAAAAGACTGCAAGAATTCATCATTCATGCAGTCTTTCTTTTTTAGATAATATACTCATCAACTAACAGAATTAATTCCGCTATTTCTGGTTTGCTTACTTGTGCATTCGCTCCGACACGTTTCCCTTTATGTCTTAAATCTTCCGTAATTAAGGAAGAGAAAATGATAACTGGAAGATGGCTCAGCTTAGCTTCCTCTTTAATCTTTCTTGTTAAATGATGTCCATCCATTTGCGGCATTTCAATATCTGTAATCACCAATTGGACAACATCTTCTATCTTTTTGCCAGAATCAATGACTCCTTGCAAATGTTCCAATGCTTCTCGGCCATTTTCAAAGAAATGCACCTTCTCATAGCCTGCCTCTGCTAGCGTATCCTCAAGCAGTTTTCTTAGCAATGGTGAATCTTCGACTACAATAAGCTGTTTATTGCTTCTTTCACGTGTTCCTAATCTTTTCACTTGCTGAACATTAATACCTGAATCTGGATTAATATCAACAACAATGCGTTCGAAGTCAAGAAGCAAAATCATTTCGCCATTCAGCTTAATTACACCAATGATTTGACTTTCTGCACCTTGGTACATTTCAGAAGGCTTTTCAATGTCTTCCCAAGAGATACGATGTATCTGGGAGACATTATGTACGTGAAAGATAATTTTTGTTTTGTTGAACTCAGAAACAATAAATTTATCTTTGTCCGGCTCCTCTGAAGGCGGCAAACCTAAAGCATTTGCAAGGTTTACGACTGGCAGCACTTCTCCTCTCAATTCCATAATGCCCTCAACATTAGGATGGGCATGGGGAATTGACGTAATAGGTACAGGGTTAATAATTTCTTTTACCTTAATAACATTTATCCCGAATTTATTTTTGCCTACACCAAATTCTACAATCTCTAATTCATTTGTACCTGTCTCTAGTAAGATTCCTTTATCGTTGTTCATTATTTTCGTCCTTCCTACTAAACATAATCTACTTACTCGTTATATCGTTGCAATTATTGTAAACTTAAACATTTATTTTATAATTGGCAAAAGTTTGTTCAGATGAAAGCTTTGCCTTGATTCTTTTTTTATATCGGCCGCTTTTAAAATCTATGAAGAGTGCTAAAAAAATAATTGCACAGATGTGTCTCATAAACCCAACAGGAGATGAGACAAAACAAAAGATGCCTATCTAAATACGAATAAATTGTTCGGTTCATTAGCTCTCGTCCAATCGCTTTTTTCGGGGGGAGGAAGCTAAAGTGTCCTCTTTTACCCGCAGAAGTCTAGTATCCTCCGCTCCATTCTGCTAAGACTTTTCATTATTATATTCATACAAAAAACCAAACTATTAATCGTTAATAGTTTGGTTTTGATTAGAGATTGACGTCCTTATGTTTCAGCCTATTTGTTCGTTATTTATCTGTTTGTACCTTTCCGTGCACGATCAAACCTATTATAGTTAGGATGATTAGTGACCCTAATGCCATCCTGCTCGCAGTATCTCCTAAATCAGCAAAAATTAAGGTGATGCTTCCATATAGAAGCGGACCAACAATAGAGGAAACTTTACCTGAGAAGGCAAATAAACCAAAAAACTGGCCCCTTTTTTCCTCGGGGGTAATTTCAACGATATACGTTCTAGAAGTAACCCACATGCTGCCAAGAGCAATACCAAACATGCTTCCAGCAATCCAGAACATCAGCTCATTCCAAGCAGCTGTTGCGATAATTAAGGCAGCAACTAATAGATACCCCACAATTCTGATTGATTGATAAGCACCGATTCTTTTTGCAATGTAACCAAAAATAAAAGAGCCTATTATGCTTGATAGTGTCGAGACTAAATATAAAACAATAAACTTGCCCGTAGAAAACCCAACTATGGCTTGTGCATAAACAGCCATCATCGCAATTGTCGTAGCCACTGCATCATTTAAGAAGAAATAAGCAATCATAAAAGTAAAGATATTACGGTAGCTCTTTGCTTGCTTAAATGTTTCATAGATTTCCTTATAGCCAGACAGAAAGGATTGTTTTTCTGCAGTCTGTTTTGGAGTATCTTTAATAATAAAGAAAAGCGGTAGAGACAATAATAAAAACAGCAAGCCTGTCGGGATAAATGATTGATGAAAGTTATCATCTCCAACAAATATGTATACAAGCAAGCCAATCAATGTCCCCATATATCCAACTGCCACACCAAATCCAGAAATAAGCGGCAGCTGTTCTTTTGTGCCAAGATCTGAAATCATCGCATCATAAAATACAAGACTAGAATGGTAAGTAAACTTTGCAAAAACGAATAATAATATAACGATAAATAATGACATAGGTATGCCTATGATAGAGTCTTGGAATGTGATTCCTCCGAAAACTCCCATCAGAACAGTTGAAATAACTGTTATGATCGTAAAAATGATAATATATTTCTTTTTCCTCCCTGTTCTATCCATAAGCACGCCAAACAAAGGGGAGAATAAAACTAACAAAAAGCTAGCTAGTGCGTTAGAATACGATATTAACGTGCTGGCTATTTGGTCTTGAACCTCATTTGAGCCAATTACCTCTTTTAAATATAAAGGGAAAAATATCGTGTTAATATTGGAAGAAAATATCGTGTTTGCTGCATCATATAGAGCCCAAGCGAGTATTGGTAATGAAAAATACAGTGCGGGCCCTCGTAAATCTTTCGTTTGGATTTTTCGTTGTTCCATTCTATAAATTGACCTCCTTCAAACAAACAGAACTTGTTTTATCATTATATGAAAGGAAATGAAGATTACCCCCATTATCCATACATTTATGGTAATAACCTCCTCCTTTTCCATCTTATCTGCTGAAATTAAAGGAAACAACCCTTTTTATGTAAATAAACTGTAATCGTAAAACTTTAAGTGTTCTGCCATACGCTTTAAAAAAGCACAACTTTGTGAATTTCGAGCTAAAATCTAATCGAAAATATCCTTTGCGAATAGGATATTGTATAGGGCATCAGTAACTTAAGATGGAGCGTATAAGGGGGGAAGTAAACCGATGAATAGTACAGCCATTTTCTTTAACCTTGATTCATCTATCATCATTGTTGAAAATATACAAATTGCAGACACTTCTGTCACAGAGGAAATAAATTTCATTCTTACACCCGCGGATGGAGACATCGTTTTTCTCAAAAATGATATAGATTGGGACTACGGTTATTAATCTTTGCAATAAACTTTAGCGCTTTTTTCAAAGTGCTTCTTTTTTTATGGTCAGGCTAATGTTTTCAAGATAACACGGATTTGTTATGATACTAATAATAAGCAGAAAATAAAAAATAAGGTGGAAAACATGGAATATTTGATAAACAAAAAAGTAAAGGATATTGAAATATCCGGAATTCGTAAATTCTCCAACATGGTTGCAGGCAAAAAAGACATGCTTTCCCTTACAATCGGCCAGCCTGATTTTCCTACACCAGATCATATTAAAGAAGCTGCCAAAAAAGCAATTGATGAGGATTTTACGACATATACTCATAATGCAGGAGATCTTTCACTCAGAGAGGCAGCAAGTAACTTTGTCAACCAAAAATACGGCTTAAACTATAATCCCCAATCAGAGGTTATTGTAACTGCAGGCGCAAGTGAAGCAATCGATATAGCCTTCCGGACCATATTAGACGAAGGTGTCGAAGTGATACTTCCAGGACCTGTTTATCCTGGATATGAGCCGATAGTTCGCCTTTGCGGGGCAGATCCAGTTTATGTGGATATTAAAGACAATGGGTTTCGCTTTACTGCAGAGCTTATTGCACCATACATAACAAATAAGACTAGATGCATCGTTTTGCCGTATCCAAGCAATCCGACAGGTGTCAGCCTTAACAAGCAGGAACTTTTGGCTATAGCTGAACTGCTTAAAGACAAAGATATATTCGTACTGGCAGATGAAATCTACAGCGAACTACTCTTTGATGCTGATCATATATCCATTGGCAGTTTTTTAAGAGAAAAAACGATTGTGATTAATGGTCTATCTAAATCTCACAGCATGACAGGCTGGAGAATTGGTTTTCTGTTTGCTCCTGAAAGCATTTGCCAGCAAATATTGAAAGTTCATCAATACAACGTGACATGCGCGTCATCTGTTTCCCAGCGAGCAGCATTACAGGCATTAACTGTCGGCATTAATGACAGTTTAGCAATGAAAGAGGAGTATAAAAAAAGACGGGACTATCTTTACTCCCGCCTGGCAGATATGGGCTTAGAAGTGATAAACCCTGACGGCGCCTTTTACTTTTTCATTAAGATACCTGTAGCAGGCACAAGCTCCTTTGACTTTTGCTTGGATTTAGTGGAAAAGGCCAATTTAGCAGTTGTTCCAGGCAGCGCTTTTTCAGCTTTAGGAGAAGGCTATTTCCGCATTTCCTTCGCTTATTCTTTTGATACATTAAAAGAGGCATGTGACAGACTTGCAGCATATTTAGCCTCCCATTAAACAAAAAAAGGAACTCTCCTGTGCTTAAGGAGAGTTCCTTTTTTTATTGCTGCCAGTATTTATATAATGCCTGTGTGCCCAACTCGTCTTGACCTAAAGCAGACAGTCTGCTGTACAAGCTTTCAGCCAGCGTCAAGCCTGGTGTTTCCATGCCCATTTTTTCTGCTTCTTCCATGGCAATTTTCATATCTTTAATAAAATGCTTAATATAAAAACCTGGGTCAAAGTCTCCTTTAATCATTCTCGGAGCCAAGTTAGTCAACGAAAAGCTGCCCGCTGCTCCTGTCGAAATGCTTTTCAAAACATTTTCCGGGTTTAAGCCTGCTTTTTCAGCATAAACAATCGCTTCACAAACTCCTATCATATTCGAAGCAATGGCAATCTGATTGCACATCTTCGTATGCTGTCCAGAGCCTGCCGGACCTTGGTAAACGATATTTGTTCCCAAGATTTCGAAAATTGGCAGCATATCATGGAAGGCTTCCTTGTCTCCTCCGACCATTATCGACAGCTTAGCCTCCCTAGCGCCAATATCGCCGCCAGAAACAGGTGCATCTAATGCATGCATCTGTTTGCTCTTAGCTTCTTCAAAAAGCTTTTTAGCCAAGCTTGGAGTTGATGTTGTCATATCAATCACATATGTATTTTCTTTGCCGTTTGTTATGATTCCATTCTCCCCTAAATACACTTCTTCCACATCTTTAGGGTAGCCAACGATCGTAATGATAACATTAGCTTTTTCCGCTGCTTCTTTCGGACTTGCAGCCCAAGCTGCGCCTTCCTGCAGCAAATCTGCTGCTTTTTCCTTCGTGCGGTTATACACCACAACAGAATACCCTTTTTTCATGAGATTGCGCGCCATGCTTTTTCCCATTACACCGATGCCGATAAATCCAATTACCGTATTTTCTTTAGAAAGCATTCCATTCTCCCTCCCAATTTCTTCGTTTGCTCCTCAATCATACCATACAGGCTTAAAATAATTCATTAACAGGACATGAGAAAAAGAAGCAAAAAAAGGACTGACTAGGCTACTAGTCAGTCAATAAGGGGAAAATGAGAATAGCTTAGCAAACTTAAAAAACTTTAAGTGCCTGTGCTTAGTTTATTTTTACCCGCTGTGAACAATTCTAAACATGAATCCTCACTTTTTTTATTAAAAAAATTATTTATTTTTTCTGCCTGATTAAGAAAGTTTTGCTGCAGCTTTAACTGCTTCCATAACTTCTTCTGTTGTGGACATTTGCAATGCTTTTTCAGCAAGCTCTTCCATTTCTTTTTTAGACAGGTTAAGAATTTGTGATCTTGCTTTAAGGATAGATGTCGCACTCATAGAGAATTCATCCAATCCTAAACCTAACAATAACGGAATTGCTGTTTCGTCTCCAGCCATCTCTCCGCACATTCCAGCCCATTTGCCTTCTTTATGCGCAGCATCAATAACCATCTTAACAAGACGTAGAATGGATGGGTTGTAAGGCTGATACAGGTAAGAAACTCTTTCGTTCATGCGGTCAGCAGCCATTGTGTATTGGATCAAGTCATTTGTTCCGATACTGAAGAAATCAACTTCTTTCGCAAATTGGTCTGCCAATACAGCTGTTGAAGGAATCTCAACCATAATTCCAAGCTCGATTTTATCAGCAACTGTTACACCTTCAGCAGTCAAGTTTGCTTTTTCTTCTTCAAGCAATGCTTTAGCAGCACGGAATTCGTTTAATGTTGCAATCATTGGGAACATGATTTTCAAGTTTCCATATGAGCTTGCACGAAGCAATGCTCTTAATTGCGTACGGAAGATTCCAGTTTCTTCTAGACATAGACGAATTGCACGGAATCCTAGGAATGGATTCATTTCTTTAGGAAGTTCAAGGTATGGAAGCTCTTTGTCTCCACCAATGTCCAATGTACGAACAACAACCGGCTTACCTTTCATTCCTTCAAGAACAGCTTTGTAAGATTCGAACTGCTCATCTTCTGTTGGAAGCTGATCTCTGCCCATGTAAAGGAATTCTGTTCTGTATAGACCTACTGCTTCTCCACCGTTAGAAGTAACACCTTCTAAATCGTTTGGAGTACCGATGTTTGCAGCCAATTCTACATGCACACCATCAGCGCTGACAGTTTGCTCGTTAACAAGCTTAGCCCACTCAGCTTTTTGCTCTTCATATTCTGCAGCAACTTTTTTGTAGCTTTCTACTACTTCTGGAGTTGGATTGATATGGATTTCACCTTTCAATCCGTCAACGATTACTAAATCACCGTTTGAGATTTCTTCTGTCGCTTTTTTCGTTCCAACTACTGCAGGAATTTCCAAAGAACGAGCCATGATAGCAGAGTGAGAAGTTCTTCCGCCGATATCTGTTGTGAAGCCTTTAACAAATTGACGGTTCAACTGAGCTGTATCAGATGGAGTTAAGTCCTCCGCTACCACTACAACCTCTTCTGAAATCATGCTTGGGTTAGCCAAGTGTACACCTAGCAAGTGAGAAAGAACCCTTTTAGTAACGTCACGGATATCAGCAGCACGCTCTTGCATGTACTCATTATCCATTGATTCAAACATGTTGATAAACATATCTGTTGTTTCTTTCAAAGCAACTTCTGCATTTACAGATTCTGTGTTGATTTTGTCTTCAATTGGAGCGATTAATTCTGGATCGCTTAATACTAAAAGATGCGCTTCAAAGATCGCTGCTTTATCAGCACCTAATTCTTTGTTCGCTTTTTCACGAATAGCATCCAACTCTTGCTTAGAAGTAGAAAGAGCAGCTTGGAAACGGTTAATTTCAGCAGCAGCATCTTCTACTGTTTTCTTTTCAAAAGATAAATCCGGTTCTACTAAACGATATGCTTTAGCAATGGCAATTCCACTAGAGGCAGCAATTCCTTGTAAAAAACTCATTATTCAGCAAGTCCTTCCTTTTTCAATGTTTCTTCTAAACCGTTAATAGCTTCTGTTTCGTCACTGCCTTCTGCAATGATTTTAATGTCAGCGCCTTGGCCGATTCCAAGAGACATAACACCCATGATAGATTTAAGGTTAACCTTTTTTTCTTTGAACTCCAAGTTAATTTCAGAGTCAAACTTGCTTGCAGCTTGTACTAAAAGAGTTGCTGGACGGGCATGAATCCCTGTATCTGCGATAACTTTAAATTGTTTTTCTACCATTAAAAATCAAACTCCTTCATTCAAATAATAAATAAGATGCATTAAGCCTTTTCAACTTAAACAACCCTATATAATAGTCAAGAAAATTGTTTATCCATAACTAATATATAATTTAATAGCTACTATTGTAAACTGAAAGTATAAAAGATGTAAATTTTAAACTTGTCCGAATAGCCATCAAGCGTACAAGACTTGCTGGATTGTTGTGTTTACTGTAAAATCAACATTTTTATATATATTATTTGACCATTATAGTTTTTTCCAAAAGCATAAGAAAAAATGTAAATTAATGATAATTATCAGGCATTTAAGTTATTTTTAAAAAAGACATCTCAAAAGTAGGATAGCATTTCTTTTCCGATGAGACAATGAAAAATATCGCACAAACTTAAAAAAGCTTTGTACGCACATACCTCATACCAATTACCTACAACTAGTCTTTTCCTAACAACTAGCTTCTCGGTTCTTCAAGGTATTGATAAATAACATCGCCGCCTCTTTGAGCAATTCCCCGGTAATGCTTAAAATCCTCCCTCTTAACGAGTTCGAGACGGAAAGCGAGAAAATCGGCTTTGCTTACTTTATATTCCTTAAGTTCTCCAGATTTTAATTGCTCTAACACATGTATAACTTCTTCCTGCAACATATAATCCAATTACCTGCCTTTTCATTATTACCTATCATTTCTTTAAACAATGCACATATAAATATTATTATCACACATGATTGCTGGAAACAAATTTGTTCATCCTTGCATACAATGTCTATAAGATATGAATGTGCATATAATTACCAATTACTGAAAACTATGTTATAATAACTTCATTCATACGAATAAACTTTTGTCCAAGCTGTTGAACGTGTGCATAAGCCTAATATCCTACTTCTAAGATGCAAAAGTTAGCCTAGATTAACTGCATCGATTAATGGGTTACCCCAAAAGGTAAGCGGTTTAATTTTAAACTGCACGAAATGGATATAAACAAATGCCTTCTTTGTTCATCATATATCCATATTTCTTTACGGGAAAGTTTTTTTAGTGCAAACTAAAAATACAGAATTATATAAATTTGGCGTATAAGGAGAGAGTACAAATGAAGAGAGCTGAGGTTGGCAATATCATTGAATTTAGAGGCCTGCAAGGAATTGTAGAAAAAGTAAATGAGAATTCGGTAATAGTAGATTTGACATATATGGATAATTATCGCGACCTTGAGCTGGAACAACGTACGGTCGTTAATCATAAAAATTATAAAATAATTAAATAACAAGAAGCCGGCTATGCCGGCTTCTTGTTATTTACTCTAAGTATAAATAGCTTCTACTCTTCAGCAAGCTCTTTTTTTGTTTTGACCTTTCCGTGCGGCTTCTGTTTCTGCTTACGGACAGTCCACTCTCTTTCTTCTTCTCGTTTTGCCTTAGACATAGTGCACCTCCTTTCTTGCTATTGTTAGCATGAGCGGAGTTTTTAAAATTATCCAGCGTCAACCTATTTGCCAGTAATTCTTGCTGGAAGAAATGTTGTTGACCAAATCAAAAAAAACTGATAACATCACAAATATAATTTTATATACGAATAGCGTGCGTTGAATGTCATGGATTACACTATGGCAGGAGCAGCTTCTGGAGAGACCTTTTTCAAGGCACCGAAGGATTCACAATCTCAGGTAAAAGGACAGGAGAGTAACTGATCTATACTTTTATAGTGTATTCGTTATTCTTTGGACTAGAGATTGGAGGAATTCCAATCTCTTTTTTGTTTTAGGAAGGAACGTTTTCTCTCTTTTAACGTGTACAAATTGTAATTGTCTTTTTTATAAGAACCACTACCTTAAGCTTACATAATTTTAGGGGGTAGCAGCAGAATATGCAGTAACAACTAAAACTTTGTAAGGCGTTCTTAACAAAAGACCATCATTATAATGAGGTGATATCATGCAGCAACGACGTGCCGTTGTAAGTGTAGTAGGTAAAGATCAAGTAGGAATTATCAGCAAGGTGACTACTATCATATCAGAAAACAATGTCAACATTTTGGATATTAGCCAAACGATTTTACAGGACTTTTTTACGATGATGATGATAGTCGATATTACTCAAAAAGAAAATCTCGATGAGTTGCGCCAGCAGCTGGATGAATTGGGCAATCAGCTTGGTTTAAAAATTAATATCCAATTAGAAGACATATTCCAATCCATGCACCGTGTCTAAGAAAGAAGGGAAAAAAAGTGAAAATTGCATTAAATGAAATGATGGAAACCATCAATATGGTCCAAATGGAGAATTTGGACATCCGTACAGTTACAATGGGGATAAGCCTGTATGATTGTGCTGACTCTGATTTCAATAAAATGAACAGCGCTGTTTATAAAAAAATCACTACTTATGCAAGCAAGCTTACAGAGGTTGCCCAAGCAGCGGAAAAAGAATATGGAATCCCTATCATCAACAAACGGATTTCTATTACTCCAATTGCTGAAATTCTTGGAAATGCAACAGTAGAACAAGCAATTGAGCTGGCAAAAACTTTGGATAAAGCAGCAAAAGACTTGAATGTTGACTTTATCGGCGGCTACTCTGCATTGGTTCATAAAGGCATCACAAAAGGTGATCAAACATTGCTTGATGCACTGCCTGAAGCGCTTGCTGTAACAGAAAGAGTATGCTCATCTATCTCTGTTGCTACTACAAGGACTGGAATCAATATGGATGCTGTGAAACAAATGGGAATTATCATTAAAAACGCAGCGGAACGGACGAAAGACCAAAACGGATTAGCATGTGCAAAACTAGTTGTCTTTTGTAATCCTGTTGAGGACAATCCATTTATGGCTGGTGCTTTCCATGGAGCTGGTGAAGGAGAAGTTGTTCTTAATGTTGGCGTCAGCGGACCTGGTGTTGTGCTTAATGCATTGCGAAAATATCCTGATGCAGATTTAGGAGAGGTTTCTGACATTATTAAAAAGACAACTTTCAAGATTACCCGTGCTGGTGAGCTGATTGGTCGAGTGGTAGCAGAACGCCTAGGGGTTCCATTTGGAATTATGGACCTGTCTTTAGCACCGACGAATGCTATTAATGACAGTGTTGCTGATATATTGGAAGAAATCGGTCTTGAACGTGTCGGTACACACGGAACGATTGCAGCACTTGCACTTATGAACGATGCTGTGAAAAAAGGTGGCGCAATGGCAAGCTCCTATGTTGGCGGCTTGAGCGGAGCGTTCATTCCTGTCAGCGAAGACAATGGTATGATTCGCGGAATTCTTGATGACAGCTTAACATTGTCAAAACTAGAAGCTATGACATGTGTCTGCTCTGTTGGACTTGATATGATTGCACTTACAGGAGACGTTTCACCTGCCACCCTTTCGGCAATTATCGCTGATGAGGCAGCAATCGGAATGATTAACAAAAAAACAACTGCTGTTCGTGTAATCCCTGTACCTGGTAAAAAAGAAGGCGAAATGGTTGAATTCGGTGGCTTGCTTGGCAGAGCTCCAGTTATGGGTGTTAATCCGTACAGCTCTCAAAAGCTTGTTGACCGCGGCGGCCGCATCCCTTCCCCACTGCAAGCGCTTATTAACTAACAAGTAAAAATGTCTGGCTCTTTGGAGTCAGACATTTTTTTGTGGAATCGGCTTTGCCCATAACAGCAGTAAAAAAACAAGGCTTATATACCCAAAAAGCGGATATAGATAAGACAGCAGTGTTCCATAGTGAATGAAGCTGATCAAATAAGATACTGCAAAGATTAAGGCAATAATGAGGATGCCCGGGATTTTTATATACTGGTTCAATTGCCTTTCCAACCCGTAAACATTGCCTATGACAGAAGTGAAGATTTCCCCATATATGACAAGAATATATATCCAAGAAAGATTTGGAGCCAGATTTCTCATAATAGACGCCATCGGAATCGCGTAGCTGTCGATATTCTCGAGCATAATTAACGTAAAATGACTCGAAAGAAGGATAAACATTAAAGCAATACCACCGATTATCCCACCCCATTTTACTGTTTCATCATCCCCTATTTCTGAAGCTGCCGGAACAAGTACAGCAATCGCCAAAGAAAGATTTAATGCTGTATAAGAAAATGGAGATGTCAGCCCTTTCCAATCCACCATTGTGTAATCATCAATACGATCCATAAAGCCAGGCAGCTGAATCGACAAAGAAAACAAAATGAAGCTGAAAGTTATCATTATAGGTACTACAAATGTATTAACCGCAAATAATCCCTTCATACCAACAAGCATAACAATTAATGAAAGAATTATGGTAAAGATAACTCCAAAAGATTTGCTTAACCCAAGCTGCTCTTCAAAGACAGCTCCTGCCCCTGACAGCATGACAGCACATACTCCAATAAGCATGATAAGCATTAAGACATTGACTAGACTTCCTGCTATTCTGCCGAACAGAAATATTGTAAATTCCTGATATGATCTCGCTTTTATTTTTACCGATATTCTCATTAGTTTTGAGCCTAAATAAGAGAATATTAGACCAGAGGCAAGTATCCCAAACAAACCGATCATGCCAAACTGAGAGAAAAATTCTACTATTTCTTTACCTGTTGCAAAACCAGCTCCCACAACAGTACCTACATATACAGCTGCAAGCTGAAAGGCTCCACTCCATTTGTTTTTCACATATTTCCCTCCTTATCTAATCTATATGACAAAATGGACAAACAATGACGAGCATTTTCTTTGTAATCTGCTTTTATTTCCGCTAAAGTGTCTGTAATCTTTCCTTTTTCTTAGGTGGATTTTTAAAAGGACCATTAAATTTCCAATAATTTCATCAGGCAAAATAGTTGAAAGTCAAAAAAGGTCAAAGTATAATCATAATTACAAAAGGTCAAAATTGATCAAATTCCAAAAGGAGGATTTTTATATGAAATGTCAAATATGCCAAACTAACCATGCAAATGTGAGCCTGCGTTTTGTTCTAAATAATGAAGAAAACAATGTAAATCTATGCCACAGCTGCTATCAAAAAGAAAAACAAAAAATGACATCTAACCAAATGTTTTTCCAACAATCTTCCCCTTTTGATGAATTGTTTAAATCATTTAATCAAAACTTTCAACAATCAGGGGCAAGCAAAGAAAATCAAGAAGCTCCATCTCATAAAACAAATGGTATTTTAGATAAATTCGGAAAAAACTTAAATCATTTAGCTCATGCAGGTCTGATTGATCCAGTTATCGGCCGCGAGAATGAAATCGACAGAGTGATTGAAATATTAAATAGAAGAAATAAAAACAACCCAGTCCTGATTGGTGAGCCAGGTGTTGGTAAAACAGCAATCGCAGAGGGCTTGGCGCTTAAAATTTCAGAAGGCAATGTACCTAAGAAATTAAAAAACAAAGAAATCTATTTGCTTGATGTCGCTTCCTTAGTAACAAACACAGGCATACGCGGTCAGTTTGAGGAACGTATGAAGCAAATTATTCAGGAAATCCAAGAAAGAAAAAATGTTATCGTCTTTATTGATGAAATTCATCAGCTGGTGGGAGCTGGATCAGCTGAAGGCTCTATGGATGCTGGAAATATCCTTAAGCCGGCTCTTGCTAGGGGCGAACTGCATATCATTGGTGCAACAACGTTAAAGGAATATCGCCAAATTGAAAAAGACGCTGCACTTGAACGAAGATTCCAGCCGATCCAAGTGGCTGAGCCAACTGTTTCGGCAGCTGTTGCCATACTAGAGGGAATTAAAGATAAATACGAAAAATTCCATGAAGTAGCTTACACAGATGAAGCAATTAAAGCATGTGTAGAATTGTCACACCGCTACGTTCAAGACCGTTTCTTGCCAGATAAAGCAATTGATTTGCTTGATGAAGCCGGCTCTAAAATGAACTTAGCTTCAAGCTACACAAATACAGAGGAAATTGATAACCGTCTAGCAGAGATTGCTAAACAAAAAGAGGCTGTGTTAAAAGAAGAAAACTATGAAGCAGCTGCAAACTTGCGCAAAGAGGAACAGGAGCTTGAAAAAGCATTAAATAATCCAAATACAGAAAAACCTGTTGTAGATGTTACGCTGATTCAAGAGCTGATTGAGAAGAAAACTGGCATTCCTGTCGGCAAGCTGCAACAGGATGAACAGCAAAAAATGAAAAACTTGGCAGATAATTTAGAAGCTAAAGTCATCGGTCAAAAAGCGGCTGTTCTAAAAGTGGCGAAAGCAATTAAACGAAGCCGTGCAGGTTTGAAATCTAAAAACAGACCAATTGGAAGCTTTTTATTCGTCGGACCGACTGGTGTTGGTAAAACGGAATTAACAAAAACATTAGCGAATGAATTATTCGGAAGCAAAGACAGCATGATTCGCTTAGATATGAGTGAATACATGGAAAAACACAGCATCAGCAAAATCATCGGCTCTCCTCCCGGTTATGTCGGCCATGAAGAAGCAGGTCAGTTAACAGAACAAGTACGTCGCAATCCGTACAGCATCATTCTGTTAGACGAAATTGAAAAAGCACATCCAGACGTTCAGTCAATCTTCCTGCAAATTTTAGAGGATGGCAGATTGACTGACAGCCAAGGCAGAACAGTAAGCTTTAAAGACAGTGTTATCATCATGACAAGCAACGCCGGCATCGGCCATAAACGCATCGTCGTTGGTTTTGAGAATAACGCTGCATTAGAAGAAAGCACTCTGCTTCAGTCATTAGGCAATTTCTTTAAACCGGAATTCTTAAACCGCTTTGATGCAATCGTTGAATTTAAATCATTAGAAAAAGAACATTTGCTAAAAATTACTGATTTATTATTAGAAGACCTTTCAGATGCACTGGCAGAACAGCATATCACTTTGACTGTTACTGCTGAAGCAAAAGAAAAACTGGTAGAACTGGGAACACACCCAGACTTTGGTGCACGCCCGCTAAGAAGAGTCATTCAAGAGCATCTCGAAGACAGCCTTGCTGACTTTATCTTAGATGAACCAGAGGCTGGCGAACTTACTGCCGTATTAGAAGATGATAACATCATCATTAAACAAGTGAACAGCAGCACGGTTGTCCAATAAATGCTTCAACGCTCAGAACATTTCTGAGCGTTTTTTTTACTTATAAACATTTATCCCGCAAGCTTCACATCTTAGCTTGTAAAAGAATTGCACAAGTTCCGATTCTGTTTGGATAGTGTCAAAAAGGCGTATTAACGTCCTTTTACCGACACGTCTATCAAGCAGAGCTAAGATTTTTATCAGCATATTGCTTGATTGCAAGGATACGTGAATTTGTGTGCTGAAGGATTGTTGCAGCCCATCAAAAAAATCAGCTTGGGCAAAGCTCTCCTCCTTCATGCGTTTATGAGCAAAGTCCCCTCTCGCTGTTGTTTTGACAAAACCATCTAAATCATATACGTTAACTGATGTTCTGACATTCTCTAATTTTTTTCGCTCAGCTGTTATTGTACACATATTCCATACTTCTTTTTTATCCACCGTAATAACCGCTCTTCCTAAGTTATCATGGACTTTACGATAATTGATAATCAAAAAATCGACTCTGTTTATTAAGGATGGACTTATAAAGCTTTGTAAATGCTTTTTTACTTTACTCCATTTCGGTGCAAACATATTAAACCTCCAACGGATAATTTACATCTTTTTCCTTCATTTTAACATATACAACAAAAACAGAGCTGTAATATCCAGAAGGTGAGATACTATTTTCATTTAGCTCCCCTACAAATCAGACATCATTTTACTAAAGAAAATCTACATGGTAGAATAAACATTGGCTTTACACTCTATATTTTTGTAATTTAATAAGACATTAACATGTTACCATATAAATGGTATTCATTTTTTCTACATATTTTTACTTGGTTAGGAGCTACTTTAATGAAATACAAGAAATTATTACTGAGTACGGTTTTAGTGACACTGCTCGCTGCTTGTAATAACGACACTGGCAATGGAGGCACAGAAGAAACTGTTCCAACTACTGTCATACAAAACAAAGAAATTTACCGAATTGCAGAGCCTGTTAAAGTAAATATTGCAAGAGGCGCAATAGTAAACAATGTCGATAATCTAGTCGACATTAAAGAGTTGGAAATGGGCTTGATGGATTTATCAACAGACCAATTCCCAACAGATAACTACTATCTGCAAGAAGGGCAATATTTGGATTCAGCAACGATAAACAGCTGGATTGCAAGAAAGTCAGATGACAAAAATGGCTTAAACCCATCGTTAACAGATACTGGCGACATATTAAAGGACGAAAAGAAAAATCCGAAGGTGCTTTCACATGTGCTCGAACAAGATTATGTGAATAGCAAAGGAAAGATTCAAGGCATCTCTTTAGCTGTTTCCTTAAATAAAATCTATTATATTCGAGCAACAGATGATGCAGGATTGGTTTATACAGACGAAATAAAGGTAGATCAAACAGAAAACGGTAAAAACGAAGTCGAAGAACAAGGGAAAAAAATTGCAGAAACGATTTTGAAGAGAATAAGAGCGAACAGCGATATCCCAGATGTTCCAATATTTTTAACTCTTTATGAAGAAACAAATAAAGGCAATATCGTGCCAGGTAAGTTTTTAGCTTCCTCTTATATTGACAAAAACGACAATACTATTGCTAAATGGAATGACATTAACAGAAAGTATATCGCCTTCCCTTCGAGTACATTTGAAAGCTTAGACCGCTCGTTATCGAATGTTCTTTCGACGCTGGAAGAAGATATACAAACACAGTTTAAATCATTGAACATTATCATGACCGGAAAGCTTCTCTATGAAGAAGACGAGCTGTCCAATATTACCCTTGATATTGAAGCACCTAATATCACCTCTTCTGAAACAACAGCCATGATAGAGTATGTCGGCGGCAAAATTGAATCACAAATACTTCCGGATTATTTACCGATTACTGTTCAACTGTCTGGAACAAATGAAGAATCAAAAGCAATTATGATATGGGACCCTTCTGAAAAAGAAATTAAAACAGAAATATATGAGTAAACGAAAAAACCGGCAAGGAGTATTCCTTGCCGGTTTTTTTTCCTATATTTCATTCTCTGACTTTAGCACCTTTATGAATGCTTAACATACTTTATTAGTAATAAAGGAGTTGATTCATTAATGCAGCCATTCCAGCAATGGCAACAGCAAACGAAACTGCCCCTTTCCATTATACATTTCTAAACAATTTCCCGATATAATGAAGCAATTATCCCCTGCTTATACTGTCTCAGCAGAGCCTGTGTTTCTTGATCACCTATTAGACAAAAACCTGCGCGTTATTATAACAATGGGAGCATTAGATGAAGTATGGAGCGGGGTCGCGATTGACCATATTCCATTAACTGCCGGCGATGCTCATTATCATATTCGCTATCCGCACATCGTTTTGTCGGAAAGCCATAGATTATTTCTAAAACGTCTTTAAAAAAAGAAGACTACATCATAATGATGTGGTCTTCTTTTCCTCTTTAAAGCTTGCTGTCATCAACAGATTGAAGCCATGCATCAATTTCTCCAATTACTGATTCCACACAGCCATCTTCAAATGGAGATATCAGGTTTGCTTCCTTCACCAGTTCTGTGAAAGGCAGGCTTCCCCCCAGCTGGCATAGTTTCACATAATCAGCCCAAGCTTCCTCCTGATTCTCTCTTGATCGCTTCCAGAATTGGAAGGCACAAATCTGGGCAAGCGTATAATCAATATAATAGAACGGAGATGTGTAAATATGGGATTGTCTTTGCCAGAAGCCGCCCCCTTCTAGATAGTCATTTCCATCATAATCTTTATGCGGCAAGTATTTTTGTTCAATTTCTCTCCAGGCCTGCTTTCTTTCCTTCGGTGTTGCTTCCGGATTTTCATAAACCCAATGTTGAAACTCATCAACAGACACTCCGTATGGAAGGAAAAGCAAGGAGGAGCTTAAATGGGAAAATTTATATTTATCTGCATCTTCCTGGAAGAACAGGTCCATCCACGGCCATGTAAAAAACTCCATGCTCATTGAATGTATTTCTGCCGCTTCATATGTCGGCCAGTAGTATTCTGGGATATCAAAATTAGCACCGCTTGAATACACCTGGAATGCGTGTCCTGCTTCATGTGTCAATACATCGATATCACCGGAAGTTCCATTGAAGTTAGAAAAGATAAACGGCGCCTTATAATCCTCAATAAAAGTGCAGTACCCTCCGCCGGCTTTTCCTTTTTTAGCGACTAAATCCATCAGTTCATTTTCATTTAACAGTTTAAAAAACTCGCCTGTTTCTTTTGACAATTCATTGTACATCTTTTGGCCATTTTCAAGGATCCATTCTGAATCACCTTTAGGCGCTGCATTACCTGATAAGAAATTGAACGGCTCATCATAAAATTTTAGTTCTTCTACGCCAATTCGGCTCTTCTGTCTTTCTTTTAACTTAGATGCAAGGGGAACAATATGCTCCTTTACCTGCTCTCTGAATTTAGCAACCATCTCTGCATCATAATCTGTGCGATACATACGGTAGTAAGCAAGCTCAACAAAATTATTGTATCCTAATTTCTTTGCGATTTCGGTGCGGACCTTAACCATATCATCATAAATCCGGTCAAGCTGTGCTTCATTTTCCGCTAAAAAGGCAAACTTCTTCTCATTTGCATCCTTCCGGACAGCACGGTCTTTCGATTCAGTAAAAGGCTCCATTTGTGCCAATGTTCTTTCTTCACCCTCAAAATGAATCTTTGCAGAAGCCATAAGCTTTGTATATTCTGTTGACAGCTTATTTTCCTGCTGCAGCAAAGACATTACTTCTTCGGAGAAGACTTTCAGCTGAGCGTCTGCTAAAGCGAATAATTGTTTGCCCCATTTCGCTTCAAGCTCATCCTTGAATTTCGATTGCACAAGTGCCTCGTAATACTTCGTTTCTAACCCTTCTATTTCAGGAGAGATTTCGTCAATATAATCCTGCTCCTGTTGATAGAATTCATCAGCAGTATCAACCGAATGGCGTATATAGCAAATATTAAACTGTGTGGAAACATTGTTGCGGATCTTATTGATTTTTTCAATTACTGCAATCTGCTGTTCGAGATTTTCAGCAGTTTTAAAGGTTTCTAATAATGCGCCCATCTCTTTTTTTATGCTAGTTACATCTGGTCTTTCGTATGTAAATGCTGAAAATTTCACGTATGTTCCTCCAAGCTATTTTATTTTTCGCAAAGCTTTCATAATTATAGTTGTATAACGGAAATAAATCTAATTTCTTATCCAACTATTCTTATTATACAGCGAGCCTCTATATTCCTGCATTCTTAGTAAAACTTGTTTATACTAATATATTATTAGTATAAAAAAAAGAGGGGTATCTCCCCTCTTTAAACAAATTGGTTATTTTTTTCCGCTGGCAGAAAGACCTAATCTTTTTACAAGCTGTATGACGGTTTCCTTTTCTTCAGTGGAAAGCTCAGACATTAGATCATGAATTCTTTGTTCATGGCTTGGAAAGATTGTTTCGATCATTTCTTTTCCGCTGTCGGTAATGGATGCAAATGTCACCCTTCTATCAGTAGGACAGGCAACCCTTTTCAAATAGCCTTTTTCCTCAAGTTTATCCACAACATACGTGATACTTCCGCTTGCCAATAAAATTTTTCCGCCAATTTGCTGCAAAGGCTGATCACCTTTATGATACAGCAGTTCTAAAACAGCAAATTCTGTTGGATTCAATCCATATGTGTGAATAAGTTTATTGACGTTTTCGTTAATTGCTCGATATGCTCTTGACAGCACAATAAATAATTTTAATGATTGATTTGTTTCTTCATTGCCCATATTTATTCTTCCTTTATATAAAAATATCTCGAATTCAAATTAATTATACTTTTTTTCCTTGTATTTGTCAATTTCTCTTCTTACCATACCCTTTTTTTCCGAATGAATCAACAGGATTGTTTACAGACAATTTGTTTAATCGAAAGATAGGCATCTAGTTGCTTACTTCTTTTGGAATTTATGGTATATTATAAGTTTAGAAACAAATCTACTTAAAACATAAATTGGTTATTTTTAATGGAGAAGATGTGTATGATTGTTAAAAAATTATTAATATATATAACTGTTGCCATCTTCCCGTTTCTTCTGGCAGCAGGGATATTATTGTTTACAAAAGAAAAGGAAGAAGTCGCAAAGCATGAGAGAAATGCATACAGAATTGCTTCTGTTCATCAAAGGCAATGGGATAATTTTATTAATAAAACGATTAACTCATTGAATACTGTCAGCATCATGCTGGAATCCTCTTCAGGTAATTGGGATAAAGCTAAGCAAAATATCTTCCTGAAAAAGCTCCTGTTACAGGAGCAAATGTATGGAGGAATTTACATACTCGATCCTGCTGGCAATAGAATTGCTGGAACAGACAGGAAAATTGAAGAAATGGCTATCCCTCAAGAAGATTATGTAAAAGAAGCCATTAAAGCAAAAATTGCAACCGTCTCAAACAAAACAGATTACCTTGTCGATGGACAAAAAGTAATCGGTCTTGCCAAGCCAGTTTTAGATGATCAGCAGCATGTGGTGAACTTAATTATTGCTTATTTAAGGGTCGATTATTTATCGAATGTGATGGAAATGCTCACACCCAAAAGCAATATTGCCGTTATTAGCGAAGAAAAAGAAACTATATTAAGTATGAATAAACCAATATCTCTAAGCAGCTCCACAATTGCCTTGCCTATGAACAGCTTACCTTGGAAGATAATTGTAGAGCAAAAAGAAATTAAAACCGAAAAAATCTTAACAAAGAACTGGCCTTTACTGCTCATCTTCTTTATATGTTTTCATTTACTGTATTTTGTCATCATTCTTTATCATCACAAAAAGAAAGCAGACCAAGAAAATAAAGAAAATGAACTGCATAAGCTCGAACTGGTCGGCAATATGGCCGCTAGTTCTGCACATGAAATTAGAAATCCTTTAACTGGCATCAAGGGCCTCGTACAGCTGTTAAGTGAAAAGCATAAGGATGCGGAAGATCAATTCTACTTCTCGATTATTCAAAAAGAGATTAATAGAATTAATGAAATAGTCAGCCAGTTTCTGATTTTGGGCAAACCGACAGAACTTAAAAAACAGCTTTTAAACATTGAAAACATTGTTACAGAATTAAAGCCCCTGATCCTCTCAGAGGCAAATCTTTATAACGTAGAATGTCATTTTGAAATTGCCAAAAAAAAGCTGTTTGTATATTGCAATGCTGATCAAATGAAACAGGTCATTCTAAACATTACGAAAAACGCATTAGAAGCAATGGAAAACGGCGGTACACTGACAATTAAATTAAAAGAATTGAATAATCGTGTCAGCATTACGGTATATGACACTGGTGTAGGTATTCCTGAAACAGAACTGAAAAAGCTGTTTGAACCGTTTTATACATCCAAGTCATCTGGAACAGGGTTAGGTCTTGTCGTATGCAGAAGAATTATTCAATCATTCAATGGGGAGATATATCTTTCAAGTGTGGAAAACAAAGGTACGAAAGTGGATATTATCCTGCCGTTAAATTCATAACAAAACATATCAGAGCCTTTAGCAAAAAGTCCTTATCTATATAAGGGCTTTCTACATTTCTTAATGAGGCGAGGCGACGATGGCTCTTGCTTTCATACTTTATTAAAAACTCTTAGAAGGGATATAGTGATAGATGCTAATCTTAAATGCGTAAACTGTCCATAACCCTTCAGCATTAATCGAAGGTTTTGTTTTGTCATCATCCTTCATGCTGTTTTTCTTAATAAAAGAAAACTTTCCTTATGTACAAAAACATCGTTACTTTTCCAGATAAAATAATGCATGGCGCAAAATCAAAATGACTTTACCTGATTTGTTACAAGAAACTCTCGTTGTCTTTTATATTTGGAATATAACAGATTGTCCCAAGGAGGCGAGAAGAAAGGATATTGACTTTCAGCCATTAACGTATTCTTTTTTAAATGGAAGGCAATGTTGTAAATGTTTCATAGTATCTCTGAAATCTTTTTGTGCTGGTAGACGAGATGCTTTGGCCATACGATCATTGATTTATAGGATTTTTTCACAAAATTCATCTTTGTCTTTTGCAGCCGAACATGCAATTGATACTGAAAAATCAGCTCATCGAGTTCCTGACTGTATCGGACTGTTTCCTCACTCGTATACCCTGAACGTTGCGCTTCCTCAATCATCACCTCTCTCTTCTTTTGGATAGCAAGCAGTAATTCTTGTTTCCTCGGTTGCACTTTCTTTTCCTCCTAATCGTATTTATATTAATTATTTGTAAAGACAAATTCACGTTTACTTGATGAATTATTACAAGAAAATAAATAAAAGTAAATAGAATCGCAATATTAGACATTTTTTTCTTTAAAATAGGTATTTGGAATTAGAATAGTCAAAAAATAACTGGATTTTCGACAAATAAACCTTCAAAAACCTCCATAACCCCCCAAAAACATGAAGCGCTTTCATTTTATTTTTGAAAAATATTATTGTTTAAGTGCTTTTTATCGCTAAATCACCATACAAAATTTTACATTATTTAGCCTTTATTTTCGACGTTTTCTTTCAGAAAAGGAAAAACCCGCCTGCTTTACTTTACGACGGGTTTTTGCAAGTTATTCATTAGCCAGCTTTCTGAGCCGTTCTACAGCCTCTAAAAGCCGTTCTTCTGATGTGAGCAAGCCTGCTCTGACATATCCTTCTCCATATTCTCCAAATCCTGTTCCTGGCGCTACAGCAATATGAGCCTTCTCTAATAAATAGTCTGCAAACTGCTCAGAAGTATAGCCGTCAGGTACCTTCAGCCATGCAAAAAACGAGCCGCTCGGCGCCTCCACCTTCCAGCCGATACTTTTTAATCCATTGATGAAGACATCCCTTCTTCGTTGATACAGGCTGTTTAGCTTGTCTACTTCCTCAAGGGAACTGGTCAGAGCTGTGATAGCTGCTTCTTGTACTGCTCCGAACAAACTGACATACAGATGGTCTTGGTAAAGGTTTAGTGCAGAGATTATACTTTTGTTTCCTACTGCAAAGCCTACTCTCCATCCTGCCATATTAAATGTTTTCGATAAGGTGTAGATTTCAATGCCGGCATCCTTCGCTTTCGGGGCGGAGAGAAAACTGATTGGTTTTTTTCCGTCAAATCCAAGTGCTCCATAAGCAAAATCATGAACTACACAAATATCATGTTCAAGGCTTAGAGATACTGTTTCTTGGAAGAATTCACTCGTCGCCGTAGCCCCAGTCGGATTATTGGGATAATTTAAGAACAGCAATTTTGCTTTCTCCAGCACAGAATTAGAAAGCTTACTATAATCTGGAAGAAATTGATTCTTCTCTTCAAGAGGCAGCATTACCATCTCACCTTGTGCAAGTGCCACACCTGACAAATAATCAGGATAGCCAGGGTCTGGCAGCAGCACCGTATCACCTGGATTAAGAAGACATTGAGGTATTTCCACTAAACCAGCTTTTCCTCCGAACAAAACAGCCACCTCTGTTTCCGGGTCCAAATCTACGGCGTATTCTCGCTTGTAAAATTCAGCAACCGCTTTTTTTAAGGCAGGATAGCCTCTAAAAGGGGAATATTTATGGTTGATTGGCTTTTCTGCAGCATTCTGCAGGCTTTTAACAATATACTCAGGTGTTGGTTGGTCAGGATTGCCTTGACCTAAATTAATTACATCACAGCCCTTTTCGGTGTACGACGCTACCTTTTCTACAAGAGATGCAAAAAATTGAACTGGGAGTCTGTCTAACAAGGCTGATTGACGATATTCCTTCATTCCTTCTACCTTCTTTCTAAATTAATACACGTATTTTAATACAGTCGTCTTTTTTCTTGATGCACTTCACCTAGAAAATATATAATATTCAAATTATTTATGTTATAAAAGAAGCAAGGGAAGTAAACGTAAATGTTGTTTTTCATTATAAGCGATAAAATTCAAGATGAATAGAGGGTGATTTTTCTGGAATGGAACATAAGCATCATTCAAATGGATATTGTTTTTGGTGATCCAAAGCAGAATTTTCTTGCTGCTGAAAAATGGATTAAAGAAGCCTGTGCAGGAAAGCAGACAGATATTGTCATTCTGCCAGAATTGTGGACGACAGGCTATGATTTGCCACATCTTGACACTATTGCAGATAAACATGCAGAGAAGGCAATCAGCTTTTTGCAACATCTCGCTAGGAGCTATCAAGTTCACATTATCGGAGGTTCTGTTGCCAATAAAAAGGAGGATGGGATTTTTAATACACTTCTTGTCATTAATAAAGAAGGAGAGTTAATACATACTTACGACAAGCTCCATTTATTTAAACTCATGGATGAACATCTTTATTTACAAAGCGGAACAGCAACTGGGCTCTTTCAGCTGAATGGAGAAACGGCAGCAGGTCTGATTTGCTATGATATTAGATTTCCGGAGTGGGTCCGTACACACACTTCCAAAGGAGCTAATGTGCTGTTTGTATCAGCAGAATGGCCGCTTGCAAGGCTTGCTCATTGGAGAGCACTCTTAATTGCCAGAGCTATTGAAAATCAGTGCTATGTGGTCGCATGCAATAGAAGCGGTTCTGATCCTGCAAATGTGTTCGCAGGCCATAGTATGATAATTGACCCATGGGGAGAAATTGTCGGAGAAGCAGGAGAAAACAGTGAAATCCTAGCACGGACCATCGACCTAGCTAAAGTATCCGAGGTACGAAACATGATTCCAATTTTCTCTGATAGAAGACCAGAATATTATGGATAAGAAATAGGGATAGATGATTCTATCCCTATCATTTTGCCCACATTTCCTCCGGGTTCAATTCATAAATATTATTTTCCCTATACATGAAATGGTTAATGATAAATTCTCTGCGAATCGTCGCATAATCATCAAAAAACCTTTTGATATATTCATTTAATTCTTTCTCTTCGTATTTTATGCCTTCTTTAAGCCCCTTTATGATATGGCGAAAGATGATTAATTTCTTCTTTCTTTGTGCAGGGATATTCTTGAGCCTTCCGTCTGAACCGATAAAATTCTCGATAATCTTAGCTGCTTCTTCATTATTCCTATTCATATCCAACGACTGCTCTCCTTTCTCCAATAGAGACAATTTAACAAGCGCTTCTGCCTGTTGGGAAATGACTGATTTATTTAAATAAAAATAAATCGTGTTTTTTTCTCTTCGTTCATACACTACATTTATTTCTCGCAGTTTCTTTAAATGGTGTGTGATAGTAGGTGCTGTCAATCCTAATTTGCCTGCAAGAGCAGTACCATTCCACGGCTTTGCTGCTAGTAAAGCAATAATTCTGATTCTTGTTGGATCACCGATTGTTTTGTGGAAAGCGACCAGCCTGTCTAACTGCATATAATCACTCCTAAATTAGATAATCATCTAATTAGATAATAATAAAAAGACTTCTGTGCTGTCAAGAAGTCTTTTTATTACGTAAAATTATGTTGATTTGAGCTTCATTGCTTTTTGCGCGGAAGATAAATATGAAATTTCGTACCTTCCCCCTCTTCCGACTCTACTTCAATTTTCCCAGCATGCTCTTTAATAATTTTGAAGGAAACCATCAAGCCTAAGCCTGTGCCCTTTTCCTTCGTTGTATAAAATGGTTCTCCGAGCTTTGCTAGTTTCTCTTTACTCATCCCATTGCCATTGTCTTCAATTGTGATATGAAAATATTCCGGAGTGGACTTTATGCTTGTCTTGATCTCTCCTCCTACTTCAAGCACCTCAATCGCATTTTTGACAATATTAATAAAGACTTTTTTTAATTGGTTTGGTTCACAAAACATTTCTGTAAGGGAATTTGTATAATTTCTTGTAAATTGAACATTATATAAGACCGCTTGTGCATTGAGAAGGTCTAGTGTCTCATTCATAATCTGCTGCAAATCCGCTTTAACAAACTTAACGTTTTGCGGTTTTGACAGCAGCAGGAATTCATTGATGATTGTCTCAATCCTGCTGAGCTCTGATTTAATAACAGTGAAATACATCGGATGCTTTTCACTGTCATTGCTGCTTTCCAGTAATTGTATGAATCCTTTTAATGCAGTCATTGGATTCCTGATTTCATGGGCAATTCCAGCTGCAAGCTCCCCGATAACATGAAGGGTGGAAGACTTTCTTATCTGCTCCTCGAGTATCGCGTTCTCTGTTATATCTCTTAGAGCCGTTATGCTAAAGCCAGAATATATATTATACTTGTTCCGAAATTCCAGCTGTGTCCAATCATCTCCGTTAAAGGAGGCAGTATAGATACCTCTGTTCTGCCCTTCCTCTCTTAATGAAAGAAGTTTTGGCTTAATCTCTTCTCCAATTGATTTCCCTTCTGGCAAATAATCAATCAGGTTTAAGCCAAGCAAACTTTCTTTATCCTTTTGAAGCATTCGCAATGCGGCTTTATTAATATCACTTATGTTATAATCCCTGTCCCATAGAATAACACCATCAAATACTTCCTCAAAAATTGTTTCAAACATGCTTTTGCTGTCAAGCAGCTCCAGTTCCATATTATAGCGTTCTGTAATATTGCGAAAAATACTCATATGAAGACCTTCAACAGAATGAAGCTTTGTTGTGAACTCTAGCAGCTTTTTTTGCCCATTCGGCATCAAAAACATCAGCTCATCCCGATGGGAGTTTTTGCTGCATAAGCTTTTAATAATATGAATATAGCTGTCGTCCTTTTTATAGACATAATCACTGATTTTTTTCCGTTTCATTTCTTCCAGACTGCTTTCAAAGATAGCCAAAGCTGCCTTATTTGCTGAGACAATCTCGCCGTTTTCCTTCCATAGAACGATTCCATCTAGTGCTTCTGTAAAGAAATCGTGAAATAAAGCAGCATCCTTTCGTTGCCTTCTTTCTAAATTGCGCAAATACGTGACATCTTTTAAAACAGCTAAAAAATATGGATACTTAGTTATTCTGGATATATGGATTTCAGAAAAGGAGTCTCTCGCGGGATTTGCCATTGACAGAACAGCTGTTTTTGCGTCTTTTTCGAAAGACTGTAAGCTGATCCAGTTCCTCAAATCATCTCTGTACTCTTGCGGAAGATAGTGAGTAAGGTTACGCCCAACCATATCTTTTTTGTGGATGTGAAATATATCTTTTATTGCATAATTTACTTCCAGGATTACTCCCTTTTCGTCCAGTATGACCATTCCTTCACTGGAATTCTCAAAGGCCGCTGTTTTCAGCTCCTCCACCATTTCTCTGCAATTCTTTTCATCCTTCAGCCGCTTATTCTCTTGTTCCAAAAAGCTGATTTTCTTTTTCAGCTGCTGGATATGCTGCATTTCTTTTGTATAGATTTCACCAGACAAGGATTTCCCGCCTCTCGTAAAACTTGGTGCATTATTTATTCTACAAAATTCGAGAAAATCCTTTACAGTTACAAAATAAATTAATCATAAAGTTAGTCAACCAAGTTAAGGAAAATTTCAGATGCTTGTATTAACCTTAAATTTACAATTAAAAAAGTTTATTTACAAAAATATTTCACTTTTATTAATAAGTAGAAATTTAGTTAACAACTTGCGAAAAACAGTTTAGCTATTGTTTATATGTGCTATAAATAATAGTGGCTAAACAGCCAATCATCTGCCTGAAACGTTTTCCGATTGACTATATTTGGAAATGGCATTGCTGCTAAAAGGTTAGCTTGCAAAGAAGGGAGAACAATATGAAGCAAACCCGAGATTATTACTTTGATAATGCAAAGTTTCTGTTGATTTTTTTCGTTGTATTCGGTCATTTTATTCAATCTTTTAATAGTGACAGCAATAGTATTTATAGTTTGTATAAAGTCATTTACACTTTCCATATGCCGGCATTTATTTTAGTTTCCGGATTTTTTGCGAAAGGGATTTACGAGGAAGGTTATGTACAAAAGTATGTAAAGAAGCTGATATTACCATATATTATCTTTCAGGTTATATACAGTATCTTTTATTTTTACCTTTACGGAAAATCAAGCTTAACGGTTGATCCATTAAGTCCGCATTGGTCACTTTGGTTTTTAATCAGCTTATTTTTCTGGAATATGCTATTGCTGGGCTTTTCCAAGCTGAAGCCAATTTATGGCTTGTCAATAGCAATGTTTTTCGGCCTTGCAATCGGATTTGTTGATTGGACTTCCAGCTACTTGAGCCTTACAAGAACATTTGTATTCTTCCCCTTGTTTTTATTAGGCTATTATATGAACAAAAAACATTTTGAGTGGGTCAGAGCAAAGCCTTTCAAAATAGGAGCCATTCTTATTTTCGTGAGTTGTTTTGCTGTATTTTACAATTTCCCAGATATAAATCACCAATGGCTATTAGGATCGAAGCCATATGATGTGTTAGCTTCTTCTTCGTTTGAAGCAATACTAGTCAGACTTGGTTTCTACTTATTGAGCTTTTTAATGATTTTCTGCTTTTTTGCCTGTGTGCCGCAGAAGCAATATTTCTTTACTCGATTTGGTAAAAACACGCTTTATGTTTATTTATTACACGGTTTCTTTATCCGGATTTTTCGGTCAACTGATTTGCAGGAAGCGTTCACTACACCGAAATCTTATTTTCTCATCGTGCTAATGGCTTTTCTGCTAACATTAGTACTGTCAACCAACTTGGTAGCATCACTAGCACAGCCATTTATAGAATTCAGGACAACTAAAATGCAAAAATGGTCTACAAAAACAAGCTATAAAGAGAAGCTCTTTTAAAGAGGCTTCTCTTTTTAGCTTATGACAATACCGTTATTTTCTTTTGCCGCTTTTTACTTTGTCTTTAGTCAAAGCCCCTGTATCATAAAGTTTGCTTGCATTAAGATCGCCAAACTCCTGGCCAAATTCTACATTAGCTTGTTCTTTTTTATTTTTATTCGCTTTTTTTGCCATAATTATCTCCCCTCTCTTCCATGCTTGGAGTTTCGATTAGCATTCTTCATCGGGTCCTCGCCGCGAATGAATTCAGCGGAGAACTCTGTTTCCTGGATGTTCTTTTTAGGAGTTTTGCTGTATTTTTCAACAGCATTGAATTCTGCCTTTCTTTTCGCCATATGATCGTCTCCTTTAATGGATGGTACAAACCTATTTTTTGCAAATTACAGGAACGTATCCGTACCATGATATGACAATCCAACCATAAAAAAAGCCAAGGCGGAATACGCCTTAGCCAATGATTATTCTCTCTTTTGGATAATGGAAATTATCCTTTTTCTCTTTTCCTCCAATAATATAGATAAAGGAAGTTAGCCCTATTCTTCCAATAAACATAAGTACCATGATGACACATTTGCCTACATTGGACAAATCAGGAGTTAAACCAAGTGATAAGCCTGTTGTTCCAAATGCAGAACAAACCTCGAACAATATTTTTATGAGCGGAGCACTTTCGGTGATGCACAAAATAACTGTTGCGGTAAAGCATAAGGCAAAAGCTAAAATTGTGACGACCATCGATTTAATAATATCCTCTTCATGGATTTCTCTTTTAAAAATTTTAATATGCCGATTGCCGTTCGCGTAATGATAAATGAACATTAAGTTTAATGCAAACGTAGTTGTCCGAATTCCCCCACCGACAGAGCTTGGGGATGCACCGATAAACATCAGAATACAAAAAATCACCAGTGTTCCGAGTGAATAGTCATTCAAGTCCATTGTCGCAAGCCCACCGCTTCTAGTTGAAGCCGAGTGAAAAAATGCATTAAAAAAGATTTGATGCCAAGTCATTCCTGCAAAATAATTTGTTGATTCAATCAAAATAATGCTGAGAGTACCAAAAAATAACAGCAGTCCAAATGTTAAAGATGTCAATTTCGAAAATAGAGAAAACCGGAAAACTTTTCCAGGGTTCTTCGGGAATAGATAATTCTTCACTTCAATTAAAACTGGAAATCCAATCGCACCAAGGGTGATTAGAATAATATGTACCAACTGAATAAAATAATCATCTTTATAAGGCATTAGGGAGGTCCCTGTTAAGTCGAATCCCCCGTTCGTTGTTGCACTAATCGAGGCGAACAGTCCATGAATGATTGCATCCTTCCATGATAGGAAGTATTGATGAAACTGCAGTGTCAGCACGATTGCCCCAACAAGCTCTATAATTAAGATCAGCTTGATGATTTCCCTGATAAGCTGGACCAGTCCAGAAAGATGTGATTGGTTATGGTCAAGCATTATCAGCTGCCGCTCCTTTAAACCGATTTTTTTCCTGAGCAGCATCCAAAAGAACGTTCCTAAAGTCATGACTCCAATTCCGCCGAATTGAAGGACAAACATCAATATGAAAATGCCTAATGTGCTATAAGTATCGGATATATTTATTACAGTCAGACCAGTGACACTCACTGCACTTATTGCCGTAAAAACAGTGTCCATAAAGGAAACATGCACACCTTCTTTATGAACAGCTGGTATGCTTAACAACAAGACAGATACGCTGACCGCCAGCAAATAATATCCTGTAATAATTTGGGCCGGGGT
This sequence comes from Niallia laureatilytica, assembly GCF_046613985.1. Taxonomy (NCBI): domain Bacteria; kingdom Bacillati; phylum Bacillota; class Bacilli; order Caryophanales; family Bacillaceae; genus Niallia; species Niallia laureatilytica. The sequence goes on along the minus strand of NZ_JBKKHP010000002.1, from coordinate 553,674 downwards.
AAATTTATTCAGCAAATCCCTTACCGTTCTTTTCATGTCCATACAAATCCCTTCTATTGCTCTTCCTCTTATCTCCCCATTACACAAACATTACCACTCATGAAATGAATGAAAACCCCGCATATTATAAGTACAGAAATTAATATTGCCAAACAACTTACCTATTATCAGCATAATAGCCTTTTGTTAACGGTATATAAGTTCTGTATTTTATTTATCAAGGAGGTCCCTGACATTATGGCTAGTTCAAACAAATTATTAGTTCCTGGTATTGAACAATATTTAGATAGCATTAAATATGAAATTGCTCAAGAGTTCGGCGTTAATTTAGGTTCTGAAACAGTTGCCAGATCCAATGGTTCTGTTGGCGGAGAGATTACAAAACGCCTAGTTCAGCAAGCTCAAGCAGAGCTGTCTGGCAAAACTCAATAATAACTATACCTTAAAATTATCAATGCTCAAAGAAAAAATAAAAAAGGAAATAATGATTGCTCACTTTGGCACCTGCAAAGTTTTAAAGCAAACATTATTTCCTTTTTAACATTTAGTTATCTTCCACCGTTTTCTGTGCTTTTCGACCAGAGATAATATAGCCGCCTACTGCAATGATTAACAATACAGACCAGAAGAAGAATTTCCAAACTTTCGACTCAGGAAAATGCTGATCAAGAAGACCAACTTCTGGATGTGCCAATGTAAATACAGCCAGCTTCACACCTACCCAGCCGACAATTAAAAAGGCTGCTGTCTCCAGGGAAGGTCTTGTTTGCAGAAGTTTTACGAACGAGTTTGCTGCAAAACGCATGATAACTAGTCCGATGATTCCACCTAATAGCATGATTGTAAATTGTCCTCCGTCAATGCCTCCAATATCAAACCAGCCTGTTGGTGTCAGCGTGATTGCTAATGCAACTGCTGCTAGCATAGAGTCAATTGCAAAGGCAATATCAGCAAGTTCTACTTTCAAAACAGTCATCCAGAAGCCAGATTTTTTCCTTTCCTTTTCTTTCTCCTGTTTCTCCTTTGGTGAGAACTTTCCATATAAATTGTGGATACAAATATACAGTAAGTAAATAGCACCAAGCGCTTGAACCTGCCAAACGTCTACTAGAACAGAAATTAAGAACAAACTCGCGAAACGGAATATAAATGCACCGAACAAACCATAGAACAATGCTTTTTTCTGCTGCTCTGGCGGTAAATGCTTAACCATAACTGCCATAACAACCGCATTGTCAGCTGCCAGTATCCCCTCTAACCCTACTAGAATCAGGAGCACCCAACCATACTCTAACAGTAATGCAAAATCCATATTTTCTCCTCCTATCAATAGTTTTTGTATACCCACAGGTATCCCCCTATTGACAGGATTGTCTTATATGTACAAAAAAGCGCAAAAAAGACCTCTGCCAATAGGCAAAGGTCTTGCTAAGCACTTTTTAATAGTGCCAACAAAGCCGATGGTACTAGACCACGAACTGACGACTTTGTTTTAGGATAAAATATCCTAAAAGCTACTCCCCTTTGAGTAGATATACGATTGATATAAGCTTATTATATACGAAAGATTCTTTCTTGACAATCAAAAACCGAAAAAAAATAAACAAGACCTGACTATTTTTTACTTTCGAAAGTTAGTATCGTTGTTTATTCTTTATTCGGATTGAACTGACCTTTAAAATACAATATTGCATACTTCACTAAAAAACCGCTTAAAATACCTGGAATCAAAAAGAGCATCGGTGTAAATATAGGACCTGGAAAAATACCAAATATCTTAAACCGCGTCGAATACATAACCCCTACTGTAACAAAATAAGCACAAAATACAAACGGCAAAAATGCATATTCATCCTGTTCTTTCATGGTCGACTTATATGCATCCCACATTGCGAACAAATATAAGCAGGGATAAAACATGATCCATTGAAAATCAAGGGCTTCTATGGAAGATTCAAAATTACCTAAAAAGCTTTGCATGATTGCATAATTGAAATTACTTTGCACATTAATAATAAATTCCAGCACCACTAAAAGAGTACCTTTCCAATACTGTTTCATCAATAATTGACTGAAGCCAGGGAGTGCTATGCTCCACATAACAGCCTCTAATTTACTTAGGTCCCTCATAGGTTATCACCATCTACTTCTTATATACCTTTTCATTTTTTCATTTTTAGCTAAACTGCATTTTTTTATACAGTATCCGTTCATGTTGCTGAAAAGAAATTTACAAGAGCAATAAACTGTCAGCTGAAACGATAAAAATAACCGAAAAAAAAGAGCCGTATTTGGCTCTTTTTACAGGATTTGTGAAAGAAATAGTTTTGTGCGGTCATGCTGTGGATTATCGAAAATATCCTCCGGTTTGCCCATTTCGACGATTTCCCCTTTATCAAAAAGAATGATTCTGTCAGCCACCTGACGAGCAAAACCCATCTCATGTGTAACGACAAGCATAGTCATCCCAGATTCTGCTAGTGTCTTCATAACATCAAGGACCTCTTTTACCATCTCTGGATCAAGTGCTGATGTCGGTTCATCAAACAGCATAATCTTTGGCTGCATCGCTAATGCCCTAGCAATAGCCACACGCTGCTGCTGCCCGCCGGATAACTGACCAGGATATTTTTGTGCCTGCTCTGGTATACCTACTCTTTCGAGAAGCTCTATCGCAATTTGCTCTGCCTTTTTCTTTTTCCATTTCCGCACCCATATCGGTGCCAGAGAAATATTCTTTAATATTGTCATATGAGGAAATAGGTTAAAGGACTGAAAAACCATGCCTGTTTCCTTTCTTATTTCTTCAATATTTTTCAAATCATCTGTCAAGGCAATATTATCCACCATAATAGAACCCTTCTGAAACTCTTCTAACGCATTGATTGTCCGGATAAAGGTAGACTTGCCAGAGCCAGAAGGTCCGAGGATAACAATCACCTCTCCTTGCTTTACTTGCAGATCAACATCCTTTAAAACATGATGGTCGCCATACCATTTATTCAAACCCTTCACTTTGATGATATCTTCTCTTTGCTCTACCGGTATTGAAAGCTTTTCTACAGAAAATACACTCTCCATTGTTAGTCCTCCCCTATTAGCGGCTGCCTGCCCCTAGTGATTTTTCCAAAGCTTTGCTGACATGTGACATTAAGTAGCAGAATATGAAATACATTAATGCAATGAACACATATAATTCCATGTACTTACCTAAGTACTCTGGATTTGCTGCGACTTTTTTGGCCATACCAAGAAAATCTGCTAAACCGATAACGGCAACTAATGATGTATCTTTAAATATAGAAATGAATTGACCGACCATTGCGGGGATTACCGCCTTTAAGGCTTGCGGTAAAATGACAAAAACCATCAATTTAAAATTATTTAATCCTAATGCTTGAGCTGCTTCGAACTGGCCGCGGGGAATAGACTGTAACCCGCCCCTGATATTTTCTGCCAAATACGCAGCACTAAAAAGTGTGAAGGCAATCATTGCTCGTAAAACATTATCCATTTGGATTTCGCCGCCAAGAAACATCGGGAGCAGCAATTGCCCAATAAACAGCACCATAATCAACGGCATGCCACGGATGATTTCAATATAAACAATGCATGTATATTTGATGACAGGCAACTTGCTTCTTCGGCCGACAGCAAGTAAAAGTCCTATTGGAAAGGAGCAAATGATTGCGACCGATGCGAGCACGAGTGTAAGCAAAAACCCGCCCCAAACATTCGTGCTCACCGGCTCAAGGATGCCAAATCCGTTAATAATTCCAACTGCTATCGGTATAATGAGAATCCAAAGAATTAATACTGGTATTTTTAAAACAGAAAGATTTCTGCCAAGGGCATAGCATAAATAAATGGCAGCGATGCTGGCACCTAAATAGGCCTTTGTAATAGGTTCTGTGTAAGGGACAACCGCAAAAATAAGCATGATAACTGACAAGGTAATGGCTACATGCCCAATGACACCTCGCCATAATCCCCATGATGTCCCAAATAATATCGAGATGAGGATTACTCCGACCCAAAGTCTCCAAATCTCCTCCATCGGAAATTGACCAACCATTAAGAGGCGCAGATTTGCACTTACTACACTCCAGTCACTGCTTGCTAGAAATCCAACAACTTTGACGATGATCGCACCCGTAAACATCGCAGCAATTATGGTGAGTATCGCATTTTTCCAATCCTTAAAGAGATTTGATTTCAGCCAAAGCTGTACTTTTACTAGCCTGCTGAGCGAAGTTGATTCTACTCTTCTTTCACTGTTATTAAGCTGTACATTATCCAATTTGCATCACTACCTTTCAACCAACTGGAATTTTTTATTAAAGAAGTTCATAAACAGTGAAGTCCCTAAGCTGAACAGTAAATAAACAGCAATCATAATAAGGATGATTTCAAATGTATGCCCTGTCTGATTAATGATTGTATTGCCGATTCCAACAATATCCTGATAAGCAACAGCCATCGCTAAGCTTGAGTTTTTGATTAAGTTTAAGTACTGGCTCGTCAACGGAGGAATGATAATGCGAATTGCTTGCGGAAAAATAATTAATCTTAATGCTGTAGGGCTCTTAAAGCCAAGGGCTTTGGCTGCCTCTGTCTGTCCTTTCGGAACACCTAGGATACCGGCACGTACAATTTCGGCTATATATGTTGATGTATAAATGGACAAGGCGACAAGCATGGACAAGAAACCTATAGATAAGGATGTACCTCCGACAAAAGCATTGCCATCAAATTCCGGAACGGAAATACCAAATGGCCCATTGCCTAATAAGAAATAAGAGATGATAAAGCCGAAAATTAAAAAGCCAATAGCAGTTAAGAGTGGATGTGTATTTTTACCATTATTAATAGTTAACGATGTCAATTTTTTAAACAAAAAAATGGAAACTGCTGCCAATACGACAATTACACCAATCCATATGAGTGTATTATCATAGGTTGTAAACCAAGGAATAGCTGCACCTCTATTTGAAAAATAGAAGGAACCGATTGACGCTGCGTTATCAATTTTTGGCATTGGTAAGAATACTGCAAAGTTCCAAATGAAAATTTGCACTAATAATGGTGTATTACGGAACACCTCCACATATACAGTTGCAAGACTACGAATAAGCCAGTTAGAGGATAGCCGGGCAATTCCCATAAGAACTCCAAGTATAGATGCAATAATTACTCCAAAAAATGACACTTTCAGGGTATTTAACAAGCCAACAACAATTGCTCGGCTATAAGGGTCCTCAGGTGTATAGGAAATCAGCGATTCTGCAATCGGAAAAGAAGCTTTCAGATTTAGAAAATCCAACCCTATCTTCAATCCGATTTGCTCTAAGCCAGATTGAACATTCCGAACCATAAAGACAATAGCAAATCCGACAATTACCACAAATAGTAATTGGATAAGTATTGGTAACATCTTTTTGTTTCTCCACAGGGGGGTTGCTGCAGTTCTTTTATTCTCCATTTGTATGCCTCCCTTAGCTAAAAGAATAGGCCTGCTAGAAAAGCAATATCAGCAGGCCTTCCAAACTGTTATAAAATCATCATCTTTTTAACGGAATGGGATAGAATATAACAGTCCGCCATCACTGTATAATGCGTTTTGCCCTCTTTCAAGCTTGAACACAGTGTCTGGGCCAAGGTTCCTGTTATAAATCTCTCCATAGTTGCCGACTTGCTTGATTACTTGGTACGCAAAATCATTTGATAATCCTAGCTGTTCTCCTAAATTATTACCGCCGACACCGAGCAGGCGCTGAATTTCAGGATTTTCACTCTCCAGGAATTCATCGACATTTTCAGAAGTGATACCAAACTCTTCTGCTTGAATTGTTGCATAAACAATCCAGCTTACAGCATCTTTCCATTTTTCATCATTATCAAGGACTGCTGGTGCTAAAGGCTCTTTCGAAAGAGTAGCATCTAAAATGATATGTGCATCAGGATCTTGCAGCATTGATTGACGTGACACTAGACCAGATTTATCTGTAGTCCACGCATCAATAGAGCCAGATTCGTATGCGGCAATGACTGCATCTGCATTATCAAATGTTTGCGGGGTATAGCTTACTCCAGCAGCCTTCATTTGATCCGCAAGATTCAATTCAGTTGTAGTTCCTGTTTCAACACCGATTGTTTTTCCTTCTAAATCTTCTAAAGAAGTCCAGCCGCTGTCTTTCGGAACCATAATTCCTTGACCGTCATAGAAGGTGACCGGTGCAAAACTTAACCCAACTTCAGCGTCTCTGTTTGTTGTCCAAGTAGAATTGCGGATTAACACATCAACTTCTTTCGATTGTAATGCTGTAAACCGGTCCGTCGCTGATAATGGACGGAATTCGATTTTGCTAGCATCTCCTAAGACACCTGCTGCAATTGCTCTCGCAAAATCAACATCAAATCCAGTGTTTTTCCCATCAGAATCTATGTATCCAAATCCAGGAAGGGCGTCATTGACTCCAGCTTTCAGCGTTCCCCTCTTAATGACCGTATCTAACAAGCTTGACGTCTTTGAATTCTCATCTGCATTCGTATTGGATTCTTCCGAATTCCCCGAGCACCCTGCCAATGCTAATATAAGCACTAACAGCATGCTGAATATTACTGATAGATTCTTTTTCATCCTTGTTCCCCCTATATTTTTTTATAAAAATATCATCTTAACTTAAAAGAATATTCAGATAATTAACCTTACTATCCGAGACTTTTCCCTTAATTAAAATGATACTCATACCAAAATTGTCCTTCTCTTCAAATGTTAATATATATAACATAGGTTTGTTACTATTTATTACAACATGGTTTTATTATACCTAAATTTTAGTCGATTACAATTATTTTTTAGAAAGTTTTAACTTTTTTAAAAAATCTAAACAGTTAGAAATTATATAAATACAACAAAAAACCTTGCTATGCTTAATTTTAGCTAAGCGAAATAATCCATTTACCATAGTATAGTTTCAAGTAATTTAATAGAAATCCTTTCTTTTTTAGGATACACTTACACCATCAACCAACATTGATATTATACTAATATAAAAAAATACCAAATATTCCTTTTAAACATTTGTTTACCTCGCTACAACTCCCATAACAAGTTAAGAAAACTAACATTTAGATACAAAAAACAAGCGATTAAGATAATCGCCTGTTTTTTTTGTTAGGATTCTTCTGAATCCATTGGATTATAAAGTTTAACATCAGGATTTTTATCCTGGAACCAGCGCAACGCAAATTCATTTTCAAACAAGAATGCTTTTTTCCCATATCTGTCTTCAACCAACAGACTTCTGCCACTTGATAAGTTTTCGTTTACTTCCTCATCCACTGTCCATCTGGCAATTTTAGAACCAACATGCTCCATAAGCACATCTACATTATATTCATTTCTCATGCGGTGCTCGAACACCTCAAATTGCAGCTGTCCAACTGCACCAAGAAGATAATCCTCTGTTTTTACTGTTTTATATAGCTGGATTGCTCCTTCTTGAACAAGCTGTTGAATTCCTTTGTGGAAATGCTTCTGCTTCATGACGTTTTTAGCTGTGACACGCACGAAAAGCTCTGGTGTAAATTGCGGAAGCTTTTCATATTGGAAGGTGTTTTTGTTTACTGTCAATGTATCGCCAATCTGGTAAAATCCTGGATCATACAATCCAATAATATCACCGCTTACCGCTTCATTGACAGTGCTTCTGTCATCCGCCATAAACTGAGTGGATTGGGCCAGTTTAATTTGCTTACCTGTCCTTGGCAAATTGACAGTCATTCCTCTGTCGAACTTACCTGAACAAATTCTTAAGAAAGCAATTCTATCCCTGTGTGCTGGGTTCATATTTGCCTGAATCTTAAAGATAAATCCTGAGAATTCTTCTGACAACGGATCAATTTTTCCTGCAGTAGAGCTTCTTGGCTGCGGCGATGGCGCAAAATCCAAATAAGTTTCCAAGAAAGTCTGTACGCCGAAGTTCGCTAAAGCACTACCGAAAAATACTGGTGTCAAATCTCCGCTGTTAATTCTGTCTGCTGAAAATTCATTGCCTGCTTCATTTAGCAGCATGATTTCCTCTAGCGTCTGGTCATACAGGGAATCCTTTTTAATCGGATGTTCTCCCTCAATTTCCCCATCCTTATTTAACGAGATATATTTATCGCCTTCCTCTACACGAAACTGCTCAATTCGGTTATAGTAACGATCATAAATACCTAGGAATTCTTTCCCCATACCAATTGGCCAGTTCATCGGGTACGACTCAATTCCCATTACTTCCTCTAGCTCCGCAAGAAGCTCTAATGGCGCCTTCCCTTGACGGTCAAGCTTATTGATGAATGTAAAAATCGGAATCCCTCTCATACGACAAACCTTGAACAGCTTTAATGTCTGTTCCTCGATCCCTTTTGCAGAGTCAATAATCATGACAGCACTGTCAACGGCAGTCAATGTTCGATACGTATCCTCACTGAAATCTTGGTGTCCTGGTGTATCCAAAATATTAACTCTCGCATTGTTGTAGTCAAACTGCATAACACTTGATGTTACGGAAATACCTCTTTGCTTTTCAATTTCCATCCAGTCACTTGTTGCAAATTTCCCGGTCTTTTTCCCCTTTACTGTTCCAGCATCGCGAATTGCTCCGCCGAACAACAGTAATTTTTCCGTAAGCGTTGTTTTACCGGCATCCGGATGGGATATTATTGCAAAGGTACGTCGGGACAATACCTCATCTTGAAATGTTTTAGACATGTTTTATTCCTCTCTTTTGCACTTTCATTTATGCTCATCTCTTAATAATAGCTCGATACACAAAAGTTTGCAATCCCTTCCCCATACCCTAGTTTTTGCAAAGATTGCATTTTTTTATATGCTGTTAAGCTTTGCCTCTGCACATTCAAGCGTTTGGCCGATTGCTTCGCGGATTAGGAGATCAGCAAGGTAATCAAACTCTGTTTCTTCGTTATTAATAATTATTAATTTACTTCCCGTCTGCTTAGCGAGCAAGGGGATTTGATTCGCTGGTGACACACTCAGTGAAGAGCCTAGCACGATAAACACATCTGATGCAATAGCTGCTTTTTCTGCAAGAAGAAACGGTTTTTCCGGCAGCATTTCTCCAAATAAAACAATGGATGGACGCAATGTGCCGCCGCATTCACATACATAAACCTCATGCAGATATTCGTTGCACGAATATGTTTTTTTACATGTTTGGCAATGGAGCTTTTGCAGAGTCCCATGCAGCTCATACACCTTTTTACTTCCTGCAAGAAAATGAAATCCATCTACATTTTGGGTTATAACCCCTTTTAACAAACCTCTTTTCTCCCACTCTGCCAACAGAAAATGGCCCTTATTCGGCTTAAATTCAGAAATTCCTAATACTCTTTCCCTGTAAAAGGCGATAAAATCTTCTAAATGATGGTTCAGTGCATCTGTGCTTGATAAATATGATTTTTGTTCATTTGTCCATAATCCTTTATCTGCAGACCGAAAATCGGGCAAACCACTTTCGGTTGACATACCTGCACCGGTAAAAACGACAAGGTGGTTTGCATTTTTAATCCATTCTTCCAACATCATGATCAGCTCCAGTTCTAATCTTTACTTTCATTGTAACAACCATACGAAAAGAAAGTAAATTTCTCCTTATTAGTTTTATCTCCTATATAAAGGGAAATGTTTAATGAATGGTAAAGAAGCAAACATTATTTATACAGTACACTTTATACGGAGTTGATGATGTTGTTATTTAAAAAAGATAAAATAGAAACAGGATATAAAAAACATGAAAAAAAAGCGGCTGCACTTGTGGAACAGCCTTCCAGACTAACAGAGCTGTTAAAAAAGGCTGTTCCAAAAGCAACCTCTAACAGAAAGTGGCTATCGTCTCTTTGGGACAAGCTTCAGTTACTGCTTTCGTTAGTCAAGGCATACCAAAACGGCACATATCGGCAAATTAACAAAAAATCAATGGTGCTGATTGTTGCAGGATTATTATATTTTTTGTCTCCATTAGATATTATTCCGGATTTTATCTTTGGCATTGGAATTGTCGACGATGCACTTGTCTTAAAATACGTCCTTTCTGCTGTTAATCAGGAGCTGATTGCTTTTGAAAAATGGAAGAAAAACAGCCAAATTTGATTTATATGATGGAAGATATAGGACAAGTCTTATATATCTGCTATAATAAGCAGGAAAACAGAATGAGAAAAAAAGAATTACTAGGGGAACCAGTGTTGCTGGTTGAGAGTTATCCGAAAGATAAAAACCCTTTGAACCTGATCTGGTTAATGCCAGCGTAGGAAACGGACATTCTTTACATACCTTTGTATTTAAAGCGTTCAGGTTCATGTAACTTGAACTTTTTTTTCGTTTTTATAACAGTTGCCGGCTCACTTTTAACTTAAAGTTATAGTGCAGCAACTCTCCTACTTCGTTACAGGTTCCTAACTTTTTTTCTTACTACAGGAGGAAGCATTATGAAAAAAGCTTTAATGGCTTTTGCCGCAGTCCTGCTTTTAGCAAGCTGCAGCAACACATCAGAAAACAGCAAGGAGCAAGGGGAAGACAAAAAGCAAAAAATCACTGTTGTTCTGGATTGGACACCAAACACTAATCATACAGGACTTTATGCAGCAGAGGAAAAAGGTTATTTCGCAGAGGAAGGACTTGATGTTGATATCATCACACCTGGTGAAGCTGGTGCTGATTCCTTAGTCGCATCCGGAAAAGCAGACTTTGGCGTTAGCTATCAAGAAGGAATTACACAAGCAAGAGTTCAAGGTGTGCCACTCGTATCAATCGCAGCAATCATTCAGCATAATACATCCGGATTTGCTTCACCTGCAGAAAATAACATCAAATCACCTAAGGATTTTGCAGGTAAAACATATGGAGGCTGGGGTTCAGAAGTCGAAGCTTCTGTCATCTCTTCCCTGATGAAGCAGGAAAATACGGATGTTAAAGATGTTGATATTGTTAATATCGGAGATGCTGACTATTTCACGGCAATGAAGCAAAACATTGATTTCGCCTGGATTTATTACGGCTGGACCGGAGTGGAGGCAGAGCTTCGCGGCGAAAAGATTAATATGATTTACTTAACTGATTACAGTGATAAGCTTGATTATTACACACCTGTACTTTCCACAAACGAAAGTATGATTGCAGATAATCCAGAAACCGTCAAAGCTTTCCTGAAAGCAGCAACAAAGGGCTATGAATACACAATAGATAACCCGGACGATGCAGCTTCCATCCTGTTAAAGCATGCACCAGATTTAGATGAGGAGCTAGTGAAAAAAAGCCAAGAGTGGCTGGCATCTAAATACCAAGATGACGCACCTCGCTGGGGGGAACAAAAGCTGTCTGTTTGGAAGAACTATGCTGATTGGATGTATGACAATAAGCTGTTAGAAAAGCAGCTTGATGCAGACAAAGCATTTACAAACGAATTTCTGCCTGAAGGAGGAGACGAATAATGGCAAATGCTTTAATTAGTGTACAAATCATTCCAAAAACAAAAAACGGGGAAAATGTAATTCCCTATGTGGATGAGGCAATTAAAATTATTCAAGATTCTGGTGTTAAATATGAAGTCCATCCGTTAGAAACAACGATGGAAGGTGACATGGATGAGCTGTTTCAAATTATCAGCTCCATGAACAAAAAGATGACAGACATTGGATCGAGCAATGTTATTACCCAAATTAAAGTTCTTTATCAGCCTGACGGAATTACAATGGAAGACTTAACGGGGAAATATCGCTAATGAATAAATTTTTATTAACATTTTGGAGACCGTTACTGGTTCTCCTTCTTTTATTTGGACTTTGGGAAGCTGCTGTAAGGTTTTTTCATATCGAGAACTGGTTGCTTCCCTCTCCTTCGGCGATACTCACGGAAGCGAATGCAAGCTGGGATACTTTTTTCGTTCACTTGATTGCCACTACAAAGCTGTCTGTTATCGGGTTTTTGATTGGTAGTGCAGTCGGACTACTGATTGCTGTCACATTGCATCGGGTGGCTTTTTTCCGGGAAGCTGTGTATCCTCTGCTGATTCTGTCTCAAAACATTCCAACTATCGTGCTTGCACCACTGCTTGTAGTATGGTTTGGTTTTGGTATTATGCCGAAGCTAATTGTTATTACACTCGTATGCTTTTTTCCGATTACAGTAGCCTGTCTTGACGGATTCAGACAAACATCTCCAGAGCTTAAACACTTTATGCAAATGTCAGGCAGCACAAAACGGCAAATGTTTTGGAAGCTGGAGTGGCCTTATGCCCTGCCGTCGATTTTTTCTGGATTAAAAATATCAGCTACCTATAGTGTTATGGGTGCCGTTATCTCTGAATGGCTTGGTTCGAAAGAAGGAATTGGAGTATATATGACTATGGCATCCAAATCATTCCGCACAGACCGTGTATTTGTGGCGATTTTTGCTATTATGGCATTAAGCTTGCTCTTTTTCGTTGTCATTAAACTGCTTGAGAAATGGTGCATCCGCGGCCAAAGCAAGGAGGAGAAGTAAATGGGCAAACTGGAATTAAAAAATATAAGCATGTCATTTGAAAAAAAACCTGTTCTACGAGATTTAAATATGACGGTTCAAGAAGGAGAATTCGTTTCTATATTAGGACCATCGGGGAGTGGTAAAAGCACCATCTTCCATCTCATCGGCGGGATGCTAAAGCCTGATGCAGGAAACATCATGCAAAACGGCAAGGATATTACTGGACAAAAAGGCCATATCAGCTATATGCCTCAAGCACCCTCCTTATTTCCTTGGCGGACTGTATTGGAAAATGTATTGATTACCCAAGAAATTAACGGCAAAAAGGATAAGGCGCTTGCACTGGATATGCTCAAAAAAGCAGGCTTATCCTCCTATGCTAATGCCACTCCTGCTGAACTATCAGGAGGGATGAAACAACGTGTTTCCTTTGTTCGAGCCTTAATGAGTCCGATGCCACTGCTTCTTTTGGATGAACCGTTCGGCGCCCTTGATGAGCTGACGAGATTGGAAATGCAGAAATGGCTCTTATCGTTATGGAGTATGGATAAAAGAACGGTTCTCTTTATTACTCATAATATTGATGAAGCCTTGTATCTGTCGGATAGAATTTATATCCTTCCTTCTAATCCAAACGATAAGCTTATGGAAGCAACGGTGCCGTTTCCTCGGCCGAGAGCAGACGATCTTTGGCTCAATCAGGAATTCTTAGAATGGAAGAAAGATATCTATTATAAACTTAAACCTTCGGAGGTAAAGCAGATTGAACAGAATAATTGATGCTCATATTCATCTTGACCAATATTCCGAGGAGGAAATTGCCAATATCCAAAGAGATGAATCGATAGCTGCTCTTATTGCTGTATCAATGGACAAAGCTTCCTCCATCCGCAATCGGCAATTAAGCAAAAATTTCTCTTTCGTTCACCCGGCATTCGGCTTTCATCCAGAACAGCCGCTCCTAAAGGATAGAGACTTCGCAGACTTATTTGAATGGATTAGGCTGCATCAGCAAGATATGATTGCAATAGGCGAAGTTGGTCTTCCTCATTATGAAAGACAAAAAGACCCACAAAGTTATCCTCTTGAGCCGTATCTTGAAGTACTTGAGCAATTTATCCTGCTCGCCAAGGAAGTGAAGAAACCAATCATTTTGCACTGCATTTATGATGAAGCACCGCTTGCTTTGGAATTATTAGAAAAACACAGCTTTATGGAAGCCCACTTTCATTGGTTCAAAGGAAGCGAAACTACATTAGAGCGGATGAAGACAAACGGGTGCTATATCTCCTTTACACCTGATATTGTTTATGAAGAGGAAATCCAACGTATTGCGGCACAATATCCTCTGCAAAAGATCATGGCAGAAACCGATGGACCATGGCCCTTTGAAGGCCCTTTTCATAACCATAAAACAATGCCTGCCATGATTCATCACACAATGGAGAAACTATCAAAACTAAAGAATATGCCAGCAAAACAAATATATAATCAACTATTGGCTAATACGAAAGCTTTCTATTTTAATATCGAATAAGGAAAACTCCAGCAAATCTGCTGGAGTTTTCCTTCATTATTGACTGCCTGCTTTAATGATTACCATCCCTTCAGCCAAGATTTCCAGATAAAAGATTATTTCATCTGTCTGTTCTAATTCGCGAAGCTCACTAGCAATCCACTCCAAGTTTATATAAAGTAAATGCTTACCTACTCCTCTTGTCTCAAGGACCTCACTTAACCAGATGATATAATCATGGAATATCTGCTTATTTTGAAGAGAAAAGGCCGTTTCCATATACTGAAAATGATAGTTTATATCCTCTCTTGTTCGTTTTCTCCCATTTTCTCCAAACCTTACTAAATCAGGATACTGTTCATAAAACTTAACAAACAGTTTTTCGACGATTTTTTCTTTATCCAAAAGATTCATCTCTTTATCTCTTTATCCCTTCTATGATTTTCTAGTTAACTGATCCAGTATTTATAGTATAATTTATTTACTACAATTTCGAAACTTCATTCATAACGAAGACAATATTCCAGATTGGACGTGACAATACAAAGTGACGCATTTCGTTTCGGCTAAAGAGCTTGCTGGCGCTTTACTTGAAGGCAATATACAAAAAAGCATGGCAATTATTCAGGAACTTGATTATCAAGGCTATAATACTTCTTTTATTTACGATGAATTAATTACACCTGCCATGAATTATATCGGAGAATTATGGCAAAAAAACGAAATAAGTGTTGCAGATGAGCATTTAGCTACAGGTATTTGCGAAATCATACTCTCTCATTTTATGCTGAATATCCAAAAGAACGATGCACTAGCAAAAAAGGCATTATTATTTTGCCTAGAAGGGGAACACCATACGCTAGGGCTAAAAATGGTAGCTTCGACCTTCGAAGAAGCTGGCTGGGATGTCAAAAACCTCGGTGCTAACCTTCCGCTTGAACACGCTGTTTATATGGCACAGAAATGGAAGCCTGATGTAATTGGCATGTCCCTGTCGATGTCTTATTCAATTCCAACTCTCCGCCCATATATTGAACAGCTTGAAGAGCTAACACCACAGCCTGCAATAATTGTCGGAAGCAGACTGCTTCATGATTATAACTTAAGACCATATGCAAGTCCTGCAACCATCTTTATATCAGAACAATCACAGTTGAAATACTGGCTTAAAGATTACAATGAAGAAAGCAGCTTTATTCATTCTGCAAGAGGTGACTCTTTATGATGGTAGATTTATCTTTGATGCCAATGCCATTCTTCCTAATAAACGACCGCTATTCCATATTAGCAAGATCTAATGCAAGCAAAGCGAGGTTTTTTGCTGCTGATAGTTTTCTGGAGCTCGTTGATCTTGAAAGCCGCGAAAAAACGATTGCCTTTCTTACAGACAGCCATGGAAAAACATCAATGGAAGCGAATATGAAAACAAGTGAAGGTTTGGCTCTATGTCAGATTCAATATACATATGATTCAGCTAACAAACATTATTATATCGTTTGTCATTTCATAGACAGCCAATATATCAATCTTTCCTATGAGCTAAACCAGCTAAGAGAAGCATTGCTCAAACTGCAGGCTGGGCAGGATATAAAAATTATGCCTCCAGTCTTAAAGCAGGATAAAGAAAGTCTTGATCATCTTCAAAATCTCGATACAAAGAAAAAGCTGGATAAAGTTAAAAGGTCAACTTCCACAATAGTTGACCTGCTCGGTGTTATTTCCCCGCTCATTATTGAAGATGGAAAAGGGGAATATTCGGAAATGATTTATGATGAGCTGTATGAAATAAAGTCTCTTGTTGATGAAATGAAAAAAGCCCTTTACTAAGGGTTTTTTTCATTTGACAGGAAATCTCATTTCAACAGTTGTACCTACTCCTACTTCACTATGGAAAGTCAGTGTGCCTTTATGGTTATCAATGATTTTTTGACTGATCATCAATCCTAAGCCAGTTCCTTTTTCCTTTGTTGTATAGAAAGGCTCGCCCATTCTTTCTAGCTGCTCCTTCGGTATTCCCTTCCCTTGGTCTGACACTTTGACAAGAAGCTGACCTTCTGTCTCCATTCGGGCAGAAATAGAGATTGCACCTTCTGAATCCATTGCTTCCATTGCATTTTTAATCATGTTGATAAACAGCTGCTTCAACTCTTTTTCATTACAATAAACAGGAGGCATATTCAGTTCATAGTCTAGTGCAAGACTGATATTTTTTAAGATTGCCTGAGTACTCAGCAATACATTGACATCTTCTAGAATTCCTTCTATTTGCTGCTCTTTAAATGCAACAGCTTGCGGTCTTGCTAATACTAGGAATTCACTGATAATCAACTCCAGCCTATTGAATTCTGAGAACATCACTTCCGTATATTCCTTGTTATATGTATTGCTCTGCATCATCAGCTGCAAGAAGCCTTTCAGTGAAGTTAATGGATTTCGAATTTCATGGGCAATACCTGCGGCAAGCTGGCCGACAGCAGAAAGCATTTCTGATTTTTTCAGCATGGCTTCTGATTTTTTATTTTCCGTTATATCCTCAGATGTGCGAAGAATATTAACTAAATTTCCATAAGAATCTTTAATCGGATGAAAACTGACATTCTCCCATCTTTCAATACCATCATCCAAACGGTAAGTAATATTCCCTTCCCAATCATTGCCTGCTTTAATAGCTTCCCAAACTGCTAGAAATCCCTCTGCATTTAAGTATTGCTCGTACACATCTAATATATGCAGGCCTATACAATCGAGTTCTTGCTTAGTCTGAAGCTTAAAGCGCTCATTTGTATATTCAATTCTACCAGCTTTATCGGTAATAATAATGCTTGTCGGACTCTGTTCAATCACGCTGGAAGTCAGACTCAGCTTTTGATTATAGGTTTTAATTTCTGTAATATCGGTAAAAGTAATAACAACACCATCGACAATATTATCGCTCGTGCGGTAAGGCATTGCCTTCATGCCATACCAGTTGCCGTCATAGCTGCGAATTTCTCTTTCCACTTTAGATGTCGTTTTCAATACTTCCTTTGCGTCCTCAAGTAAGGAACCGTACTCTAAATTATGGGAGATATGAAATAACGGACGGCCAATATCCATGTCCAGCACATTGACGATTTTCTGCACTTCTGGTGTAAATAATTTAATGTTGAAACCTTTATCTAAAAAGATCGTTCCTATATTTGTGTTTATTAATAGATTATCCAAGTCATTCGTTAAATCGGTTAACTCGGCAATCTTATTCTCGTATTCATTATTAACGTTTATAAGCTCTTCGTTGACAGATTGCAGCTCCTCATTGGTCGATTGCAGCTCTTCATTAGAGGCAATCAGCTCTTCATTCGTTGATTGCAGCTCTTCATTGGACGTTTCAAGCTCCTCTATTGTTGTCTGCAGATTCTGTTGCGTATAGAATAATTCCTGCTCTAAATCGATGACCCTTTCACTGATTGTGCTGTCATGGTCAAAATAGATAGGTGAGGAAATAATTCCTTTACTTTCTTCTTCCTCATGAAACAAAAGAATCGAAAGAGCATCTTTATCAAGAAATCTTTTAATCGTTAAGTCGAAATATTTTTCTTCCTTGTCAATGACTAACAGCACATTTTTATACGTTACTTCTGATTCGTTTTCTCTTAGTTTTTTTAAACCTGTTCCAATAATGACCGACAGATGGGCTGGAACCATTTTAAAAATACTGTAATTCGTTTCACCAATCGGAACCGATAAAAAACGATTCGCCTTTTTCGAGGTGAGCACCACTTCATTCTGCTCATTTAAAATGATGCATGGATTAATAAAATCATTAACAAGCTTTTGATAAAGCAAGTCTACCTTTCGTCCTGGCAGTGCATCAAAGAATGTGGTAGGTACATGCACATCGGAATTTGTGGTTTCCTTCGCCTTCGTTTTGGAATGAATTGCAGGCTCCTTTAAATCCCATTTATCACTTTGCTTGTTGCGATAGATTTTCCATTTAGAATGGATAGGCTCAAAAAAGCCAGAAAGCTTGCCAACTGTTTCACTTGATCCTAAAAACAGTATTCCATCCTCAATCAGGGAAAAATGGAAAAGCGACAAGATTCTTTGCTGCAATTCAGGCTGGAAGTAAATCATCATATTGCGGCAGCTGATTAAGTCAATATTTACAAAAGGGGAGTCTTTTGAAATATTATGGGGAGCAAACACAATTTTCTTTCTGATTGTTTTCTTAACTTGGTACTTTTCACCGGCAGGCTCAAAGTATTTTTCTTTTATGTATGACGGAATTTCGCTTAACAGTTCACTATCATATATCCCTTGGCTAGCCGTCTTTATAGAATCTTTATCAACATCTGTTGCAAAAATACGAAAATCAATTGAATCTTCAATTGTCTCGATATATTGATCAATAAGCATAGCCATTGTATACGCTTCTTGTCCTGTTGAACAGCCTACAGTCCACACCCGGATTTCTTCTTCACCATTTTTTATTTTTCTTTCTACAAGCTCTGGTATCAGCTTCTCGATTTCCTTAAAGGCTTCTGGATCTCTGAAAAATTGAGTTACACCGATAAGAAGATCCTTTTGCAGTAAATCAATCTCCTCTGGAACCTTAAACAAATAATCACGGTACGCATCTAATGAATGCAGCGGATCTTTAATTACCTTCATTCTTCTTTCGATTCTGCGCAGCACACTGCTTTTTTTATAATAGGAGAAGTTAATACCTGTTTTTTTCAGCAAAATATTAAAGATATGCTTAAGTGACTCTTCACTATAATTTAAGCTGGATGGATCTGTAATTGTCTGGATGATTACAGGAATGTCAGAAGGAGCTTCTACATAATCAGCAACACCTGAAGTGATTGCACTTTTTGGCATGTTATGGAATTTAGCTGTATCTTTTTCCTGAACAAACACAATTCCTCCATTCTCTTTTATGATCTGAATACCTTCTGTCCCATCTGTTCCATTACCTGAAAAAACAATACTTATTGCCTTCTGCTGCTTTTCATAGGCAAGCGACCTGAAAAATGTATCGATTGGAAAGTTATAATGCTTGTCTTTCTCATATTCCTCCAGCTCAAAAACTCCTTCTTTAATTGTTAAGAACTGATTCGGAGGATTTAAATAGATCGTATTAGGAACCAACTGCATTCCTTTTGCCGCCCGTAAAATATTCATGTTCGTTTTTTTGGCGAGCAACTCCGGCATAAAACTCTTATACTTGGATGAAAGGTGCTGTACAATGACAAAGACCATACCTGTGTTTGAAGGCATATTGGCAAAAAACTGTTCAATTGCTTCCAGTCCGCCAGCCGAAGCCCCAATTCCGACCACATAATAGTCATTCATCCTATCAGTATGCTCCGATGAATGGGTAGAGATGTTTTCAGTCATAATTTCCCCCGATTCTATAAAGAATATATGTATTTTTAAGATATAAATTGATGCCCTATGTTATATGTCTATAATTATACTACTCCAACACCTATTGTAATATATGGTAAAAAGTGACAATTGTTTATTCATGATATGTAACTATGTTTTAATTGAATTTTTCCTCTGCTGTCAAACGGTAAATAACCCATCTTCTTTGCATGTCCCCTCACGTCCCTAATTCAAAAAATTTTTTTAGTATTCTTTACCCGTTATTTTTAGGCTCTAAACATTTTTTATCGTTTTTTTTATTTTTTTTATCGAAAAAGCCTGATTCCATGTCTGGAATCAGGCTTACTCCATATACTTACCATTTAAAGCAAGCTGCACCTACAATAATCAAAAGAATAAACAAAACAACGATTAACGCGAAACCTCCGCCGTAACCATGTCCTCCGCATGAATAACCGTAGCTAGGATAACCACATCCACCATATCCGTACATATAGTGTTCCTCCTTATAATTAATTATTTTTATCTCTTAGTAAAGTCCGCCGTAGCCCCAAGAAGCGCCAATGATTACCAACAAGATGAACAAAACTACTAATAGAGCGAAACCTCCGCCGTATCCTACTTCACCCATAATTAACTCCTCCTTTTTTAAATTCCATATATCCTATTCAAACCCCCCAGAATGTGCGATAGTCAAATGCACATTTTTTAGGTTTTTGACTAGTACAAGCAGGCACCCGCACTCTTTCTCATTGCAAAAAGGAGCACAGCTGCTGTCTCACCTATTCGTTCCAATCAACATTCTCTTAGTGAAATATTTTTTCTAAAAAACTAAAAAGGCCTCTCTTAAATTATAGAGAGGCCTTTTAGTTTGTTATTCTGTTTCCTTCATAGGTATAAGCTTAAAGATTTCCTTTGATTCCAGACTGTCTACAAATCTTTCGAGCCAATCATAGTAATTTAGAGCGTACTCGAGTTTTTGGATGTCGCTTTTCGCCATTTCTTTTACTTCTTCGTCGACATCTTCCCGGTCCAATAGCTTGTTTAATTCAGTCAGTGATTTTTTCATTTCGGTTTCATTTTCCGAAATAGCCGCTCTCCACTTAATTGCAAAAAAATCAACAAAGTTTTGGTACCAATCACTTTCTGCCTTGTATAGGTCCTTTCTTACCCCTTTTTTCCATACTTTATCGACCATCTTCAATTCCAATAAAGTTCTGACAGATGTACTCATGCTCGTTTTGCTCATGCCGAGCTCTTCTTTCATTTCATCCAGTGTCATTGGCTGCTCTTGAAACATTAACATTCCATATAGTCTGCCGATTGAATCTGTTACGCCATACAAGTCCATATTTTGAGCAATTACGTCAATTACTCTTTCTCGAGCCCTTTCCAGTTGTTCTTTACCTTCCATTGCTATATTCACATCCAATTTCATCATTCATTATATAGAAGAAAAACGGAGAAACTGATGCTTTGTATCTTTGTGGCAACTCTCCACTTTTTCGCATCTACGTTTGTTCAAATTAATTATTATTCCTTTATAGATTATCATGATTAATAAATTTGTAAAGAAACAATCACAATAGCATTCGGCAGTATTTAAGAGGAATTGTAAGGAAACGTCTATTACAGTACGTACAGTTTTTTCTGTACGTACAGAATGAATGAATTTGACTGAATATAAGCTTTGCGAGAATAAGTTAATTAATACTATACTTATGGAGTGCCAGCTTGACGGTTCCCGAAAAAACGAGGTGAAAGAATGGAAAACAACGTAAAAGTGAAAATTGAAGATGTTACAAAAATCTTCGGTAAAAACAGCAAAAAAGCCATTTCCCTTCTCCAAAAGGGTGAGAGTAAAGGGGAAATATTAAAAAAGACAGGTTCAACTGTCGGTGTTAACAAAGCAAGCTTTGAAATTAAAGCAGGCGAAATATTTGTCATTATGGGATTATCAGGGAGCGGTAAATCAACACTAGTCCGTTTGCTGAACAGACTTATTGATCCCACACTAGGGAAAATCTACATCGATGGCAAGGACATTGTGAAAATGTCTAAGGAAGAACTACGTAAAGTCAGAAGAGAAAAGATTAGCATGGTATTCCAAAAGTTCGCTCTTCTTCCGCACCGCACGATTCTGGAAAATACAGAGTTTGGCTTGGAAATACAAGGGATCGATAAAGCTGCCAGAAAACAGCGTGCATTAGAATCTCTTAAACTAGTCGGCTTAGAAGGTTATGAAAACCAATATCCAGATCAGCTCAGCGGCGGAATGCAGCAGAGGGTTGGTCTTGCGAGAGCACTTGCAAATGATCCAGACGTATTGCTGATGGATGAAGCTTTTAGTGCACTTGACCCGTTAATCCGTAAAGATATGCAGGATGAATTACTTGATTTGCAATCAAATATGGAAAAAACAATCATCTTTATTACACATGATTTAGATGAAGCTTTACGTATTGGTGACCGTATCGCCTTAATGAAGGACGGAACCATTGTCCAAGTAGGTACACCAGAGGAAATCTTAATGAATCCTTCTAACGACTATGTCGAGCGTTTTGTCGAAGATGTTGATCTTTCGAAAGTATTAACAGCAAACCATGTTATGAAACGTGCAGAAGCTGTTAACGTAGACAAAGGGCCTCGTGTTGCTCTCCAAATGATGAGAGACCTCGGAATATCCAGCATTTATGTAGTCAATAAAAAAAGAGTGCTGCTTGGTGCTGTAACAGCAGATGCAGCTAAAAAAGCGGTTGAAAGCAACATACCTCTGCATGAAATATTGGAAGAGACAGTAACAGTAAGCGGGGAAACATTGCTGGTTGACCTCTTCGATAAAGTTTCAACTGCAAGTATACCTGTTGCAGTAACAGACGGGGAACATCGCTTGAAAGGCATGCTTGTCAGAGGTGCTGTTATCGGTGCACTTGCCGGCAATAATGAAAATATTAACAGTTCATTAGAAATGATTGAAACACAAAAAACGGAGGTGCTTAACTAATGGAAAATCTATTTCCAAAACTTCCGGTTGCAGATTGGATTGACACATTTGTAGATTGGCTGACTACCACATTCGCAGTAGCATTCGACGGTATCAGCGAAGGTCTTGAAGTTGTAGTAGATTCATTGGTAGCTGTATTTGCTTTTATCCCTTCCTATATCTTTATTATTCTTATGACATTGATTGCATGGAAATTAGCAAATAAGAAAATCGCATTATTTACTTTAGTTGGTTTATTTCTAGTTGATAATCTTGGGTATTGGGATCCAATGCTTGACACATTAGCACTTGTGCTGTCAGCTGTCATTATTTCGATTATCATAGGGGTGCCGCTTGGAATTTGGGCATCGCAAAAAAATACTGTGAAGCAAATAGTTGTTCCTGTACTAGACTTTATGCAGACAATGCCAGCATTTGTATATTTAATTCCTGCTATTTTCTTCTTTAATATAGGAGTCGTTCCTGGTGTAGTAGCATCTGTTATCTTCTCCATGCCACCTACTATTCGATTAACGATTCTTGGTGTTCAGCAAGTACCTGCTGATATTACGGAAGCGACCGAGTCCTTCGGAAGCACCACAGCACAAAAACTATTGAAGGTTCAGCTTCCCCTTGCCATGCCGACAATAATGGCCGGTATTAACCAAAGTATTATGCTTGCGCTATCCATGGTAGTAATCGCTGCAATGGTCGGAGCTCCTGGGTTAGGTGCTGACGTTTACCGAGCAGTTACTCAAATCCAAATCGGACGTGGCTTTGAAGCCGGTTTGGCAATTGTAGTGGTTGCAATCATTCTTGATAGAATTACACAAAATCTTGGTACAAAAAAACGAGGGGGAATTTAAACACATGAAAAAATTAATAACATTAGTATTTTCAGCAGCATTAGTCTTCGCTCTTGCTGCCTGCGGTTCTAAAGCAGACGAGAATGCTCCCATCGCAGAGCAGGTAGATCACGAAATTATCGGAATTGACCCTGGTGCAGGAATTATGAAGGCAGCAAACAAAGCCAAGGAAGATTATGATTTGTCTGACTGGGAAATTGTCGAAGGTTCAAGTGCGGCAATGACTGCCACATTAAAAAAAGCTTATGATAAAAAAGAGCCAATCATTATTACAGGATGGACTCCGCATTGGATGTTTAATGCATATGATCTGAAATATTTAGATGATCCTAAAGGTTCATTCGGCGAAGATGAAAACATTCATACAATTGTTCGCAACGGTTTAAAAGAAGATATGCCAGAAGCATATCAAGTGCTTGATAACTTCCATTGGGATACAGATGCAATGGGCGAAGTTATGATGGAAATTTATGATGGAACACAACCTGAAGATGCAGCTGCTGCATGGGTGAAAGATAATGCCGATGTTGTAAGTGAATGGACGAAGGGCGTTTCAAAAGTAAATGGCGATAAAATTAAGCTTGGCTATGTTGCTTGGGACAGTGAAATTGCCAGTACAAATGTTATCGGCAAAGTTTTGACTGACCTAGGTTATGACGTTACATTAAGCCAAGTTGAAGCAGGTCCAATGTGGACTGGAGTGGCAGATGGAAGCCTTGATGCACATGTTGCAGGCTGGCTGCCAATAACACATGAAGATTATGCTACTAAGTATAAAGGCAAGTTTGAAGATCTAGGTGCAAACCTAGAAGGCACAAAGCTTGGTTTTGTAGTTCCAAGTTATATGGATATTGATTCTATTGAAGACTTGAAAGCAGAATAATCCATCAAAAGGGTATCCTAAAAAATAGGATGCCCTTTTAGTTTGCTAAGAAAAAAAGGAATTAAGAATAAATATTGCTTTAAAGATTTGCAGGACATTTAAATGATATGATGCATTCAAAGCGAACAGTTTTTTCTGTAGTCCCCATCCATTTCGATTATTTATAGAATGAATACAGTTCCTCTTTAAAGTTTGTTTACAGACGAAAGGGTATCCTCGAATCAGGATACCCTTTTCATCTTATTCCTTTACTTCTGAAGGGAGCGCGTCGACTCTCTTACCTGAAAGATTATCCAGAAGCTCCTTCACATCAATCCCAGCAGATGCTTTTAAAGATTCTTGCATTGTTGCCATTAAATCAGTCGCATATGCTGATACTTTGTTTGCACCAGAGCTGCCGTTTCCGCCTGTATCGACAACTGTAATTTTATCGATGTTGCCAAGCGGGCTTGCCACTTGTTTCGCATACTCAGGAAGCATCTCCAACACCATATCTAACATAGCTGCCTGGCCATACATATCATATGCTTCCGCAATCTTCCGCTTCGCCTCTGCCTCTGCTAAACCTTTCAAGCGGATGATTTCTGCTTCTGTTTCCCCTTTTGCTTTCTCAGCTTCCGCTTTAGCCAATCCATCGACACGAACTTTTTCGGCTTCTGCCTTCGCTTGTGACTCAATTCTGTATTGATTGGCATCGGCTTCTGCCATCTGTCTGCGTTTATTTGCTTCTGCTGACTGCTCCACTGCGTAACGGTCTGCATCGGCTTTCTTTTTCACTTCCGAATCATATTGCTTTTCTCTTCTTAGTATCTCTTTTTCTTCCAGTTCAATCTGCTTTTGTCTTTCAATGATGCGAATTTGCATTTCTTGCTCTGTTACATCTTGTTTAGAACGTGCAGTTTCCAAATCATATGCCTGGTCAGCACGAGCTTTCGCTATATCCTGGTCTCTTCTGAAATCAGCCATTTTCATCTGATTTTCCTTTTCCGCTTCTGCTATTTCAGTAGCCCGCTCCAATTCTGCCTTTTTCGCATCCTTATCTGCTTCTGCTCTTTTAATTCTTGTTTCTTTGTCTGCCTCAGCTGTAGCGATGTCTGCATCTCTTTTCACTTGGGCAATTCTAGGCTTACCAAGAGAATCTAAATAGCCGTTCTTATCTCTTACATCCTTTATTGTAAAGGAAACAATCATTAAGCCCATCTTTGCCAAATCTTGTGACGCAACCCGCTGCACTTCTTGAGAGAATTTATCTCTGTTTTTATAGATTTCTTCGACTGTCATACTCCCTAAAATCGAGCGAAGATGACCTTCCAGCACTTCTCTTGCTTCATTTTCCCGATCTCCTTTTGATTTTCCAAGGAACTGCTCGGCTGCAGTTGCAATTTCGCCAATTGATCCGCCAATTTTTATAATAGCCGTACCATCAGCCATAACAGGAACACCTTGTTCTGTATAAACTTCTGGTGTGGATACATCTAGCTTACTTGACAGCAAGCTTAGCGGCTCTGACTGCTGAAACACAGGCAAAATAAATGTACCGCCGCCGCGAATAATCTTAATTTTATTTCCTGATTCATCTACATGAACATTTTTCGAACCTAGATAGCTGCCTGTAACGATAAGTGCTTCATCAGGCCCTGCTGTTTTATATTTAGCGATAAAAATACCTACTAACGCAATAAACAAAATAAGTACAATTCCGATAATAATCCAAATTTCTAGAGCAATTCCCATCATTGTTCCTCCTTCTTTCCCTTATGTTGTAAGTAAATCATTTCAGCCGTCATACGGGACGACATAGCAAATCCGGTCTCTCACCTCCACCACAATTGTTTCTGTTCCATTTTCGATAACTTCATTGTAAAAACTGGCCGCTGTCTTTGAAATATGTCCGCTTGTGCTTTCAATCATTATTTCCCCGAAACCATCCTTTGGAACTGCAGTTATTACTTTTCCGATTCTTCCCTTTAAAGACTCTTCATTGTACACGAGCGACTCCTCTGCAGAAGATAATGGAATTAATACAAAAAAGTGGAAGCAACTTGCCGCAATTAAGGCCGCTATCACCGACAGTCCAAGAATTAACAGACTGTTCATACCACTATAGCGTTCTAATAAATATCCGCATGCTGACAAAATCGTCAAAAAGGAAAGCAATAATGTAGGATTAAGGATGCCGATATCTGCATGAATAATATCGGAAAAAAAGATGGAGAACAAAATGAGCACCGCTGAAATCACTAATACAGCGAGATAAATGGATATTATACTAACTCCGAATAGCTCCATTTAGCATCATTCACTTTCTAAAGTTTTATTTATAAAAAACACTCTCCCAAACTAAACCATTCACCACCTATCCTTTCTAAATGTTTTGATAACTTATTTACGAAGAAAGCGCGGAGAAGTTTCACTATTTATTAATTTTTTTAATCATTCACATTTTTATTATTTACTATCTTTCTAAATTACGATTATTAATCATCTTTTTTTGAAAATCTCATATTTTACTAATAAGGGAATTTTTAAATATTTATTGAACAATGCAAGTATGGAGGAAAAGATGAATCGATTAGAAAAACATGCAAACCAGGATCATAAAAAGGGGGAAAAAAAATTATACCTTATTAGCTGTGGTGTCTTACTTCTTCTTTTTATCGGCGGCTTTATTTTCACAGAGCTATTTTTTGCAGATAAGCCCAATGACCAAAACCTAGGAGACAAAGTAATCATTACCCTTCCAACTGGCAAAAAAGTATTTACTTATGAGAATCTGATTGTCGAGGAAAACGGAAAGCTATTATATAAAGGGGAACGAAACACCATTGATTTAACTGGCGGTGTTGTTGTTTACGAGGATTGGGATTAACCATGCACATGATTTAGGCTGGCCAGAAATTTGGCCAGCCTTATTCCATCTCTTAAGTCATTGAGTTACATGTTTAGCCAAAAGCGGCCGTCCATTACTCCAGATAACATCGACAGGAAAGGAGAAATACTCGCTTAAGCTAGAACTTGTCATAATTTCTTCCGTTTTTCCTTTAGCAAAAACAGTCCCCTCCTTCAAAAGCAATGTGGAAGAAAATACTGGCAAAATTTCTTCCAGATGATGTGTCACATAAATAATCGTCGGGGCCGCTTCCATTTGCGCCAAGGTTTGAATTGTTTCAAGCAATTGCTCTCTTGCTAAAAAGTCAAGGCCGGTCGCCGGCTCATCAAGAATTACCAGCTCTGGGTCGAGCATAAGTGCACGGGCAATTAAAACACGCTGCTTCTCTCCTTGCGATAAGCTGGAGTATGCCCTGTCGGCATATTCATAACAGCCTAGCTCTCTAAGAAGGCGGATTGCTTTAGCCCTGACTTCATCTGTAGGTGTTTCATATAAACCGATGCTTGCATAAGCACCGCTCAAAATGATTTCATAGGCACTGTCTGATACATAAAGATTTTGCTGCAGCCTGCTCGATACAAGGCCGATTCTTTTTCTTAAATTAGCACCAAGCTCTGATGCACCGAATTCTTTGTCAAGCACAGTCAGCTTTCCGACTGTTGGATGATAATAAGCGCAAATCATATTAAGCAGCGCACTTTTTCCTGCTCCATTTAAGCCATATAGCACCCAATGCTCTCCGCGGTTAATTTCCCAATTAATATCCTTTAAAATCCATTTCCCATTCCTTTTAAGTCCAATACCTTCTGCCTTTACAACCATTAGTTTTCCCTCCCATTCCCATTTTACATGATAATCGGAATATTTGGACAATAATTCTTGTGAAAACTAAAAGCCCCCTAATGTATAGGGGGCCTTTAGTATGTATTTTGTTTGGATTAGCCTACTAGGCCTTCTTTTTTAAGAACTGCTTCCAAACCATCTACAGCTTCTGCTTCGTCTTCACCAGTAGCAGAAATAGTAATTTCTCCGCCTTTTGGTACACCAAGTGACATAACGCCCATGATGGATTTCAAGTTTACAGATTTGCCTTTATATGCAATTTGCATGTCTGATTTGAATTTGCTTGCAGTGCTTACTAATAATGTAGCTGGTCTTGCATGTATTCCAGTTTCATCAATAATAGTAAAAGTTTTTTCGCTCATAGTAAAATACCTCCAAATAAAAATATGTGTTACCTTTCTATTTTAGCTGATTTTCAATGTTAATACTAACTTTTTTTCTTTTCTTTTCCGTTCTTCTTCTATCTTTTGATAAAGTCAGAAAACTATTCATGTTTTTTTGCGTGTTTGGAAAGCTTATTGCTGGCCATCCAAAAAGGCCAGCCCGCTGTTTTTCTTTTCTGAAACCAGTTTCACAGCAAGGTCAAGAACTTCCTTTGCATTAAACTTTCCATAGTCCACCGTATTAATGATGGAAACAGGAATTTCTTTTTTGCTTGCCATTTTTGTAACATCACGGAGCAGAAACCGAACTTGCGGTCCAAGCAAAATAACATCTGCTTTATCTAAATGATGGTTGATCGCTTCAGCAGGAATCGCCCAGATAGTGCAATCTATATTATTGGTCTCTGCATATTTCTTCATTTTGCGCACAAGCAAGCTTGTAGACATGCCGACAGCACAGCATAATAATATTCTCATGATATCCTCACACCCTTAACTCTCTTATGAAGGAAAAACAGCCTTAAATTCTGAAAAGCTTTTGCATTTCAGCATATGCTGAATAATGGCAGGACTGTCAAGAACATCTCCCAGCACGTCATACATTTCCTGAAAATCTCCTGTACTGTTCTTTTGAACACTTAACAGACAAACAAACTGAACATTCTTTCCGCCCCAGTCAATTGGCTTTTGCAATGTGCAAAAGGCCCAAAAAGTCTCCTCAGTCTGCGGCGTATTTGGATGCGGGATGGCGACTAAATTCCCAAAACATGTCGGTGACACTTTTTCGCGCTTTCTCACATTATCCATAAAGCTTTCGTCAATTAAGCCTAACTTCAAAAGCTCTGCCTCTAAAAAGGCAAATACCTCTTCCTTTTTATCAAAAGGCTGCTGTAAGAAGACTAACTCGCTTCTAATTGAAGAATCAGCTTTGTTTTTTGCCTTCTTAGAATATAATGCTCCATTGATTTTCTCAAAATCTCTGTCTCCAAGAATCGTATTTACTTCAATAACAGGAACAGGCACTTCTTCCTTAATGGGAATCGTGCTGATTATAAGGTCAATTTCTGCAAAATTGATTTCTTTCACCTTATAAAGCTCTGTTGTTCCGATCATTTCAAGTTCTGAGCTGTATTGAGACTTCAGCTTATAATAAAGCAGATTGGCACTTCCCACTCCTGATGCACAGACAATCATGCACCGTTTCTTTTTACTGCTGACTTTTTTTCTTTCCATTGCTGCTCCAAAGTGCAGAGCCAAAAAGGCAATTTCATTTTCGTGAATGTCATAGCCTAATTCCTTATTAATAACTCCTGCAGCCACAACTCCTGCTTCAAAAGGAATAGGATAATTAGATTTAATATCGTCTAACAACGGATTTCTCAAATTCATTTTATAACGAAATCTGTTAATCGCTGGCTTCAAATGCAAAGACAATCCTGTAAACAGCTCTCTGTCTTCTTTAATGCCGAGGTCCATCTTTTCGTCCGTTTCAGCGAGTATTTTTTTGGTCAAATCCATGATGCTTTCATCAATAAATTCAAGCACTTCCCCATCTGTTAGCTCATGATGAGTCAGCAATTTTGTGCCTAGAAGGTGGATGGCGATATAAGCAATTTCTGTTTCAGGAAATGCTACGTTAAGCTCTTCTTCAATTGTTCGAACAATTTTTTCAGAAACTGCATACTCTTTTTCCTTTAGTATTTCATTTTTTTCTTTCGGAATGGCGGAAATATAATTCCCTTCCCGTATACGCTTACAAGCAATTGCAATATGAACAACGAGATTATTCAAGCTAATGTCGGATAAGGTGATGCCAGCATCCCTAATTTCTTCGAGAATGATATTGCGAATAGCTGCTAACTCTTCATTTACTAAGAGGGCTGCTGGATCATATGTCAGCTCTGTCTGATCAAGCTTTCTATTAAATAGATATTCTGACATGCAAAAGCGAAGATTAACTTCATCCCCTTTTATTCTTAGTCCACTGTTTCCTGTCTTCTCGACTTTTAAATCATAAACTAAAAGAAGCTCTTTCACCTCTTTCAAGTCATTTTGGATCGTCGATTTGCTTATGAACAGCTCTTCTGCCAAGTCTTCCAGCTTTAAGTTTTTATCTGTCAGCAAAAGCCTGTTAATAATGTAGTGAACTCTTCCGCCTTTCAGCGTCGGAATAATATCGTCTTTTCCCTCATGAAAACTTTCTTGCAGAAATTTCCGAAAAAGCTGGTCACTTTCAATTACTAATTTATAGCCTTGTCCTCTCACAGATTTAATTTTCGCGCCATTTGCCGCTAGCAATGATTCCAGTTCCTTCATATCATTGCGTATGGTTCTTGATGTAACATGAAGCACTCTCGATAATTGTTCACTTGTTATTAGGTCCTCTGCAGCCATTAGCTGCTTTAAAAGATTTCCTGTGCGATTTTCTAGCATCTATTTCACCCCAGTATACTCTTTTCAATCGCTTGGGTTTACGATCTTTCAAGTTTGCTTTACCAATAAAACAATATTTCATCTACTTAACATACTAGCACTTTTCTCATATGTTCTCTATAAAAAAGGGGAAATAAACAATTGTCATGCTCTCTAAAAGAATAAACCAGAAGAGGGCTGCTGTTTGCTGCCCTCTATCGGCTTAAACTAATGTTTATTTTGCCGCAGCGATAAACTCAGTGAAAATCCGATTCATTCTTTCATTGGTGGAAGCCATCGACTCTGGATGCCATTGTATTCCTAATAAAAAATTACCATAATCCTTATGTTCAACTGCTTCAATAATGCCGTCAGAGCTTTTTGCTGTCACGATCAATTCTTCTGCGAGCCTGTCTATTGCCTGATGATGGAGACTGTTGACTCTTTCCGACTCTACTCCCATTATTTCATAAAGTTTGCTGCTCGCATCAATGCTTGTCCAATGAGTATCTCTGCTGCGCTCTGCTGTTTGGGTATGCTGAATGCTGTCACTAACTTGGCTTGGAATATCCTGAAGCAATGTACCACCTAAAGCAACATTAAGTATCTGAACACCGCGGCAAATAGCCAGTATCGGCTTTTGTTTCTCCATCGCTGCTTTTATAAGCGCGAGTTCAACTTCATCTCTCAAGGGAATCGTGCTTGCCAATTTTTGATGTGGGTCTTGATGATAAAACTGAGGATCTACATCCTCTCCGCCGCTTAACAGAATCGCATCGCAATGATCGACCATCTCTTCTGCCAGCTCTGCGCTGACAAAAGGCAAAATGACCGGAAGTCCGCCATTTGCATGGATTGTTTTTTGATAATCATGATGAACATATGTCCCCTCCATAAATTTATTATGAAGGACATACGCACCTGTTATCCCGATTACAGGCCTGTTTGCCAAAGCTTCTCATCCCTTTCCAATAGTACAAATTAATTTTTTAATATTAAGACTATAGCAGTAAAAAAGGAATGTCAATGAAATATTACTGTATGAAAAAGAAGCATTGCTGCCAATGCTTCTTTCCTAGTTATGAAGATGTATTCCTCTTACCAGACAACTTTCCAGTTATGGTCGCATGTTGCCTTGACCGTTTTTCTTTCCGTAATATAATCAGCGATAAGCTCAGACATGTCAAACTGCACTTCTCTTAAAACAGGCTTATTCTGATACATGAAGTAGTTACCGCCCCCGCCGGCCCGATAATTATTCATAACTACTTCAAACTGTTCGTCTTTCTTTATATCCTTGCCTGCATATTGCAGCTTCGTGACTCTTTGTCCGACTGGCTTAGAAATATCTAATATATATTCAATTCCTTCCCACATATCATAATTATAATGCTGCGGTTTTGGATATAGATATGTCTTATTTACGGCTGGATTACCGTTTTCGTCGACTTCAAAGTATTTCGCGCTTTGCTCTAATGCATCCTTTATATCTTCGCCAGAGATGGCCAGAACCTTCAGCGTATTTGGATAAATGTAATTAGAAACAATGTCTCTCATTGTCACATTCGGCTTGAAGCCAGGTGAATCATTGTTGAACAGTGCTGTATTAGCGATTTTTACACCGGCTGCTTCCATTTGAACTTTATTAATAAATTCAATTAAAGGGCTGTCCGACAAGCGGGTTTCCATTGGATCACAGACAGTCATATCTCCGTCGATAAAGCCTATCGGTGTATCCAGCCATTGTTGTGTGCTTTGTTCATAGCTAGTAGCAAGCGCCAAAATGTCAGGATCTGCCTCGACTCCTTCTGTCGAAAGCAGCTCAGATTTCTTTGCTGCAAGCTTTCCATTTTCAGTGAACGTTAACGTGATTTTACCGACTAGCTGGCCATTGTTGCTTGCCTGAATAACTTCAATACCATTGATGTTGCCTGTCAGTGTTCTGTGCTGATGACCTGTTATCAGTACATCTAAATGTTGGATTTGTTCACACATGCTAAAGCCCTGGTTTTCCCCAGTTAGAGCTTCTGTCGGCTCTCCTGTGTCTATATCTTTTTCAAACCCGCCATGATAGGAAACAACGATGCAATTAGGCTGCTCTTCTGCTTTTATTTTCTCGACCCAATACTTTGCTTCTTCTAATGCATCATGAAAGCGAAGTCCGCTTATATTTGATGGATTTTCCCAATTTGGTATGTAATGTGTAGTAATGCCAAGTATTGCAATTTTGATATTGCCAGCGTTCTTGATTATGTATGGCTTGCCAAGAAAAGGTTGATTTGCCGTTTCATCGATTATGTTTGCACATAACCAAGGGAACTCTGACTCTGAGGCTGCTTTGCGGAGAATATCGAGTCCATAGTTAAATTCATGATTTCCTATAACTGCGCCATCATATTGGAGCTTATTTAATATTTGGATCATTGGGTTTTTTTTATCAGCTAATGCATGCACATAATGATAAGTTAATGGTGTTCCTTGAATTAAATCCCCATTGTCTATAACAATTGTATGCTCATTTTTGGCCCTTTCTTCTGCAAGAATAGCTGCTACTTTTCCGAGACCAACATTTGCCGGCTGGTTATTGCCATAAAGAAGAGGATAAATATTCCCGTGCACATCGCTAGTAAATAGTATTGTTACATTTGTATCTGTCAAATTTCTCCACTCCTATATCTTTAATCGTACACTCGCTTGCATGCTTTATTATAGTAGAAGAGTATCATTTTTTCTTTCTTTTTTTTCAGAAAATAGCATTCTATCTATTTAGTGCAATATTTCACAATAATATTTTCTGGAAAATAATAAACATTTGTCCATTCATTGTTCTTTCAAAAACGCCGACATAACTAGTTTTACAATAATTATCAGAATATTTCAATAGTTACTATTTACAAAAAAATAATAATTTTTTTATACAAAATTTTCACTATTTTACAATTTTATATGCTATATTTTTACATGTAATAACACATAACATCTTTCGGAGGTAAAATAATGTTCAAAAAAATTGCAACATTCGGTCTATCTTTGTCGTTAGCAGCAGGTGTTCTTGCTGGCTGTGGATCATCAAATGAAACTGGCTCAAACGCGTCAGAGGGATATGAACCAAAGGAATTAACCGTTCAGTTTGTTCCTTCTCAGAGTGCTGATACACTTGAAGCAAAAGCAAAACCGCTTGAAGATTTGCTATCTGATGAACTAGGCATTCCAGTGAAAGTAAGTGTTTCTACTAACTACAACACAATTATTGAAGCAATGGCTTCTAAACAAGTTGACGTTGGCTTCTTGCCTCCAACAGCTTATGTATTAGCTAAAGAAAAAGATGCTGCTGATGTAATTCTTCAAGCACAACGTAAAGGTATTAATGATGATGGTTCAGAAAAAGACGAATTGGTAGATTTCTATAAATCTATTTTCGTAGTGAAAAACGATTCTGGCATCGACTCCGTTGCTGATCTAAAAGACAAAAAAATCGCATTCCAAGATGTTACATCATCTGCTGGGTATGTATGGCCTGCGGCTACATTAATGGATAATGATCTTGACCCACTTAAAGATGTACAAGGTATTACAGTAAAAGGTCATGACCAAGCAATCATCTCTCTACTTAATGGTGATGTGGATGCTGCAGCTGTTTTCCAAGATGCTCGTAACATTGTAAAAGCAGATTTCCCAACTGTGTTTGAGGATACAAAGGTTATTTCTTTTACAGAGGAAATTCCTAACGATACAGTATCTGTACGCTCTGACATGACAGACGAATGGAAAAAGAAATTACAAGATGCATTTATTTCCATCGGTAAAAGTGATGAAGGCCATGAAATCATAAGAGAAATTTACACACATGAAGGATATGTTGTTTCTGATGACAGCAATTTCGATGTTGTACGTGAATATGCAGAAAAAGTAAAGACTGAATAGTATATATATTAGGACAAAAGTGCATGGATTTCTAAATGTTTAAAGAAAATTCTTTTACATACATGCAATTCAAGTTCTTTTAATCACTATAAATCTATTCAACCAACCATCTAGTAAAAATACTAGGTGGTTGGACTTATTTTCTCTACTAAGCATCGGAGTTAGTAAATTCCGTTGTTTAGTAGAAAAAAGAAGCTTGTTGTTTAGGTTCTTTTTCTAAAATTAAGAGAAAGTTGGTAGGCAATTGATACAGTTTAAAAATGTTACGAAAATTTATCCGAATGGTACAAAGGGTTTGAATAACATTAACATTACGATTGAAAAAGGTGAATTCGTTGTAATTGTCGGGCTTTCTGGTGCCGGAAAATCAACCTTCCTCCGTTCTATCAATCGTTTGCATGAAATTTCAGAAGGCGAAATTTTGATAGACGGCAAATCCATCACTGCAGCAAAAGGCTCCGGCCTCCGAAAAATCCGCCGTGATATCGGCATGATCTTCCAAAGCTTCAATCTTGTAAAACGCTCTACCGTATTAAAAAATGTACTATCCGGACGTGTTGGCTATCATAACACATTCCGAACGATTCTCGGGGCTTTTCCAAAAGATGATGTCGAACTTTCTTTAAACGCCTTAAATAGGGTTAATATTTTAGAAAAAGCTTATTCTCGTGCGGACGAGCTTTCAGGCGGACAGCAGCAGCGTGTCTCGATTGCACGCGCCCTCGCACAAGAGGCGCAAGTAATATTAGCGGATGAACCGGTCGCATCCCTTGACCCATTAACAACAAAACAAGTAATGGACGACTTAAAGCGAATTAATGAAGAAGATGGCATTACAACAGTAGTTAACCTTCACTTCATTGATCTTGCCCGCGAGTATGCGACTAGAATTATCGGTTTAAGGGCAGGTGAAGTAGTCTTTGATGGACCTGTTGAAGCTGCCACAGATGAAGTGTTTGCAGAAATTTACGGCAGACCAATCAAAAAAGACGAGCTGTTAGGTGAACCAGTATGAGCATAAACGAACCGAACATTAATGAACCAAAAGCAGGGCTAAGAAATGCCCCAAAACCGCCTGCCAAAACAAAGATGATTTTCACGATCATTTTAGTAGTGGCTTTACTGTGGTGGAGCTCCTTTAAAACAGAATCTTCCATTGCTGACTTAACAATCGGTTTTCCTAACATGTTTGATTTGCTTGTACAAATGTGGCCGCCAAACTGGCATTATTTCGAGAACATATTAGAGCCGATGCTTGAAACAATCCGTATGGCTGTTATCGGCACCACTTTTGGAGCAATCATTGCTGTCCCGCTTGCATTGCTGTGTGCGAGCAATATTATCCGTAACTCATGGA
This sequence comes from Niallia laureatilytica, assembly GCF_046613985.1. NCBI lineage: Bacteria > Bacillati > Bacillota > Bacilli > Caryophanales > Bacillaceae > Niallia > Niallia laureatilytica. The sequence goes on along the minus strand of NZ_JBKKHP010000002.1, from coordinate 517,715 downwards.
TAGTCTATCCATTCCGGTTTATCCTTAACTTAATCCGGACAATACCTGATCTGCTTCTTGCCAGTATATTTGTTGCTATTTTCGGTCTTGGTGCCCTTCCAGGTATTATCGCACTGTCTATATTTTCTATTGGTTTAGTTGCAAAGCTGCTGTATGAAGCTATCGAGTCTATTGACCCAGGTCCGCTTGAAGCGATGACAGCAGTAGGAGCAAATAAGGTGCAATGGGTGTTTTTTGGTGTTATTCCTCAAGTAACTGCTCATTTCACTTCCTATGTTTTATATACATTTGAAGTAAATGTCCGGGCTGCTGCCATCCTTGGACTGGTCGGCGCTGGTGGAATCGGGGAATATTACGATAAAACGCTTGGATTCCTTGAATACGATAAGACTGCTTCCATCATTATCATGACGTTAGTTGTTGTGTTAGTGATTGATTATATTAGCACGAAATTACGGGAGAAATTATTATGAGCCAACTATCCACTAAAGTTAATAAGCCAAAGAAAAAATACCTTTTTAGGACAGTCATTTTTATCTTGCTCGCATTAGTGTATATTTGGGCTTTTGCAGGCATGCCTGTAAATGATATTAAAGAAACAGCAGGACAAATCTCAAAAGCAATTTTTTCCGGAATCTTTCATCCTGATTGGGATTATGTATATTTGCCTGAAGGCGAGGATTTATTGCGCGGCCTTCTGGATACATTAGCTATTGCCATTCTTGGTACCTTTATTTCTGGAATTCTTTGTGTTCCCTTCGCCTTCTGGGCAGCAAACAATATGAGCAAAGGCAAAGCAATTACATCCTCAGGAAAATTCGTGCTGAGCTTTATCCGTACCTTCCCTGAAATTGTTATGGCTATTCTGTTCATCAAGGCAGTAGGCCCTGGCTCTTTTGCTGGTGTTCTTGCATTAGGATTGCACTCCATCGGAATGCTCGGAAAACTGTTCTCAGAAGAAATCGAAAGTCTTGATATGGGTCCGACTGAAGCATTAACAGCGACAGGTGCAAACCGCATGCAGGTATTGTGGTTCGCTGTGCTTCCACAAGTATTGCCTGGATTTTTATCTTATACTTTATATCGATTTGAAATTAACATTCGTGCTGCTGCCATCCTTGGTGTCATTGGGGCAGGCGGTATCGGTACACCTTTGATTTTCGCGTTAAATTCAAGGGATTGGGACAGAGTTGGAATCATCTTGTTAGGAATTATCGTAATGGTTACCATTATCGACGCCATTTCCAGTTTTTTGCGCAAAAGAATTATTTAATTGGAAAAACCAGCAGTACATGAAGGTGTCTGCTGGTTTTTTACATCTAACAGATGTTAAATTTTTTGTATATTGTTACAATATACTTATTATCCAATAAAGGAGTGCAATAGGATGAAAAAACAAAAACTGCTTATCACTCGCCAAATAGAGGATAACTTAGTGAAACAAATTCAAGAAGCAATACCTGATTGGGATATTATTATGACAAACGAGCCGGAGCAATGGAAGCTACATGTGCAAGATACAACGATCATACTTGGCTGGAGAAAATTCTTTGAAGACAGTAGCATGAATGCTCTTGATGAGCTGAAATGGGTTCAAACATGGAGTGCTGGTGTTAACTCCCTTCCGTTAAAAGATTTAGAAGGAAAAGACATCACGATAACAAGCGCGAATGGCGTTCATAGCTTTCCTATTTCCGAGACTGTTTTCGCACTGATGCTGTCATTAACCCGCAATATACATACTTATATTAAAAACCAAGTAAAGAAAAAGTGGGATGGAGCAGATATTAAGCTAGAGATGCATGGCAAAACAGTTGGTGTAATCGGAGTCGGAGCAATCGGAAAAGAAACAGCTAAATTAGCAAAAGCTTTTGGTATGAAAGTTATCGGTATCCGCCATTCAGGTAAACCAGAGAACTATGTTGATGAGATGTACACAACAGATATGCTTAATGAAGTTCTGCCTGAATGTGACTACGTTGTTATCACGCTTCCCCTAACAGAGGATACTTACCATCTGTTTACAAAAGAGCAGTTTCAACTTATGAAAAACAGTGCCTTCCTTATCAATATTGGAAGAGGAGAAATCATTAAAGAGGCTGACTTGGCAGCCGCTCTTTCTGCAGGAGAAATTTTAGGAGCCGGCCTGGATGTATTTGAGAAAGAACCATTAGAAGAGTCGAGCCCTTTATGGGAAATGGATAATGTCATCATTACTCCACACACTTCCGGTTCCACAGAGCATTATGATAAACGAGTAGTCGAAGATATATTCATCCCGAACTTAAAAAGATTCCTTGCTGAAAAGAAATTAGAAATCAATGTTGTAGATTACAAGAAAGGCTATTAAGTATACGAAAAGGAGCTTTCATTTTGGAAAGCTCCTTCTCTTATTTTATCCGAAGTTTTTTCGGTATTCCTTTTGTTTATGGTAGCGCATGAAGTGCAGCACTATTTTTTGAATAAGGAAACCAAAACCTAATAGTATGACAAGCAGCAATGTAATTGTCGCTCCTGGTGGAGTTCCTAATTGATAGGATGAGAAAAGACCAGTGAAAATACTGAACAAGGCGATTAGGATTGCCACGATGAACACCATTTTAAAACCCTTTGCGAGCTTGATTGCAAACGCAGCTGGCAATACAAGCAATGCGGACACTAACAGCACACCGATTGTTGGAATAATCACCGAAATCGCAATTCCTGTTAAAATACTGAATGATATCGATAACAGATTTGTATTCACACCACTAGCTGTTGCTGTATCTTGATCGAACGTCATTAAATACATAGACCGTTTAAAAATGATGAAAAATAGCAATATAATAACAGTTACTGCAGCCAACACAAGAACTTGCTGCTCGCTGATTGTGATGATGCTTCCGAACAAGTACTGATCCATGCTCGTCGACATTCCCCCGCTTGAAATACTCATTAAAAAGAGGGCAAAGGATAAACCTGCAGCCATCAAAATAGCAACAGAAACCTCTGAATAAGAGTGATATGCCCGTCTCATATATTCAATTCCTAAAGCACCTGCCACAACAACAAGAATGCTTGAGAAAGTCAGATTAGTGTGAAAGAAATAGCCGATTGCCACACCCGCCAACGAGATATGGGACAAAGTGTCTGCCATCAGGGCCTGTCTTCTTAACACAAGAAACACACCAATAATCGGTGCAATGATAGCAATTAATCCGCCTGCCCAAAATGCTCTTTGCATGAATTCAAGGTCAAACATCTCCATCCTCCCTTCTCTCCTTTCTCAATATGAATTATTTTATCTAAGTAGCTTTCTACTTCGTCCTGCTCATGTGTTACCATCACGACAGTTCGGTTATGGGATACAACTTGATGCCTCATAAACTCATAAAAACCTTTGCGGCTTTCAGCATCCATACCTGTCGTCGGTTCATCTAATACGAGCAAATCCGGCTCTGATGCCAGTACTCTAGCAATAATGATTTTCTGTTTTTGACCGCCAGATAAATCTCCTACCTTTTTATTACGGTGCTCCCACATGCCGACCATTTCCAATGCAACTTGGACTGCCTTATGGTCATTTTCCTGAAGCCGCTTATACCATTTCTTTTTTTGGTATCTGCCAGAGCGAACAAGTTCTAAGACCGTGCTCGGAAAGCCGACATTAAAAGATGATATTTGCTGCGGAACATAGCCGACCGTCAATTTTTTCCCTTGACTGTTCTGTTTGCTTAAAACAACATTTCCACTCCAAGGCTTCAACAAGCCAAGTATTAGCTTTAACAGCGTCGATTTGCTCGCACCATTCGGGCCGGTGATTCCGACAAACTCTCCGCTTTCTAAGTCGAAAGAAACATCTTCTAATGAGGGCAGATGTTCATAACCAAATGTTATATTTCTAATAGAAGCAAGTGCCATCTCAATCTCCCCTTTCGTTTTTTATTATCTATTTAACTATCCTCTTTTTCACATAGAAAGCGTATGTGATGACATGCTTCACATACGCCTTAATGATTATAGCATATCTTTACTCAAAAAGAGATTTTTTCAGCTGCTCTAAGTTATCTTCCATAACTGTAATATAATTCTCACCAGCTTTTTGCTGCTCATCACTCAAACCTTCTAATGCATTCAATACTTCTGTGTCAGCCCCAAGCTCTTTTGCAAGAGTATCAGCCACTTTGCTAGAAGTGAGCTCTTCAAAATAAATCACTTTTATCTTATGGTCTTGGGCATAAGTTTTAAGCTCTGCTAATTTGGCAGCACTTGGTTCCTCACTAGGAGAAATCCCTGAAATCGGCACTTGAACAAGTCCATATTCTTTTGCCAAGTATGAAAATGCTGTATGCTGTGTAATAAATTCATTTGACGTTTTATCTGCTAACTCTGTTTTATATTTCTCATCAAGTGCTTTCAGCTGTTCGATATACTCGCTGCTTTTTGTTTCATAGTACTCTTTATTATCTGGATCTGCCTTGACGATTGCATCCGTAATTGTTTGGACTTCTTGCTGCGCTAAAACTGGACTTAGCCAAACATGGGGATCAGCTTCATGGCTATGCTCATGTTCATGTTCTTCTTCTTCATGTCCTTCTTCTTCATGTTCATGCTCTTCTTCTTCACCATCCATCAATTCAATGCCTTTACTTGCTTCAACAACAGATACTTTGTCATTATTGATGCTTGCTTCAATATCAGCAACCCACGTTTCCATATCATCACTGTTATAAACAAATAAATCTGCATTTTGGATGTTACCGATATCCTTTGGAGTTGGCTCCCAATCATGTGGTTCAATAGTCGATGGAATCAGCAGCTCAACATCTGCTTTATCACCGGCTACATTCTTCGTAAACTCATACATTGGATAAAAAGTAGTGATAATTTTCAGCTTATCGCTGTCTTTCTCTTCACTCGTTTCTCCATTGCCATTGCTGCATCCTGCCGCGATAACAAGGACAATTAGCGACATAATCAGTATTTTATATGTATTTAACATTATATCTGCTCCTTTTCTTTCATTATGATCTGTGATTATTTCGGATTGATTACGATTTATAAGTGATTATAAAACATGTAAACTATAAATATAAAAGATTATTTCAAATCAGAACGATTACGATTATTGATTTTAAACTATATGGATGAATAAATCAATAGTTTTTTATAAACTAATTAACTCTTTTCTGTCTGCTATGATCATTCTTGCCATTTTTAAAATTTTTAAACAATATTTGAATATTGCTTAAAAATAAGGGTATATACTTAATGAAGAATAAAAAGCATTACCCAATGATTCTAACCACCGAGTAATGCTTTCTATTAATAGTTCAAATTAGATACGTACTACTCTTCCGTTGAAAACAGATTTCCAGTAGCTGTTAGACATAGAAACAATTTCAACACCGTTAGAGCTTTGAGATCCGATGAACTTGCCACCGCCGATATAGATACCTACATGGCCGTCCTTTTTGTAAGTATCAAAGAATACTAAATCTCCAGGTTGAATATCGCTGTAAGAAACTTGTGTTCCGTAGTTTTTCAATGCATCAGTGCTTGCAGGGATGCTGTATCCGCCTTGAGAGTAAGCCCAGCTTACGAATGCAGAACAGTCAAACAATCCATTTGCAATATCAGAAGCAGTTCTTCCGCCACCGAATTTATATGTTGAGTTTCCAATATATTTATAGCCTGCAGTAATTACAGCAGATTTTCCACCTGTTGCTTTTTGTTCACTTGAACTGCTTTTCTTTGCTGTAGATGTGCTTTTCTTAGCAGAAGAGCTTGAGCTTGAGCTAGAGCTAGAGCTAGAGCTCGAATCAGAACTTGAGCTTGAAGTTGCTTGAGTTGTTGTACTGATTAAATTGTCTAAATCCTCTTGTTTTTTCTCTTTAATCATTTTCTTGATTTCTTCTTCTTTAGCTGCAAGAGAATTATCTTCCTTTTCAAGCTCTGCTTTAGCCGCTTCATTTTCTTTTTGCTTCTCTTCTAATTCAGCTTTCGCTTTTTCATTTTCCTCTTGTTTAGCAAGGTTTTGCTTTTGCATTTCTTCCAAATCTAATTGCATATCTTTTAAGCCTGATAGCTTTTCTTCAACGCTTGATTGCTTTTTCTCTAAATCTTGTTTATCTGCTTCATTGCTTTGGATAAGATCTTTGTCCGCTTCCATGATTGTTGCAACAGCACCAACGCGGTCAACAAACTCTTTGAAGCTAGCAGATCCTAGCAAAACATCGATATAATCAACGCTTCCGCCATTCTCTTGATATGTGCGAGCACGCTCTTTTAAAATTTCATTGCGTTGTTCAATTCTGTTTTGAAGGTCTTTAATTTCTTTTTCTAATGAAGCAATTTCTTCTTTCGTGCTTTTAATATCTTTTTCTGTCTTTTCAATTTGCTCTTTATTATCTTCAACGGCACTGTCTACACGTTTGATTTGTGCATTTAAGTCAGCAAGCTTCTCTTGCGCTTCAATAATTTTATACTCAGCATCAGAAATTTTATCCTGTAATGCAGTACGCTCACTTGCAATAGATGCAGATGTTTCTGCTTTTGCGCTGATTGCCGGAATACCTAAGCTTCCAAGTCCAAGCATAATTGTTGTGTTTAAAACTACTAATTTCTTTTTTAACATTTCATTTTCCCCCTGCACTGGTCTAATGTACGTTCTATTATTATCTGTCTAGTAATTTATGTAGTTAGTAAAGTTTATGGGGTTACCCCATCATTATATTAGGAAAGGCCCATTTTTGTAAGCCGTTCGATTAGTTTTCGACGAAACTTCTATTCTTTGTACAACTTTCGCCAACAATTAGTAGTATAGCATCACATTTTGTCATTTAAGTAATAGGAATGTTACAGTTATATTTCAATTTTATATTAATCTAGTAATTTTCTTGAAATACAGTACCTAAAATAGCATGGATTGAAATCTATCCTAGTAAAAGCTTAAAATAATAGTACGCTTTTTTGTGGACAGTCTGCAACCTATATTAGGTTATGTCACATAAACGTAACACTTTGCACATTTTAATAACTAGTAAGGCAGGGACTATAATGAAAAAAACAGTAATAATAGGCGCTGGAATTCTAGGAGCGTCTGTTGGCTATGAATTAGCTAAGCAAGGTGCGCTAGTAACTATTGTGGACAGAGAGGATTCTGGACAGGCAACAAAAGCTGCAGCGGGAATTATTTGTCCATGGATATCACAGCGACGCAACAAGCGTTGGTACAGGCTTGCGATGGAGGGAGCCAGATATTATCCCGCTTTAGTGGAAGAGCTGCAGGCGAGCGGGGAATTTAACACAGGCTATAAAAAAGTCGGGGCTATCAGCCCGCACAATAATATAGACAAACTAGAAGCGATGGTAAAAAGAACTTTAAAACGCAAAGAAGATGCACCAGAAATAGGAGATGTTACGATTCTATCAGAACAAGAATCAAAGAGGCTCTTCCCTCCTTTAGCGGACGGCTACCAGTCTGTTTATGTGAGCGGTGCTGCCAGAGTTGATGGCTGGGCATTAAGAAACTCTCTGCTATCTGCTGCTCAAAAACTAGATGCGATATTTCTTCAAACAGATTGCAGCTTGCTAATGGAAAACGGCACTGTTATCGGCATTAAAACAGCACATGAAACAATTCTGGCAGATGAAGTTATTATTACTGCCGGCGTATGGGCGAATGAGCTTCTTCAGCCATTAAAGCTGGCAATTGACTTAAGCTTTCAAAAGGGTCAGATTATTCACTTGCAAATGCCTGAAGTAAACAGCGACGATTGGCCTGTTGTAATGCCTCCACATGATCAGTATATCCTTTCCTTAAATGGGAACCGCATTGTAATTGGAGCAACCCATGAAAATGATGAAGCCCTTGATTACAGGCTGACAACGGGCGGCATGAAAGAGATAATGGAAAAAGCGCTATTGTTTGCTCCAGGACTGTTAAACAGTACATTTTTGGAAGCAAAAGTAGGTTTTAGGCCATTCACCGCAGATTTTTTGCCTATTTTCGGAAGAATTCCTGGGCAGGACAGTGTTATTTTCGCAAACGGTCTAGGTGCATCAGGACTAACAATGGGACCTTATCTCGGCCAGCAGCTTGCTAAGCTTGCTTTAGATAAAGAGCTGGATATCCCCGCAGCAGATTACGCGTTGGATGAATTTATCAGTGAAAAATAAAATGCTGACCCAAATAATTGGGTCAGCATTTTTGTTATTTATACACTGGTATTTCCAATTTCAGCGTATAAGAGTTTAACAGACTGTATAGATTATGAATTTGGGTTACTTGTTTTGACGCCCAGCCGATATCTGTTGCATACTGATGTGTTGCATTCCCAGTGCTTTCTGCAGCGCCCGGATTCCATCTCATTTTGTAAAGCGTATCCTGTCCTGCATTAATATATCCTTGTGCGATAAACTTAGCTCCACCAATGATTGCTGCTTCAGGTGTAAACCAGCCTGCATTGTATGCATATTGAGCACCACTTGAAATTGCACTGCCATCATATGCGCCAATTCCATACATATTATAAACAGTTTTGCCGTTCACTTGGACACCTTTCGCTAATGTAGATGAACCATTGCCAGTTTCCAGCAAGGCGTGAGAAATTAAGTAAATTTCGTTCACACCATAAGCATTCGCTGCCGTGATAAACGAGGAAGCTTTTCCAGCCAAAACCCCTTTCCCCGCAAGAATGCGTTCATTCACTTCTGCGTCATTAATGTCAGCTTTAGCCGACAGTTTAAGAAACTGCATGGACTGCACAGTGGTGTTAAGGAAATTATTTGGATCCAAATAATACGTAGTATCTTCTTTGCTTGCATTTACCCATGATTGTGTGCTGTTTACTTTATACCAATAATAACCGTCCGAACCCTTCACTTTTGAAGTGACTGTCAGCACTTGACCGTTTTGAACAGAATTGACGACCTGGTATTCTGTACCTGCACCGCCTCTTAATCTCCATCCGCTTCCTAAAACAGTTCCTTTTGTCGAATCAGAGGATTTAAAGGCAATAGCATCTTCTCTTATATAGACATTGTAAACCTTATCGGTTTGCGGGTTTGCCTTCATTTGGATATCAGCCATTTCATTCAATGTCATATCATAGTTTACGTATGTCTTAACTGTATCCCCAATGCTCACACCTGGAGTTTCCGCTTGTTTAGTCGTTAAATAGGAACTGCTGACATAGCCTTCTTGACCATTAGTAGTCACCTTTGCCCAGCCATCTGCTTCTGAGTAGACAATGACCGCTGTACCTGCTGCTAATTTTGCAACAACCGCTCCAGAAGTAGATGGCTTGCTGCGCATATTTAGACTTGATCCTTGGTCGACATTTACATACTTTGTTGTTCCTTGCTCACCGTTGCCAGTGCTTGTATCAGTACCGCTACCTGTATCAGGTTTAGACTCAGAGCCAGTGCTGTCATCCAATTTGCTTGCAGATAAATAACTGCTGCTAACATAGCCAGTCTTGCCGCCTGCTGTCACCTTTGCCCAGCCGTTTGCTTCAGAAATAACCGTAACAGCTGTCCCTCTTGCAAGCTTGGACACTACACTTCCGCTTGTGCTGGCACTTGAACGCATATTCAGCGTTGAATTTTTATCCACATTCACATACTTTGTTACAGTTGTTTCTTTGCCTGTGTCTGTATTGCCGGAGTTGCCATTGTTGCTGCTTTGACTGTTTGGGTTTGATGAGGATAAATAGCTTGTACTCACATAGCCTGTTTTCCCGCCTGCTGTAATTTTCGCCCAGCCCTTTGCTTCAGAAGTTACTGTCACCTTTGTCCCTCTTGCAAGCTTGGACACTACACTTCCGCTTGTGCTGGCGCTTGAACGCATATTCAGCGTTGAATTTTTATCCACATTCACATACTTTGTTACAGCTGTTTCTTTGTCTGTGTCTGTATTGCCGGAGTTGCCATTGTTGCTGCTTTGACTGTTTGGGTTTGATGAGGACAAATAGCTTGTACTCACATAGCCTGTTTTCCCGCCTGCTGTAATTTTTGCCCAGCCCTTTGCTTCAGAAGTTACTGTCACCTTTGTCCCTCTTGCAAGCTTGGACACTACACTTGCACTTGTGCTGGCACTTGAACGCATATTCAGCGTTGAATTTTTATCCACATTCACATACTTTGTTACAGCTGTTTCTTTGCCTGTGTCTGTATTGCCGGAGTTGCCATTGTTGCTGCTTTGACTGTCTGGGTTTGATGAGGACAAATAGCTTGTACTCACATAGCCTGTTTTGCCGCCTGCTGTAATTTTCGCCCAGCCGTTTGCTTCAGAAGTTACTGTCACCTTTGTCCCTCTTGCAAGCTTGGACACTACACTTGCGCTTGTGCTGGCGCTAGAACGCATATTTAATGAGGAACCCTTTGTAACATTTACATATTTCGTTGTAGTTTTCACAACATTGGTTGAACCACTGTCAGCAGTAGATGTTGAAGGTTTTGTTTTTGATAGATATTGTGTGGAAACATATCCTTCTTTTCCATAAACGTTTATTTTTGTCCAGCCATTAGAATCTCCGTAAGATGTTACCGCCACTCCCCTGGCAAGCTTCACGATTACAGACCCGCTGTTTGAAGCCTTGTTTCTCATGTTTAAGCTTGAACCTTGGTCAACATTGACATACATCGTAGTTGTTTTTGCTTCAGCAGCTGTGTTTGGTTTGGAAGAAGAGCTTTCCGAAGAATTATCCTTTACTGCTGTTACCTTGTCAGCTAAATACTTAGAAGCTACGTATCCTTCCTTTCCGTTCACTTTTATTTTTGACCAGCCATTAGATGTTGAGGAAACTTCCACACTAGTGTTCACTTTTATTTTTGTAACAACAGACGAAGAAGTATTCGGTGCGCTTCGCACATTCAGAGTAGAATCTTGATCAATAGACACATATTTTATGTAGTTACTAGTTTTTTCAGAAAGATAGGCAGTGCTTACATAGCCAGTCTTCCCATCAACAGATATTTTTGCCCATCCATTGCTTTCAGACAGAACAGTTACTTCTTTTCCTTTTTTTAACGTTGTTACTACAGCCGCGCTAGATGACGCGCTTTTTCTCACATTAAGGGAAGAGTTGCTTTCTACATTGACATACTTTACAACAGCCTCATTTGACGCTGCTTGTGCTTCTTGAATAAGGACAGGTGCTGATAATGCCGTAAAAAACACACCTGGCACAATTACTTTTTTCATCCTAAAACCTCCTTATTACTAGAATCACATCCAACAATATGATTCTATTGACCTACAAAAATTAATTATGTAATTTGTTCTCATATATTTACTGTATATTACCTATATTATTCTTTATGCGATTATACGTATATAATACTATAGTCACGTTTTATCACAATGAAGAAATGCTTTTTATACTATGTATTATCGGATGGTTTTTTCAGTTATTAAGATATTTTTCCGTGTTTTCCCACTGCCAGCAGACAAAAAATCCCTAAAAATCAAGCTGCCCCCTCAAAAAGACATAAAAAAAAACAGGGTAGAAATACTTACCCTGTTACATGCCTGTTTAAACAACATTATTAAAATTACTGCCCATCACTTCGTTCATATTATGTACAGTAATGAATGCTCTCTTATCAATTTTATAGATAAATTTTTTTAATTTTATATAATCCTGTCTTTCTAATACAATCGTAATAACTTCTTTATCGTCATTAGAAAATGCCCCTTTGGCAGAGTGCAGTGTTGCGCTTTGATGAAGGTTTTCAATAATATACTGCTTAATGAATTCACATTTCTCGCTAATGATAACTACCTCTTTTGTCATTTGCAGCTGGTTGCGGAAGTAATCCACTACAATTCCTCTCAAGAAAACTCCAAAGCAGGCGTACAATCCTTTTTCCACACCGAAAACAAACAGTGCAGCCACAGAAATAAGACAATCTGCCATAAGTACGGCCTTGCCTATTTCAATCGAAAAATATTTATTGAGTATCATGGCAATTAAGTCCATCCCACCAGTAGATGCATTTTGCTTTAATACAAGCACTAACCCAAAGCCCGCGATTAAAGTACCGACAACAAGCTGGATGAAAAGATCATGACTTAACGGTGCACTGACAGGATCTAGTTCTCCTAATCCCCAAACAAAAAACGTTAGCAAAAAACTAGCATAGATTGTTTTAAGGCCAAATTGAAACCCTAAAAACGCAAACCCTAACAGGAAGAATATTATATTGAGCAAACCCATCAGCCCGCCAAGAGGCATATTAGGGAACACCGCTTGAAGGACAATGCTCAAACCTCCGAGTCCTCCAGAAGCAAACTGGTTTGGCGCCATAAAATAATGAATATTAACGGCCATAAGCAATACCCCTATATGGAGCCAAATATAGCTTGCTGTCTTCTCAAACGAAATTACCTTCACTTTTCCCAATCCACTGAAAGATCCCATGCGATCGGCTTCTCCATCCATTCTTTTGCTTCTTTAACATTATCTGCTTTTCCTAATACCCACATCAGCTTGGCGATAATAGCTTCTGTGTTCATATCCGCCGATAAGATAACATTATATTGCGCAACCTTTCTTCCTACCTCATATAAATACAAGTCTTGTCCTTCCTCTAGGCACTGGGTGGAGATGACGACAGCCACTCCTGACTCTACCATTTCCTGAAGCTTAGGAAGCAGGTTTCTTCCCTCAAAAGGCAGGCCCCCATTGCCGAAGCTTTCAATAACAATGCCTTTATAGTTGTCTTTTAAATAGTCGAATATTTCCGGCTTCGTACCTGGATGAAGCTTCAACAGAAACACATCTGGACACAGGCTAGTATCCTTCTTAAAAGAACCTTCTGCTTTGCCAGGCTTCCAGTAATAATGAATATGATTGTCTTGAATGGATGCAACATACGGATGATTTATACTCTCAAAAGCATCATAGCTTTTCGTTCTCATCTTCACTGCACGCGTGCCAATGATAACCCTGCCATCAAAGACAACAAATACCCCGCCGATGTTTTCTGTTGCAAAACGGATACTGTCTGCCACATTTTTCTTTGCATCAGTCTGTTTAAAGCTGATCGGAACTTGAGATCCTGTAATAACAACTGGCTTGTCTAATCCTTGAAGCATGTATGATAATGCTGCAGAAGTATAGCCCATCGTATCTGTTCCATGTGTTATCACAAAACCATCATATAAGTTATAATTGTTGCTGATTGCCTCAGCAATCACTTTCCAATGCTCTGGCTGCATATTCGTACTGTCTCTGTTCATCAGTATTTCACATGTGACATCAACAGTCTGAGAATCTCCTTCAAAATGCTCTAATAACTGCTCCGCAGACATGCCAGGAACTAACCCTTCATTTCCTTCTACAGAAGCAATTGTACCACCTGTTGCAAGCAGCAATATTTTTTTCATGAGTGTTCCTCCTACTTCCTCCATCATTTCTTTATATGCGTTACGCGTATTTATTTATTTGTATTATAGTACCATTCCTATTAATAAAGCAATATATGTATTCAATTCGCGTATTTTTTCTTTTAAAACGAGGATTGACATGCTATACTCCAAATATAGAGTAAAAGGAGGAATTAAAGTTGCTGCAAATATTAAGTGAACTTAGGAAAAACAAAAACTGGTCTCAAGCTGAAACAGCTGAACTTTTAGGAATTGCTAAAAGCACTTATGCCGGCTATGAATCTGGCTACCGCGAGCCATCATTAAGAGCCCTCATTCAAATAGCAGACTTGTTTGATGTTTCTGTTGATGTAATTCTTTCCCGCAAGAATAAGACAACAAAAGTAGAAATTGGGTCTATTCCGAAAATGGACAACCTTGTGCTGACAGTAGATGGAAAGCCGCTTACAAAAGAAGAAATTGCAAATATCGTTGCATTTACAACAGTCAGAAGACAGCTGGATAAGGAAGAAATTGCTCAATAAAAAAACCTGATTTAATAAAATCAAGTTTTTTAAATCCCTAATTCAAATGTTTTACTTTTAATTCGATCGATTGTCTTTCCTTTGCGTCCTTCGTCTCATCAGGATACCCAGCTGCAATTACACCGATCACATCATAGTCTTCTGTCACACCTAAAATATTTCTACCGTTCTCAGAAGCGCCTACAGAACTCCAAAAAGTTCCGATTCCTTTCTCCCATGCCAGCAATAGAAAGTTTTGGATAAAACAAGACACCGCAGCTGTATTTTCTTCCCTTTCTAAAGCAGTCTTTCCTTTGTGAGATAAAACAGCAAATAAAATTGGCGCATCTCCGAAATTGATTTTATGATTAAACTTAGCCCTTGTTTCTTCCCCGATAAATACGATTTCCCACGGTTCTGTTAATTTATGGTTTGGAGCAAATGCTGATACTTGCAGCAGCTCTTTAATTGTTTCCAAATCAATAGCTTCTGTTTTAAACTTCTTAAAGGTTCTTCTTTCCTTAATAATTGTAGCCAAACTCATCTCTCATATCCCCTTTGCTTTTTAGTCTCTTTTATTATACATGAATGCAAGTTTTTTCTGTTATTTTAACTACTTTATCCTGTCGACAAATTTCCCAGGAAATCTGTTAAATAAGGTTTTGCTTGTTTCACTGCCTTTCTATCAGGGAATTAGGATGGTAATTAACTAGTAATAGAAGGGAGTAGCATTATGGATAAAAAAGTAGCAGTAATCACAGGCTCCGGAATGGGGATTGGCAAAGCGATTGCAGAACGCCTTGGCAAAGATGGTTTCAAGGTTGTAGTCAGTGACATTAATGAAGAAAGCGCAAACAGAACCAGCATCGAACTGATAGAAAAAGGCATCGATTCGATTGCAATTCAAGCAAATGTCAGCAAAAAACAAGAGCTAGAAGCATTAGTAGAACAAACGGTGCAAGAATACGGACAGCTAGATGTGTTTGTAAACAATGCAGGTATAGATCAAGTTGATTCTATTCTTAATATTTCGGAAGAGGATTTACAAAGAATTTTTGAAGTCAACGTGTTCGGAACCTTGTACGGTATCCAAGCAGCCGCAGTGCAAATGAAAAAACAAGGAACTGGCGGAAAAATCATTAATGCCTGCAGCATCGCAGGGCACAGAGCTTATTCCTTACTAGGTGCTTATTCTGCCACTAAATTTGCAGTCAAAGCGTGGACACAAGCTGCTGCTGAGGAACTCGCTTCTGCCAAAATAACAGTTAACGCATATTGCCCAGGCATTGTCGGCACCAGCATGTGGGACAGAATTGACGAGGGCATGGTTGAGTATATGAATCTCGAAAAAGGGCAAGCCTTTGAACAATTCTCTAAATCTATAGCATTAGGCCGCACACAGGAACCAGAAGATGTAGCCAATTTTGTATCCTTTCTCGCTTCTAAAGATTCAGACTATATGACAGGACAATCAGTATTAATCGACGGCGGTATTCTTTACGGCTAATAAAAAGGGGGGCTCATGTTTATGAGCCCCCTTCTCTCTGTTACTTTTTAAACCGGAAAGGCACAGTAGTTACGATAACATTTCGTCTGTAAAGAAGATGGGCTTTAAGAAGCAAGCTGGATTGATTATGCAGGATATTATGCCAGCTTTTTTTCGTTATGAACTGTGGAATAATAACCGTGACACTATGGTTATTTTCTGCTCCTTTTTCTTCAATTACATCTATGAATCTCCTTAATGGTCTCACTAAACTGCGATATTGGGAATGGATTGTCACAAGGCGGATATCCGGTCTATATGCTTTCCATTTCTCCTCCATCCGTTTTTCGCTTTCTCTGTCAAAGGCAACATATACAGCGATAATCGTCTGTCCAATCGTTTCTGCATATGCTAAAGAATTATCGACAACCTTCGTTATCCCAGCAACAGGCAAAATAACAATATTACCTTCTGGCTTTTCTGCTTTATGATGTTCATCCATACGGAGCTGGCTGGCAACATCCTCATAATGCCCTTTAATCTTATGAAAGATAAAGACGATTATCGGTAGGAATATCAGCACAGACCATACTTGAGAAAACTTTGTCGTGAATAAAATAAGCAGCACAGTTAGTGTTATTAATGCCCCAGCCAAGTTTATGCTCATTTTCCACTTCCAGTTTTTCGGTTTTTCTGTGCACCATTTTTTAATCATTCCGCTTTGGGATAGTGTAAATGGAATAAATACACCTACTGCATACAGCGGAATAAGCATTTCTGTATTCCCTTTAAAAAGAATAATTAATAGAATAGATGCCGCTCCTAATGTAACAATTCCATTCGAATAGCCCAATCTGTCACCACGAATTGTAAAAATTCTTGGCATATACTTATCAACAGCAAGGTTGACTGCAAGCAACGGAAACGCAGCAAAGCCAGTATTAGCAGCTAATATTAAAATAAGCGCTGTCGTTACTTGAATGAAATAATAAAATCCATTCCGGCCAAACACCTCTGAAGCGATTTGTGATACAACCGTTTCTTCTGCTTTTGGCGAAATCCCATACCAATAGGCAAGTAAGGTAATACCGGAAAAGAGCACGCCCAGTATAACTCCCATCAGCGTTAATGTTCGGACTGCATTTTTTGCTGAAGGCTCTTTAAAGTTCGGTACAGCATTGGAAATAGCCTCGACCCCTGTTAACGCTGAGCATCCAGATGAGAATGCCTTCAATAATAGAAAAATACTCAATCCAGGAACAGCTGTACCAATTGGTGTATGCACCGCGTTGCCAACATCACCTGTGACCATTTTCCATAAACCTGTAAGAATCAGCACCACTAACGCGATAACAAACAGATACACTGGATAAGCCAGAATAGATGCTGATTCTGTGACTCCTCTTAAGTTCAAAATAGTAATTAATATAACAAACAAGCTGGCTATAAGCACATTATGTTCATGTAAGCTAGGAAATGCTGATGTAATTGCATCTGTACCTGCTGATACACTTACAGCAACAGTCAGGATATAATCAACGAGCAAGGAGCCTCCTGCAATCAAGCCGGCATTTTCCCCTAGATTTGTTCTTGAAACAATATAAGCACCGCCTCCGCGAGGATATGCGTAGATGATTTGACGATATGATAATATCAGTGCTACAAGCAGCACAAGTACCCCAATGGCAATCGGTATAGAATACCAGTATGCGAGAATACCAATACCTGCTAATACGAGCAGTATTTGTTCTGTTCCGTATGCAACCGATGAAAGTGCATCAGAAGAAAGAATCGCCAATGCTTTAAGCTTATTTAATTTTTGCTCCCCCAATGCACTTGTTTTTAGTGGCTTCCCAATTAAAATTCGTTTCAAAATTGAACCGCTCATGTTACCCTCCAGCTTTCTCGTAAAATGTCTTTCCAAGTAGGCGATATCCCAATTTTTGCACACAAAAAAACCACGAGGATACCCCGTGGTCGATCGTGTCAAATCGAACATCAGATTATTCCTCTCTCTAAACGCTTGCGGAGTTAGCTGTCGGGTTGGGACATCTGAGAGTTGCCCCTCCTGCAATAGGATTCACCCCAAGCGCCATTATCACGGCACATAAAAATTGGGTCCCCCGCTCCAAAAATGGATTAAGCGATTTACGAAATATTATTTACTTGAAGATATTACTCCCAAAAAGATAAAAAGTAAATGAAGGAAAAAGAGCAAAAAAGAACAAAAAAACGCTAAAAGACGCAGGCAATGCAAATTACTCGTCCTCATCTAACCAATTCTCTGTTTTTTGCTGTTTTTCTCGTTAATTCATCGTTTTATAAAATAAAAAATAAAAAAGGAAGGATTGTCGTTAAGACAACCCTTCCTTTAGAAAAAATATTAGTATGCTAAGCTGAACAAGCCTTTAATATGTGAAAGATAACGGATGTTAGAAGCTTCTTTCATCAATGATGCAGGCATGCCTTTAAGCGGTGTAGAGCTTCCGCCAACAATAGCAACTCCGTCTTTGCGGCCTAGGCTTGCAAGTGTACCAGAGTTGATTGGGCTGAATCCTTCTAGTGTTTTACCTTCAAGGTAAGCAAAAAGGTTGTACCCGATTAATTCACCCATTTGCCATGCGATTTGTGCAGTTGGAGGTGCTGGACGACCATCTCCATCAGCTGGGAAGTATACAGCACTGTCTCCTGCAACAAATACTTCAGGATGTGAAGTTGATTGCAAGAAGTCATTAACTGTAGCACGTCCGCGGTTTACTTCTAGACCAGAAACACCAACTAGAGGGTTACCTTGAACCCCACCAGTCCATACAAATGTGTTAGCAACGATTTTTTGACCATCTTTCAAGTCAATAACATTGCCTGCTACATTTGTTACTGCAAGTCCAGTCAAGAACTTAACGCCGCGAGCTTCCAAGCTTTTAGTAGCTCTGTCGATTAAATCATCTGGAAGAACAGGAAGAATCTTTGGTCCTGCTTCAACAAGAGATAGGTTGATTTCTTTATAGTCAACGCCGTATTTCTTTGTCATTGCAGGCAGGATGTCAGCTAGTTCACCAACTAGTTCAACACCAGTCAATCCGCCGCCGCCGATAAGAATAGTAGCATCTTCTGGTTTTTTCGTTTTAGCATATTCGCTGATGCGTTCTTCCACATGCTTGAAAATTTTGTTTGCATCTTCAGCTGATTTTAAAACCATGCTGTTTTCTTCCAATCCAGGAATACCGAAGTAAGCTGTTACGCTTCCTAATGCAACAACAAGTGCATCGTAGCTTAGCTTAGATCCGCCTGCAAGGATTACTTCTTTATTATCTACGTTGAAAGATTCAACTGTTGCAATCTTAATATCAACATCAAGACCTTTAAGAAGCTTATCAAGAGGCATTGCTACAGCCTTTTCATGAACGTTTCCTGCTGCAAGGCGATGCAATTCCGTAATGATTTGGTGTGTTGGATATTTATTGATTACCGTTACATTCGCTTGTGATTTAGTGTAATATTTGCGGACATTTTGAGCTGCCAATAGACCGCCGTAGCCTGCACCTAAAATAACTATATTTTTTGCCATGGTATATCCTCCGTCCTTCGTTCTATTCAATTGTTGAACTTATTTTTGTTGGTCGCGTTCGTTCAAGATTTGAAGATAGCTTTGTGTAAAACGCAGCATTTTTTGAGCTTGAGGATCTTTTAGTAATTTAAGCAATCCGAATACACCGATTGTTTCATTGCTTTGCTCAGCACGATCCTTCGCTTCAATTACAGCTGAAGCCATACCTTTTGCTGAATGAACGACTGGTTCAAGCATTTCAGTTGTTGCATTGACCATATCACTCATGAAGACCTCATCTTTTGATAGGCCTTGAACAAGATCATATGAGCTTGTCAATGTATTAACGACTTCTGTTAATTTTGGCAGCTGTTCGATTAAAGTAGTCAATGACTCTTGTACCTCAGGCTTTAAAAGCTGATCCAATAAGTCTTGGCTATTAGTAGATGTAGCTGTCAGTTCAGCACTTGTTTGTGTAGTTGTTTCTGACATAACTGATTCTCCTTTGCTATTGGCATTTTCCTAATGTTTTTTTGAATATCAAACTATTGTGCATTTTTGCACAATAGTTCGTAGACTAATAATTTGGATACATTGATAATAAGGTATGTAGTTATACAAAACTAGTAATTCTAAAGTTTCTACAACAACCCTTCATTAACTCCTTTAATATAATACCACTTTTTTATTAAAAATAAATGTGAGAACCGCAAAATTTTAAAGATTTTTTTGTTTTGTGTGAGATATGTCACAGCGACTCCATCCAATCCTTGCTCTTACCTACCAGGAAAAAACCTTGATGTCATGCGTTGTTATTATAGATACGTTAGTTATGCTTCAGTGAGAACTTTTTACAAATATTTGTCGATTTAATCATAGTCTTCACGTATCAACCTGCCGCTATGCATTCTATTTTTAATGTGTGGAGATAATTTCTTTTGATCCATCTAATACAAAAAACAGGCCAATTTCGGCCTGTTTTTCTTTTATATTTCAATATCCACGACGATGCTGTCGACTCTGCCGACTTCGCGAATATATGTTGCTACTGCTTGATGTTCGGGATTTGGTCCATATAATGCAAGGGCCTCCCTGTCTTCAAAACGAACCTTCAGGACTACCTGATAATCTTTACTGCTTTGGGCGAAGTTCAGTCCTGCCTGCAGGTCTACAACTCCCATGATTTTGTTTCTTAAGGCGCGGAACCTTTTAATCACTTCCTGCAGCTGTTCTTCTGTTGTTGTTTCACTAAATTTGACAAGGACAATATGATCTATCATGCTTGAACCTCTTTCTGGCATACTTTTTTCGTTCTCATTTTAGCGGAATTTTAAACAAGCAGCAAATTTTTTAGCAAAGTTATGTAAATGGACTTATTTTTCCTGAGTCCTTTGTAGTGCTTAGACAAGGTCTGCCGCTTAATTTTACACATATTTTTCCATCAATGATGAAAATCAGCGCTCCGCAAATATTTCAATGAAAACGATACATACTAAGTTAAGACATATAACCATTTTTATTATTATTTAAGAAGGAGTTATTATGAGCAGCCAAGAAAAAGACAATCAGAAGGATTCAAATAAGCAAGGTAATTTAAAATGGTATGAATTATCACTTGTTGGTGTCGGCTGTACGATTGGCACTGGCTACTTTGTAGGTTCCAGCCTGGGAATCATTGAAACAGGTCCAGCGATTGTATTATCTTTCATGATTGCGGCAATTGGAACTTATATTGTTTTTAATTTATTGGCAAAAATGACAGCAGAAGATCCCCAGGAAGGGTCCTTTTGTTATTACGCTAACAAGGCTTTTGGTTCTTGGGCCGGCTTTAGCTGCGGTTGGAATTATTGGGGTTCCAATATTCTTATTATGGGCAGCCAGCTTACCGCCCTGTCTCTTCTTTCACAATTTTGGTTTCCCAAAATACCTCTTTGGGTATTTGCTTGTATTTTTGCTGTATTATCGATATTTGTCGTTTTCTTGGGCACAGACGGCTTTGATAAGGTTGAGAATTATTTAGCTGTTATAAAAACAGCAGCGATTGTTATGTTTATCATCTTAGGAGCTGCAGCTTTATTTGGATGGATTCATGGCGGAGATCATGCTATGCAGACCCCTAAAAGCCTTGATGCTTTTTTCCCAAAAGGATATAAAGGATTTTGGACATCTCTTATCTATGCCTTTTATGCATATGGAGGGATAGAAGTTATTGGAATGATGGCGATGCAGCTTAAGGACAAGAAGGATGCACCAAAAGCTGGTACTAATATGCTCATCATTTTGCTGATTATCTATGTTCTGTCTTTAGCTTTAGCAGTATTGCTTGTACCACTTGATAAATTTAATGAGAAGGAAAGTCCTTTTGTAACAGCACTCGCAGGTTATCCGCTCAGCTTTTTCCCTCATGTTTTTAATGGGGCGATCATTATTGCTGGGTTTTCAACGATGACTGCATCGCTATTCGGTGTAACTAAATTACTTGTTACAATGGCTAAAGGTGGCGATGCACCTAAAATTTTCGAAAAGAAGCTAAAGAAATTTCATAAGCTGCCCCTTCCCTCATTAACTTTAGGAGCAATAGGATTATTTGCATCCGTTCTAGCTGCTTTACTATTGCCAGGGAAGATATTTGAGTATATTACAACTGCAGCCGGGATACTGTTACTGTACAATTGGGCATTTATTTTGTTCTCCTCCTTTAAAGTTTTGAAGCCTAAAGGATGGGATAAGACAAAGGCAATAATCGGACTGCTTCTTATTCTTGCTGCTGTCAGCGGGACAGTGTTAGAAAAAGGTATTCGAACTGGCTTTTTTATAAGTCTTGCTTGTGTTTTACTGATTGGGATTGCAACCTTTATCGTACATTTAAAACATAAAAAGTCCTCACCTGAAACCACCTAAATGAAGAGGAAAGCGTTCTAAGCTTTCCTCTTTTAGCGATTTTGCCGTTTTTTATTAGAGATGCCAGCTTGGATTTGTTTCATTTCTGCTTCATTAATAATTCCTAATGTTTTGCAAATATAAGAATATGCAGCAATCTTCTTTTCAACTCGTCCGCTTCGATTCATTTAAATCACTCCTTTAATACCATTTATATGCATTATGTTAAAAAAGTTTCCTTTACGCAAAAAAACTAACCATACGCACAGGTTGGCTAGTTTCCAATTATTCACTTTACTTTTTTGTTATACTATTTATAAGGCTTGGCAGCCACTCTTGCAAATTCGAGAATAGATACCCCATCCCTTTAGCTTTATCATTGCTCATTGCCCAAAATGAGTCAATTCCATAAGGAGATGCATTATTGTCCTGCTTCTCATTAGCTAAAACCGCTTGTTTTCCAGTGCTTTTTTCAATTATTGCTATTAGTTCAGACAAGTGAATGATGCCGTCAGCACATGCATTGACTGGCCCTTCTATCCCCTTTACTCCAGCCCAGGCAATAAAGTTTCCTGCTTCCTTTTCATCAATAAATCCCATTGCTGCCTGAATGTTAGGGAAATAGATTTCTTCCCCGGCTGCCACTTTTTCTGTATGAAATTCAAGTCTTTTAGTATAATCGTTGATTCCAAGTACGATGGGAATTCTTACTGCTGCCGTCTTAAAAGGGGCTTTTTGGAAAAACACAGCTTCTGCCTGTCTTTTTCCTTCTTGATATGTCACCTCTTTGGCGGATTTTATAACGATTGGATATTCATATGGATTAAAATCTTCTTCTTTTAAAAGCTGCTTGTAAGAGTCATACACAGATAATGTGGATGTTAGTATGTAATGTTCCGTTTTTCCGCTGAAAACCTCTATTGCATTAAGTGCATCTTCTGAGGAGTAACAAATCTGGTCATAAACAGCATCCCATTTTGTATCTTTAAATGATTCCTTAAAGTTCGTTAAATCAGAGCGGTCAAAGAAAATTCGTTCCACTTCGTCTCCAAAGGGATCTGCCGCCATCCCTCTAGTTGCTACTGTTACATGAACACCCATGTCTAATAATGACCTTACAAGATGCACACCAAAAAACCTTGTTCCACCGATCACAAGCGCTTTTTCCACTAATATCCCCTCCACTGATGATACTTCCTATGTAATGCCACTATATTATTCTACAAACAGGAAGCGTATCCTTTTTCTGCACGAAAAAAGATGCATATAGCTATGCACCTTTTTGAATAATTATCTTGGGAACCCTGGTACATATTGTTGTGGAATTGCTGTTTCCTTCCTTAACTGAGCAGCTGCTTCTAATGCCCAGTAAGGATTTCTTAACATTCCTCTTCCAACTGCAACAAGTTCTGCATCTTCATTTCCAATAACTGAATTAGCAAGAGCTGCTTCATCCAATCTGCCTACAGCAATGACAGGAAGATTAAATGCCTGTTTATATGCTCGTGCGAACGGCACTTGGTAAGCAACATGTGTGCCAGGTTTTCCTGCTGCTGCAATCGGGCCTTCTCCGCCTGCACTTATATGGAATATATCCACACCTGCATCCACATACGCTTTCGAAAACTCGATGCTTTCTTCCACCTCGTAGCCGCCTTCCACATATTCTTTCGCAGAAATGCGCAAAATTAAAGGCATATCTTCCGGCATAGCACTCTTAGCTGCTTTGATAACTTCCACACCAAATTTCGTACGATCTTGACCATACTCATCTTCCCGTTTATTTGTCAGCTTTGATTGGAATTGGTGAATTAAATAGCCATGTGCACCATGAAGCTCAATTGTGTCAACGCCCGCTTTTACAGCACGCTCCACTGCAGCACGGAATTTCTCTACCATCCCTTTTACTTCATCTGTTGTTAGCTCTCTAGGTGTTTTCGAGTTTTCGTCAAATGGAATTGGCGATGGAGCGACTGGAAGCTCTGCATCTTCTGCTTTGCGACCAGCATGAGCAATTTGAATGCCCACTTTCGCACCGTGTTGATGACAAGCATCCACTATTCTTGCAAGTGGAGCAATTTGCTCATCAGACCATAATCCTAAATCATAGTCAGTAATCCTTCCGTCTGGTTCAACATCTGTCATTTCAATAATGATTAAACTCGCACCACCGATTGCTCTGCTTACATAATGAACGTAATGCCAATCTGTTGCAATTCCGTCCTTTTTCGTCACAGAATATTGGCACATTGGCGGCATAACAACTCTGTTTTTTAGCTCTAAGCTTTTGTAAGAGTATGGAGAAAATAAATGTTCCATCGTTATATTCCTTCTTTCTTTTTCAAAATGCATGCTCATGCATATAAATTATCATTCCTGTTCTAGATGGTCAAATAAAATAACTTGAAATAGCTCTCTCTTTTTTTCCACATACAAGATACCCGTTTTCTCCCAAACCTATTCCACTTCAATAGCAAAAGCATATAGTGCATCTCCATTAGGACTATCCTCATCTGTCCACAAAGCAGAGTACACAAAATAGTAGATTCCCGCTTCTTGCGGAGCCTTCATTTGGCCACCAGCTTTTAATACTGTTGTTTCTTTATTTTCAGACTGTATTTGTTGTAAGCTCCCTTCAGAAGGATTTTCATAATCAAATTCAAATTTTATCCTTTGATTAGCTTTGACCTTTTTCGGTGTTTCATCCTTGAGCAGCTCCAACGGTCCAGCTGTATCTGCACAAACACCGCTTCCGCCATTTGACCAGCAGTAGCTGCCAAGCTTCGTTTCATGCCGGATATCGTCCATAACAATAAAAAGACTAGGTGGTTCATTCATGACAGGCTGAATGTTTGAACAGCCTATTAGCAATACAAAGAAAAAAAGCAGTAAGATTATCCTTCGCAAACGAGCACATCCCCTTAGTCTGTCTTCTTCTAATAGGGCGAAAACTGAATGGAAAAAGTTACAACAAAATATAAAAAAAGGAAAGAAGTAAAAGCGGACATGTGCTTATCAGCTTTTACTTCTTTCCAATCATCATTTGCAATATGGAACTAAGGTCATTTTTTGTTTCTGTCTTTTCCAGTATAGCTGCCAGTGTGTTAGAAAAAGTCTCATTTGCTTTCACAAACTTGTCTTTACCATACTCAGTCAATGCAGTGTAAATTCCCCTCCGATCATCTGTGCACAGATGTCGCTGCAGGGCTCCGCATTCCTTCGCTTCAAGTCTTGTCACAAGCCTTGATAAGGCACTTTGGCTCAAGCCCACCATATCTTGAAGCTGTTGAAGTCTAAGCTTATGCTCTGGTGCTTTTGACAAATAAAGAAGCACATAAAACTCTCTAAGTGAAAGCTTATGCTGATGCTGCAGGACATGTTCAAGCTCCGTCGCTATTGCACCTTGTAAGCTTGATAATGCCAGCCAGCTTTCCGTATATGAATTTGCCGGTTTTTCCATCATTGTATCTCCACCTATATCCTTATAACAAAACCCGAATTCTTTCCTATAAAATACTAACTCCCATTCTACCAACAGGGAGTATAACGGTCAATGCAGAGGATATCAGTGTTGTTTGTTAACTATTTTAGCCTCTCCCAGCCTGGAAAGACGGATATTTTGTCATACCGCCGTCTGCAAACAAAGTTATCCCTGTCACATAGCTGGACTCATCAGATGCAAGCCAAGCAGCAACGGCAGCGATTTCTTCCGGCTTTCCTATATAGCCTAATGGTATCATACTTTCCACATCTTTTCGCTTGGCAGGATCGGCAAACTTTTCTGCATTAATAGGAGTGTTAATGGCACCAGGCCCGATATTATTTACACGTATTCCTTTTGGAGCATACTCAAGGGCAAGTGTTTCTGTCATCAGCTTCACCCCGCCTTTACTTGCTGCATAATGAACAAATGTCGGCCACGGAATCATTTCATGAACGCTTGACATATTGATTACATTGCCCTTAATATCATGCTCAACAAAATACTTTATCGCTTCCCTGCTGCCAAGAAACGCACCAGTCAAATTTGTGCCGATTACCTTTTCCCAATTGTCTAATGTCATCTCATGGGATGGCACTGGATTCTCAATTCCTGCATTATTTATCATTATATCTAACTTTCCAAAGTGGTCATGCGCAGTTTTAACAAGATTGATGACATCTTGCTCCTTTGTGACATCACCTTGAATAATGACAGCTTGTCCGCCTGCTTCTTCGACTTCTTTTTTGACAGCTGATGCCTCGTTGTCATCAGAAAAATAATTGATGACAACATTAGCCCCCTCTTTACCAAATCTGATTGCCATTGCACGGCCCAAGCCCGTCGATGCTCCTGTAATTGCCACTACTTTACCTTTTAAGTCAGTATACACGGAAAGTTCCTCCTTGTTATTTTTTCGCGATGCCTAAACAGATGACCCCTGCAATAATGAGGATAATCCCAACCGCAACAAAGACAAGCTGGCGCTTTGTTTTCTTTTCTCCTAATAAGAAGATTCCGCCTAGGGTAGAAATAACTACACCTGTCTGGGATAAAGAATAGCTGATTGCCACGCCGACCTTTGGCTGCGAAATAAACAAAAACATATTTCCAGCTGCCCAAAACAAACCAGGCAATATATTCTTTAATGCATAAAGATTGAATGGCTTATGTTTATATGTAATAACAAGTCCGCCAATCACCATTCCGATTGACTGAGGGAAGAGTGCTGACCAGCCATCAACAGAAAACAGTCTTGCGATTACAACATAGCCTAAATACCCTAAAGTAGAAATCAGTAAGGTAACTGTCCCCTTTTTCAGTTTGGCAGACTCATCTGCACTTCTCTTCTGATCATATGTAGTTAAAATTATCCCTGCTAATATACAAAGAATGGCAATAATGCCAAGAATAATGGTAGTAGCAGTTGTCCACTCACGAAATACTAGGACACCAAACAAGGTTGTTGATACAATCTGCAAACCAGTTGAAATTGGCATTGTCTTTGAAACCCCAATATATTCAATTGATTTAAATTGATTGCTTTGCCCAATTGCCCAAAAGATACCTGAACATATACCGACAATAAGAATAAGAAGGGACAGCTCCGGTCTTGCAATCAAATAAACTACAGCAGAGAAAAGAAGTGCACCAATTGTTGTACCTAATGTCTGACTGTATGCCCCGCCCCCTATTTTCACATTAATTAATACGATGCTGCCCCAAAACAGAGCAGGAAGAATTGCTAAAAAAAACTCCACTTTAAATCAAACCCACTTTCTTGTTATATCGTTTAAATTTCCCTAATCGTGCAAAATCTAATCAGCATATTTATTAATAAAGCAAGTAACTTAATAAAAAAAAGCCTAAAATCTCGATTTGCGGATTTCAGGCCACTCCATTGCTTATTCCATTGTCAGCACTTTTTCTTCTAGTAAACAAACTGCTTTATGGCATTCACTGTCGCTGATTGAAGATTTTAACTCACCTATTGCCATATCGACAAGATGCTTGCGGCGATTTTCCGGCTCTGCCAGCTCTTCCTCCACAAAATCGATTAATTCCTCATATTTTTTCTGATCTTCCACATTTTGCACACTGTTTCTAACCATTAGCTTTAAAGATTCAATCATACAGGAAATATTTTTACTATCTGTATGCCTGTCACTTTCGGCGCTGTCTGACAGCCATTTTAACAGCAATTCAGGAGCAAGCACTCGTTCGCCAGTCTTCGCAACATCCTCTGTCATCGCAATTATTCTATTAACACTGTACTGTACAATTTTATGAACATCTATTTGCCGCTGTTGATCTAACGAATAGAAAAAGATCATATTATGAAGGTTGCCAGTCAACATGACGGCACAATCAAGCAGATACGGTTTTTTATCAATTCCGCAAATATCCATTAGCCGCTTATACAGCCAGTTTAATTCCTGAATTCTCCTCCTGTTCAAAAATTGCTTGAGCTCCGGATCATTCGTAAATAAAATTTCTTCAAAAAGAGAGATAATCTTATACTGGTTGTTCGTGTTAATTAACAATTCAATTTGCTGAATAAAAATTGCCAATGAAGCTTTATCTTGACCAATCATAAGCTGTTTGCGCTTCTCGCCAAGTTCAGTGTATATATCCTTAAAAATAGAAATCAGCAGTTCATTTTTACTTGAAAAATAGTTGTAAAAGGTTCCTTTCGAGATTCCGCTACTTTCTAGAATTTCTTGAATGGATGTGGCTTGGAATCCTTTTTCAATAAATAGCTCATGAGCTTTATTCAATACATGCTTTTTCCGGTTATTCATATTCATCACCTTAGGGAAATTATACTGACAGTTCAAAAAACATACTAACCTATTCGGTAAATAATTTCAAGAAATCAGCAAAGAAAACGTTACCATTAAGCCTTGCTCTCGCTATTCAACAGGAAAAATAATCCAACAAAATTTATTTTTTAGTAAACCTAAACATTTTTTATTGCAAAATTTATACTGCCAGTATATTATTATTTAAGCCTAGAACAATTGTATAAAAAATGAACTAAAGGTTCATAAGGAGGAAAACATTTCATGAACAACACAGCAACACAAAATACGAAAAAGCCACCATATGGCATTATCGCCATTCTGATGGCCGGGGCTTTTGTTGCTATCTTAAACTCAACATTATTAAATATAGCATTGCCTTCTATTAATAAGGACTTTGATATTGATGCTTCTGTCGGGCAATGGCTCGTTACAGGCTACATGCTCGTTAACGGAATTATGATTCCGACAACGGCTTTTTTAATTCAAAGATATTCCATTAGACGCCTGTTTATCACAGCGATGTCATTGTTTACCATTGGTACACTTGTGGCAGGCTTCTCAGGATCGTTCCCGGTTCTGTTGGCAGCACGTATGGTCCAAGCTTCTGGTTCTGCGATTATGATGCCAGTATTGATGAACTTCCTGCTTACAAGCTTCCCTGTTGAAAAACGCGGAAGTGCAATGGGAGTATTCGGCTTAGTTATGATTTTCGCACCAGCAATTGGTCCGACATTGTCTGGTTATATCGTAGAGCACTTCCATTGGCATGTTTTATTCCGTGTAATCGCACCAATTGCCATTCTTGTTTTGGTACTTGCCATTGTGAAATTAAAGGATAAAAAGGATAAAGTAGATATTTCTATCGACACCCTTTCTGTCATTCTGTCAACATTAGGCTTTGGCGGTCTGCTGTACGGATTCAGCACTGCCGGCAACAAAGGCTGGGACAGCCCGTATGTTTATGGAACATTGATTATTGGTTTCCTAAGTTTAGTTCTCTTCATTGTAAGACAGCTTAAAATTCCAAATCCAATGCTTGAATTCAGGATTTTTAAATATCCGTTATTTGCATTATCAGCAGCGATTTCTATTGTAGTTAATATTGCCATGTTTTCTGCGATGCTGTTAATGCCTATGTACATTCAAACAGTTAGAGGTATCTCTCCACTAGATTCAGGACTGCTGCTTTTACCTGGGGCAATCATTATGGGAATTATGTCGCCAATTACTGGTAAACTTTTTGATAAATATGGTGCCCGTATTTTAGCAGTAACCGGGTTGGCTATCACAGCTGTTACAACATATATGTTCAGCAAATTAACAATGGACACATCTTATACAACTCTAATCATCATTTATTCTTTCCGTATGTTCGGGATGTCAATGGTTATGATGCCAGTAATGACAAACGGCTTAAATCAAGTGCCTGGACGTTTGAATCCGCACGGCACAGCAATGAACAATACATTGCAGCAAGTTTCTGGCGCAATCGGGTCTGCATTAATGATCACCATTATGTCCAACCGCACTACAACACATGCAAATGAATTGGCAGAAGATGCAATGAAATCTATGGCTAACAGCACAGTACAGCCAGATGCGGCAACACTTGCGGCAGCTAAAGAACAGCTTGCGATGAAAGCAATGATGGAAGGAATTAATGATGCATTCCTTATTTCTGTCGGCGTCGTTGTTCTTGCTTTAATCCTGTCATTCTTTATGAAACGAGCAACACCTGCTGAAGATATTCAAAGCAATCCAAACAAAGTGCAGCAAAAAACTTCTGCAAAACTTGCAGAAAACTAATAAATAGATACAAAAAGCCAAGCTGTGATTATGATCAGCTTGGTTTTTTTATATCAATATATCAACCTCCTTTTCCAAACTGAATCCCCCCCTAGATTTGCTCGTGACGAACAAGAAAATTTCTAATTTTTATGGTGAACTCTTGGTTAGTTTTTGGTATAATTTAGCTAAGTTAATAAAAAAATGCTGTTACTAGACTTTCATATTTTAACTGCGGATGCAGGATTAATAATGTATTCAAGTAACTTCAGGGCAGCTTTGATAATAGACAGACTTAAATAAAAGATAGCGGAATAATAAAAGGTGGCTAGAAAAATGCTGAAGAATAAACGAATCAAGGAAATTCAGGATTATGTGCATGAACATGAAACTGTTTCTTTAGATGAACTGGTAGAAGTATTTAATGTCTCTAAAAATACGATTCGCAGAGACATACAGGAGCTTGTTGAAGAAGGAGAGCTTAAAAAAGTCTATGGTGGGGTTGCCGTTAACCATGCGACACTCGTTTCTTTTAACGATCGGCAAATACGCAATAAGGATGAGAAAATGCTGATTGGTAAGAACGCAGCCGAGTTCGTTCAAGACGGTGATATAATTTTTATTGATTCAGGCACAACCACATTGGAAATGCTGGAGTACCTTAAAACAAAACAGCTTTCCATTATTACAAATAATCTCGATTTCATCATTAAAGCACTGCCATATGAAAATCTTCATATTATAACATTTGGCGGTGTGCTAGAAAGAAAAACGAAATCCTTTGCAAGCATCCAAAGCACAGATGTTATCAAATCCTATAACATCAATAAGGCCTTTATGGCATCAACAGGGATTTCCATCAGTAATGGTGTCACAAACTCCTCCCCATTAGAAAGCGAAATTAAAAAGAATGTTGTCGAAAGAAGTGCTGAGGTTTACTTGCTTGTTGACCATCATAAGTTTGATAAATATGCATTAATGACATACTGCACTCTACATGATATTGACTACTTAATAACAGGTGCCGAGCCTCCAAAGGAATATCAGGCATTCGCAAGTGAAAACAATATTAAGCTTGTCATTGCTCAAAAAGAAGCATAAAAAACAGCTCCTAAATTACCATTTAGGAGCTGTTTCCATTTTTCTTTGTTCGAATTTAACAAATAGCCGGTAATAAATTACACCACTTAATATGGCTAACAAGCTGATAAAGAAGAATGTCCACGTATAGCCCACCCATGCACTCATCGGAATGGACAATGGTGCAATCATTTTCGAGAAGGTGTAGCGCAGACTTGCAGCGGCATAATACTTCCCCCTTTTATCAGCTGGTGCAAGCTCGGAAATGAACCCTTGCTGTATGCCAGCTGTCATCAACTCTGCCAGCGTAAACACAAGCATCGCCAGCAGCAGCCCCCAAATCCATGAAGTTTGGCTAAATAACAGCACAGAAGCGGCATAAATAAACGAAGATATGATAAACACATTCCGTTCTTTGTATTTACTCATCCATCTTGTAACTGTAATTGTAAAGATAGCGACTAACAAGCCGTTTTCTGCGAGCACAAGACCAAATGCCTGTGTGCTTTCCACCACATAAGACCAATTACCGAATTGAAGCAAAGGCTGGTCTGTCACCACTTCATTTATATACACTGGAAACAGGAGATCTAATTGCATGAAGGTTTGTCCGACAAGCACGCCTGCGATGATGAAAAGCAAAAAAATGCGGTCATTCATGATTACCTTATAATCTTTAAGCTGATCGCCGAGCACAGAAATCCAATTACTTGCTTGCCCGCTCTCCTCCATTTTGGAAACGGGTGCAGTCTCTGTGATCTTATAATGAAGAACAATGCCGAGAACAAGATTCAGCACGCCGGCCATCAGCAGTAATGCAAATCGGTAATCAGCGAAAAAAATACCGCCAATAATAGGGCCAATCACGACTGCAATATTTGTCGACGTATAAAAAATCGCAAATACATCGCTGCGATCCTTCTCTTCCGCTACATCCGCTATCATTGCCTGACTTGCCGGCCAATACACTGCACCGAACATACTTACAACAGTAAAGCACACAAACCCTAGCAGTGCTGAGTCAAGCCAAGGGGAGCTTGAAAAGGCAAAAACGGTGAATGCAGCTCCCTGGGCAAATGCTGACAGCACCATCATTCTTTTCCTGCCGTATTTATCTGCATAATAGCCTCCGAGCAAATTGGCTGCACAGGAAACAACTTGAGATAATATTAACAGCAGGCCAGCTGTTGATTTTCCGAAGGAATCAGTAAAATATATAGCTAAAAAAGGGAAGAACATCCAAAATGTAATATTAACAACAGATTCCCCTGCAAGGCGGATCTTTAAATTCTGATCCCAATCTCTTAGACGCATACTCATACGAAGCATTCTCTCTTTCTATAATCTTCTTCTATAATACCAATCTTTTACATGCATCCTCAAGTTAATTTTACTATATTAAGAAAACGAAAAAGGACAAACCCTAAGCTAGTTTCTTAGGATTTGCCCTTTTTCTTAAATAGATATCTTTACCTCTGCATTCATACCGAGCAGCACTTTTTTTGTCGGATTCTGAATGGAAATTTTCACTTGGACTTTTTGTGTCACTTTCGTATAATTCCCTGTTGCATTTTGCGAAGGCAATGCAGAAAAGACAGAGTTTGTCGCATAGCTGATATCTTCTATCTTTCCGTCAAACATTACATCTGAATCACCGTCCACGGTTATATCAACATTATCACCAATCTCAATGTCTTTTAATTCGGTTTCCTTAATATTCGCTAAAACATACATATGATCCATATCTGCTGTTTGAGCGAGCACCTGCCCTGCTTGAACAAGCTCATTTGCCTTTGCTTCATTTTTAATAATCGTTCCAGCCTCCATACTGTTTACGTTACTTGCAGTCTTCCCACTGCTTACCTTTCCTACTGATTCCTTTTTATTTATATCTTTTCCAGCTTCCCCGTTCCAGCTCGTTAGAACCCCTGAAGTTGGCGCCACAATCTCCGTAATATCTGCTGAAACGACAGCATCATCTGTTTTTACATAATTTTTGTTTTGATAATAAAAATAAGCTCCTAAAGCAATCAGACCTAATATAACAACAAGTCCGATGAAGTTTATTAATAATATTTTCCCTTTGCTCATCTGTTTCTCTCCAATCTTGATTAGACTCTAATGTTTTCCGCCTTGTGATTTACAGCTTCCTTTGACGGTTTTTGAACAAGTGATCTGCCCTTGCCTGTGGCAACTTTACCGATGGAAGAAAGCAGCATAATTACACCTAAAACTAGCAGTATTGTGAAAAGCTGATGGTAGGCTCCTAAAATAGCAGATTTTTTGGCATGAACAACGAGTTCATAAGATGCCAATGATTTTGCATCTGCAACAGAATTCCCCTGCCCCATTAAACGACGCGTCCAATTTGCCATTTCCAATTTAAACTCTGAACTGTCACTTTGCAGGCTCCAGCGAAGCATTTCATAATTGACGGCGTTTTGCTTTGTTAAAAACCATGCGAGTAACGGGGAAACAATGGCACCGGCAAAGTTACGCATAGAATGTAACGTGACAGACCGCATGGAGGCTTGGTGAATGTCTCCTGCAAGAGCAGTTCCTAATGCTCCACCCACTAATACCATGCTTACCCCCGCTCCTAGGCAGGCGACTTGAAAATATAATTCATGCAAGGAGGTTGCTGAATCAATCGTTCTCCATTGAATGCTTACGTAAATAACGGCAATTGAACCAATAATACCAAGGATACCTGCTCCTAATTTGTCATATAAAACCGTTTTTAGAACAGCTGTCACAACTATACCGACGAAAAACCAGAAATAAAAATGGGACAAGTATACAAACGGCAAATCTAAATTATTGCGTAAGAACCCATTAATACCAGCAATTGCAAAAACTAATGCCAGATGAGAAGCGATGGCCATGATTGTGCCTGAGATAGGCTTTGATGCCTTTAATGTTCTAAATGGCACTAATGGGGTTTCGGCCTTTCTATCAACAACAATAAATAGGCACATCAGTATGAAAGCTGCTAGTAAAAATGGCCAAACATAGATTGATGAAAAGCCTTTGTCCACTAAATTACATAATGGAACGGCAAGCACCGCTAGCAAAGCCGTCCATAGGAATATGCCTGTTTTGTCCTGTGGCAAATGCTCTTCTTTCTGCTCTAGCTTTGGCAAACCGAAAAAGCCAACCAATAAACACAGAACAGAAGCTATAACATTCAGCACAAACAGCCAGCGCCAAGCGCCGGCCTGTAAGGATACGGCTCCAAATAAAGCACCTAAAGCGCTAGCACCGAACAGACCTGTGATGATCATCAGCAAAAACGTGTTCCTGATTTTATTAGGAAACGACTTTAGACTGGCAGGCAAGATCGTTAAAAACAAAAATCCTGCACTGATTCCTTGGACAACCCTCCCGATGATAAGAAACAATAAATCTTCTGTAAGGACTGCCATAATGGAGCCAATCAGAAAAATAAATGTAAACAGCAAATAGTTCTTTCGTAAACCAAATTTCCTTGTCAACACTGGTCCTATAGGCACACCAAATGCAAACCCAAGATTAGATAAGGTCGAAGGCAGCAATAGGCTGCTTGTTCCAAGCTGCAAACCATTTTGTATCACACCTTGGTTTAATATATAAGAAAGATTGGAAAAATACTGTGAACCGATGGCGAATATTGTCAAGATGGAAATGATTAAATATGGAGGAACTGCCACCTTCTCTGATTCAGATGCAGATGTATTAACTTGCTGACTCATTTTCCCTCCCCCTTTTTGTGGTTATTTATATATTGTATACAACAAGTTGTATTATACAATATATAAATAAATAATCAATCTTTTTTTACGGCAGAAAAAAAGAGACTCTTTGTAAGAATCCCTTTTAATCTTGCCCCCACTTCTTAAAATCAGCATTAAGGCGACTAATTAATTTATCCAATTGGCCGATTTCTTCCTGTTTCCAGTCTTTTAAGATATCCCCATACACTGTACGGCGTGCCTTTTGCACTCGTTTTAGAACCTCAAGTCCTTCTTCTGTTATTTCAATCAGGCTTATCCGTCCATTATTCGCATCAGGGTATCTTTTAATATAAGCTTTCGTTTCGAGATTACTAACCTGTCTGCTGGCAGTTGAGATATTTAACAGCAGCTGGTGTGCTATTTCATTAATTCCAATCGGCCCTTTTTGCTGTAATTCACTTAATATTAAGTATTCGGATCGATCAAGACTCCCAAGCTTTGGATTGCTTGCCGTAATTAAACGAACCAGAAGTGCAACTTCATATTCTATCGACTGAAGTGAACTATTCATTTGCATCCTCCCCCTTTGAAGCTTCTCTTTACTATTTCTAATGTTTCCTTGATGATGCTGCCGAGATTATGTAGTAGCTGATAACTAATACAAGAATAGCACAGGTATACAGCAGTGTGTGCAATGGATTATCGTGGTAGACAATGATAAGTCTGACCATTGCAGTGATGCCGATATAAAGAAAGTATCTTAATGGAAAGTGATAGCTTTCTTGAAAATATTTCACTATGAGGGCAATAAACTCAAAGTACAAAAAGAACACCAATATTCTTTCAAGCAGTTCATAATTGCTGCTTATCTGATGGAGCTCCATTGCATGTCCGACAAAGTAAATGATTTCTTTGCATAATAAAACACTTAGCATTAACGCAAGCAAAATCAAGGAAATATTCAAAATTTGCTGCAAGATATTGGCAAGCAGCAAATGCTGTTTTTTTACTTGTTTTTTCTCTTTTTCCTTTCGAGACTCCAACAACACTCCTCCTAGCTTGAGGATAATTTCAAACGATTCTTTTATTTTATACATAAATTTATTTTTTTACTATGAGTTTACTGCAATTTTTATTTGGCTATAAAAAAAGAGGTTGAGATAAAACGAAAGATAACCAGTCTAAACACGATTAATAAGATTACAATTTGAAAAATAAAGCTTGTGACTAAATTACGGCTTTAAAATTAGTTCGTTTCATTGCGCTCCAGCCACTCGCTTTCCGCGGGGAGGAAGATGAGCCTCCTCGTCTTCGCCTGCGTAGTCTCATCCTTTCCTCTATTTCCCACAGGAGTTGAGTGTCCTCCGCTCCATTCCACTAAGATTTTTAATTAGTGTATTAAAACTAAAACACAAAAACCGATCTATTAATCAATACATGATTAAATAGATCGGTTTTTACACAAATTTACATACTTATGTCACTGCCTTTTTCATAAAACTTTATTCCATCCGAAACGATGCTGTTTGTGCTTTTTGCTTTTCCTTTCCGAAAAGGATTAGACATAGTAAGGCAACAATGGCGAAAATCGCATAAATAATAATGACATTGCCATAGCTCATCGCTTCTGCTAAAACGCCAAACAGTAAATAACCAACCGTGTTGCCGATTTGGGTAGAATTCATATACAGTGTTGTTGCCGTTCCTTGTGCTTGAGGAATAAAATCCTGAAAATAAGAAATGGCAATTCCTGAAGTAATGGAAACTTGTGCAGCACTTAATATTTGCAGTGGATAGATCTGCCAAGGTTCGCCAACAAAAAAGAATAGAGTAAAATAAATGGCAGCAATGCCAAAGCCTATCCTTATGAGCAGACTGTTATCAAGCTTTGTAGCCAAGATTCCGACAGCAATCATCATCGGTACTTCAAAAATCGGCGGCACACTGAATATTAATCCAACATCAAACTCGCTGCCACCAAGCACTTTAGTAACAAATTGCGGAGCATTCAACATATGAATTGATGTTGCCGCTGCTAAAAGCAAAGCAGCAGCCAAGTTTCCGAATATATGAGGCTTCCGGACATAAGAGCTCACCCCGGTAGGGACAGCCTTCTTTTCACCAACAATTTTCGGAATATCCTTCAAGAAAAGCAGTATTACAATCATTCCTATTCCATAGCTTGCTGCAACTAACAGAAACAATCCTTTGAAGTCTATTATTGCCAGCAGCCATGCTGCTGCTGCAGGTCCTACTGTCCAGGAAAGGGCAAAGAACATCCTGAAAACATTCATTACAAACGGCACCTGTTCTTTCGGAACATCAGAATGATACAGCGCCTCCCGCGCATAGGCCCACAGCTGCGGCACAGAGGCAGCTGCCGAACCAAGCAGAACAAAGGCTATCACTGCCAAAAAGAGATAATCCCGGACAAAGGCAAAGCCTATATAGCCGAGCATGCCTGTAAAGCTTGTAAATAATAAAATTTTCTTTCTGCTTAATTGTGCATCTGATTTTTTGGCAATGATGGTGCTGATTACGACACCGCCAATTGCCATAATTGTCATAAATACCCCAAATCCGATATTGCTCATTCCAACCTCATCAATTCCAAAAAGGGAAGAGAATGGGGCAAAAAATGACATAGATAAGCCAAATATGAAATTCGCTAAAAAAAGAATTGGAAATGATGGGATTCTCCACACAAACAACAGTTTTTTTATCATGATGATTTCCTCTCCTTTTTTCTATCAATACAGTTGTATTCAGTCTTTAGCAAACAAACATTGCTGCCATTTAGACAGCAATGTTATTTTGTAACTGCTAGAAGGAAGCAGTTAAAATATAATCAATATCTGCAAGCTCTTTCTCCGAAAAATCTAAGTTGTTCAGTGCTGCGACATTTTCTTCAACTTGGCTAACTCGGCTTGCACCGATGAGAGCAGAAGTAACTTTCCCATGGCGAAGAACCCATGCTAATGACATTTGAGCAAGGCTTTGACCGCGGTTTGATGCAATTTGATTCAATTTCATCACGCGATCTACCAACTCCTCGGTAACCTGGTCTTTCTTCAGGAAGCTTTGTGGTTTTGCAGCCCTTGAATTTTCCGGAATGCCGTTTGCGTATTTGCTTGTCAGCAAACCTTGTGCCAGCGGACAAAAGGCAATCGAACCAACACCGTTTTCTGCTAATACGTCTTGAAGCCCTGTTTCTATCCAGCGGTCCAAAAGAGAATATTTCGGCTGATGAATAAGCAGCGGAGTGCCAAGGCGATTGAGAATTTTGACTGCTTCTGCAGTCTGTTCTGCACTATAGTTAGAGATTCCAACATACATAGCTTTCCCTTGCCGAACAACGAGGTCAAGAGCCGACA
The DNA here is from genome assembly GCF_046613985.1 of Niallia laureatilytica. NCBI lineage: Bacteria > Bacillati > Bacillota > Bacilli > Caryophanales > Bacillaceae > Niallia > Niallia laureatilytica. The sequence continues at coordinate 479,687 of NZ_JBKKHP010000002.1, read as the reverse complement.
TCGTCTCCTCTAAAGGCGTATTTGGATCTGGACGATGCGAGTAAAAGATATCCACATACTCAAGTCCCAGTCTTTTCAAGCTTTGATCAAGACTGGAAACAAGATATTTTTTTGAGCCCCAGTCACCATATGGACCTGGCCACATATGATAGCCTGCCTTAGTGGAAATAACCATTTCATCCCGATATGGCGCAAAATCATCCTTTAACATTTTTCCGAACATCTCTTCCGCTGTTCCAGGCGGCGGCCCGTAATTATTTGCCAGGTCGAAATGGGTGATGCCCAAATCAAATGCTTTCCTTAAAATAGCCCGGCCATTTTCATATGTATCCACACCGCCAAAATTATGCCAAAGCCCTAAAGCGATGGCTGGGAGCAAAAGACCTGAGTTTCCAGCTCGATTATATTTCATCGATTCATAACGGTTTTCATTCGCTGTATACACCATTTCGTTATCTCCTTTTCGATTTAGTTTAAGACGGCTTGAAGCCATGTTTGTGCCATCAGCATATTTCCAGCTGTATTCATATGAACACCGTCTGTTGTCAGCACTTGGTGATTCTCTTTTTGAAGATATGCAATAAATGCTGTATGTGTTGGCACAAGCACGGCATTATAGCTTTCAGCCAGTTCCTGTACTGCTTTTACATATGGTATGAGCAGCCTGTTTCCTTGGGCATCTACATTCTCTTCGATTACAGTCGGCTCCATTAAAATGACTTTGGCATTTGTGCGGGCGCAAACTTGCTCAATCAAATTAGCATAAACTTCTTTAAATTGTTCTGGCGACAATGACTCTTGATGCGGGGAATCCAGCTGTCGCCATACATCATTGATGCCAATTGATATCGATACATAATCTGGCTTTAGATTCAGTACATCTGCTTCCCAGCGCTCCGCCAAATCAGGGACTCTATTGCCGCCAATCCCTTTATTGATGATTGTTGGGAGAGACTCTGGCCGATTAATCGCCATATAATCTCTAATATAACGGACATAGCTGAAACCAATCTGTTCCGGATCTTCATATCTGCCTGCTTCTGTAATGCTGTCACCAATGAACAGCAATAGATCCTTTTTGTTCAAGCTGACCAACCTCTTTCCCTCACAAAAGTTTAAGTGTTCTACATGTATATATTAATAGTTCAAACGCTTTCATCACATTGTTCGCACCAATACTAGCATTCTCTTATTCTATTTGCAAACCCTTTTTTTCTATTTACAAAAATTGAAAAACATGTTTTTTTTGTTGACAGCTAAGAAAGAGGACCCCCAATCAGGAATCCTCTTCATATTTATTCACGTTCTGCTTGGACAATGGCTGCTAAATTTGTTTTTTGACTTTCATTTAATCAAGTCAATTAATTTAGTATAGCTTTTGGCAAATGTCATTGCAGAGTGTTTCAGCTACCTTTGAGTCTTCAGAAAGGTTCGTCAAGCCAATTCTTTTTGCGATGTATTTTGTTGGAATACAACTCTTTCTCTTTTCTTGCCAGATTCATAGATAGCACAAATCATTTTTTGTGTTTTTAATGCATCTGTTCCCGTAATATCAGGTGCTGCTCCTGATTTTAGAGACTCATAGAAATTGTTGATTTGCTTGACATGACTTACACCCCAATAGCCCTTTGCACCATTATCATAATGGAATGTTTCTTGCGGATTATTGTCAGCGATAAACTCTCTGCCATCCATCAAACGAACAGTTGCACGGTCTGCAACCATTTTAGCAATTCCTTGTTCACAATGCAGCTCTATTTCCACAGGTGCATCATATGTGTAGTAATTGATGGCATGAAAAGCTGCTACAACATTGTTTTGAAAGGAAATTACTCCTTCAGCAGAATCCTCTACTTCAATTATTTCATGAGCTCTGTTGCTGATGGTTGCATCGACATATTTAATATCACTGTCAATGAACCATCTCATCAAATCTAATGTGTGAATCGCCTGGTCGATAATAACGCCGCCGCCTTCTTTCTCCCACGTACCTTTCCAATCACTTTTTTGATAATATTCATCAGAGCGGTCCCATGTTACTGATAATTTTCCTGATTTAATCGCACCCAATTCACCGTTTACAAGCATCCTCTTAATAAGCTGAGAGCCTGGATTATAACGATTCTGGAAAATAACGCCTAATGTTGTGCCATTTTCCTGATGTGCTGCTACCATCTCTTCTGCATCTTCTAAGCTGATAGACATCGGCTTTTCTGTCAGCACATGAATCTTTCTTTTTGCTGCAGCAATGGCAACAGGCGCATGCAAATGATGGGGCAGACAAATATGGATAACATCGAGAGACTCTTGCTCAAACATCTTTTCATAGTCTGTGTAGCTGGCACAATTATAAATGGCCGCTTTTGAATCTGCCCGGTCTTTTTTTACATCACAAACTGCAACAAGCTCAGCATCTTCTCTTGTTACGATTGATTGTGCATGCATCGGAAAAATATTGCCACACCCTACGATCCCTACTTTATATGAAGTCATGCTTAAATCCTCCTAAATTGGTATTTATGCCCACCACATTTGAGATGGTGCTTCTTCGATAACAACTGACTTAAGTGTTGATACAGCTCTTGCCAGTCCTTCACGGATAGACATAAGTGGATCCTCATGCTCGATACTGACAACATAGTCATAGCCGTATGTGCGCAATGCACTCATCATATCAGACCATTCTGCAGCACTATGGCCGCAGCCGACAGACCGGAAAGTCCACGCCCTTGACTGTACATTTCCGTATGGCTGCATATCTGTCAATCCATACATATTCGCATTATCCTGGTCGATATACGTATCTTTAGCATGGAAATGATGGATTGCATTTGCTTTTGCCAATATTTTAATGGCTCCCACAGGATCAATGCCCTGCCACCATAAGTGGCTTGGATCAAGGTTGGCGCCGATTGCATCACATGTTTCTTCGCGCAGCTTCAAAAGTGTGTATGGAGTATGAACTAAGAATCCGCCATGCAGTTCAAGACCAATTTTCACATTGTGATCACTTGCGTACTGTCCTACTTCCTTCCAGTAAGGAATCAGCTTTTCCTCCCATTGCCATGTTTTCACATCACTGTATTCAGTTGGCCATGGAGTGACTGGCCAATTCGGAAACTTCGCTCCTTCATGATCACCAGCTGTTCCAGAGAAGCAATTAACAACAGGCACATTTAGAAGGGAGGCAAGCTTGATTGTTTTCATCAAAGTTTCATGAGATTTCAACGCGAACTCCTTCTCAGGAGAAATTGGGTTGCCGTGACAACTGAACGCACTTATCATTAATCCTCTGTCTTCGACTTTCTTTATATATTCCTGCCTCTTTGTTTCATCCTCCAGCAATGTGTCCAAATCACAGTGTGCATTGCCCGGATAGCCTCCTGTGCCGATTTCAACAGCCTGCAGGCCGGCTTCCTTTACTGCATCAAGCATTTCTTCAAACGATTTATCTGCAAACAGGACTGTAAAGACTCCTAGTTTCATTGCCATTCTCTCCTTCTAATCTATATATTTTATTGAATTATTGTTGCGATTTGCTTTGTCTCTTTTGATTTAATCGCACCTAATATAACTTCCAGAGATTTTTTGCCTTCTTCTCCTGTAATCAAAGGTTCACTGTCCGTTAGAATGGAAGCGACAAAATGATCAATCACACCTGTTGCATTTTGGCCGCCTTCATCATTTGATTGGATTTTACCAAGCTCATAGTTTACGGTTTCCCCATTAGCATACTGCACGATTAAAGAGTATTGAGGATGATCTTCCAATCTTAAGATTGCCTTCTCACCGTAAATCACCGTCGAGTTATCTTCTTTGCTCGTGTAAGCCCAGCTTGCCGCCAATGTTCCGATTACTCCGCTTTCTGTCTTCAATACGCACACAGCATTATCATCCACATCGGCAAAATCCTTCGCATTTGTTTCCACAAAGGCTCCAACCTCAACGAATTCCTCCCCTAGAATATAGCGGAGAAGGTCTGTTTTATGAACACCTAAGTCTCCCATTGCGCCAATGAATGCTTTTTCTTTCTGGAAGAACCAGCTTCCCTTGCCGTCCACGCTCCATTGCTCCGGACCACCATGGCCGAATGCTGTGCGGAAACTGTATAATTTGCCAATTTCACCTGATTTAATTAGTTCACGAGCTTTTTGATGTGATTTTACAAAACGCTGATTATGCCCGATCATTAACTTTTTTCCGCTCTTTTTGGCTGCTTCTATCATTTGGGCTGCTTCTTCAGATGAGGTTGCCATCGGCTTTTCGCACAGCACATGTTTGCCTGCATTCAATGCAGCAACAGAAATTGGTGCATGCAGATAGTTTGGTGTACATACACTTACCGCATCGATTTCTGCAACAGCAAGAAGCTCTGTATAATCTGTATATGCTTTTGCACCATATTTTTTGCCAATCTCAAGAGCGCGCTCCTCATTAATATCACAAACAGCGACTATCTCCACATTCTTATTCCAGCTGTATTCAGGCAGATGCCTGTGCTGAGCGATGCTCCCGCAGCCAATTACACCAATTTTTAATGTACTCATGTTTTTTTCCCCCTATGATTTTTTTCTATAACTTTTCTAAAGGCTGACTGTTCCCGTATACAGGACGTGTTCTGGCAACCGGCTTCGCCCAGTTCACTGCATTAATGATGACTTGTTGAATGTCTTTCTGATGATATGTAGGATACGTTTCATGTCCCGGTCTGAAATAAAATATTTTTCCGTTCCCTCTTTGGTATGTACAGCCGCTTCTGAACACTTCTCCGCCTGTAAACCAGCTTGTAAAAATCAGCTCATCTGGTGCTGGGATATCAAAATGCTCGCCATACATCTCCTCTTTTTCTAGCTCGATATATTCACCGATTCCTTCAGCAATCGGATGACTTGGAGCAACTACCCACAGCCTTTCCTTATCATCCGCTTCTCTCCACTTCAAATCACAGCTTGTTCCCATTAGCTTTTTGAATATTTTCGAAAAATGGCCGGAGTGCAAGACGATAAGTCCCATTCCATCTAGAACACGCTTATGCACTTTTTCTACAATTTCGTCCTTTACTTCTCCATGCGCAATATGCCCCCACCAGACAAGAACATCTGTGTTTTCCAGCACCTCATCTGTCAGGCCGTGCTCCGGATCATCCAAGGTTGCCGTTTTTGTATCAAAGCCTGCATTTTTTAGAACGCTGTCAATACAGCCGTGTATACCATCAGGGTAAATTTCCGCTACAACAGGATTTATTTTTTCATGGCGATTTTCGTTCCATATAGTTATCAAGTTAGCCACACTCCAATACCGATTTATGGTATCATTATAAAAAATGAAAGCGATTTAATAAATGCTCAAAATTGGCTTCTTTTTATTCAATTGTGTCATTTATCGAAAATAAAAAAATACACTTCCATAATGGATGATGCATTTATATCTTTTGTCGGGGGTCTTAGAGAATGGTTAAAAATACATATGAAGAACCTGTTAATGAAGTGGTTCATTATGAAAATCCGTTATTATCTTTAAAGGTTTGGGAAATTAATGATGAGCCGGATTATACTGCGCTTATCGAGCAGGAGACATGGCATTTTCATAAGGAAGTCGAATTTCTCGCAATCATGGAGGGCAATTTAGCGATTCAGCACCAATATCAATCCACTGTGATTGGAAGTGGGGACACTTATATTATGGGTGCATCCCAGCCCCACCGGACATGTAAACCTTCTAAAGGAAATCTGCGCTATATTGTGTTTCAAGTAGACTTAGTGAAGCATTTTGACCAGAGCATCCTGCCCTATTTGCATTGCTTTTCTGAGGTCACAACACCGCTGCAGCATTTAAATTATATTTTTGAAAAAAATGAACAAGTAAAAAAACAGGTATACAGCCTGATTATGGAGATTTATATGGAGGCACAGCAAAAGGAAAAAGGATATGAGATTGCCATCAATTCGGCCATAAAAAAGCTTTTGCTGCTGCTCATTAGAAACGACGAGCAAAATTTGCTGAAATTTGCCGATGCGGAAAGCTTCACCCGGCTAAAGCCAGTGCTAGATTATATTGAAGATCATCTAAAAGATAAGCTTTTTGTCGAGGAAGCCTGCTCTATCTTAAACTTAAGCTATCACTATTTCATTAAGTATTTCAAAAAAAGCATGGGAATTTCCTTTATAGACTATGTGAATCTTAAACGAATTAAAAGAGCAGAGCTGCTGCTGTTAACAAGTGAAAAAAGCATTATGGAAATCAGTTTTGATGTTGGCATAAGCAATATTGCCCAGTTTTATAAGCTGTTCAAACGTCATAATCTCTGCTCTCCAAAGGAATATCGTCTTCGCATGCAGCAAAATGCTGCAGTTTAAACAAAAAGAAATTTAAGCATATCTTAAGCTTTCCTCTCTACTATTAATACGGATTTATCTATACTACTAGATTCCGAATTTTTATTAGAAGGGAAGTTTTTTTATGTCCATATCAGTAAGTAATGCTTCTGCTTATTTGCAAATGCTGCAAAAATCAGCAGTGCAAACAGTCACTGCTCAAGATGACTCTATCGCTTCATTCCAAGATATGCTCACAGCAAGCAGCCAAGGAAGCGAGGTGCCCGTCACAAGCACAAAGGACTTACCAGCATTAACAACTGAACAAAAAACAGCATTTCTAAAAAATATGCAACCGAAGGCAGAAGAGAGCGGCAGCTTGACAGATACTACCCTGCAAGACAGCTTGCAAACAGCATATACAACCATCAGCAGTCTCTTATCAGAATTTGACACAGAAGAAAGTACAGAAGACGAAATCTCCTCCCTTTTTGAACAAGTATCAGACACTTTGGAAAGTGCTAAGCCTCAAAGGGTGATGTCTATAGGAACAATGCCTCCACCAGTGATTTCACAAATGAGCGAGGAATACACTGTTGCCCAGATGAGTCAATTCCTTTCCAATATAATCAGCAGCTTAAACACGGAGGATACTGCGGAAGCTTCCATTATTACAGATTCATTATCTAGTGATCTGTCTGGCCAGCTTGCAGGCTTCGATTTAGAATCGGCCTCGGATGAACAGATTGCTAACATTTTCGAGAGCATACTGCAAGAACTAAATGAAGAGCAGAGCAATGCTGACAGTTCATCAAGTGTTACTAGTGAAACTATCTCTGAAGCCTTCCCAAACAGTATACAGCTGTCTGGAAGCTCACTGCCTCCCTTTAACTGGAAGCCAGGTTCAAGCACGAATACTACAGCAACGAGCAGTGCTTCTATTAGCACTTCTTTCTATTAATAATGCAAAGAAAGCGGGTGGCATTTATTGTCACCCTTTCGTTATCACCTTTTTGTGCTAGGTGAATAGCCTATAACAAAAAAGGGGGCGGTGATTTATCTTGCATTTACCTGATATCCTCGCTGGACCAATCTTAAGAAGAACAGAAAGCAAAGAGCTGTACTGCTGGATTGCATTAAGCAAGCCAATGGAAGCAAGAACCGAAGTGTTTGCTGTTCAGCAGTCTAATGATGCTTGCTTTCTAGAACGTATAAGTTCTCATAGTGAAACAACCCTTGTCAAAATGGGAAAAAACTTATTTATATATTTAATGAAGGCTGAACCAACAGAAGGAAGCTTTCCAACAGGACAGCTGCTTGGCTATAATGTATTTTTTAGCGATGGAAGCAAAGAATGGCATCTTGGTGACTACCAAATGCTTGATTCACATAATCCGTATTCCATTGTATACGGTGACTATCCATTGCCTTCTTTTTTTATTCCTGAAAATAAAAGCACCTTTATGTACGGATCTTGCCAAAAGCTGCATGGCACAGGCAATGATGCATTAATTAAAGGAGACAGCCTGCTTACAGAATTCTGGTCTGATTTACAAGTAAGGCCATCCTCTCTCTTCCTTCTTGGAGATCAAATCTATGCTGATGATGTCGCAGACCCAATCACGCCATTCATTCAAAGTCTTGGAGAAATATTGATCGGCAAGAAGGAACCTCTCCAAGATTTAGGTGTGGAGCTTGACCAAAAATACAGCACTAAAATGTATCAAGTGAACGGTCGTGGGGAACTGACAAAAGAGCTGTGCGGCTTTACCTCCAGAAAAGCAGCAAATCATTTGTTATCGTTAGGGGAATATGCAGCGATGTACCTTTTGAGCTGGAGTCCCGCTCTTTGGCAAGCAGCCGGACAAAAAGCAGCAATCCCTAATTTGGATCATCTGTTAGCTGAAAATAAGTATTTTGTCGACAAATCATTACAGTCAGACAAAGCTTTGCACACAAAACGGAAAGAATATGAAGAACAATCCAAAAGCCTGATACAATTTGCAGCATCCACCCCTCATATTCGCAGAGTGTTGGCCAACATGTCTGTTTATATGATCTTTGATGATCATGATATAACAGATGACTGGAACATTTCCGCTGACTGGATGGAAAATGTTTGGTCTGCCCCTCTTGGCCGTCATTCCGTCGCAAATGGACTGACCGCCTACTGGGCTTTCCAAGGCTGGGGCAATGCACCTGATTCTTTTTCTGCCCCTTTTTTAGCTGTTGTTAATTCCCGTCTTCAAGGCTTAAATTATAAAACAACTCCATATGAGAATTGGATTTCTGCAATGTGGACCTATGCCAACTGGCATTATACGATCCCGTCTACTCCAATTACACTTGTCCTCGATACTAGAACACAGCGCTTCTATCCTGACACAAAACAACGGATGATTACACCATTCCTTACCAGCCGGACAAACGGCCCCAATCTGATTAACAAGGACGCATGGGACCAGCTTGAATCAAGCCTTAATGAATCTGGCTGGCAAGAAGGGGAACCTCTTATCCTTTTGTCTGCAACTCCTTTATACGGCGTCGACCTGATTGAGACTTTCTTAAAAAAGATTGTCCTGCCTGTTTCAAAAAATATCCCAAAACTGCAGGAGGCAATGGACTTAGAATGGTGGAAATTCAACAGTCGCGGTTTCCATGAATTTCATACAAGAATAGCTAAGTGGAACCCTTCTGAGTGTGTTATTCTTTCTGGTGATGCACATATGGCTTTCGCCTTAAAATCGGAGGTCGAGTTTTTTCCTCATGACAAGAGAACTATTCACCAATACACAAGCAGTCCGATTAAAAATGAATCATTTCGCGGACTGGCCAATCTTGCAATCAAAGGATCTTTATTCTTAAGCAATCAAGTTATCAAAAAGAATATTACGCATCGTTATTATGATCACAGTCAACTCTTGAGTGAGGGAGAACCAAGCACAGCTTGTATATGGAAGGAAACAATCCGACATGAGACGTTAGAAAATGGCTTTCTCATTAAGACGACTAACAATATTGGTCTGATTGAATTTACAGGCTGCGAAATTAATAACAGCTTTTTATAGGATGGAAGCCGTATGAAACATCTTCGTCCTGATGTTTCATACGGCTGCTTTTACCTATTCGTATAGCCTATTCTCTTTAATATAGCTGTAGCAGGAGTCTGGCAGTAAATAGCGCGGTTCTCCGCCCATTGCCAATTCCTCGCGAATGTAGGTAGAGCTGATTTCCATAGCCAGCCCTTTATCAAGAAGGTGAAATGTCGTACCATCATCATTATTTCTTAAAATAGGCGAGTGACTTATTGCCTGCAGCATATCAATGCCGTTTCTTGCCATTACAATGAACTTATTTTCTGAAATTAGCTCCTCGCCCTTCGTCCACTTTCCTTTGCCGATATCAACGAGCAAATCTGCACCCATAATAAAGTAAATATCATCTTCAGGAAATACTTCTTTAAAGTGATTCAACGTGTTATACGTATAAATATTCCACGCCTCTTGTTTCATTTCATAATCATCTGCGACAAATTTAGGATTGTTATCAATTGCAAGCTCCAGCATCCTCCAGCGATGCTGATCTTCAACATGTAACTGTTTGTCACGACGCTTGCTTGAGCAAGGCAGGAAAATAACTTTATCAAGCTTACAGCGATGTGCGACAGTGCTCGCCGTCCACAAATGGACATTCGTGACAGGATCAAAAGATGACCCATATATTCCGATTTTCCCCATTGTAAAGCTCTCCCTTCCTTACAAACTGTTTTCGACTTCCTCTTGCACTTTTTTGATAAGTGTCATTTTATTGTTCCAGCATTCCTGGCTGAGATCAACAGGATATTCCTCTGGATTCAACATCCGCTTGTACTCATCCCAAAATAGCTTCAGACTGCTCTTCGCATAGCTTTGCACTTCTTGGAGAGGCGGAAGTTCATAGCAGACTTCTCCTTCTTTGACAACAGCTACATGAAGTTCCTTAGCTGTATAATCTGTCACAAATTTGCTTATATATGTGTGAACTGGGTGGAACATTTTCAGTCTTTCTTTGTGCACCTCTTCTTTAGCAAGAGCAATATAGTCCCCTTCTGCATGGCCGTTTCCATTATTAATGATTCGGTACAGTCTTTTTTCCCCTGGTGTAGTCACTTTTTCAGGATTAGCTGATATTTTTATCGTATCTGTCATCTGTCCATTCGCTTCCTCAATACATACAAGCTTGTAAACACCGCCTAATGCGGCTTGATCGTATGCGGTAATAAGCTTTGTCCCGATTCCCCACACATCGATTCTTGCTCCTTGCGCCTTAACATTCATGATTGTTTTTTCATCAAGATCGTTTGAAGCAATGATTTGTGTATCTTTGAACCCTGCATCATCAAGAAGCTTTCTGGCCTGTTTTGATAAATACGCTAAATCACCGCTGTCTAATCTTATTCCCTTAAAGTTTATGCGGCCTGCAAATTCCTTTGCTACTTTAATCGCATTAGGCACACCTGAACGCAAGGTGTCATAAGTGTCTACTAAGAAGACACAATCCTTGTGACTGCTGGCATAGCTTTTGAAAGCTTTGTATTCGTCCCGGTATGCTTGCACAAGTGCATGAGCATGAGTTCCGGCAATTGGAATATCAAAAAGTTTTCCTGCTCTGACATTGCTTGTTGCCGAAAACCCGCCGATATAGGCTGCTCTAGTACCCCATAAAGCAGCATCAAGCTCATGTGCTCTTCTTGTGCCGAATTCCATTGCAGTATCTTCTCCAATGACCATCTTAATGCGGGAGGCCTTTGTCGCAATCAACGTTTGATAGTTTACGATATTCAAGAGAATTGTTTCTAAAAGCTGAGCTTCTGCCAAAGGGGCCTCCACTCTCAGCAGCGGTTCATTTCCAAAGACAATTTCCCCCTCTTTCATCGAGTAAATATCACCAGTAAAGCTTAGCTTGCTGAGATAGCTTAAAAAATCTTCTGCATAGCCGTATTCTCGCAAATATTGAATGTCTGTATCAGAGAAATGAAAGTTTTTAATAACTTGTAAAACCCGCTCGAGCCCTGCAAAGACTGCATAGCCATTACCAAAAGGAAGCTTGCGGAAGTACATTTCAAACACTGCCTTTTGTTCATGGATATTATCCTTCCAATATGTTTCCACCATGTTGATTTGATATAAGTCTGTATGCAGCATTAAACTGTCATCTGAATATTTCATTTATTTAACACACTCCTTTTCCCTTGATTATCGTAGCTCCTAATGCCGCTTTAAAATGTTCCATTGCCCAATCATGCCCTTGTTGGGAGAAGGAGGCAACTGCATCCTCATAAACTGCTATGCTAAAGCCTTTGTTATATGCATCAACAGCCGTATGAAGCACACATATATCTGTGCATAACCCAACAAGATGAAGTTCTGTTATCCCTCGTTCCCTTAATTTCAACTCCAAATCTGTCCCTGCAAATGCTGAATATCTTGTTTTATCTAGATAATAAATATGTGGAGACTGTTTATTTCTTTCATAAACTTCCCGTAAACTGCCGAATAAATTTCTGCCCGCACTGTTCCTAATATTATGTGGGGGGAACAATGCTCGCTCTGGATGATAATGATCATTTAATTCATGAACATCAATTGCAAACACTGTAAAATCACCGTTTTGTATAAATCTTTCCGTAATGGCTGAAACTTCTCTTTCTATTAATTGCCCCTTTTCCCCGCAAGATAATCGCCCGTCCACGGCAGCAAAATCGAATGTATAGTCAATATTTATTAACGCCTTATTCACCATAGATTATTCCTCCCTTAACTAAAAATTTGCTGATTTAAAATTTAAAAGTTATTTGTAATTATTCATTTACAAATTACTAACCTTAAAGAAAAGGAGGAAAGCTGCTCTCTTTCCTTCTTTTCAGATATTAATGATAAATGGATTCCACTATTTCAAAATCATTAAAAACATACAGCTGTGATGGTCTGAATGAATTCCTTTTCGTTTTTTTCGGCGTTCCGTCTGCATCTAATGCTTTTTCAATGAACGGAAGCTTTGGCGCCTTTGTGAAAAAAACGGAATCATTTGAGATTCTAGGGTCTTCTCCTACCGTCAACAAAACGCGCTGCAGCTCAGACAATGTAAATTCCTTTGGCAAGAAGCTTTTTGCTGCAGTTGTGGTAATCATGTCACGCTTTATAAACATATGGGCATCTGCAATAATTTTTTCGTGATCAAAAGCTAATTTCAACTGAGTTACCTCTTCCATATCAAACAGCTCCACTTCTGCTGCGTCATCGTTCGCCTCGCGCTTTTGAATATATTCCTCAGGAACAATGGCGTAAAAAGCATTGGAAATCATCCAGCCCCGTGGATCTCTTGTGACATTGTCATACACACCAAAATGCTTAATATGCAAACCATCAACATTTGTCTCTTCCTTTAATTCCCTTTTCGCAGCTTCTAAAGCTGTTTCTCCTTTGATTGCATCAACAAAGCCCCCAGGAAGAGCCCATTTTCCGCCCTCAATATTTGGGTTTCCGTCGTTATCCGCGTCTGCCCGCTTTATGAGTAACAGTTTTAATGTCATTATTGGAGGTGCCTTTTCTTCTTTTCTTTCTGAGACGATTGTGAAAATGGCAATATCAGCAGTATAGCCGTCTGGAGTTCGGTACTTTGCCGAATCATAGTTTGCCAGAACTTCTTTTTCTGTTTTATATTTCATGCTTATAAACCCTCTTATCAATCAGTAATTTGTAATTCAATAATTACTTGTTAATGATAATATAACTCCTTTTCCTTCCAAATGCAAGCCTAAAATCAGATCATTTATTTTCTATCCACAAAATTAAAATTTTTACAAATAAAGCATTTTCATTTTAGGAATTTTGGCACTAATTAAAATTTTTCAGAAGCAGTGCTTAACTATAATGTTGATGTGCCGAAATAAATCTTAATAAGATTGCTTAACAACGTTAAATAGTTGCAAGTAATCTAAATTTCACTTAAGGAGAAGCATCATGAAAAAAATGAACTTCAAATGGAATTTAAGATCTAAGCTATACACTGCTTTTGCTGTTATTCTTTTACTTCCAACAGTATTAGTAGGATTCCTTTCCTATAACAGCGCAAAACATGAACTGGAAAACAGTTTATTAAAAAGTGCGGAAGAAAATGTAAAGCTTCTTAATTCAAATATAGACAATACCCTTTCCCCAAAGATACATGATGCAAGCTTTTTTGCTGATCTGCTGAATACTGATATGTATGAAGGCGGAGATAATTCTGAAGCATTGCAAAAGTTTACTCAATATATCGGCTTACATCCGGAGGTGCAAACCATCTATATTGGCACAACGGATGGTCAGATGATCTCATATCCTAAAACGGATTTGCCAAGCGATTTTGACCCGCGTGAAAGACCATGGTATCAAGATGGTATGAACAATAATGATGTTGTTGTTACAAGTCCTTATAAAGATGCAAGCACTGGAGAAATGATTGTAACAGTAACGAAAAAGATTGCTGACTCAAGCGGTGTTGTCGCGATTGATATCAACATTCAAAAACTCGAGGAAACAGCAAAAAGCGTAAATATCGGTGAGGATGGTTATGCTATCCTGCTTGATACACAGCAACTGTTCATTGTGAATCCGCTTGAGGAGGCTGGTGCTAAAGCGGAGCAAAGCTATTATAAGAAGATGTTCGAATCAGATAGCGGTATTATAAATTATACTGCTGACAGCGAAAAAAGCGTTATGTATTTCACAACAAATAAGCTGACAGACTGGAAAGTGGCAGGCACAATGTTTTCATCTGAAACAGAGGACGCTGCTGCCCCAATCCTAAACACGACCTTCCTCGTGATTGCTGCCGCAGTGATTGTTGGCGCAGCCATCGTCATGCTGATTGTACGATCGATTGTTATTCGAGTGAAATCACTCCAACAAACAGCACAGAAAATCAGCAGCGGTGATTTAACAGAAGAAATTCACGTAAAATCAAATGATGAAATCGCCGACCTTACTTCGACTTTCATTGACATGCAGACAAGCTTGCGCGGTTTGTTAAGAAACGTTGAACAAAATGCAGTACATGTTGCCGCCTCAGCAGAAGAGCTGAATGCAAGCGCAGTCCAAACAAGTGAAGCAACAGAACAAGTCGCAGATGCCATCCAAGAGGTAGCAAGCAATGCAGAAAAGCAGACAGCTGGAATGGATGAAAATATTATGTCAGTAGGTAAAATCTCTGCTGGTACAGCATCTATTGCTGAAAGTACTGCAGCTGTTTCGGAATTAACGAGAGCAACTACAGAAAAAGCAGAAGAAGGCGGCCATTCTGTTAAGCAGACTGTCGATCAAATGAACCTAATTCATGCCTCTGTATTAGATTCTAATACAGTAATACGTTCCTTGTATGACCGTTCTAAAGAAATTGGCTCCATACTTGGTGTTATCACAGCAATATCAGAGCAAACAAATCTCCTTGCTTTGAATGCTGCTATAGAAGCAGCTCGGGCTGGTGAGTCTGGGAAAGGTTTTGCTGTTGTAGCAGAAGAAGTTCGCAAACTCGCTGAACAGTCTCAGAATTCAGCAAGCCAGATTTCCGAATTAATTAAGGCAATCCAGCAGGACACAGAAAATACTGTGCAAAAAATGTCTACCGTTGTTGACAATGTGCAAAGCGGGTTGTCTGTTTCGGAGGATGCCATTCAAAAATTCAGCGATATTCTTTCCAGTATGAAAGATATTAATCCGAAAATGGACGTTGTAGCTGACACGATTAAGACTATGCTTACAGTTGTTCAAGTAGTGGAAGGAACGGCCTATGAAGTTTCAGATATTGCCAAAAGCAATGCAGCCTCATCAGAAGAAGTTGCTGCCTCTACACAAGAGCAGCTTGCAGCAATGGAGGAGATTACGTCAGCTTCTCACACTCTGTCTGTCATGGCAGATGAACTTCATGAAATAATTAAGCAATATAAATATTAACAATAAAGACCGCCGCAGATACGCAATCTGCGGCGGTCTTTATTATAGTTTGTTATATTAACTAAGCGGGAGCCTGATTTCAATTGTCGTTCCTTTATTCACAGAACTCTCAATATGAAGATGGCCTTGATGCTGTTCAATGATTTTAATGATCACCATATACCCTAAGCCAGTGCCAGTATCCTTTGTCGTATAAAACGGAAGGCCGAGTCTTTTTATTTGTGCTGGTGTCATGCCAATCCCATTATCCTCTATTTGAATAATCGCTTCTTTATCCTCTGTCACATTTGTGCGAATTTTAATAATTCCCCCATAAGGCAATGCTTCTACACTATTTTTGAAGACGTTCATGAAGACTTGCTTTAATTGATTTTCATCACATTGGACAAAGATATTATCTTGAGCATAGTTTTTTTCTATTAGTATATTGTTCATGTTTGCACTCGCCTGAAAGAGAGAAACTGTCTCATCCATAATTTTCTGCAAATCCTGATTAATGAAATGGACAGCGTGCGGCTTGGACAAAATCAGAAACTCACTAACAATAAAGTTAATGCGCTTTAGCTCTGACATGATAAGGTCATAATGCGACTTTTCCCGAAAGTCTTTTTCCAAATATTGAATAAAACCTTGAATAGTTGTCAGCGGGTTACGGATTTCATGTGCAACACTTGCAGCCATTTGGCCGACAGCTGTCAGCTTTTCTGAATTTAGCAGCAGCTTTTCTGTATTCTTCTTTTCGGTATAATCTCTGAATTGGGCAAAAGCTCCAACAAGTGTGCCGTTATTCAAGAAAATAGGAAAACAATCAAGCAAAAAAATTAGAGCTTCCTGATCTTTTTCCCGTGTAAAGGTTATTTCTATATCTGTATACGGCCTTTTTGTTAACAAGACATTCTGCAAATATTCACCGAAATACTCCAGGGTTAAATGGCTTGCACCAATAATGTTCTCCTTTTTCCAGCCTGTTATATGTTCAGCATATGCATTGAAGGCAATCAGCTTCCCGCTTTGAGCGGCAACCAATATTCCATTTCTTGTTGTATCCATAATTATTTTGTTTAATATGTTCAGCTCATGGTTTTGTCTGATTAAATCAATTTCCCGTTCAATCGTTTGGTTGACCGTTGACAAAAGGGTCAGCATAAGAGGGCTTGCATGCTCGATATCAGTCATAATGGAAATCGTTCCAAGAACCTTATCCTCTGTCCAGTCGATAATCGGCACAGCATAGCAGGCTTTACGATGGAGATATTCATGGTAATGCTGAGTTCCTACGATTTCTACACTTTTTTTGTGCTTTAACGTCAAGGAAATCGCATCAATGCCGCAATCCTCTTCTGTAAAGCGAACTCCTTCTTTAATTCCGAGAGCTTCAGCATCCCGCATGCTCTGCTCATGACCAAGATTTTTTAACAGATACCCCTCTGCATCACAGACAGAAGCGATTATAGGCATCTCTTTTAACGAATCGAGGAATTTATCGAGAAAATAGATGACCACATCCAAGATTTCCTGGTACTGCATATGCTTTTGTAATAATTCCTCTTCATTTAATCTTTCCGAAAAAACAGTAATAGCGGTAGGCTGCAAGCCATTTTCGCGGAACTTAGCTTTCATTAAATTAAAATCAATAGCTGCTTTCTCCATTATAAATTGCTCCTGTTTCCATCCTTTTATATTAAATGTTAATTTATCACAATAAATAGTGCTTTTCTCACACTTCACTAAAATTATATCATAACAAAAAAAATCCCACATGGAGATGATAAATTCTATAATTTCTAACAAAAATTTGAAAAAACTTTGTTCTATGAAAATATATATTATCATAACTACAGGACTATTTTTTACAATTGGCTATTATTATTAGTAGTGTGCTAATTTAATTTTCAGGAGGGATTAGATGATTAACCAACATACAATTCTGATTATCGGCGGTGATCAGCGTCAGCTGCATGTAATCGAAAAGCTTGCCAAATCAGCTGGACAGATTATATTAACAGGTTTTGAAAATGTACAGCTTGAGTATGCCAATGTATGCAAACAGCATATCTCAGAAGTTGACTTCAGCAGTTTGGACAGCATCCTTTTGCCTATCCCAGGTATCGGCAATGATGGAAAAGCAGAATCCAAGTTTTCCAGTGAAGACATTTATTTGACGGAGGATATGTTCCGCAAAACAAAGGAAAACTGCTGCATTTATTCTGGCATTATCACTCCCTTTTTAGAATACATAAAAAAAACAACCGGACGAAACATTGTGGCTATTTTTGCAAGAGATGATGTTGCTATCTTAAACTCTATCCCGACTGCCGAAGGAGCTTTAAAAATCGCCATTGAAGAAACGGATTACACGATTCATGGCTCTCATGTATTAGTTCTTGGGTTTGGAAGAGTAGGAATGACTGTTGCCCGTCTCTTTTCAAATCTCGGCGCTGTTGTCAGTGTTGCTGTAAGAGAGTCTGCTGACAGAGCACGTGTTCAGGAAATGGGCTTAACACCTGTCTTATTTAAACATTTACCTGATGAGCTTGACCAGCAAAATATTCTGATTAATACTGTTCCCTTTCATGTTTTGACAAAACAGCTGCTTGATAAGCTGTCAGACCAAACATTAATCATCGATCTCGCTTCTCGGCCTGGCGGAACCGATTTTGCTTATGCAAAGGAAAAAGGAATATCTGCAATCCATGCCCTTGGACTGCCGGCAAAGGTTGCACCCGTTACAGCTGGTGAGATTATTGCAGATATCATACTAGAATAATCTATAAAGTTAGGAAAATAATAAAAAAGGGGCAGTGCCCCTTTTCCTTCAATACGGTCCTCTGATGCTGTTTTTTACGTTCTGTTGATAAAAATGGTTAAGCCTCGTTTTTTCCTCCTGTGTAAAAGGTGCTTCATCCAGCGCTGCTAAGTTTGCAAGAATTTGGTTTTCATTTTTGAAGCCTGGGATAATGCAGGACACTTCCTCATGATCAAGTATCCATCTTAAGGCAGCAGATGCCATCGATTGACGTCTATCACCAATCCACGCAATCTGCTCCGTGAGCTCAACACCCTTTGAAAAACCGAGTCCGCTAAAAGTCTCTCCGATATTAAAGGACTCCCCATTTTCATTAAATGCGCGATGATCATCTTTTTCAAAGCGGTGCCCCTGCGTAAATTTGCCTGTTAACAGGCCGCTTGCCAGCGGCAGGCGAACTAAGATACCCGTTCCCTTCTGCTTTGCTTCTGGCAGCAATTTCTCTAGAGGCTTTTGACGGAAGATATTAAAGATAACCTGCAGTGAATCTACCCCTTCATGCTCAAGACACAGCAATCCCTCTTCCACTGTTTCAACACTGACACCATAATGCTTTATTTTCCCTTCCTGCTTCAAACGGTCCAGCACTGCAAAAACTTTACCGTCCTGAAGGATTTCAAGGGGCGGACAATGAATCTGATATAAGTCAATTGCTTCTCTGTTCAAGCGCTTCAAGCTGTTTTCGCAGAAGGTTCGAACATTTTCATAAGTATAGGTGTCGGCTGCATGAATATCTCCGCCTCGGCAAAATTTTGTCGCAATGTGAATATCCTCTTCCTTCCCCTTAGACACCTTAGCCAGCAATTCCTCACTGTGTCCATTCCCATAGACATCGGCCGTATCAAAGAAATTCACCCCTTCCCCTATTGCCCTGTCAAGCGATTTCAGTGCCTCTTCATCATCCGTTTTCCCCCATGAACCGCCAATCGCCCATGTTCCAAAACTGACCTCGCTTATCTTCAGACCTGTTTTCCCCAGCTCTCTATACTTCATATTAGAGCCTCCTTGTTTCCATTATTTTCGAAACTGTGTTAACTCTTCAGACAGCATTTTGGTTTGACCATAGACCTTCTTGTAGATTCGGTATAATTCTTCATACCTTTTTACATTCTCTTGAATAGGCTCATATTCCTTCACAGTCTGCAACATCGTGTTCGCACACTCCTCTAATGACGAAAACCACCCTGCTCCAACTGCTGCAAGCATGGCCGCTCCCATCCCTGGCCCTTGTTCACTTGATAGCTTCAGGACTTTTGCATTAAAGATATCTGCCTGCATCTGCAGCCACGCTTCATTTTTGGCTCCGCCGCCAATTGAGATAATTGTGTCGATTGTCTTACCGTGCTCTCGAAAAATCTCAATTGATTCATTTAAGGAAAAGGTAATACCCTCCAGTACAGCACGAACAAAATCTCGGCGTTTATGTGTTGCATCTATTCCTATGAAACTGCCCCGAATCAATGCATCTGCATATGGTGTTCTCTCACCTGCTAAATATGGGGTAAATAACAGTCCGTTTGACCCAATTGGAACAAGATTTATTTCTGCCAGCATTTCCTCAAAACCATCATGCTCGGCAAAAGTATCTTTAAACCAGCTCAAGCTGTGACCTGCTGCTAATGTCACTCCCATCGTATAATAGGCATTTTCCTCTCCATGATTGAAGTAATGTACCTTTCCTTGAAAATCCTTCTCTGCTTTTTCTTCATAGGAAAGCACAACACCAGATGTGCCGATGCTGCAAAGTGTTTTCCCACTCGCCAGAATACCTGCGCCGATTGCTCCACAAGCATTATCCGCACCGCCGGCGAACACTTTGCATTCAGGAGACAGCCCTGTTTTCTCCGCAACTTCTGCTGTGACAGTTCCAACAAGTGCATGTGATTCAACAAGCTGCGGACAAAGACTAGCATCAATGCCGAACAATTCACAAAGCTCTGCACTCCATTCTTTTTTACTTATATCTAACAAAAGAGTGCCTGCAGCATCGGAGTATTCTGTATGTATGCTGCCAGTGAGCCTGTACCTGAGATAATCCTTTGGCAGCATGAAAACAGCGGCTTGTTTGAAAAGATCTTCTTCATATTGCTTAACCCATAACAGTTTCGGCAAAGTAAAGCCTTCTAATGCCGGATTTTTTGTGATAGAAAGCAATTTTTCACCAGCCTTTTCCTCAATAAACCGGCACTGCTCTGTTGTTCTCGTATCATTCCAAAGTATCGCGTTTCGCAATACTTGATTTTCCTTATTGAGCAGGACAAGGCCATGCATTTGACCTGAGAAACTTATCCCGTCAATATCCTCTTTCTCCCCTTCGAACACTTCTATGATTTCAGTGAAGCCCTCAAGTGTTTTGTTCACCCACTCCTCAGGGTCTTGTTCACTGTAGCCTGATTTTTCATGGATCAAAGGATACGACTTTGATACCTCATGAGCGACATTTCCGTTTTTATCAACAAGTAAAATCTTTACAGCACTTGTACCTAAATCTACTCCAAAGCAATACTTCATGTCAGATCACCTCATTTAGTCATTTACCTTACCTGTTAAAAAATGTGCTGGTATGATCCCCAGCACATTCTCTCTTTTATACGCGTACTTGCGCTAATGTTTCCAACAAATATTGATTCACAATCGCCTTCAAGCGTTCTTGGCGGCCAGACTTATTTGTCACTTCACCAATTGCAAGAGCATGTTGCTCCAGTTTATGGAGGTTAGTTCTTCCTTCGACGATATCAAGGCCAATTCCTTCCTTAAAGCTTGCATAGCGGTCAGAAATAAAGTCTTCTAGAACTCTATCCTCAATTAGCTTATTGGCAACCTTAAGGCCGATTGCAAAGGAATCCATCCCTGCAATATGTGCATGGAAAAGATCTTCCGCATCAAAAGAGCCTCTGCGCACCTTCGCATCAAAGTTTAAACCGCCTTTGCCAAGTCCGCCATTCAGCAAGATTTCATACATGGCTAAAGTGGTGCTGTATAAATCTGTCGGGAACTCGTCTGTATCCCAGCCAATCAATGTATCACCTTGGTTAGCATCAACAGATCCAAGCATGCCGTTAATTCTCGCTACTCTCAATTCATGCTCAAAAGTGTGACCGGCAAGCGTCGCATGGTTTGCTTCAATATTAAACTTAAAGTGATCCTGAAGATCATATTTCTGCAGGAATGCCAATCCTGTCGCCACATCAAAATCATACTGATGCTTTGTCGGTTCTTTTGGTTTTGGTTCGATTAAGAATGGAGCATCAAAACCGATTTCCTGTGCATAGTCAATCGCCATATGGAAGAAACGGGCTAAGTTATCCTGCTCCAGTTTCATATCAGTGTTCAGCAATGTATCATAACCTTCGCGGCCGCCCCAGAACACATAGTTCTCTGCACCAAGCTCCTTGCCAATTTCAAGGCCTTTTTTCACCTTTGCTGCAGCATACGCAAACACATCGGCGTTATTGGAAGTTGCTGCACCGTGCACATATCTTGGATGTGTAAACATATTAGCTGTATTCCAAAGTAATTTCGTTTTGCTTGTTTTCATATATTCCTTGATCATCGCTACAATCGGGTCAAGATTATCATATGTTTCTTTTAATGTATTTCCCTCTGGTGCAATATCAGAATCATGAAAGCAGAAAAACGGAGCGTTCAGTTTCTCAAATAATTCAAAAGCTGCTTCCACACGGGCTTTTGCCAAATCTAAACCTTTTAAGTGATTCCAAGGGCGGATGGCTGTACCGCTTCCAAACGGGTCCGTTCCATCTGCTGTGAATGTATGCCAATAAGCTACCGAAAAACGGAGCTGCTCTTCCATGGAAACGCCATTTACTATCTCTTCTGGATTATAGTACTTAAAGGAAAAGGGATTTTTCGATGCTGGACCTTCATACCTGATTTGATTGATGTTTTCAAAATACGCCATTGTTAACTGCCTCCTCATTAAAATTATCGATTTTGATATCGCTTACAAAATAAAAGAAAAAGAAAGTCCTATATTCATTTCTCTCTCTATCTTCTTGTTAGCTATGAAGCTATTATATCAGCACAAACTTAGTTTGTCTATTGAATAAACTAAGTTTGTTGCGCTTTGTTTGTTTATTAGATAAACTTAATTCAATATTATTAATGTTTTCCGTTATTAATGATAAAATGGGAATATTATTTTTGACAAAAAGGGGGCTAAATGACGTTTATGCCAATCACTTGGAACCAACAGCTTGTAAAAAAGGAAAATAAGTCACTCGTACTTTCACAAATTATCAATCATACTCCACTGTCTCGTGCAGATATCGCACAGCGTTCTGGCCTTAATAAAGGAACCGTTTCCTCGCTTGTAGCGGAGCTGTTAGAGGAAAAATTTATTAATGAATCAGGTCCAGGCGAATCAAGCGGTGGCCGGAGACCAGTAATGCTCCACTTCAACCACGGGGCCGGATACACAATTGGTCTAGATTTCGGTGTCAATTATATACTTGGCGTCCTGACAGATCTCAGCGGCAATATTATTGTACAAAAGAATGTAGCATACAAAAATATTTCCTATGAAGATACAATGAGCCGACTAGTGGAAATTATCACCGCCTTCATAAGCTCTGCCCCAGCCTCTCCTTATGGTATTGTTGGGATTGGAGTAGGCGCACCCGGTATCGTCGATAAGAAAGGAACACTTTTGCTTGCCCCAAACTTAGGCTGGCACGATATTCATTTTCAATCAGAACTGGAGAAAATCTTTCAAGTACCTGTAATTGTTGAAAACGAAGCGAACACTGGTGCATACGGAGAAAAGCGGTTTGGTGCGGGTCAGCATGCTGATAACTTGATTTATATCAGCGCCGGCATTGGTATTGGTGCAGGAGTTATCATTAACGGTGAGCTTTACAGCGGATTTAACGGCTATTCTGGTGAAGTCGGGCATATGACGATTGATCGAAACGGAGCCAAATGTACATGCGGCAACAAAGGCTGCTGGGAGCTTTACGCTTCAGAACAGGCTTTACTATTAAAAGCAAACAGCAAGAATCTTAAAAAGGAAAGTGACATTTGTTTAGATGATATTTTACTGCTCGCAAAAAAAGAGGACGAACAAGTAATAAATATATTAGAAGAAATTGGTGAGAACTTGGCTGTCGGCATCATTAATATCATCCATGCCTTCAATCCTGAACAAATCATTATCGGAAATCGGCTTGCTTCCTGTAAACAGTGGCTTGAACCAAAGGTAAGGGAAGTTATCAAAGCATATACTTCCCCGTTTAACCAGACAGATATCAGAATTGATTTCTCCGATTTGTCTCTGCCAGTGTCTGCATTAGGAGCGTCTGCTTTTTCAGCAGAAGCATTTCTGAAGGCACAGCTTCAAAGCTAAACACGATTAAAGCGTAAACCAAATATGGTTCACGCTTTTTTTTATAGCTTATTTGCGGCAAAACATCCATATTCCATTTCAAAACATATCATAGTAACACCAGTCTCCTGTGCGCACAGACGTTATTATGAGAATTGGGAATAATCTTTATCAGGAAATCTCATTCTTCCGAATGCTTGCTACGAATTTCATCAATTTCTTTTACGCACCTATGTTCCAAGCCTAAGTCGAATACTTTTCTAATAAATGGTTCTATGCTTATTGTCGCCAATCCCTGATTTGCGAAAAAAGTAGGAGTTGACAATATCTCTCCATTCCTTGGCATCAGAAAGCTGAACACTTAATCGGTGGAGAACTCCTGTAAATCTCTCTTCATTAATTTTCCCTTTTAGCTTTTGCCAGTCTTGCATCAGCCTCTCTACTTGTTCAACCCCCTCAAAATGGGTTATACATTCATAAACTAAAGTGTTCACAAACTAACTAAACGGAATACTAGTATGGTAGTTTGCCGTCAGCAAGATCTGTTTAATAAATGTTATTTTAGTGAGAAATGCTTTATTTAAGTAGATTGGTGATTAATGTTCATAGGATGTTTTAGAGCCGTCAGGATGCGAGCAAATGCTGCGGAGTTTTAATTATGTGTTTGATAAACGTTGCTATTACAGAAATGTATGCGGTTTCATTAATAATGTAGTTTTAGTATAGCACCGTTACTTAGTTAGTACAATGCACAAACTAAGTATTTTCTGAAATTTTCCATTGTTCTAATTTACCTTTAAAAAAACTGGCTGCTTCATTAAACAGCCAGTCTTTTCTTTCCTCTTTTCTCAATCTGTATAAAGCTGTAATTCGCTCCCGCCATCCAAATCCAGGCAAGTGAAATACCTCCGAAAAATGGAATAACGCCAGGCATATATAACAAAAGACTAACTGTCACTGTTGTAAGAATTAGCATGAATAATGTAACATGCAGATGATACGCTCCAAGGATTAGAGCATATTTAAGATAGTCGCCAAGCTTCAAGTCATAGTGGACATAAACTGGGAAAAAGTATGCTAGCAATGTTAGAAAAACAGCTGACAGCAAAAGTAACAGTCCTGTCATCATCCCTTTTATTACACCATTTGTAAACTGGAGAAACCAATAGTCCAAGCAAAGAATCATGCCAAGTAATATTAGGATAATTCCTAATAAATTTACTTTAATGAATTCTTGTTTATACACATCATGGAATGTCCTCCAGACAGGAATGTCCTTTTCTCTTCTCAGCCATTTCCTTATCACCGCAAACATAGCTGTAGTCGCAGGCATGAACCCGAATACAAACAAACCTGCAGCTGTATATGCCATCCATAAGATATTAAGGTAAGCACCTCTAGTGATCCACTCACAAACAGTGAACAGCTTTCCCATCGATTTCGCCCACATATTCCCACCTCTTATTATTCTTACTTGCTTTCTGCAAGCCAAAGAATGCTTGTCACACCGCGCGGATAATACTTACTGCCCGCAATCTCCCCTGCAATAATCTGGTCGCTCCAGCTCCATACGGAAAGAACGGGATGTGTCAGCCACTTAACATGAGCGGCATCTGCTTTCGCTCCCTTTTCATCCCATTGCCAGCCAAGGATTTCTCTTGCGATAAATTGACTTAAATAAATTTTACTGAGCCATGAGTTGCTGCTTGTTGAAGATATTTTCCAGCCGCCGTCTTCAAACAGACAAACTCCTTCTGTCATTACTGTTTTTAGGTGTTTTTTCAATGCCTGAATATAGGGGCCGAACCGTCCTGTCTCTTCAAGCGCTTCCTGGCAGTTTGTGAAGTATGGGAAAATAAGCCCTTCAATTGCTGGAATTATTTTAGAATCATTGCCTTCTCCAATTACTGCCGGGATATAGCCTTCTGTTGTCACATTCTCCACAATCGTATTTGCGCATTTTTCTGCTTGTAGGCCTGCTTGCTTTGCCAAGTCTTCTTTTCCCTGTTCCTTGAATATTTTTTCAAGGGCGACATAAGATGCCCAAATTTTCCCTGCGAGATAAATATTATTTCGCGCTTGCCCCAACGAGACATCTAAGCTGTCATATGTGGTTATTTCAGCCCCGCCCATTACTCGGGAGGAATCCAGTCCCATCAAGCCGTTTCTCTTTTCTGGAATTGGGTGGTCTCTGTTTACCATGCTTTCAAAGCAGCGCTCCACCATTTCCATATTCTCTTTTAGCCAAGCTTCATCGGCTGTATGTGACACGTAAACAGCAGCACATAAAATCCAGTTTACAAGTTGTTCATGTGTCATATGGGAAAAACAACCGTCAAGCCCATACAGTTCGTATGAAGAGTAATGCGGACGGGAGATTGTATTGGCAACACCCATATCATGTGTAAAGCTGATGCCGCCAGGGTATTCCGTATCACTGCCAGGGAACCGGACTTTATCTTCGTAGCTGAAGCGCTTCACAAACATATCTAACTCATTTTTTACTGTCCAAGGATTCATTTTCAGCTCAAAAAATATTTGATCAACAGTTAAATCAAAGGTGTTCATCATTCTGTATTCCCCTTCATTGACAACCCAGAACGGCTCACCGTCACAAATAAGGAGCTGTGTGGAACCATAATAGCTGCGAATCGAGTGAATCAGCATGAACTGCTGGTCTGCAGATAACTGGTTAGCAGCTAATAGGCGGTCATCCGCAGCTTCTGCTCTTTTTGCAATCTCATCAAAATGTTCCAACGCGTAGGCTGCGACAGACTCGATATTTTTAAAGTACTTCGTATAGTAATAAGATGTATCCATGCCGGCAGTAACAATTCCACCGCGATAGAAACAGACAGCAAACCGGTATGTCCTCGATTCTCCTGCAGGAACATCTGCGACTAGTGCACCGAGCGGACCTAATCCAAATGTCCAGTTTTCTTCTTGCGGTGTCGTCAAGATATTTTCCATGCTGAAATGCATAGCGGAGTTAATATCTGCATTACTTGCGGCGATTGCAGTCAGCCTGCCTTGGCCGATTCCAGCGATTCCGTCCATCGTATCATCGAGCCGCCTCATAGAGCTGTACGGGTCACTGCCCTCATACCCAAAAAACGCCCGCCTAGCTTTTGTTCCTTTTGTATTATCAACCGTCAATTCTGCGAGGACTGCCGGAAGAAGAATCCTCTTCATTTCCTCCTCATTGCCCTTCCCCGGTTCTGGTACAGATTCTACTTGTGTATAAACTTTGAAGGTTAAGTCCCCTGCTTTCCATGTATCTGTTCCAAGCTTAAATTCTCTTGTTACCTTCTCCTTTGAAAACGGGAAAATAATATTTGGCTTGTCTGGATCAGGGTCCATATTTTCAATATCATAGCGTTTGCTTTCGTCATCTTCCTGATAATCAAAAAACGGAAATGCCTCGTAAATCCCCTCTTTATCTAAGCTTTCCGCACCAATATAAACATTCTTTTTTGGTGAACGGCCCAGTTCCAAATCAAGCCCTCCGCCTGCTGCTGGAAATCCGATTGTAAAGCTTGCGAATGCCCCAATTGGGGAGTGATGTGCATTAAAAAACATATTTTCCGGCATAAATCACAGCTCCTTTTCTTTTTTATCCTTTGACAGAACCTGCTGCCAATCCTTCAACAATACGATTGCTCAATGCGATGAACGCAATTAATATCGGAATAATGCTGATCATTAACGTTGCCCCAATCGCTCCCCAATCTGTCAAATATTGACCGACGAAATTATTGACACCAACCGTTAATGTCTTCCACTTATCTGAACTGATAAAAGTATTTACGAATACAAATTCATTCCAGTTATAAATCATGTTGATGATAATGATTGTTGCCATGACGGGGGTGGTCATTGGCAAGGTGATTTGAAAAAAGATTCTGTGTATGGAGCAGCCATCCATTACGGCTGCCTCTTCGATTTCTCTAGGAAGTGTTTGATAGAAGCCTAATAGAATCATAATTGTTAATGGCAGATTAAAAGCCGTATATGAAATAATGATGGAGATAGGATTATCAATTAGATGCAAGTTGTTAAAGAAGCTGAATAATGGAATAAGTGTGGAATGCAATGGAATCATAATGCCTACCATAAACAGTCCGAGAACAAGCTTGCTTAGTTTCCAGTACATCCTTGTGATCGCAAAGGTGACAAAGCTTGCTAAGATTACAGTTAACATTACTGCTACAACCGTTATCCAAACACTGTTAAAGAAATACAGGCTGATATTTCCTTGTGTCCAGACCTTTACGTAATTACCCCATTGCGGGTCCTTCGGCAGAGCAAATGGAGATAAACCAAATACTTCTTGGTTTGTTTTCAAGGAAAAAAAGAACAGCCAAACTAGCGGATAGATTTGAAATACAGCAATAATACCTAGAATCAGATAAAGAAACCCAAAGCCTACTTTCGAGCTTATCGAGCCTTTTGTTTTAGGCGAAGTGTGAGGAATGGTCTTCGTTCTCTTTTGTGCTGTAATTTCACTCATATCTTCACTCCTCCCTTCTTAATACTGGACATCGTCTTTTGATGCCGTTAATTTTTGGATAAGCCATGTCATAACAAGGCATAAGATAAGTAAGGCAAAGCCAATCGCACTGCCATAGCCAAAGTTATATGTCTTAAAGGCCTCTTTGTACATATAGGATGCGATTACTTCACTGGAGCCGTTTGGTCCGCCTCCTGTCATGACATAAATAAGGTCAAAATATTTTAGGGAGCCGACAATGGCGAGGACAATCGTTACTTTAATAACACCTGAAATGAGCGGCAGCTTTATTCTGTAGGCTATCTGCAATGGTGTTGCACCATCAATTCTTGCCGCTTCAATCACTTCCTCCGGCACGTTTTTTAATGCGGCATAGTAGATAATGATATAAAAGCCTGCATATTGCCAAATAATCGGAACAAAGATAGCGATAAGTACAAGATTAGGATCTGCCAGCCATATTGGTGTATTTTCTACACCGAGCAGCTCTAGCAATTTATTAAGCATCCCATTTGTCGGATCAAATATTTTCAGCCACAGCTGGGCAATCGCAACAGACGATAACAGCATTGGAATTAGATAAATTTTCCGAAGCAGATTTGCTCCTTTAATCCTGCTGGCAAGGATAATAGAAATGACTAAGTAGAATATTAGGCTTATTGCTGAAAATAAAGCCAATAAGACAGAATGATACGTACTGGTCCAGAACATCTTATCCTTTATGAGCTGTACATAATTATCCAGCCCGATAAATTTCATTGCCCCGATGCCATCCCAATCCATCAGCCCGTAATAACCTGTCAGGACAATCGGAATATATATCAGCACAAGTATTAGGAGCAAGGCAGGCAGCACGTATAAGCAAATCGCGATTTTATTGGACATGACTGTTTTCATTACCTATTCCTCCTTCCTTTGACTTTAGTTTAGGGGCAAAAAGAAATTGCCCCCTCTTGCTTACTCTTCTTCCGCTAAAGCTTCTTCCTGTTTCTTCACAAATTCTTTTGGAGTTGCCTGACCGCCAAACAAGGATTGAATCATATCCAAGTGGACTTGTGCAACACTTGAACTCATTTGTACGTCTGCATATAAAGTCAAGTTGGAAGCAGTGCCTAAATCATTGAGTATATCAATATACATTTGGTCAAGGTCTGTATTGGAAGTGTCAACAACAGTAGCAGGAATCACTCCAGCATCTGTGACTGAATGCTTGCCCCACTCCTTGACAAGATAGGAAACAAAATCTTTTGCTTCTTCCTTCACCTTTGAGTTCTCTGACACAAACAACCCGACTCCAGGTCCGCCTACATAGCTGTTGATATCTCCTTTACCGCCATCATATGTCGGAAACTTGAAGTAGCCCACCTTCTCCTTAAACTCATCCGTTACATCAGGGCTTGTTGTGTAGTTCGGCAATTCCCAAGTCGCCATCAAATACATGGCTGCCTGTTCATTCATGAAATAGCCTTTTGCCTCATCATTTGATAAACCATTAAAGCCTTTCACAAATGCTCCCATATCAACTAGCTTCTTCACTTCCTCAGCCGCACTAAGCAAGCTTGGATCTTCAAAGCTTCCAGACCGGTTAATGGCATTAGCCAATGCCTCTGGCCCGCCAATACGGTCAGCAAGATACATATACCACATCGATCCAGTCCATCTGTCCTTGTTTCCAAGCGTAATAGGTGTAACCCCTTTATCTACTAAAGTCTTTACTACTTCTAAAAACTGATCGTATGTTTCTGGGATTTCAAGATTGTATTTCTCGAAGATTTCTTTGTTATAGTAGACTGGTGTAATATTAAGCTCTAGTGGCAAACCATATGTTTTTCCATCTACTGCATATGCTTCTGTCGTCCCTGCAACAAACGAATCTTTAAAATCGCTTTCGATTTTATCATCTAATGGTGCAAGCATATTTCCTTCCACGAAAGGCTTTAAGTAGCCAGCAGCCCATGTTACCCCAACGTCTGGAAGTTCGTTTGACGCGGATAAAACTTTGATTTTATCCTTGTATTGTTCATTTCCAAGAATTTCTGTTTGGATTTTTATATCTGAATGATCCTTTTCATATTGCTTGATGATGTTATTGACGATTGTATACTGTGCCTTTGAAGATCCTTCTGGCCATAGATGCATAAATTTAATGACGGTTTTTCCATCGCTTGAAGCGCTTTCATTTGTAGACGAAGAACAACCTGCTAATGCTAAGACAACTATCATGAAAATGGACATTATTACGAAAATAGATTTGCGTCTAAACACTGTATTGCCCCCTTTTTATTAGTTTCTTTACACTAGTTAGTCTACCACCTTTACTTATTGCCCTGAAAGGTCACTGTCATTAGGAATAATACTACTTTTTTTAGAAAGCTCTTACACTATTTGTCCGTCTGTACATGCTTGGTGTGACACCTTCTAACTCACGAAAAATCTTAATGAAATACTTAGAAGTTTTATAGCCGCATTCCTCCGCAATATCTGTGATTGGTTGATTAGTAGCAATCAGTATTTCTTTAGCATGTTCAATTCTGCGTCTTGTTATATATTCACTGAAAGTTACCTTCATCTGTTCCTTGAAAAGGACACTTAAATAGCTTGGATTTAAATGGACATGCTCAGCAACTAACTTTAAGCTCAGCTCTGTCTTTAAATTTTTGTCAATATAGCGGACAGCTTCTCTGACTGGTTCCTTTGCTGTGTTTTCTTTCATGTTGATTTTGAGGAGTTTTTCGTCCATAACTTTTTCCATTATCTCTGCTCTTGTTTGCTTTGTTTCTCTTTGGATGGCATCTTCCACTGCATCAATCAATTTCTTTTTGCTGACAGGCTTGAGCAAATAATTAATGACACCTAAACGGAGTGCTTCCTGTGCGTATTCAAATTCAGAATAGGCAGAGATGACAATAGCTACAGGTGTTAAGTTCTGTACTTTTATTTCCTGCAAAAGTTTAATGCCGGTAATTTGGGGCATACGAATATCTGTTATTAATATATGAATCTTGTGTTTTTTGACAAGCTCAATCGCTTCAATCCCATTTGATGCAGCAAGTATTTGCCATTCTTCAGTTGCCCAAGCATCAAGCGTCCTCTTTATTCCCTGCCTTGCCATTGGTTCATCATCAACAATTAGGATAGTTTTTGTATACATTCCTGGTCTCCCCCTACAATCGGAATTTCAAAGGAAACAACTGTCCCTTTGTTTCGCTTACTCTTTATTTCCAGTCCTTTCTGTCCATCCTCCTGATAATAGAGCTTAAGCCTTTTATGGACATTAGAAATCGCCATTCCTTTGCCGTTAATGGAGGTAATCCCTCCAATGTCCATCCCTGTCTTGATTTTCTCTAGATTCTCTTCGGTGATTCCCATACCGTCATCTTCTACAGTAACCAACAATCCTTGTCTGTTGCTTGCTAATGTAACAGTTATGATAATGGTGCAAACTCCTATTTTGTTTCCTGCACCATGAATAACAGAGTTTTCTACTAATGGCTGTATCAAGAATTTAGGCACTTTAACCAGTTCATATACTGTATCCATCTCTATGCGCCATTTTAAATCGTCTCCGAAGCGCATTTTCATGATTTCCATATAATCGTTGATATGATTTAGTTCATCCTTCAAGTAAACCCATTCGTCATCTGGACTGTTCGTAATTGTATAACGAAAGAGATTGGACATTGCAACGACAGTCTCTGCAAGCTCATCCTCCATTTTGTCCTCCAGCGACCAATGAAGGGCATTCAACGTATTAAAGAGAAAATGTGGGTTAATCTGTGCTTGAATAGCTTTCAATTCACTGCGGCTTCTGATAATTTCCTTTTGATATACCATTTTTATCAAATGGTTTGTCTCATTCACAAGCTGGTTATAGGTACTATTCAATTCATTTATTTCGTTAACAGAGGGCAACTTTGGGTTTAACGCAAGAGATTCACTACTAGCATGTCTCATCGTTTCTGTCAGCCTGTTTATTGGTCTTGTAATAATGGTAGACAGAAATAACGAGCAAATAAAAAAAACGAGCAGACCAATCAACCCTGAGATTAAGATACTTGAACGGAGAACAGAAATTCCGCTTGTTAAGGCAGTTACAGGTGTTAAGATAAGGACTGTCCAGCCAGTGATTTCCGATACCTCTCTTGTTGCCATATAATCCCGACTATTTATTTGTACAGTTGATTTTTCATTATGTATGATGGACGGAAGCGGCTTATCATAATCGGTTATAATCGGCTCAAGAGACTTATCAAGCAGTAAGGAATACTGGTTTGTTTTATTAGTTAAATCCTTGTTGACGAACTGAAAATACTCTTTATAAATGCTGATGAGGATGTATCCGCCATTTGCATAATTCCTGTCCATTAAATTAACTCTTCTGATTGCAAGAAAATAATTAGGGTCATTCGGATCCTCACCGATCCAAACTAGTCTTCCCTTTTCTCTCTTTGCCATCTCCACCCAGATATCCCTTAATTTAAGGGGAGCATTTGCGTCATCAAGAGGCAGGATACGATGCTCTTCATTCGTGAAAAGCTGGAACGAAAAAATGCCATCAGAGTTTGCTGTAATGGTGTTAACTGTTCCCATCAATTGCTGCAGCTCTAAAAATGGCACTTCCTTTTTGTCATATTCCTTCGTCAGCAGCTTTTGCACTTTGTCGTTTGTAACAACAAGCTTTGAAGCCATGTTAATCTGCTCATACAGTGATTCAAGTCTTCCATTAGCCTCCACAGCCACTTGTTTGATTTGTTTTTCTGCGTTGTTTTTTAACAGAGACGATACTTGGTTGAATATTAAGATACTTACAATTAATAACACAATAAACATGACAGATAGAAAAACAATTAATATTTGATTTCGCATCGTATTCCAGTTTTTTAACAACCTAAGCATATACTTCCCCCTTATTTGCGAAGTTTCTTCCACTTATAAGCCGTAATTGATTATTTCCTCTCTCCTTTACAAGTTTACTAACCTACTTAGTTTATCCAATATACAAACTAGGCAAATCTATTTATTATTAAGTTTAGCTTTCTGCTTCTTCAATCTTTTGTAAGCCCTTTCTTAATCCGAATTATACTATCTTTTCAAGCAGGAGGATATAGAGAGTATCATAATTCAGCCAGAAAATTAGCTGGACAAAAAAAGAAAAGAGACGCGAAACTAACGCGCCTCCTTTTCTTAAGATAACAATTCCTCTGCAATCAATCTGTATGAATTGATCTTATCAACTGGATTATATGTGATTGTGACAATCATGATTTCATCTGCACCGTACGCTTCTTTTAAGCTTAAAAGTTGTTCTTTAACCTCTTTCGGGTTCCCAATAACAGCTTTATTTTTCATGGAAGCAAGTGTTTGACTTTCTTCATCGGTTAGCTTGTATGCTTTTGCTTCTTCAATTGAAGGGACTCCTTCTCCTGCTCCTTTTGCTCTTTGCAGTGACCATATGAAGGAGCTTAAGGCGATTTCTTCCGCTTTTTCTGTAGTTTCTGCACAAAAGGCAGCTACGGCGACAATCGTTCCTGCTTTTTGTCCCTCTTTTCGTTCCTTGAAGGCAGCTTTATATTGCCGGACAATTTCCGGGCCGTCTTTATCGCTCATAAAATGGCCGAATGTGTAGGAAAGCCCGAGCTGGCCTGCTAAGATTGCGCTTTTTTTGCTTGTGCCAAGCAGCCATGGTACAGGCGGGATTTTCGGAACTGGTGCTGCTGATAATGTTGCATGCTCATTATTTGTACTATATTCATCATCCAAATATAAGAGCAGCTCCTTTATGCTGTCAGGCATTGCCCAAACCTGCTGGAGGAAGTTTGGGGATAATGCATTGCTTGCTTCTGCAGAACCTCCTGGTGCCCGTCCAATTCCTAAATCAACGCGATTGGGCATTAAGGTTGCCAGCATGTTATACACTTCTGCTACTTTATACGGACGATAATAAGGTAGCAGCACCGCACCAGCGCCGATGCGGATGGTTCTTGTGTTAGCGCCGATATAGCTCAGCATCACTTCTGGTGCCGAACAAGCAAGGCCTGGCAAATCATGGTGTTCAGCAAGCCAATATCGAACATATCCAAATTCCTCTCCGGCTTGCGCCAATTTAACAGAGGCAGCTAAAGCATCCTGTGCCTCTTGATTAGTGGAAATCGGCGATTGATCTAATATTCCTAATCTCATGGCGATGCCTTCTTTCTAAGTTAGTTCCTTGTCTCGAGTAGAGTTAACGTAAATTCACCTGTATTTCCTTTTTCATATAGATTGGTTATAGAGGTGGAATATTGCTGGATAGCAGCGTGAAATGCTAAATCTTTTTCTGCGACTGTAACATGGAATGCTCCTTTATAAAGAAGGGTAGTAATTTCATGATAATCGTCGCTTGCTACATCAAATATAATTTTGATTGAATGCAGATCATTTTGGATCTCTTCTGTATAGCTTTTTACTTGGATTATAGTATCATCCAGCTTGATTTGTTTTGCCATTTCTACCATTCCCTTCGTTTTTTCACAGAAGCAGGCTTCGCAACTCCTCTTCCGTAATGGAAGAGAGCACCGCTTCGTCTGTATTGATTATTTCATCGACTAAATGCCGTTTCTTTTCCTGCAGCTCATGTATTTTCTCTTCAATGGTTCCTTTTGCTAACAGCTTGATTACTTGGACGACGTTTTCCTGACCAATCCGGTGGGCGCGGTCAGCAGCCTGCTCCTCAACAGCAGGATTCCACCAAGTATCATAAAGGATGACTGTATCTGCTGTCATTAAATTGAGGCCTGTTCCACCTGCCTTCAGGCTGATTAAAAAGTAGTCTCTTTCGCCAGCGTTATAGCGGCGGCACAAGTCAACTCGCTCTTCAGAGGGAGTGTTTCCGTCCAGATAAAAGAACGGCAGACCTTCTATTGCGAGTTCTCTTCCAATCAATTCGAGCATTTTAGTAAACTGAGAAAAAATCAGTACTCTCCTGCCTGCCTGCTTTGACTCCTCTATGATTTGCATAAGCTGCTCCAGCTTGGACGATTTACCGTTATAGCCGTCGACAAATAAGGCAGGATGGCAGCAGATTTGTCTCAATCTCGTCAAACCTGCTAAAATTCGTATGCGATTTTTTCGAAGTGTTGCTTTATCTAGATGTTTAAGTGTATCATGGCGAAGTTTTGCTAAATATGCTCCATAAAGCTTCTTCTGTTCTGGCAGCAAATCAACAGCTTCCTCCCATTCTTCCTTACCAGGGAGTTCCATTAAGACATCCTCTTTAAGACGGCGCAGCAAAAATGGCTTAATTCTCTGCGAGATTTGTTTTTTCGACAAATTCGCATACTCTTTCAATGTTCTGAACAGCTGCGGAAAAACAATATAATATAATGACCAAAGCTCTTCAAGTGAGTTTTCCACCGGAGTTCCTGTCAAGGCAAAGCGCTGGTCTGCACGAATTCGCTTCACTGTCTTTGCCGTCTGTGTCCCTGCATTCTTAAAGGCTTGTGCTTCATCAAAAAATGCCGTATGAAAGGCGATTGTTTCATACAAATGAATATCCTTGCGCAGCAGCGGATAAGAAGTGATCACAACATCAATGCCAGCAAGCTCTTTCAGCAGCTGCTTCCTGTCAGCAGCAGCGCCGTCAATCACAAGTGCTTGAATATCAGGAGCAAACTTCCCTATTTCCTGAAGCCAATTATATGTTAAGGATGATGGACAAACTACCAATACAGGCTGTGTTCTTTCTCTGATATTGGAAAGCTCTGAGGCGATAAATGTGATGCTTTGCAATGTTTTCCCAAGCCCCATATCATCTGCCAATATTCCTCCAAACCCATATTTAGCAAGGGTTTTCATCCATTTAAATCCTGTTTTCTGATATTCTTTCAAGACTTGCTGCAGCTTGGCAGGCACTTCAATGTCTGTTTTTTCTGGCTGACGGATTGTTTGCATAAGCTCTTTCATCGATTTGTCCAGCTCGATAATGCCCTGCTCTCCATCTGAAAATAACGACAAACCTTCTGTAACGGGAAGTTCAAAAATATCAACTTCCTCCTTCAGCTCTAGCTCTGGAAACTTTAAAAAATGCTGGATTTGTTCGAATTCTCTAGTCTGTAAAGACAAGAGTGATCCGCTTCTCAACCGGTAGTATTTTCGTTTTTCTTCAAGTGCAGACAGCAGCTCTTTAATTTCTCTTTCTGGTACGCCATCCATTTCAAACTTAAATTCCAGCCAATTAATGCGGTCTTTTTTTATTTTCACTCTGAATTTCGGGAAGCTGTTGCCTTTAAAGATTCGGTTGCGCACTGCTGTTGTTGCATATATTTGCACCATTTTCTTCAACTCTGGGAGAGTATTATATAAGAATTCATACTCTAGCTCTTCATTATAAAGAATATAGCCGCTGTCAGTTTGTGCAAACGAGCTGTTTTTCATGATTTTAAGGATCTCATTTTCCTTTTCTTCTTCCCTGACAAAAAAGCCTTTTGCAGGTATATCCCTGTTTTCAACAGGATTAAGCATTACAGGCCCATAGTGAAACTCCAGGCTTGCTAACAGCCGGTTGTTGACACGGTCCAAATACAGCTTTGCTTCAAGCGGCGTCCGCACAAATTGGCTGCTTATATTCACCTTGCCGAGTTTTCTTAAATTAGGCGCTACCTTTTCAAGAAAAAATTCCGCCTGGTTCGGGCGGATTGGAATTTGATTTGTACCAGTCTGCTCCAGCATGCCTTTTAATTCGGACAGCCTTTGCATATCCTGGCTGTCTAATTCATATATTATTCCGTTTGCTACTACCGAATCATATAAGGGCAGTAATTCTATATGGTTCATTCCTGCTATAGCAAGCTTATGGGAACCTGAGTTTTCATGCTCGAATGAGAATGTTAACGGCAGCTGGTTGTTGGAAAGGCGGAAATCAGAAAATAACTCGCCTCTATGCTGTAATTGTACATATGGTGCCTTCGAAAGCAGGCGGCGAACAGTAGGCCAGGAAGAAGGCGATAAGTACAACAGCTGTCTTTCTTCTCCTGCAATTCCGGCACCGCTTGCTGTCTGATTGACTTTTTCATCCTCACCGATTGCAAACAGCCCGCTTAACACATCATCGGCTTCCTTCAAAAAGCATTGTGTAGCTGGATTATAGGAAATTTCTCCATCTGTATAAGGGGTTCCTACTTTCCATGCCTGCAAAAACGCATAAATATCCGGCAAGGCTGTGCCATTTATGGTCATTTCAACTGCAAAGGTTTTTCTTTTCCCGTGAGACTCCGTTACATGACAAATAAACTCAGCCTTCTGAATATCTCGATTCTCAAAATGGCGCTGATGAGCGCTCTTTCTTGCAGGCGCACCATCAAAAATGGACAAAAGCTCCATTGCGAGCATTTCACCACCCTGCACCACTTGCGGAGCAGTTTTTTTCAGCTGCTGCTCATAAACAGCAAGCAAAACAGCGGCCACATGCTGACAGTCCTTTTGAAAGGACGCCAGTTTGGGGCAAGAGCATTCTGCCTCCAATTTCCCTGCAGCATCTGCTTTTATACTCACCATAAAATCATCTGCTCCATGTACAATCGCTTTGCATGTATGTGAATGAAAGAGTTGAAATGTGACTTTTTTATTTCTCACAAAAGAATCCCCTCGCTTGAAGGAGACATTGCCACACATTTCTTTTATGATGTTTTTCGTAAGCTTTACATTCATTTGGCTTTCTCCTTCTTCAAGTTTAGGGTAACTTATATATTATATTTTTTATTCTAACACTGTAGAGATATAGGCAACAAACATTGTGCACCACCAAAAATAACCATCAGCTACATACTAGAACATGCCTTTTAAAATTGCCTTTTTTAGCAATGCAGCGGTCGACAATTGTAAATCCTGCTTGAAGAATTGCATCGTCTACTTCTTCAATTGATACGATAACAGCCTTTTTCGCAAATCGTCTTGCACTCTTAAGCATAGACAGCTTCTCTTCATATGGAAGAACAGAACAAAGATTATAAGGCATATCAATAATAGCGGCATCATACTTTCCTGTCACATCCTTGATATCCTGTAACAGAACCTCTCCGTTCAGTTGGAAATGAGCAATATTTTCTCGTGCCTTGCCTGTAACAAGTGGATTTATATCACTGCCAACTATATCGATACCCATTGACAATGCTTCGATGAGCACCGTTCCGATACCACAGCAAGGATCAATTGCCTTAGTTCCTGAAGGATGTGGTACGGCAATATTGACAACAGCTCTTGCCAATCTTGTGCTTAACGCTGTTGAATATTGATTCGGCTTGCCTTGATGTGCAAGCCAAACGGATGTGCTTTCCTGATAATCGCCAAATATCCAGCGGCCATTGCCAAACATAATGGCATATATTTTGTCAGGGTTATGCAGATTCACATTACCTTTAATACAAGCGCCTGCGACTCTTTCCATTCTTTTTCTCTCGGTAAAGGGAATATTTCTAGTTCCTTTAATAAACACAACTTTATAGGAGTCTTCCTCCAGTCCGATTTTCTGAACATCTGTCAGCAGCTCTTCAAAGCTTTCGTTTGCTGCTTTAATATCGATTCTTCCCTTGATAAACGGGCTCCTGCTTGGATCAATTTCGAGTGTGCTTTCCACGAAATTCGTAATATTTTCTGCTGAAAAAAGCGAGCGCATCTCCAGCTGGCAAACATCTGCCTCATCCTCGTGATAAGAAATCGTGTATATAAATTCTTGTGTTTTCAATTAATAACCCTCATTTTACGTTTTATGTTGCTATTATAATGGACTTAGAGATGTATTACTATTAAACAGCTGCTTTAAACTTCTTTCTGACTGCCAACAAAAAAACGCTTCCGTAAAGGAAGCGTCTTGTTTTCTATCATACTCAGACAGACAGCATTTTCGTCACACTTGACTGGATTGCTTCTGCGAGCTTCTCTGGGGCTGTTAAATAAAGAAGCCCATTCCCTTCCAGTTTTGGAGAGAATCCTAGTGGAACAGTCCGTTTGATGAGCTGTGCATACAGCTCCGGTTCTGTCAGAGGTCTGTCAAATTCATCCGTTGCAATTGCCTTAATTAGGGCAAGTCCGCCGCTTACATGAGGTGCTGCCATAGATGTACCGCTAAGTCTGGCATATTGGCCGCCTGGATATGTGGACAGAATATTTTCTCCAGGTGCAGCAAGGTCCACTTCTCTGTTAGAGTTGGAGAATTCGGAGGAGTTTCTTGTAAAATCGACAGAACCAACACTAATTACTTCATTATATGCTGCAGGGTATGCCAGCTCTTCAGTCGTCTCACGTCCATCTCCTTCATTACCAGCCGCACAAACGACCAAAATTTGGTTGTCAACCGCCCTTTTCACAGCATCATGAAGTGCTTGGACATCATCCGGTCCTCCTAAACTCATGGAAATAATATCAACATTTTGTTCAATTGCATAATAAATTCCGTTAGTAATCCAATCATATTGCCCTGAACCTTGTCCATTAAGAACCTTTACGATTAAAAGAGACACTTGTGGTGCAGCACCTGCCACTCCATCGTTGTTTTCCACTGCTCCAATTGTTCCGGCTACATGTGTGCCATGTCCATTATAATCACTATAAATATCTGGATTTGAATTATCATCGTCTGTAAAGTTATAGCCGCCGATAATACGTTCCTGCAAATCAGGATGTGTCGTATCACAGCCTGTATCAAGGATTGCAACCTTAATACCCTTTCCTTTTGATTTGTTCC
Source organism: Niallia laureatilytica (assembly GCF_046613985.1). Lineage (NCBI taxonomy): Bacteria > Bacillati > Bacillota > Bacilli > Caryophanales > Bacillaceae > Niallia > Niallia laureatilytica. The sequence goes on along the minus strand of NZ_JBKKHP010000002.1, from coordinate 440,028 downwards.
ATAATGCAGGTGCTTGAATTTGCTGAATTCCTGTCGGCACCTCATTCGCCATTTGTACCACTTGCTCCACTTTGTAAGGTATTACCTTCACTTCTGGTCTCATAATATGATCCCTCCTGTAGGATTAGTAGTTTACACCAAATAGTTTAACAATTTAGTATATTCATAAAAAGTGCCTTTCGACTCATATAAGAACACATGTTTCGCGAAAATATACGGATGCTGTTATCCTCCCCTACTAGAAATGAATCACCAAAAACCCAACAATTACTAGGAACAGCAAGGCTTTTGGAGGGGAATGCAGTAAAAAATTTCCGGATGAAAGATAAGGCTTTATGGCTGCTATTAAATTTATTAATCATTATATCTATACAAGTTACTTAAATTAGATTATCATCTAATTAGATATCAATCTAATTAGAAGGTGATCAATCATGTCTATTCTGTCGCAAGAAAAGGAATATCAGAAGTTGTTTTTTTCTGGCCTTATCAATGGCATCGGAGACAGATTCAGTCAAGTAGCTTCTCTGTCGCTTCTTTTACAATTGTCTGCATCGGGTATGTCTGTAGGCATAACACTGGCTTTGCGCATGCTGCCATTCTTACTGTTTGGGCCACTTAGCAGTATGGTTGCTGCTAAATGGTCTCGAAAAAAAGTTTTGCTTTATACAGACATAGTCCGGGCTTTCATTGCCATATCCTTTCTATTTGTAAACAGCAAAGAAGATATATGGATTATTTATGTTGCCTCGTTTCTTTTGGCCAGCGGTGAAGCCCTCTATGCGCCTGTGCGGAAGGCAAGCATTCCAGCACTAATAAATGGGGAAAGTATGAAAGCAGTAAACGGGTGGGAACAAGTCCAGTTGGGCTTCGTCCTTGTTATCGGCGCATTTTCCGGCGGAATCATCTCCCTGCTATTTGGCCAAAAAGCTGCCTTTTTTGTCAATATCTTATCCTTCTTGACTGCAGCAGCATTTATAAGCAGAATTGCAAAAATAGATGATGCTGTTCGGCATACAGCTCATCAGCCAGCAACGAAGGAGAAAGGTAATCAGCTTATAGCCGTAATTTTCTCTTCCTCCTTATTTATCATGCTGTTAAGTGCTGATATTTTTGTACCTTTAGCTAACGGGATAGAAAATGTCCTTATAAGCATCTATGCGATAGACACCTTTCCTGCTGCAGATCTAGGAGTAGGCATTCTATACAGCGTCTTGGGAGTTGGCTTTATTATCAGCCCCTTTTTCACTCGATTAATTAAGGGAAACTTCTTATTGTTTGCTTATCTCGCGATGATCATTGAGGGAATTATTCTGTTGATTGTAAGCCAGGTGAACTCGTTTGCAATGATTGCCGTCCTGTTTGGGATATTGACGGTTTTTGGAGGTGTCGGAAATGCATTGCTTGATACAGTTGTGATGAAAACCATGCCGCAAAAGCACCAAGGAAGTTATTTTGCCTTATCTGCCACAATCGGCAATACAAGCTTAGGTTTATCCATGTTCGTTACAGGTCTGCTGCTTGAAGTATTTGAACCGCGAGCATTAGGTGCGGCCAATGGGCTTTTATATATTTTCTTCGGGGGAATGTATTTGTTGTGGGCAAGCCAAATATATCGGCAGAAAAGCCCTGCATAAAAAAAATGTATCCTGTTAACAGGATACATTTTTTAGTGAATGACAACTGGGTCTTCAAATGACCGAACACAGTTTCTGCCGTTATTTTTCGCTGTATATAGTGCCATATCGGCTTCATCCATAAGGGAGGCGATAAGCTTGCTGTTTTTTTGGTCGTTAGCAGCAGCACTTGCAACACCGAAGCTTGTCGTCACCTTGATTTCTTTTCCATCTACATCGACGTGTGTTCTTTCGATTTCTCTGCGAATTGCTTCGGCAATAACAATTGCTTCCTGCATGAAAGCATCAGGCAGACAGATGATAAATTCCTCACCGCCATACCGGCCAATAATATCAGATCTTCTCATATGCTTTTTAGCCAGTTTAACCACTTGCTTTAGGATGGTATCTCCTGCTTTATGACCAAAAGTATCATTTACTTTTTTAAAATAGTCCACATCAAACATGATGATGCTCAAGCTTTTCAAACACCCCTTATCGAGCAGCTCTTCCGTTTTTTGCAGAAAGAAGGTTCTGTTATAAGCCTCTGTTAACCCATCTATGCTTGCGATTGCTTTCAGCTGGTCTTGCAGACGTATTCTATCTGTCACATCTACAAATGTGATGATTTGACCGAGATGCTTACTTCTGTGCAATACTGGGGTGAATTTAATTTGATAATGAATATCTCCATAAGCAGTTTCCTGTTTATAATCGCGCTTTTCTCCTTTAGAGATAATACCTAACAGCGTTTGACTGTCCTTGAGGATATCGTTAATCGATTTGCCAATGGCACGGCTGATTTTCGGCACCATCTGCTGCATAATTGGATTAAAATCTACAATTATGTTGTTATGGTTTAAAACTAAAACCCCTTCCTCCATACTGTCAAACACCTTTTCTCTAGCAATTGGTGCAACGCTGAACATCTGCAAGGATATAATGGCGGCACCATGGAAAATAAAAGAGATGCTCATTGATATTGGTCCTAAATCAATGCCATTTGGACTTAAACCAGTTAAATACAAAACACTCCCTAGCACAGGCACAAACAGTCCTGCAGTCATCGTGGCTATCTGCCACTTAAAACGGCTTGCTCTGCCCTTTCTAAATTGCGCAAGCAAGAGGACAATGCTCCCTAACACACAGGCATACAGGAAAAAGGAATGAACATAGAACCATGGTCCTCCTTCTAAGCTCAAAACAGGGAAAGGTCCAGATGTGTCCATACTCATCGATTTATAGTAAAAATGGTGAAAATCATTTGTATAGTGAACAAGTATTGTCAGCAGTGGCAGACCGAAAAAAAAGTAATACAAATGCCGGTTCCACTTTACTCCGACATACTCCATGCACATAAATAATGTAAAGACAGGGATGAATGGCAAAACTAAATATTCTAGTCGCAGCCAGATTTTTGCATGCTCTAGTAATTGACTGTTCAGTTCAAAAACATAAAAGAACGTAAACAGCGAGCAACAAAAAGTCCCTAAAATATAGAAGATGCCCCCAGGAGCATGGCGTATATTAAAAAAGGCGTAAATGCATAGCAAAGCGCTCAATAACCCACCGCAAATATCAATAAAGGAAAAAAGGAATAGTTCATTTGACATTTTAAGTTTTCTTCTCCATCTTTTCTAAAGATTGGTGCAACAGCCTTTTGGTTCCTTATGGCGATGCATTCCTTTCTCCATTATATTCTATATCCCGGCAATAAGGATAGAAAAAAAGGACCGCTTCTGTTTTGTGACAAAAGCGGTCTTATCATTGGTACAGCAGCTTTTCTTAGCTGAAAGAAAAACCGTTCCAACAATTGGATTTATTTACCTAATTACACAGTGAACTTGCGGATCAGCTCTTGCAGTTCCTCTGACATGTTTGCAAGTGATTTAGCTGAAGCTGTAACTTCCTCAAGGACAGCAATTTGCTGTTCTGTGCTTGCTGCAACACTTTCTGATGCAGAAGTGTTTTCTTTAGCGATATTTGCTAAGTTAAATGAAGTCGCAGTGACGGACTGTATTTCTCCATTAACACCTTTAACGATATGAGAGACTTCGTCCATTTTTGGTGCCATATTTTTGATTCCTTCAATAATGGCATTAAACTTGACGATTGCTTCTTGTGAAACCTCGATTCCTGTTTCAACACTTTCAGCAGCCTGCTTCATTTTATCAACAGTCTGTTCTGTACTTGTCTGAATATCTTTAATCAAACCAGTAATCTGTTTAGCAGATGTTTGCGACTGTTCTGCAAGCTTTCTTACTTCCTCAGCCACGACAGCAAATCCCTTGCCTTGCTCTCCAGCCCTTGCTGCTTCAATTGCGGCATTAAGTGCAAGCAGGTTTGTCTGTTCAGCGATTCCGCTGATTACATTGCTTATTTCATTTATTTCCTTAGAGCGATCGTTTAATGATTTTATCATTTGATCTGATTCGCTCACATGGTTATAAATAGTGGTCATTTGGTCCACTGTTTTTTTGACAGACTCTCCGCCCTCTATTGCATGATCTGCTGTCAATCTTGCTTCCTTATTGACCATTTCCACATTATTATAAATTGTATTTATGCCTTGTCCTACCTTTTCAATAGCTGCTGCTGTTTTTTCCATGCCAGTAGTCTGCACCTCTGCACCACTTGCAATCTGTTGAATAGAGGAGGCAACATGAACAGTTGCTGTTTTTGTTTCTTCTGAAGCTGCTGACAGCTCTTCAGCTGCTGCTGCCACCTGCTCTGTATTTGAATCTACTTGTGAAATCAGCCCCCGCAGTGATTCCTTCATATCGGAAAATGCTGTGCCAAGCTCGCCAATTTCGTCATGTGAAGACACTTCAATCGGCGCTGTTAAGTCTCCCTTGCTGATAACCTGTGCACTATTCTTCAGCTTCTGAAGCGGGCGGATGATTGAACGTGTAACAAGAATTGCAACAGCAATGCCAACTAGGATAGCAAAAATCTGAATAATTAACGATGACTTTACAATAGATGCTGATGCATTATCCACTTCACTTTTATACATCGTCCCGGCAATTTTCCAGCCAGTTAATTTGTTCGTTGTAAATGCCATGCTTTTCAGCTCACCATCAAGCTCATAGTTTTGATGTCCTGATTCACTTTCATACAGTGCAGACATGAAGCTGTCTTTTGCCTCAGAGCCGGACTCTTTCGATGGGTGATAAATATATTGTTTTCCCCTCCCAAGGATAAAGCCATAGCCTTCTTTACCGATTGTCACTTTTTGAGCAACTTCTTTTATCGAATCAACCTTTAAATTTATGCCAAGGATACCAGATCCATCAGCAAGCTTTTTGGAGATGGTAACAACCATTTCTCCGGAAGCTGATAAGTAAGCATCAGAAATCACTGTTTCTGTTGTTGGGTCTGCATTTTTATACCAATCTCTTTCCCTTGGGTCATAACCGTCCGGAAGCTTTTTAACTGGGTATTGAATCATCTCGCCATTCGCCGTGCCTACATAGATGCTGGCAGTCTCGGGATGGAGGGATGCATATTCATCAAGCCGTTTGCGTAAATCTGAATTCTCTTTTACGCTGTTTTTATTTACCGCAATGTTTTCAGCAAAAAATTCAGCATCTTTCACCTTTGGCTCTACAGTACTGTCTATATATTCGTTTAACAAGTTTACACTCGCCTCTGATGCATACGAGATTTGGTCTGAAATCGCCTTGTTTGCACTGAAATAGGAGACTGCTCCTATTGTTAGTACAGGTATAATGACTAACAGCAAAAAGGTGATTAATAGCTTCTTTTGAATCGTCATTTTCATCTTCTTTATTCTCTTTAAATTCCCCATGATGTCTCCTGCCCTTATCTTTTTATATCTTTCCACCCCCTATATCGACAAGTAATTTGGCAAATATATAAGAAAATATTCCTATTTCTTTTATTAAGTCTCTGGTAATCATTCATTCTTTGAGAACTCGGATAAAATCCCTATCATTGCATACCTTTTAGAAAGGCTATATAATCAGATGGATTTCATCATCTCCTCATCTTTAGGAGAGAACTAACAATAAAAGGAGCGCTGAAATTGAGTCACGCAATTATTAACGAGGCAAGTCAAAAAAGGAATTATCCCTTTATAACATTTATTCTATTTTGGTGCGGACTTACCTTGTTAACAAGTATGTACATTACCATTCCCTTAACCTCCGTCTTCTCAAAGGAATTCCACATTACTTTAGACCAGACATCCTGGATAGGCAGTTCGTTTTCTTTATGTTATGCTCTTGGCTGCTTACTGTATGGACCTATCTCCGATAAATATGGACGAAAGGTTCTTATGGTAGTCAGCATCAGTGTATTAACTGTTATTACATTTATGATTGGCTTTGTCCATTCCTATCATGCGCTCGTGGTTTTAAGGGCAATACAAGGACTTGTTGCTGCTGCATTTGCACCCATTTCCCTTGTTTATGCAGGCGAAATGTTTCCACCTAATAAAAGGGTCACAGTCGTTGGCTTTATCAGTACTGGATTATTGATGGCCGGCATCATCGGGCAGCTTTTTAGCGGCATTATTAATGAACTGCTCGGGTGGAATGCAATCTTTCTTATTTTAGGTGTTGTTTATCTGTTTTCTGCAGTGCTTGTCATTATAGCTCTGCCGAAAGAGGAGCAGGAAAAATCAACCGAGCATATTTGGAGCAAGTTTAAGCAGATAAAAAAGCTGTTTTATCAGCCACAGCTCCTGCTTTGCTTCTCGGTTACGTTCATGCTGTTATTTACATTAGTTGGTATGTACACTATTTTGGGCAGCTATTTATCCTCTCCGAAATTCGGTTTATCTAGTGACCAGATTTTGTATGTAAGAGCAGTTGGAATTATTGGGATGCTTATTGCTTTTTTTGTCGGATCCATTTCCAAGCGGTTTGGGGCATTGAACGTCATGAGAGCTGGCCTTGGCCTTTCCGCTGCTGGATTATTCTTGTTAGGTTTTTGCACCTCTCTGCCTGCAGTTGTCATTATGAGTGTTTTGTTTGTGACCGGAATTGCAGTAGTTTCACCTGTCATTATATCTTTAATCAGCCAAAAAGCAGGCAATGCGCGAGGAACAGCTATCTCATTTAATGCTTTCATTCTGTTTCTTGGAGCAAGTGCTGGTCCAATCGTATCTGTACAGCTGTTAAAAACAGGAATGCTGACAATGTCTTTCATCATTCTTAGTGTGTTTTTATTGATTGGTCTTGGGGTATCCTTCTTCCTTCGATCAGCAGCACCAGCACAAAGCAAATAATAACAAACAAGGAGACAGGGGCATCCTGTCTCCTTGTTTGTTTATATTTCTCCCTGCGTTTTCTTAAGAACAAAGTTCGCTTTCACTGCGCCGATTTTTTCCTTCCTTGCATTATAAACAGGCGCTTCTATATACTTAGACAGCTGTTTAAAAATTTGCTCATTACCTACCCCTAACTGCCTGAGCACTTCCATTGTGGCAACACTGACAGCTCTTGTCCCTCCATCTTCCACTTTAACAGCAATGCCGATTCCCTCCATCGTTAAACCAAGACATTGAACCGCTTCTGCTCCTGCCTTTGAAACAATCTGATTTCCAAATGCTTTCATTAAATCTGTATCAAACCGTTTCGTTCCGCCAACCATTTCCGGATAATTTATCATCCCATCCCTTATTCTTTCAAGAGCGCCTTCTCTTTTGTTTGAAGCATCAGGTTTGGCAAGCCTCGCATAACCAAGTGCTGCATGTAGTAAAGGCAGTTGATGGACAGGCACCCCGCATCCGTCCACACTGATTCTGATTTGCTCTTTTGGATAGGAGCATACTGCTTCGATTGCCTCAAGAATCCGCTGCTGAATAGGGTGGGTAATCTCGCGGTAGGATGCAATTTCTTCGTTCATATGGACCGCTGTTGCCAGCATGCCAGAATGTTTGCCAGAGCAGTTGCTGTAAACTGGTGTAACATCTTTGCCTGCTGTTAGTAATTTTTTATAGCTCGCCATATCCCAAGGTGTATGTGTCCCACATTGGAGGGCATCTTCCTTCAAACCAAGCTTGTCTAAAATATTAAGGACGGTGTGGCGATGATAGCTCTCACCGCTGTGTGAAGCACAGCTTAGTGCAAGTGCAGAACCATCATAAGCAAAGCGGTCTGCTGCACCAGTTTCTATAAGGGGAATAGCCTGGAACGGTTTCATGGATGACCGTGGAAATGTCAATCTGTTCGGATCTCCATAGGAGTAAATCAATTCTCCATCTCTATTGACAACAGCTATATGAATATCATGTGTGCTTTCAATATATGTGCCTCTATATACTAAAATCGGTGCTTCCACCTTCCATACGCCTCCATTCTCTAATGCCTGTGTATAGTCATTTTAATACAAGCTCACTCTTTTGTGTCGAAATATTATAAAAATTCTTCTTTGTTACCTCTCTTCTGTCAATTTATTGGTACGAATAATATTTTTATATGTTGAAACACTAAAAAAGCCATAATTAAATGGCAGAACCATATTCAGGAGGGATTTTCTTGGCGATACTTGTAACCATTATCTATACAATTATCAGGCTGCGAACGAGATTAGATTATTTATTAAATCATTCTGCCTATAAGCTGAACGGCTTTTTGAAGCTGTTTGCGGTTCCAAGTGTTTAAAGATACTTCTTTGCCTGAAATATAAAAAAAGCCTTGTCAAACTAGTCGTATAGACTAGCAAGACAGGCTTTTTTTATGAAATTATGATAAGCTTCTATCTTTTATTTGCTTGCCTACAGCATCGATAAATTGCATGAGCGATTGCTCCTTTATGTCCCTGCTGCCAAACTTGCGGACATTTACAGTTCCTGCTTGCGCTTCTTGGTCACCTAATACAAGAATATAAGGAATCTTTTGCAGCTGGGCATCTCGGATTTTATAGCCTAGCTTCTCTTCCCGCTGATCTAATTCAACAGAAATACCAGCTTGCTTCAAGGCGGATTGAACTTGTAAACAGTAGTCCAGATGTACATGTGAAACGGGAATGATTTTCACTTGGAGTGGTGCAAGCCAAACTGGAAAAGCTCCTTTGAAATGTTCAATTAGAATGCCAAAGAATCGGTCCAGACTTCCATAAACTGCCCTGTGAATAACAACTGGCCGAACCTTTTCATTGTTCTCATTTATATAGACAAGATCAAACTTTTCCGGCATTTGAAAATCTAGCTGAATTGTCGCACACTGATGACTTCTGTTTAATGCATCTTTAATATGAAAATCAATCTTCGGTCCATAAAATGCTCCATCGCCTTCATTTACCACATAGTTGATGTTTAAATTATCCAGCACTTGTTCAAGGGCATGCTCTGACGCTTCCCAAAGGCTGTCATCTCCTAAAGAATCCTCCGGTCTTGTTGACAGCTCCACACTATAATCAAATCCAAATGTGCTGTATACTTTATCAATCAGCGCAATTATGTCTTTGATTTCTGTTTGAATTTGATCCTCCCGCACAAAAATATGGGCATCATCTTGGCAAAATGTACGGACTCGAAGCATCCCGTTCAAGGCGCCACTGTATTCATGGCGATGAACTTGGCCGAACTCAGCTAGCCTGATTGGCAAATCTCTGTATGAATATAAATTATTTTTGTAAACAAGCATATGACCAGGACAATTCATCGGTTTCAGTGCAAAGGATTGATTGTCGACATCAGAGAAATACATATTATCTTTATAATGATCCCAGTGTCCTGATTGTTCCCATAGTCTTTGATTCATCATAAAAGGAGTGCGAACTTCCTCATAGTCCGATTCCTGCTGCAATTCTCTTGAGAATTTTTCCAGCTCATTGCGAATCCGCTGCCCTTTAGGCAAATAAAACGGCATGCCTGGAGCTTCTTCAGAAAACATAAATAAGCCTAGCTGCTTCCCTAATTTACGATGATCCCGATTCGCTGCCTCTTTTAAAAAGTGCATATAATCCGCTAAGTCCTGTTTATGAGCAAATGCTGTTCCATATACACGCTGAAGGGCTTCATTCTGACTATCTCCCTTCCAGTAGGCTCCAGAAACATTTGTTAACGCAAAAAACTTTAACATCCCTGTTTGCGGAAGATGAGGACCACGGCATAGATCCATAAATTCTCCTTGCTTATAAATGGAAATGATTTCATCGCTTGGTATTGCACTCAATAATTCTAACTTGTAGGATTCCTTCCTTTCGCGCCAAATTTTTTCTGCCTCATCAAAGGAAACTTCGATACGCTCAATCGGCAAATCTTCGTCGATGATTTTCCTCATTTCTGCTTCGATAGCTGACAAGTCACCAAGTGATAACGGTACCTCGCTTTTCACATCATAATAAAAACCATTTTCAATGACCGGACCTGTTGCTAACTCGACAGATGGATATAATCTTTTCAATGCCTGTGCCATAATATGTGCAGCAGTATGGCGCAAAACTCCTAGCCCTTCCATAGAATCAACAGTGATAATCGAAAGCTTAGCATCTTCCTCCAGTCGAGTAGCTAAATCTAGCAGCTGACCATTTATTTTTGCCGCTGCTGCTTTTTTGCACAAACTTAAGCTAATACTTTCTGCAATCTCCCCTGCTGTAGCTCCTTTTTTATATTCCTTCCATTTCCCATCCGGAAATTTCACTCTGATACATTGATTCTTCATCAGTCAATCAACTCCTATTAAAAATTTGTATAAAAAAAACACACTCATCCCTCTAACAAGGGACGAGTGCGTTTTATACCCGTGGTTCCACCCAATTTCCCGCAAAAATTTTGCGGCTTATTGTGCTTTAACGCAGCTAACGGTACCTTTTCTAAGGCACTGCTCCAAGGCGGTAAATCATTTTCCTAAGCCAGGAAGTTTCCAGCTTGCACTTCCCTCTCTGTAGACCGTAAAAATAATTCATGTCCTTTTCATCACTTTTTTATATAAAAAAATAAGCACACTCATCCCTCTAACAAGGGACGAGCGTGCTTATACCCGTGGTTCCACCCAATTTCCCGCAAAAACTTTTCGGCTTATTGTGCTTTAACGCAGCTAACGGTACCTTTTCTAAGGCACTGCTCCAAGGCGGTAAATCATTTTCCTAAGCCAGGAAGTTTCCAGCTTGCACTTCCCTCTCTGTAGACCGTAAAAATAATTCATGTCCTTTTCATCACTTTTTTATATAAAAAAATAAGCACACTACATCCCTCTAGCAAGGGACGAGCGTGCTTATACCCGTGGTTCCACCCAATTTCCCGCAAAAACTTTGCGGCTTATTGTGCTTTAACGCAGCATTGACGGCATTGGATACTATATTTCCCCAACACAGCTCAAAGGTGGTAAGATGTTAAAATCTGTTAGGAAGATTCCAGCTTGCACTTCCCTCTCTGTCAACTTTTTTAAACAACTCATGTCCTTATCTTCGCTTTAATAATTATTTAACATATTACCGTATATTCCCAAACGTTGCAATATCTATTTTATTTTTTCCAGCCCATTTTTTTTAATGACCAATATTTATTTCCATTTCATTCACATACACTGCTGTTCCTGTGACTTCTATGCCAAGTCCGTTATCTCCCTCTGACACCGTTACTAACACTGTGCCTGCACGGTTCATTTCCAAACCTTGCTCTATTATTAAATGCAATGGCTTTTTAGCCTGCTCTTTAATATAAGAAGCATAATAAGCACCCATCACTCCAGAGGCGGTGCCTGTGACAGGATCTTCCACTGTTTTAGAAAATGGCGAAGAAAAATGGCGGGCATGCATATCAGCGCCTTCCAGTTCTGTTTCGAGGCAAAAAGGATGCAAGGATGCCTTTGGATTCTCTGTCAAAATATTCGGGAACAATTGATTGTCCGGCTTCATCTTCTTAAACGCAGATAAGCTCCTGATAGGGATAAGCAGTGTCCATATTCCTGTACTGCCGTACATAATTGGCAGCTCTTCCGATAAATCATCTTCTTTTAAACCAATTGCCAAGGCTAGCTCTTTCTGGGAACCTCGAAATTCCATAAACTTTGGCTGTGCTTGCTTCATCGTTATGTACATTCTTCCTGAATTATCTACCTTTAGTTTAATCGGTAGTATGCCAGCTTTGGTTTCTATTGTTAACTCCTCTTTCGGAGGCAATAATCTCTGTTCGTAAAGGCCGTATAAACAGGCGATCGTCCCATGTCCGCATAAATCCATTTCATGGCCTGGTGTGAAGTAATTTATCTTCAGGTCTGCTTTGTCAGAGCTGGCAATAAATGCTGTTTCATTAAATCCAACCTTAAAGGCAACCTCTTGCATTTCCGACTTACTGCATAAATCTCCTGTGAAAACCACTCCAGCAGGATTGCCTTTGTCCGGCATGGTGCTGAATGCATCATAATGAAAAACTTTAACTGATTTCACGCTGCTCATCCCCTTTGCAATAGATTTAATCCTCTTCAAATACCTTCACTGTTTCATACTGAAAACAGACATATTCATAATTTTGCTTTTTATACATTTCCCTTGGTGTATCCTCACCATCTGCAAGCAGTATAACCGTCTTTTCGGGAAAGGACTTCATCACAAATTGCTGGAGATGTGCCGCGATTTGTTTTCGTTGAAATTCCGGCAGTACAAACAAACCATCAATCTCGACTGTTTGTTCTTTCAGGATTGCTACTAATCCGCCAGCAGGCACTCCATTATAATAAGCGATAACCTGCCCAAAAGCAGAATCCTTAAAGTGACTCCGATTATTTTCCTGCTTCATTGACGCAAACGCACTCCCGAAGACAAGGTCTTGCTGATAGTTTAATGTTAAAAAATCCTCAAGCTGATTTGCTCCGACATGAGCAATTTCTATTTCTTTTTTCATCTCATATCCTGGAAAATCTCGCGGATTTATTTTATACAACTCCGTAAATCCAGTGTCATAGCCTTCACTAGAAAGATTAGTTAATAATGAATCATCTAGCTTTTCATTCGGCGGAAACACAAACTTTACATGTTTTTGCCCTCTTGCAACATGATATTCCTGTAGATATTTTTCTGTATCGCTGAATTCCTTCTTATTTGGCATTTCCTTAAATGCAATAAAATTACTGTCATAACGACTGAGCATCTTCGGATCATGATAATGGCGAAACCTAGCAGTATCAAGAACTACTTCTCCTTCTTTATGTATGTCCATATATGTTATTTCCTTCAAACTTCTGCACCTACCTCTAATATTCGCGCGATAATATTATACAAATTCTGTAAAAAAATTAATATTTAAAATGCTATGTGTAATAATAAGAAACAGCGGCATTATGACAAGTTACTGTTTTTTCTATATACCAATTACCAATATACAAATAGGAAGCAGGCTGATCCTAAATTGAATAAAGTAACATTGGAAAGATTGTTATGGTCGATTGCTTTTCCTGGCTTTGGCCAGCTGTTAAATCACAAAATCTTAAAATCACTGCTTTTTATTTTGATGGAAATGGTCATTAACCGCCAATCCAATTTTAATCTTGCGATCATTTCCAGCTTCAATGGCCATTTTGATAAAGCAACGGAATATATTCACTTTCAATGGCTTATGTTTTATCCATGTCTGTATTTTTTTGCCATGTGGGATGCTGTAAGAGATACATATAAGGAAGGTTCTACTCCACCTTACGCCTTTCTTCCCTACGTATCATGTACGATTTTTGTAACCATCGGGCTGATTTATTCACAGAGATGGACCTTATTCGGCCTCTTGATTGGACCGATATTTATGCCGATTCTCTGTGTCATACCCGGTTTAGCAGTTGGACTTGCTGCAAAAGCATGGCTGCTAAAAAACAGAAGCAATCATTAGGAAGAATGCTGCTGTCCAAGCTAAGCTGCATTCTTTTTTATTGAAAACTCCTGTAAGTTATTTCCTTACCGCTTTAGTTTATCATAAAATTAGCAATTATCACTCTATTAAAACATAAGAATAACCCTGTTAAAAATATAACAGGGCACAAGCTCACTATTATTTTGTTACATGTTGCTCTGTACTCGCTCTAGTATGACCCCAATACTTTCCACTCCAGCTGTTGACCTGGTTGAATATGTGACAGTAGCTCGAGATCCTCCTCGATAACCTGACCAATGACATTAACCCGTTCATCTGCAGGAAGTTTTCGTAAGGCAATTTGAACTTCCCCTCGGTAGCGCCCATATAAGTCATTGTCCATTGTAATCATTCCCCGAAGCCGCTCCCCTGTATATTCAGGAGGTGCAGATTCATCATTCCTTGTATCCATTAAGCGCAGCACATCGCGGGCAAAATCGGGACGGATGCGATAAATTCCCCCTTGGAGAACGGAGGAATTTATACGAAGTGGGAGGATGCGATCTGAATGAAATTTCATCAGCTTCGCTAAAAGTTCCTTTCCTGATGCTGGATCTCCTATATACACATCATCTATTCCCACCTTCAACAGCTCAACTGCTGCTATAAAGGGATCTATATCACGATGGCTTTCCAGCGTTGGAAGCCCTTCAAAGATGGGGCCTCTTTTTTCCCCTACTCCTGGTATGAAGGCACATACTGGAATATTATATTGTTTAAATAAAGCGGTTTGCTTCTTGAAGAAGTTTTCATCTAAGCCAGTTTCACGGCGAGGATAAAAATTATGCCAAGCAATCAGCCTTTCACTCTCTAGTCCATTTGCAAGAAAACTTTTAAGCTCTATCCTTGAAATTGTACTTGCATTAAGGGCAATGTGGAATTGCTTTGACAGCTTAATAATCATATGCGAATCAAAGTCGTCAAGTCGAATTCCTGCTATGCCAAGATCCCTCAATTGTTCTAAATTTGCTATTCCTAAATGGCTGGGGGTTTTCAGAGACACATCTGCATAAACCTCGACTCCATTAGCTTTGGCTGTTGCAAGCAGTTTTTTTACCTTGCTAGCAAGATGCCCCTGTTCCTCAGGAAGATGCAATGAGGTGAATGCCTTTTTAACTCCTTGCATACTTGCTTCTATTAATCGACGTTCAGCGAGAGGATCATTTAAATAAAAGGAAATCCCAATCATTCGAATTCACTCGCCATTTCATCCTTAAATCCAAATAAAAATGTGAAAGCAAACCCTGCTGCATAAGCAATGATTAACCCGGCCAAGTATAGTAAAATCTGTTCGGCATGAACTAGAAAGGAAAGCGGTAATCCGGAAACGCCGACAGCAATGGTAGCAACTTTAAAATAAGCTTGAAATGCGCCGCCTATTCCTGCTCCAAGGCAAGCTGTCAAAAATGGCCTGCCAAGGGGAAGTGTCACCCCGAAAATCAACGGCTCCCCGATACCGAGCAAACCGGACGGCAAGGAACCGCCAATCGCTCGTTTTAAGCGTGTTTTTTTCGTTTTTAAATAGATGGCAAATGCTGCACCTACCTGGCCTGCTCCGCCCATTGCTAAAATCGGCAGCAGAGGATCATCCCCAATTGCATTTATTAGTTCAAGATGAACAGGAGTTAACCCTTGGTGCA
The DNA here is from genome assembly GCF_046613985.1 of Niallia laureatilytica. Classification (NCBI taxonomy): domain Bacteria; kingdom Bacillati; phylum Bacillota; class Bacilli; order Caryophanales; family Bacillaceae; genus Niallia; species Niallia laureatilytica. The sequence continues at coordinate 424,960 of NZ_JBKKHP010000002.1, read as the reverse complement.
AGCCTGTTACAACTAACGGCAAAAATGCAGCTCCTAACACAAAGCCGGCTACAACTCCGCCCATATCCAAAACAGCGAGCAAGCCTTTTGTAATTCCATCTGAGATAATGCCCCCGATTGGCATGAACACGAGATAGGTGATAATTCCTGTTATTAATAAAGCTACTGTTGGAGTTATGATAATATCAAGGGACTGCGGCACAAAGCGGCGGACATGTTTTTCGACAATGGCAATGAAGATGGCTGCAAACAAAACACCAATTAATCCGCCCCGTCCAGGCAGCAGTTCTTCTCCAAAAAGAGTTATTCCAGCGACAGACGGATTAATGATTAAAATGCCGGCAACTCCCCCTAATGCAGGTGAACCGCCAAATTCCTTCGCTGCATTTATGCCGACTAAAATGCCTAGATAGGTAAATAAGCCGCCTCCGATCACTGTTAATATCAGCGCAAATTGCGACTCTGCCGCAAGCCAGCCGCCTTGTACAACAGCTTTCGTAATTCCTGTAATTAATCCTGATGCTACAAGGGCGGGGATTAGCGGAATGAAAATATTGGCGATTTTTCGTAAGAACAGTTTGACAGGAGTAGCGTTTTTCGCTTTTAACTCTGATTTTTTCTGTGCTGCTAGCTCTTCTAGATTTACTTCGCCTGATGAGGATAGAAGCCCTCCAAATGCTTCAGTAACCTTATTAACTTTCCCAGGTCCTATAATGATTTGCAGTGTCTCATCCTCAACCAGCCCTAATACACCATCGATTTTTTTTATTGCTTCTTTATCTACAACAGCAAAATTAACAGGCGTTACACGCAGGCGAGTCATACAGTGTGTATAAGCTGCTATATTAGCAGGACCGCCCAGCTGTTCTAAGATTTTTTGCGCTAAAACATGATTTTCCCCGGACATTTTAGTTCCCCCTCTTTATTCTCATTTGAAACAACTAAAAATGAAACCGCTTTAATTTTTCCGTATAAGAAGACAGCCTTGTTGCCGTCTCAATATTATTCACTCGGTAGCGTAGTTGTGCTATTCTTCCTTGCCACCTGCTAAGTTAACCGCTTTTCTTACATAACCGCCCGCTGTGCCGAGAAGTTCCTTCGCTTCTTTGTATTCTTTATTCGTTTTTAGCATCACAATTGCCGTTTTCACTTCGTTTTGGGCGTTTTCCAGTGCCTCTTTAGCATGATCATAGCTTGCCCCTGTAGTTTTACAGATGATGTTGATTGCTCTTTCTTTTAATTTATAATTGCTCACATGCACATCTACCATTAAGTTTTCATAGGCTTTCCCAAGCTGAATCATTGTAGCTGTTGAAATCATATTCAATATCATCTTTTGTGCGGTTGCTGCTTTTAGTCTTGTCGAACCAGTGAGCACTTCCGGCCCTACGACCACTTCTATACTGTGGTCAGCAGCCTCGCTGATAACGGACTGATTATTGCATGAGAGCGCGATTGCTTTCGCTCCAACACTTCGCGCAAACAAGAGCGCACCTGTTACATATGGAGTACGTCCGCTCGCAGCAGTTCCAATCACTGTATCATAGGCTGTTAAGCTAATATCTTTTAAATCTTGTGCTCCAAGCTCCTCTTTGTCCTCTGCTCCTTCAACAGCAGTGACAAATGCCTTTTCCCCTCCGGCTATTATCCCTTGAACTAACCCTGGGGCAGTACTGAAAGTCGGCGGGCATTCGACTGCATCCAAAACACCAAGTCGACCACTTGTGCCGGCCCCAATATAAATAAGGCGGCCGCCATTCTTAATAGACTCACAGGCAAATTGAACAGCCTTTTCAACATCTGGAAGCACTTGCTGTACTGCGAGGGCAACCTTTTGATCCTCTTCGTTCATAAGCTTCAAGATATCTATCGTCTTTGCTGTGTCTATATGCATTGTTTGATCATTTCGAGATTCTGTAGTTAGTAACTTGAGCTTCTGATCCATACGTTAGTCCTCCATTCTTGGTTACCATTTTATTATAGGATTATTGAAACTTAATTTCAATAATTAATTTATTTTTATAAAACATTAGTTCAATTTATGTCATAAAAAAAAGAAACTAGCATAGATGGCTAGTTTCTTATGTTCATTTGGAAAGTACCGTACAGCTAAACGAAGCATATGTTCGATTTTTATCGCACTTAAACGAAGAGATGAAGATTCTAAATTTTCATACTATTATTATAAAATAAATCAAAATATAAGTCTATATTTAATTTTTTTATTATTTTAGGATAAATATACCGGCCGGAAACTAAATAAAAGGAAAAGGTAATGAAATGAACATAACTGTATGGAATGCCAATTTAAAAATACGGCTTTTTGGAGAAGCTCTTTTCAACTTATTGTACTGGATGTATTTTCCCTTTATCGCTGTTTACTTCAGCAGCGCACTTGGCAGTCAGTTAGCAGGGTTGCTTATGACAGTTCCTCCCCTTACAGCAATTGCATTCAGCATGATTGGCGGTGATTTAGCCGACCGTTTTGGGAGAAAGCCTGTAATGCTTACAGGGTGCTGCTTAAAAGCGCTCATGTTTGCTGTTTTTGCCTTATCCTCCTCCCACTGGCTAGACTATCTTTGTTTTATTGGCATCGGAATCGGCGGGGCAATTTATAGTCCTGCAAGTGATGCCATGGTAGCGGATTTGACTACACAGAAGAATAGGCGTCAAGTATTTGCTGTCTTTATCACAGCTAACAATATTGGAGCTGTATTAGGACCTGCAATCGGGGCAACCCTTTTTTTCCAGTACAGAACAGAATTACTATGGGCCTGTATGCTCATTATGGCCATCTACAGTGTTGCCATCTTTTATGCCATAAAAGAAACTGTGCCGGCAGCTGCAAATAGTCATCAAGGTTCTCGAGGTATTTGGAATACATTCCTTAACCAGTGGAAAGCATACAGGACCTTACTCTCTGACAAAGTATTTGTGCTTTATATTGCAGCAGGAGTTTTTGCGATTATAGCTATTATGCAGCTTGATCTTTATTTAGCAATTTATGTGACAGAGTTTGTGCACCTCCAAACGGTGTTGACAGTCAATGACTGGTCCTTTACACTGTCTGGCACAGAAGCCTTCGGCTGGATGCTCGGCTTAAACGGGCTGATGTTTGTCCTCTTTGTTCTTCCATCTGCCAAATGGCTTAAAGATTGGAAAGACCGCGATATTTTTATGCTTTCCTCTTTTTTAGCAGGCATTGGAATGTTCGCCGTCGGGCTGACAACAAATATTTGGCTTTTAATGCTGTTTACCGTTATCTTTACCTTCGGAGAAATTATTCGCTCTCCTGTGATGAATAATTTTGTGAGTGAATATGCACCCCAAGAATCGCGCGGCTTATATATGGGAGCCTCTAAATTGCAATTTACCATTGGCAGGTTCTTAGCTCCCTTTGCTGTAATTGTTGCAGACTGGATGATGCCTATCCTTGTGTTCGGTTTAATCTTTCTCTCAGCACTTGTTAGTGTGTTCCTTTACTTCTATGTATTCAAGCTCATATCGAAAAAGCTGCCCGCTTAAAGCAACAAAAAGGGAGGCATATCCATGCCTCCCTTAAAAATTACCTATTAAACTAGTTCAGGCAGCTCCATTTCCAGCACAGCTGCTGTGTGAACATGGCGGAAATATTTACTGTTTCCTCTGCTGTCTCCTTGCAAATATCCATAAAAGAATCCTGATACCCATGCTGCATAATTGAAGCTAAGCTGGTCTGCTCTGCTGAAATTCTTCACCAGCTTCCACCACTGCTCCATTAATTGCATCACGTCAGGAGAATGTGTTTTTCGAAGGATTACACTGCTTTCAATCAAGCCGTTATGTTTAGGGTAATACTCCTCTTTATATTTCGCCAGCTGATCCCTGATAATTTCTTCATTGTCGCACCCTTGCTTTATACACTCGTTCGCTTCCTCATAAATGCAGTCACTTAGTGGATGCTTAAAGGTATACAGCGGTCTGTCGCCTAGCAGAAAGTACTGCTCAATCAGCTCATCGATATCTCCAGTTATCTCCATACTCCCATCTACCCAAATACTGAATTCATATTCAGGCAAAAAGAAATGCGGCATGATTTTAACCTGCCGGCACTGCCTTTCAATATCCAAGTCGCTTGGAGGAAGAGGCCTTATTTGCCATGTAGATGAAATAAGTGCTGGATCATCTGTAAAGCATATATAGTCACACTGATTAGATTTAATTGCCGGCTCCTTTAATTCGTCATCGCCTTTCGTTATCGCTGTATAGATTACCACCCTTTTTTTCATTTGCCTTCTCCTTCCCTTTCTACTAAAAACAACGAAAAATTTCTCAATATTCAATTAATCACTTATTATAGCATAATTGATTTTTTTGCACTATTATGTAGCCTTTTTATTCCAGAATCTTTTTTTCATACTGATTCTAGTAATTAACCGTTTATTCACAGAGCGAAACTTCTTTTTTATTTTTCAAATTCCTCCAGTTTTTCACCCCTTACAAGTATTTATTCAAGAAGAAGGAACTCCATGCATGGACAATCGCCTTAAGGAAAAAAGAGGAAAAATTACACCTCTATATTTTAATTTAACTCTGTCGATATATGTATTAGCTTCAGGAATTTATCTTACTTAAAAGGAGAATATACATTGAAACTGCTTAAGAACTTATCTATTACAAAGAAGCTGTTCATTATCATCTTAGTAAGTGCTCTTGCACTCGGATCAGTCGGCTTTTTAGGATTAAATTATATCCGTGTCATGGCAAAGGACACAGAGATTATGTACAAGGAGAATTTACTGCCAGTAACAGACATGCTGCAGATCAGGATAAATACAAGGGCGAGCAGCGCATATACATTAGAATTGCTGCTGACGACTGACGAAAGCAAAAATAAAGAATTGCACGAGGAAATTACTTCTGCTTGGGAAGAAATTGATGCACTTGTTGCGGAAATTGAGAGCGGAAACTTAATGTCTGATGAACAAAAACTGCTCGAGCAGTTTAAAGAACAAATCACTGCATTATCTGCCGCAAGAGATAAGGTTGTCGAATTGGCCCTTGCCAACAAAAATGAAGAAGGCTATGACCTTTACTTAAAAGAAGTAGAACCAAACAGAGCGAAGGTTAATAATACGCTTAAAGAACTTGCAAACACAAAAACACAGTATGCAGAAAATATTTACAGCAAAAGCAAAGATAGCTTAAAAACAGTTACGATTTTTGTTGCTGCAGTCATCATTGTCGGCTTACTGCTGCTAATCGGATTAAGTATTCTGATTGGACGAATGATTATCAATCCTGTGAAGGAAGTAAAAGAGCTTCTTTCTCTTGCTGAAAACGGAGATTTCACAGTAAAAGGCAGTTATCAATCACGTGATGAGATTGGTCAGCTGTCAGAGTCCTTTAATCATATGACATCAAAGCTGCAATCTGTATTCAGCACTGTATATGATTCTTCTCAGCAGGTTGCAGCCGCTTCAGAGGAATTAAGTGCTAGCGCGGAGGAAAACAGCAAAGCAAGCGAGCATATAACTCTTACTGTACAAGAGCTTTCCGCTGGAACAGACAAACAAGTAGATAAGGTGGAAGACAGTGCACATATTATCAGTGACATAACAGCTTATACGAAAACAATTGCTGATAACACGGAAAAAATAACAAAAGATGTTCTGCACGCATCTCAAGTGTCTACTGAAGGAAACGAAGCAATTGCAGAAGTTAACACACAAATGAATTCTATTTATGCAAATGTTAACAGCTTATCAGAAGCTGTCAGAAGCTTGAAGGAACGTTCAAATGAAATTGGAGAAATCACAAATGTTATCACTGGCATTTCAGCGCAAACAAATCTGTTGGCATTAAACGCTGCCATTGAGGCGGCTAGAGCTGGTGAGCACGGCAAAGGCTTCGCTGTTGTCGCAGATGAAGTCAGAAAGCTTGCAGAGGAATCAACTAATTCAACAGAACAAATTTCAAAATTGATTCAATTAATTCAAAAGGATACTGAGCATACATTGGAAACAATGGAAAGAGCATCTCACGAGGTTCATTCAGGACTGAATGTTGTTCATTCTGCCGGCACCTCTTTCCAAAAAATCGAAACTGCCGTAAATAGTGTTGTATCCCAAATTGAAGATATATCAGAAGCCTTGAATAAGCTTGCAAAAGGAACCGAAACTGTCCATGCATCGATATTTGATGTAAGTGGTGTCGCGAAAGATTCAGCTGCCATCACCCAAAATATCTCTGCTGCTACACAGGAACAGCTTGCTTCTATGGAAGAAATCACTTCTTCGTCCCAGGCACTTGCTCTTTTAGCAGATGATCTGCAAACAATCATTAAGCAGTTTAAAATATAAAAAACATGTCCCGAGCTTATTGCTTCGGGACATGTTTTTTATTTTCATGGTCAAGCAGCCATTCCTTCCTCCATAACCCACCTGCATATCCGGTTAAACTTCCGTTGCTGCCGATAATCCGGTGACAAGGGATAACAATACATAGCTTATTTCTGCCATTTGCACTGCCGACAGCCCTGATTGCTTTTTCATTGCCGATACTGACGGCAATTTCTTTATAGGAACCCGTATTTCCGTAGGAAATGTCCATTAATGCTGTCCACACATTTTTTTGAAAATTAGTTCCCTCTATAATGTAGGGAAAACTAAATGTTTCAAGCTCGCCATTAAAATACTGATCAAGCTGCTCATAGCAGTCTGTTAATGGTTTCGGTATGTCCTCTGTCAGCGGATATTGCAAGCTGTCTCTTTCTGTAAACAAAACAGAATATACTCCAGCCTTTGTACCTGTTATTTCGATAAGGCCGATTGGCGATTGATAGTCGATAATAAACCTTTCATTCATATAATTGCCTCCCAACAACTATTCTAGGAATTATTTTTTAAATCATGAAGTAAGTTTGGGATCTCACCTAAATCCGTCACTGTATAATCAGCAATTCCCCCGCTCCACTGCGCATTTTCTTTCCATACACTCACCATGCCAACATGACTAGCTGCAGCAATATCATTTTGCGGATGATCACCGACGAATATACTTTGATTAGGAACTGTATCCATTCTTTGCAGTGCACGCAAAAAAATGGCAGGATCAGGTTTTCTTACACCTTCCCATTCTGATATCAATATAGCATCAAAATAGCCTCTTATACGTAATGCCTCTATATTTCCCATTTGGAACTTACCAAATCCGTTTGTAATTATTCCAAGTCTATACCCTGCTGCTGCCAGCTCTTCCAGCATTTCTTTTACATTAGGAAAAGGAACACAGCTGTAGGAAAACTCATCTAAATAGTCTTGCAGCAGTTCCTGTGAGGTAATGCCAGTCAGGCAAAATTCTTCAACAAGCTGCCTGTATACTTTATCTTTCCACACATACCCTTTCGCATCCAATACGATGAATCTATTAATATACGTATCTTTCGGTATATGTCCTGTCCACTTTTTCAATCTTTCATATTGCCAGTCAGCAAAGCGAAGGACTGATTCGTCTCTATTCAAAAAAGTTCCGTCTAAATCAAACAAAACAGCTTTTATCATGAAGCATTTAGCTCCTTCCTTTTCTTCCATTATAGACTACTGCTTTATCCTATTGTAAAACAATAAAAAACTGGCTGAATTAATTTCAACCAGTTTTTTTGTATTAACTATTACTTCCACACGTCTTTAGAAATTTCCACAACATGGCGCAGTTTGTCCCATTGCTGCTCTTCTGTAAGCAGGTTGCCTTCCTCTGTTGAAGCAAAGCCGCACTGCGGGCTTAAAGCTAATTGATTTAAGTCAACATATTGAGACGCTTCCTCAATTCGGCGCTTAATGACATCCTTGCTTTCTAGTTCGCCAAATTTAGATGTAATCAATCCTAATACAATGTTTAAGTCAGGTCTGTTCACATAGCGAAGCGGTTCAAATCCTCCAGAACGGTCATTGTCGTATTCAAGGAAGAATCCATCGATATTCAGATGGCCGAACAATTTTTCTGCAACCGGCTCATAGCCTCCAGAAGAAATCCATGTGGAACGGAAATTCCCGCGGCAAATATGCATAGTCACTTTAAAATCATCTGGACGGTCAGAAACTGCTGCATTTAATGTTTCTAAATATTTTCTGCTTAAATAGTCAGGATCCAATCCTTTTGCGCGAAGCTGTTCCTTCTGTTCTTCTGAGCATAGATAAGCCCATGATGTATCATCAAGCTGTATGTAACGGCAGCCGGCATCATAAAATGCTTGCAGTCCTTTTTTATAAGTTTGCGCAAGATCTGCAAAAAACTCATCCTGGTCCGGATAGACAGCACTGTCCACCTCACCGCGGAAATGCAGCATGCTTGGACTAGGGATTGTCATTTTTGCTGTATGATCACCTGCTGCTTGCTGCAAGAATTTAAAATCCTCCAAAAATGGATGTTTGTCAAACCCAAGCTTGCTAGTAACTTTAATAGAACGTGATTTTGTTTGTTTCTGTTTAAATTGAATGCCTGATCCTGCTTGATAGCCTGTCACGCCTTGAAGGTCCTCAAGGAAATCGAAATGCCACCATGCTCTGCGGAATTCACCGTCTGTTACAGCTTGCAAGCCAACTTCCTTTTGCTTTTCCACAATTCTTGCAATCTCTGTATCTTCTATTTCTCTTAATTGCTCAGCTGTAATTTCATCAGCAGCTCTTTGGAGACGAGCCTGCTTGATTGCCTCCGATCTAAGTAAGCTTCCTACTTGATCTGCACGAAATGGTGCTTTTTTCTGTGTTGATTTATCAATCGTTTGCATGTACTTTCCCTCTTTTCCCTTTGTCCTCATTATTGTCTGTATATTAGCATAATTAAAAGGGTATAGAGTAACTGATAAAAGTAATCGTCCGTTATAACTAAAAGCTATATCACTTATTCGCATAAAAATCTACGAATGTTTTAAGCTCCTCTAAATAAAGATTAGCAATCCGGCTAAGTCTCGTTTTTTTATGAACAATCCATCCGACAGAAATTGTTTCCTCCTCAGCAAGGGGAACCGATACAATATCAGATCCATTTAAATCAGAGCTTAATATACCAGTAGAAATCGTATATCCGTTTAAGCCAATCAGCAAGTTAAACAATGTCGCTCTGTCACTCACCTGTATCGATTTCTTTCTTGGAATCGTGCTGAATATTTCCTCCGCATAATAAAAGGAATTGAACTCTCCCTGTTCAAAGGACAGACGAGGAAATGCTTCTAAATCCCCGAGCGTTACAGATGACTTTTCCGCAAGAGGATTTTGGGCACTCACAAAAATATGGGGCCCTGCCTCAAAAAGAGAATGGAAATCAAGCCCTTCCTGTTCTAGCATTTGCAGCATGACCTTTTCATTAAAGGAGCTAACATACAGAATGCCAATTTCACTGCGGAAGTTTTTAACATCCTCAATAATTTCATATGTCCGCGTTTCTCTCAACGTAAATTGATATTCATCTGCACCATGTTTTTTAATCATTTCGACAAATGCATTGACAGCAAATGCATAATGTTGTGTGGAAACAGAGAACAGCTGCTGAGAAGGTGCGCTGTTAAAATATCTGCGCTCTAACAGCTCCGACTGCTCCACTACTTGACGGGCATAACCGAGAAACTCAGCCCCGTTTTTTGATAAGGTTATTCCTTTTGAGGTCCGCAGAAAAATCTCAAAACCGAGCTCCTTTTCCAGCTCCTTAACTGCCTTTGACAAACTCGGCTGTGACATGTATAAACGTCTTGCCGCTTCATTTATTGAACCGCACAGTACAATTTCCACCACATATTTCAATTGCTGGAGTGTCATGAAAAGTTCCTCCCTTTATGTCTTATCTAGAATTCTTTTTATACCATAACCAAGGCAAAAAGCATGCCAACGTCAGGCTCCATTTCCCGCGGTCCCCTTAAGTCCTTAAGCACACGATCCTCCCTTGACTAATTTCTTAGAAATTAATTTTATACATAATATCATATTTTTATTGCTAGTATAAGAGGATTAAGATACTATCATATAGGGATTGGAAGTATATTAGAAAATAATACCTATTTTTCCCAATAAATACGCTAATTCTAATGTACCATTCAAAGGAGAATCTTTATGAAGTCAATCATGAAAGCTGCTATAGCAGCAGGTCTGCTTTTTACCTTCACACTTAGTACGGTTAACGAGGCAGAAGCTGCCACAAAAGTAGTTACCTATAAAAACTGCACAGAGCTCAACAAAAAATACAAGGGCGGAGTGGCCCGTGCTGCCAATGTGAAAAATAAAGGCGGGAAAACAAAATACAAGCCATACGTTTCTAAAGCTCTTTATGATGCCAACAAAAAAAGCGACAGAGATAAAGATTTGATTGCTTGCGAACGTTAAATGATAAAAACCAGAACTCTTTTGAATTGTTCTGGTTTTTTCCTGTGATCGCTTAAAGAGACTGTAAAAATCACGTTTCTAATAACATAACCTTTTCATTCCTTAATTGGTAAAATCATCTTTCCGTTTATATTTTTGTATGAGGGGAAAAGGATGGACATAGATGTTTATTCGATTTTTCAAGGAGGGAATAAAAATGGCAAAAAGTATTGTAGCTGTTTACGAGACTCCAGAAGAGACCATTAACGCAATTGAAAGACTGACGAATAAAGGATATGTTGCAGAGGATTTTTCTGTCGTGACGAACAGAACAGATACTGATTATTTGGAAGCTAATACTGACGCAAGCATTGCATCTGGTGATACAAATGAATCCGCTGGTTTTTTTGAGAAATTGAAAAGCTATTTTACAATGGAAGACCTTGGTTTCGGCACAAATGAAAATACGAAAGCAGCAAACTTGGATATTCCGGCAGCAGAGCTTGATCAATTTTCCACTGAACTGGAACAAGGAAAATTCTTGCTGGCAGTTGAAAAAGAGGCAAAAGAGTTTAATGCTAATATCTCTACCGACTATCCAGAAATGCCCCCATTAAATGGGAAAGAACAGGGGATGAATATTTCCCTTGGACCTAATGAAGACTATGAACGTAGAAATCCCGTATTTCAAGATACACCAGATACACCGATTTTAGAAAGGCGCGGCGAAGGAACTACAAACAGGGATGCGGCGGATGAAGTTATTCTTGATAAACGTTCCTTCCCCCGCAATGAACACTTAACAAAAGAATAACGAAGGCGCCGGATTTGACAAAACAAATCCGGCGCTTTTTCAGATATTTTCTTGCTTTAATCCATCAATGATGTTTTCCTTTTTAACCTTACTAGTAGAGTACATCATGGCAGAAGCTACAATGACAAAAATAGCAACAATTGAATAGAGAATACTCAACCATGGCAAAGCAAAGCCGTACTCGAATGTCTGTCTGATAGACATATATAAAAGCACCATAACACCAATACTGATTGGCAGACCGTAAAGCAATGCTTTCATCCCATAAAACATGCTTTCATATTGCAGCATTTTGTTAAAGCCTTTCGGTGTCATTCCGACAGACCGAAGCATGGCAAATTCCCGTTTTCTTAAATTTATGCTTGTGCTGATAGTATTAAAGATATTCGCTACTGAAATAAGCGAGATGAGGATGATAAAACCGTACGTGAAAACAGATATAAACAACAGCAACTGTTCGTTCTTCTCCTTGTTTTGGAAAACATTATAAACATACATATCTGCTTGTATAATGTCCTCTAGTTCTTTCTGTGTTGCAAGTGGATCAGAGCTGTTCAAATAAAGTGATGTCTCGATAAAATCCTTCATCTGCTCGTTCTTTGAGAGATCGGTTAACGTCTTGTCTGAGACGATAATATCAATGCCGCCGACTCCTGTTGTATGAATACCACGGGGGAGCTTATTCGTCATACCAGCAATCTGTACCTCACTAACTTTTGATTCTTCCTCCCCATCGTTATAGTACAACTCCAGATTTTCTCCTTCTTTTGCATGAACCGTTTTCGTTTCTACAAACTTTCCAGTATCAGGGTTTTGATAAGTAATTTGATTTACTAGAATTCCCGTATAGGAATCTTCTGCTTGAAGCTTTTCTAAGGAAACACCAGCTTCCTTTGCATAACTTTGGAAGCTTTTATCATCAAGACTGACAAGATGGACGGCATAAGCTAACTTTCCGTCTGTAAGAAGACTCTTGTCCTCTTTTACCATTTCCTTCAGTTCAGCTGCAATTTTGGATTCATCAATCCTCGTGCTTAAAGCATACAGCTCTCTTGTAATTGTACTGTCTGTGACATACGCAAGCTTCGTTAAGGGCAGATAATCACTCGGTTCCTTTTGTAGCGAACTAAATACTTGAATGTCAAAATTAACATTTTCCTGTGACATCTGAACTGATTTTTTTATATTTGATGTAAAAAACGACACAGACAAAAACAGTACAATACTGATTATTAATGAAAAGACAGTGGCATGATATCTGCGTTTATGCCGCTTTAAATTCTTCAGGCCTATTTCTCCTTCTATTCCAAACAACCTTCTAATGAGCCTGGATGTTTTCACTGCTTTACCTGTTAGCTTCACATCCTGTGTTTGGCGAATCGCATCAATAGCAGAAATCTTAGAGGCCCTGCGAGCAGGCAAATAGACTGATATAAAAATAGTAAACGCAGACAGTGCTACAGCTGCTAATATAGAATAAGGTGTAACGACCAGCTTCAATTTCACTGTAACGTTTAAAGCCCCTTCAATGAACGAATTTAGGAATAGGAATGTTGCAGCTATACCAGCAATTCCCGCCAGAATCCCAATTGGGATACTGATTGCTCCTATCACTGCACCTTCAAAAAACACAGCATTTCTTTTTTGTTTTTTTGTTGCTCCCACACTTGAAAGCATCCCTAAGTGCCTTGCCCGCTCTGACACGCTGATTGCGAATGCATTATAGATTAATGCAACAGAACCAATAATAATAACAGCAATGATGACGGCAGCTGTACCAAAAAATGTTGTTCGTAAGCTGTCATTATCTGTTATACCATAGTAGCGCAGCAATTCTTCATTATAGGTGATTTTGTCTATATTTAACCTTTTCGCAAGTGCCTCTGCATCATCGAAAAGAGAGCTTGTTACTTTATTTAAAACGATAACTGCATTTGCTTTATCATTTTTGGCAAGTGAAGTAAAATCGATATAACTTATTGCAGTATAGCCTGGCTCCCATGTATACGCCCAGGTCGGGTCTTCCATGATGCCAACAACCGTAAAGGACTTTTCAGTAGTATTTATTACACCTTCCGTCCGCTTTCCCTGCTCATCCATAAGAATGCTAAACTGCTGTGTCAACTCCTTGGCGCCTTGCTCATTCCCGATTTCAGCTCTTTGGCCAATGTCTGCTGTAAGTTTGTCTCCAATTTTATAGGATAATTCCGCCTTATCTGTCATACTCTTTGAAAGGATAATTTCATTAGGATTTTCAGGAAGGCGCCCTTCACTAAGTTTTATATGAAAAGCTTTAAAACCGGCTTCATTAAATGCCTTATAAAAAATATATGGCTTGTATGCGTTTGCGGGGTTTTTTATTTCCGAGTATCCTAAATCCTTTGAAAGGAAAAGCTTGTTCGTAGTGTCATCCTTTTCTATTTCCGTTATTTGGGTCTGATTAACATCCTCATATTTCAAATGCCATTCCCCGTCCTGAGAAATGGACTGGCGGATAATCAAGTCGAGAAAGGAAACACCAAGTGTTGCGACCGCCATTATCATTGCCGTGGAAATAATGACACCAATAAGAGTAACAATCGTACGCCGCTTATTCTCCTTTAAATGTCTTATTGTAAGCTTTTGAATAATATTCACGGACGAATCACCTCATCCTTGGCGACCTTTCCATCTTCAATCGCAATGACTCTGTCTGCCTGCAAGGCAATCCTTTCATCGTGAGTAATGACAATCAAGGTTTGATTAAACGTTTTATTGAACATCTTCAATAATTCCATTATTTCCTTGCTGTTTGTGCTGTCCAGATTTCCTGTAGGCTCATCTGCCAGTACAATAGCTGGATTACTGATAAGAGCACGACCGATGGAAACACGCTGCTGCTGACCTCCTGATAACTGGTTTGGCAGGTGCTTGAGGCGGTCCTTAAGGCCAAGAACCCGGATGATATCCTCCAATTTATTGTCGTCCACTTGATGCTCATCCAGCAATAAGGGCAATGTAATGTTTTCTTCAACAGTCAAAATCGGAATCAGATTATAGAATTGATAGATAAGACCAATTTGCCTTCTTCTGAAAATCGCCAAGTTCGTTTCGTTTAATCCATATATATCGGTTCCATCAACTAATACTCTTCCGCTTGTTGGTCTGTCTACGCCGCCAAGGAGATGAAGCAATGTTGATTTACCTGAACCAGATGGGCCAATTATTACAACGAATTCTCCCTTTTTTACAGTAAAAGACACATCATCAAGTGCCTTCACCTCCGTATCTCCTTTTCCGTACACTTTAGACAGATTTTCTATTTTTAAGATTTCCATATTCAGTACCCCTTTCATATGTTGATTTATTGCTAGTTTATCTGCCTAAAATGACATAGCGGTGACTAGGAAAGTGACAATTTAGTCACTTAACGCTTTTTGTGGATTGCTTATAAAATTTAATAGTAAATGTTGTGCCCTTGCCTTCTTTACTTGATACCTCTATATCTCCGTTTTGCGCCGAAATGATACTGTATGACATGGCAAGACCAATCCCAACACTATCTTCGCCGGCATTAGCTCCTCTATAAAAACGCTTAAATATGTAGGGAAGATCCTTTTTTGGTATGCCCTTCCCATTATCATAAATGGATATTTCAGTAAACAGAGCATTCTCCATAAAGGAAATAGCAATTTCCCCGCCTTCTGCCGTATGTTCAACCCCGTTTTTCAAGATATTTAGAAGTGCTTCTGCCGTCCAATTTAAATCTCCCTGAAAGCTCACATCCTTTTTGCCTGAAAGCTTTAATGTCTGCTGCTTAATATCCATAGGAATCAGAACAGCTTCAGCAGCTTTCTCAAGCATTTGTACAACAGATACCTTTTCTTGCTTAAAGGAAATAGAACCGGCATCTATTTTGGACAGCTTTAATAAAGAGGATACGAGCCAGTCAATCCGCTCAAGCTGAATACGAATATTTCTTGTAAACTCATTTCGTTTTTCCTCGTCTAAGTTTTTACTGCTTAATAAATCTGCCATAACCATCATCGAGGTTAATGGTGTCTTTAATTGATGGGAAATATCCGAAATGGCATCTGTCAATGTTGACTTATCTTTTTTTAAGGAAGAGCCTTGCTGGGAGAGCATTAATGTGACTTTATATATCTCACTTTTTAAAATGCTCAGCTCTCCTTCATGATTATCTCTTATGTCAAACTGGTAGTCTCCATTCGTTATTCTACGCAAATAGCTACTTAGACGGGCGATTTCCCGGTAGCGCCAATAGGTAAACACAGCCTGGACACTTATGAAAAGCAGACTAACTGCAAATACATAAATCGCGGCAGCTCGAGAAATGAACAAATAGAAAAATAAAGTAGACATCAGAGCTATGGCAGAAAGGATCAGTAAATTAATAAGCAATTCTCGGTTGCGAAGCATTTAATCACCAACCTTGTATCCTAAGCCGCGAACTGTTTTAATAAGTTCCGGCTTTTGTGGATCATCCTCTAGCTTTTCTCTCAGTCTTTTAATATAGACCGTCAATGTGTTGTCATTGACAAAGTCCCCGGCTACATCCCAAATCCTTTCAAGCAGCTGAGATCTTGTCAGCACTTGGCCGGCATGATTAGCCAATATTAGGAGTAACCGGTATTCTAACGCAGTCACTAATACTTCTTCCCCACTTTTGTATACCTTGCCTTCCAATGTATTAATAGAAATAGGATTAATATCAATAACAGGCTTTGTTTGTGCATGCTTGTTATATCTGCGTAACACCGATTTAATTCTAGAAAGTAATTCACGAACGCGAAAAGGCTTTGTTATGTAATCATCTGCTCCCATATCCAGTCCCATAACTACATTCACTTCATCATCTAATGCTGTTAAAAAAATAACAGGCTTGTCACAGCGCTGTTTTACGAATTCACATAGTTCATAGCCGCTGCCATCTGGCAATGACAAATCAAAGATACATAAATCTATTTGGTCCAGACCATCTTGCATTGTTTGTTTGGCCGTTTCTGCAGTATGACAAACAATTGTTTCGTAATTGTCTTGATTTAAACTGTATTCAAGGCCAACTGCGATAGTTCTATCATCTTCCACTAATAAAATTTTCAATTTATACACATCCCTTGCCAAAATACGCCATAACCTCCTATTATCTTAGTTGATGCTGACAGTTTTAGTCAAAGAAGACTATTAGGAGGAAATATTCACATAACTGGTTGCATTGACACATCCAGTACCCTACAATACTTTATAGAGGCAGTTTTTTTTGAAAACGCTGCACATACTACTAATAATGAACTGTTATAGGAGGAAACCGAGTTGCCAAATACATATAAAGGATCTAAGTTAAAAGTATTCTCCTTAAACGCCAATCCAGAGCTAGCACAAGAAATTGTCGAAAATTTGGGAACAGAGCTTGGAAAATGTTCTGTTAAAAAATTCAGTGATGGAGAAATTCAAATCAATATAGAAGAAAGCGTGCGCGGCTGTGATGTATTTGTTATTCAACCGACAAGCGACCCTGTAAACCAAAGTATTATGGAGCTGCTTATTATGATTGACGCCCTTAAACGGGCTTCTGTCAAATGCATCAATGTTGTTATGCCATATTATGCGTATGCACGCCAAGACAGAAAAGCTCAGCCGAGGGAACCAATCACTGCGAAGCTGATTGCAAACCTCATCCAGAAATCGGGAGCTGACCGCGTCATTACAATGGACCTCCATGCACCGCAAACACAAGGCTTCTTTAATATTCCAGTTGACCAGCTTGTCGCAATGCCGATATTGGCGCAATACTTACTAACAAAAGAGTTTGCTAATGATGTCGTTGTTGTTGCACCAGATCATGGAAGCACGACTAGAGCACGGGAATTGGCAGACCGCCTGAAAGCTCCAATTGCTATCATTGATAAACGGGGCCCTAGGGATTTTGGAGAATCTCGTGAAGTTAATATCGTTGGAAACATTGAAGGAAAAACAGCGATTATTGTCGATGACATTATCGACACAGCATACAGAATCACAACCGCTACAAAAGCACTCCTTGATAATGGTGCAAAGGAAGTCTACGCATGCTGCACACATCCTGTGCTGTCAGAGCGGGCAATCGAAAACATTACAGAGTCACATCTGAAAGAATTGATTGTTACAAACAGCATTCCGCTGTCAGAAGAGAAAAAAATCAGCAAAATCACACAGCTGACAATCGCTCCGTTATTAAGCGACGCTATTTCTCGGGTTTACGAGCAAAAGCCTGTCAGCGTGCTTTTTAAATAAGTTCAAAAAAAGAGATGTTTGGGAGTATTCCCCCTACATCTCTTTTTTATTTCCCGGCATAGCCTTTTTGCAGTGCAATCAGCTCACTCGCTAAGCTCTTTATTCTAGCTGACACTTCGCTGCTAGCCAATTCATTATCCTGATTGAAATCATCATTATGAACAAACACATTCGTTGTCGGGATAAGTCCCTTTAAGTAGCTGAGAATGGGTTTTAGCTGATGTTCTGCCACTAAGAAATGCTTATCCGTACCGCCAGTCATAACAATACCTGTTACCTTTCCTTTAAACGCATCAACAGGCAAATGATCAAACAGATTCTTTAAAGCACCTGGTATAGATGCCTGATAAATAGGGCTGCCAATAACTAAAGCATCTGCAGACAATACAGTCTTCACTACTTTTATCGTGTCGTCATTGTAATAGCTAAGCGGAGTTCCCTTTACAAATTCAACCTCAAATTCCTTAAGGTCTATCAGCTCTGTTTCTATGCTTGGGTCAGCAGATTTTGCTGCTGCCAGCACTTCATAGACTGCTTTTGCTGTTTTGGTTCCGACAAGAGAACCGGAGATACCGACAAGCTTCATCTTGATTGCCTCCCTTTTATTTTTGAAAAAAGATGCCCTCACTAAAAAGGACATCTCACAATTCAAGCTTATTTTTTAAAGCTTGCGTATTTTTCTGCAACAGCATCCCAATTAATAATTTCAAAGAAGCTGGAAATATAATCAGGTCTTCTGTTTTGATAGTTCAAGTAGTAAGCATGCTCCCAAACATCCAAGCCTAGGATTGCATTGTTGCCTTCCATAATTGGGTTATCTTGGTTTGGAGTGCTAGTAACTGCAAGCTTTCCTTCTTCATTAACAACAAGCCATGCCCAGCCTGAACCAAAGCGAGTAGTCGCACTTTGAGCGAACGCTTTTTTGAACTCATCGAAGCTTCCAAACGCTTCTGTAAATGCTTCAGCCAATTCCCCTAAAGGCGCATTTCCTTCTTTTGCTGGTGCGATTACTTCCCAGAACAAAGTATGGTTAAGATGGCCGCCTCCGTTATTTCTTACAGCAGTTCTAATTTCCTCTGGCACTGAATCTAAATTACTTAACAATTCTTCTAGAGATTTTTCTTGTAAATCAGCTTTTCCTTCTAAAGCAGCATTTAAGTTATTCACATATGTTTGGTGATGCTTGCCGTGATGGATCTCCATTGTACTTTTGTCGATTTGAGGCTCTAATGCAGAAAAATCATAGTTTAATGCTGGCAGTTCATATTTTGACATTTTGTAATCCCCCTAAATATGTAGTATTTATACTTATTAGTATAAAAAGTATAGTTAAAGAATAACCTATCAACCACAAAATTGCAATTGATTTTTTCCACTTTTTTCACCTTATCTGCCCATTCTATGCTGTTAATCATAAAAATGTTAACATTTTATACTTTATGGTATAATTAATAAAATCGGCTGCTTTGCTTGTCGTTCACAAGGAAGGATTACTCCAACTGGTTAATGGAGGTTATATAGATGGACACAAAACAAAAAAATACGAAAGACAAAATACTTCATCTTCTAAAAAAAGAAGGCTCACTCACTGTTAGTGACTTAACTAAGCGCCTTGAAATTACCCATATGGCTGTTCGCAAGCATCTTACTATCATGGAAAAGGATGGTATGATTCAAACGAAGGAATTCAAGCAATCCATGGGAAGACCGATGCAGCTATACTCTCTAACAGAAAAGGCTGAAATGCATTTCCCGAAAAATTATGAAGGAATCAGCATTGGTTTTTTGCGGGATATCGAGGAGCTGTATGGCGATGGCTCCGTTCAGCGCTTATTTGAGAAAAGAGAGGCTCGGCTTATTCACGAATATGCTGTCAGAATGGACAGTAAGGAACCACTTCAAAAGATGAAGGAAATCACAAAAATCCAAAATGAAAAAGGCTATATGGCAGAGTTAAACCAGCTCGAGGAAAACACATATGAGCTGATTGAATATAATTGCCCTATTCTTGAGGTTGCGAAGGAATTTAAAATTGCCTGCAAATGTGAAACAGAAATGTTTAAAGATGTCCTCAAAACAGAAAATATCAGCAGGTCTTGCTGCAGAACAGATGGCGACAGCCACTGCAGATTTCTTGTTAAGTTTTAAAAAAGACAACCTCTGTGACATACAGAGGTTGTCTCCTTTTTTAGTAAATATAAAGGAGCATAGCACTAGCTATGCTCCTTTCGCTCATTTAGCCGGCGGTCCGAACTCCCCGTGATGGAAATCGCGGAAGGCCTGTTTTATCTCCTCCATCGTATTCATAACAAATGGACCGTATGGTACAATTTCTTCGTTTATTGGTGCTCCTGAATAAATAAGCACCTTTGATCTTCGTTGATTTGCTTTAACGGTAAGTTCACTCAGCTTGTCTGCTGTTCCATGTTCTGCATAAGTCAATGTAGCTGTACCATGCTTTTGTAAATTCACACGATTAATACCAAAATCCATATCACCTGACAACACATATAAAAAAGCATTATGGTTTTCTGGCATGTGATGAACATAGCTTGCTCCCTCTTCTAAAGTTATTTCTGACAATGTAATGGGAACAAGAGAATGTAGGGGACCTTGAACGCCTGCGATATCTCCTGAAAACACCTTTATTTTTCCGCCATTGAAATCAACAGTAGGCGCATCCTCACTATATACATTTTGATAAAATGTCTCACTGTGCTTTAGATTCTTCGGCAGATTCAGCCATAACTGCAATGTATGAGCAATATCATCGCCCACCCCTTCTTCTGCGTGTCTAGCCGCCCAGCCAGCATTCATATATTGCACATCCCCAGGTTCAAGAATATCTCGTCCTCCGCCATTATCAATATGCTCTAATCTTCCGTCTACAACATATGTGATGGTTTGGAAGCCGCGATGGGGATGGTCTGAGAATGTTCCCCTTTTAAACCAATCCTCTGCCATTAAAATAAATGGGTCAAAATCCTTCCATCTTTCTACAGGCAGCACCCACCCTTTCTGAATGGCTGGGAATTCTGCTTCCTCATATTGAACATACCAATGTTCCTTAACATCCCTTTGAAAAACCTCTTTTTGTTGATCTACTAACTCTTTTTCCATTTCTCCCACCCCTTTTTCACTATATGCCAGTACTTCTGATGTTAAGCATATAATGCTAACTCTGCTTCAATCTGGTTTTTAATTAATGCTACGCATTCTTCAGCAGTTTTCGCAAAAATTCTTTTACCGTTAACGATAGCGTAAGGTCTCTTTGCACACATGCCACAGAAAGAAAGACAGGTATTCTCAATCACTGCTACTTCTGGATATTCTGATTCGAGGATTTCCTCAAGCGGGACAGCAGTGATTAAGCTGCCATCACATATTTCCACAACTACAATCCCCATTGTTTGTTTCCCCCCTAATCACCTAATAAAATAAAAATCTATATAAATAAGATAAAATAAGTTCACTTTTTATACCAATTGGTATAATTAACGAACATAACCTTACTCCAATCCTACGTAAAAAGCAATCATTATGCTTATCAAGGAAAAAAAAGGAAGCTAATAATCATAGCTTCCTTTCGAACATTAAAATTCAACTTTTTCTAAATATAAGCCGGCTGCTTCTGCCATTAGGCCTGTTTGGACTCTTTCTTTTGATTCAATGATAGCAGGAATTTGGTCAGGCTTTATTGTATTTAAACCGACCTCAATTAATGTGCCGACGATTTTCCTTACCATATTGTATAAAAAGCCATCGCCTCTTACTCTTATATGGAGAAAGCCGTTTTCTTTTTCTATCGATATAGCGTATATTTCGCGGACCATTGATTTTTTTTTGCTTTTCGCATTCGAATAAGCAGTGAAATCATGACTTCCTAAAAAATGACTGGCCGCTTCTTTCATTTTCGAGATATCGAGCTTTTGGTCGACATGCATGCTGTATTTGCGCATGAAAGGGTTCGTATGCTCCTCGTTCCAAATTTTATATAAATATGTTTTATCCTTCGCATTATAGCGGGCATGAAAACGGTCAGGAACTGTTTCTAGATGAAGAACGCTTATATCGTTCGGCAAGTATTTGTTTAAATACGTCTTTATTTGTAACTCACTCATCGAAGTTTTTATTTTAAAATTCGCAATTTGCTCCATTGCATGGACGCCAGCATCTGTTCTGCTGCAGCCAATTATTTGCACCTCTTCACCAGCCATCTCAGTCAGAACGTTTTCGATTTTTCCTTGGATGGAGCTGTCTCCGTTGCCGAGGCGCTGCCATCCTCTGTACCTGCCGCCATCATATTGAATGATCATTTTATAATTGTTCATAGTATCTCCTTGCTTTTCATAATCTTTCTAAAGTGTAGCTTTTCTGAACAAGAAGCACAACTTTTTATGAAAAAAAAGCAATCCTATCCTTTAGGATTGCTGTTACTTTTTAAATTAGCGAGCCTGAACTCCTTAACTTCCTGATTGACTGACTTCAATAAACTTATTGCCATTAACGCTATTATAATCGAGAAAGGCAATGCTGCTATAATCATCGTATTTTGCAATGCTTGCAGGCCACCAGAATAAAGGAGCACAAGTGCCATTGCTGCTAATAAAACTCCCCAAATTACCTTTAGACGATTACTCGGGTTAAGAGAGCCATTAGTAGTCATCATTGCAAGAACAAAGGTTCCAGAATCAGCAGATGTGATGAAAAACACAGCAATTAATACAATCGCCAAGATAGAAAGAGTTCTGCTTAATGGATAATTCTCTAACACACCAAATAATGATTCTTCTGTTGCCAGCCCAGAAATTAATCCAGGTGTATCATGCTCCAACAGCATCGCAGTCCCTCCGAATACAGAGAACCAAAGGAAACCAATTACTGCTGGAATGAACAATACATATGCAACAAACTCTCTGATTGTTCTTCCTTTCGAGATTCTTGCGATAAAGACACCAACAAATGGCGACCATGCAATCCACCACGCCCAATAAAAAATCGTCCAACTGTTAATCCATGTTCTATTCTCTTGGTTCAAAGGAGCAATACGGAAGCTCATATTCACGAGATTTTGTAAATAAGATCCTAGAGTATCTGTAAATAGATTTAATGTAAACAAGGTTGGCCCAACGAGAAATAGCAGCAAAAACAAAATACCAGCTAAAATCATATTGGCATTGCTTAAGATTTTGATTCCTTTTCCAAGACCGCTCAATGCTGAATAAATAAACAAGGCCGTTACAATACATATAATAATGAATTGTGTCATTATACTTGAAGGTACACCATATACAAAGGAAAGTCCTCCATTGATTTGAACCGCTCCAAAACCAAGTGTTGTAGCAACTCCGAGTACGGTGGCAATAACAGCAATCGTATCAACAGCTTTACCTGCAATCCCGTCTGACCTTTTACCGATAATAGGCTTTATAGTGGCACTAATTAATGAAACATTCCCTTTGCGAAAAGTAAAGTATGCTAAACAAAGGGCAACAAGCCCGTAAATCGCCCATGCATGAATGCCCCAATGGAAAAAGGTATATCTCATTGCGTCCTTCATGCCTTGATCTGTCCCTATCTCTCCAGTTGGTGAACTTATCGCATAATGGCTTATCGGTTCTGCTGTCCCATAAAACACTAGTCCAATCCCCATGCCTGCACTAAACAGCATCGCAAGCCAAGATATTCTCGAAAACTCAGGCTTATCATCCTGTTTTCCAAGCTTGATGCGTCCTGCTGGACTAACTAATAAATAGAGGCAGACAACTAGGAAAAACGATACAACAATTAAATAATACCAGCCAAAACTAGTTGTAATAAAGCTTTGTACCGAGTTTGTTAAATTCTCAAGCAGAGATGGTGCTGCAATCCCAACGAGAACAAGCAGCAGCAATAATGCTGTCGAAATATAAAATACTATTGAAACTTTTTTCATAAAAATAAATTACTCCCAACTTTTCCCTTTATGCCTTTTGAAAAGAAAATCAACCTTAGCCTTATACCCTTTATCTAGTAAGTTAAACCTTTTGCTAAGTAAGCTTTTCTCGTATAGGTAGTGTTAGTATGTTCTTATTATCAGTATTTCATTTCCCTTACACTAAAAAAAGAAACCATCAACAAGAATGGTTTCTTTCATATTTTATTTAAATCCTAATACAGGATGAGGAATATATGGTTCTTCAAGCTGGGCAATTTCTTCCTGTGATAATGTTACTGCGAGCGCTGCAACTGCATCCTCTAAATGAGACATTTTTGTTGATCCAATAATTGGAGATGCGACTGTCTCTTTTTGCAATACCCAAGCAAGTGCGATTTGGGCACGTGATACTCCATGTATTTCTGCAATCTGTGCTACCCGTTCAACAACTATTTTGTCAGCAGCCGCTGTTTGAGCATAAAGTGACTTGCCAAACTCATCCGTTTCAGAACGGGCTGTTGTCTCTTCCCAGTTGCGAGTTAATTTGCCTCTTGCTAAAGGACTCCACGGTATGACGCCGATTTTTTCTTCTTTGCATAACGGAAGCATCTCCCGTTCTTCTTCCCTGTACAATAGATTAAGATGATTTTGCATGGTGATGAATTTTGTCCAGCCGTTTTTTTCGGCAACATGCTGTGCCTTTAAGAATTGCCAAGCATACATGGAGGATGCACCGATATAACGTGCCTTTCCTGCCTTAACAACATCATGAAGGGCTTCCATCGTTTCCTCAATAGGAGTGTCATAATCCCAACGGTGTATTTGATAAAGGTCCACATAATCTGTTCCTAGCCTTCTTAGACTATTGTCGATTTCACTCATAATTGCCTTGCGGGAGAGTCCTGCACCGTTAGGACCTTGGTGCATTCGGCCATGAACCTTCGTAGCAAGGACAACTTCATCACGGTTTGCAAAATCTTTTAATGCTCTTCCCACAATTTCTTCACTTGTTCCATCTGAATACACATTTGCTGTATCGAAGAAGTTAATGCCAAGCTCGAGGGCCTTCTGAATAATCGGACGGCTCCCCTCCTCATCTAATACCCAAGTGTGACTGCCTCTTTCTGGGACTCCAAAGCTCATACAGCCGAGACAAAGTCGAGATACATCCATGCCAGTATTGCCTAATTTAACATATTCCAAAGTATGTGCACCTTCTTTCTAAAGAATTATATATAAGTATATAACCGTTATGGGCATTTGGACAAAGATTATGGCTTTTTTATCCATTGATTATTTTTCCATTGACATATGGTTATTTCGTTTGACATTGTAAACGTTTTCATTTATACTGTTTTTAGGTTGGATGACATTCGTGGTCATCATCGGTACCTAGCGCAGGTGGAGCTGGTACTATTTTTATGCAATTTCTTGTAATCGATTTACACAAGATACTAGGCAAAAGACAACTAGGTCTTCTAGTTGTCTTTTTGCTTACCTTTAGTTATTATTAGCTATCGGTTTTCCGAATACAGGGAAACCGTTCTCA
Source organism: Niallia laureatilytica (assembly GCF_046613985.1). Taxonomy (NCBI): domain Bacteria; kingdom Bacillati; phylum Bacillota; class Bacilli; order Caryophanales; family Bacillaceae; genus Niallia; species Niallia laureatilytica. The sequence goes on along the minus strand of NZ_JBKKHP010000002.1, from coordinate 400,076 downwards.
TCCCAAGTAAACACTTGTGCTCTGGCATGACGATCTGGATTATCGAGCGGATCTCCATCCATTTCTGTATATGGACGGGCATGATAAATGAGGATATCTTCTTGACCGTCTTCACTTACAGTAAAGCTGTTATGGCCTGGACCAAATTGACCGTTTTCTGGCGCACTTTTGAAAACAGGTTCTTTCGATTTAGTCCACGAGTAGCCATCTAAAAGGTCTGCATCTGCATCTGCCCAAAGCATACCCATGCAATAGTTTCCATCTGTTGCACTTGCAGAATAAGTGATAAAAATTTTATTGTTGCGGATTATTACTGCTGGACCTTCATTCACTAGAAAACCGATTTTTTCCCAGCCAAATTCAGGGATTGTCAGCAAAAGCTGTTTGCCTTTTAATGTCCATGGGTTCTCCATTTCAGAAATATACAGATTAGAGTTTCCAGGGATAGCAGGCTCCTTCTGTGCCCAAACATAGTACAGTTTTTCATTATGTTCAAACACGGTAGCGTCAAGACAGAAGCTTTCCTGTTGTGTTTTCACTTGCCCTTTTTCCTCCCATTTACCTGTAAGAGGATTTTCATCACCACATTCAATTGCAAACATGCGATGCTGGAAAATATGGTTTTTCGGATGGCTGCTTGGTGCTGCCGCAAAATAAACATACCATTTGCCTTGCACGAAGTGAATCTCTGGTGCCCAGATTAACTGACTTTGCGGCCCTTCTTCATGTGCTCTCCAAACAGTCGCCTTCTCACTGTTTTCAAGATCATTCAAACTTTTTGCTCTTCTCACTTCAATTTCTTGATAACCAGGAACAGAGCCTGTGAAATAATAATAACCGTCTGTATGCTTATAAACCCAAGGATCTGCACGCTGTAAAACTATTGGATTATTATATTTAGATGTTGTCTCAATCATCGTCATTATCTCCCTTTAAATGTTCTCTTTGATTATTTCTCCTTTAATAGCTCCTTTTTTCACTAATTCACCTGATATGAACCTTTCAATGCAGATGATATAGATGCTAACGAAGCATAGTGGGAGAATAATGCTGAATTTATAAGCTGCTGCCAGCAGTACTAAGAAAAACAGCAGACTGAAAATACTTTGGAATGGCATAAGCAGCGGCAAAGCCAGCACCAATTTCGCTTTTTGCTTAAATGTCCCTTCCGTATGTATGGCAACAGGGAATGTATAAACGATGGCAGCCAAAACATAAATCATGATAAAGAGAAGCGGATAATAGAGCACTGCCAATCCAATAGCCATTTGTTTGACAAGCTGCATATCAATCCACAGCACATAAAGAATCGCTCCATAAATGAGGGCTAAGCCATTCATTTTCATAAAGCCTTTCTTATATGCAGTGAAAAAGCTTTTGGCAATTTGCAGATAGGACGGATAATCCGCTTTATATGCCTCATCTTTTTGCAGATGAAATAAGGCATATGTGGCAGGAAACACCCCAAAAAAGCCAAGTCCAAGCAACACGCCAGCAACCCAAAGCAGATTCAAGTAAATGATATTTACCGCTTTATCCAGATAAATCATGATTTTATTTGACCACGCCATATACTAAACCCTCTTTCCAAAAATTGTGTTTCCGTTTGGAGTTAATCCGGAGAACCCAATTCCTTCTTTATCTTCTTTCCAGTTTTTGCATGTAAAAACAATGAATATAGTACCACTTTTTTTATGAAGATATTGCTGTTCTCCCAATGGCTCGAACTCTGCCAGGTTGCTTTCGTTTATGTTAAAAAACTCGCTTTCCTTAATCGTAGTTGTATCATCAAAAGCGATAATCTCCCATTTTCCAAGCAAATCTTTATCTGACAACAAATGCGCATCCATTTTTTCATAATGCTCAGGAGAAACAACAGGCCAGCCATTGTTCAGCCAAAATATCTCCCGAATGAAAGCAAAGTGATACGGAGAACGTTCTTCAATCCGTACATGGTGAACCATGTAATTCTTCTTGCCCTCTGTAAAAATAGAGTTATGGCCAGGACCAATCCAGCTGATATCCTCCTTGAATTGATAGCTGCCAACAAGCTTTACACCAATAGAGTCCGGCCGGGTTTCTGTTTCTAACATACTGTTCCCATTTATATCTAAATAAGGTCCTGTTATTTCCCTTGACCTTGCCACCCTCACATTATAGCTGTCATTCAAACTATCATAGGAAGTAAACAAGTAATAATAATCCAATTCTTCATGATAATAGATGAAGGCACCTTCAATTGCTGTATCAACAGATTTAGGACGCTTTGCGAGCAGCGTGCCATAATCTTGTTCATTTTTTAGACGTCCTGTCTCCATATTAAGCTCGGTCATATAAATGCCGCCAAAGAAAGAGCCATAACACATCCAGTACCTTCCATCCTTATCTACAACAATATTAGCGTCAATCGCATTATGTTTGGCTAAGTCTGGATTTGTTTTAATAACAATTCCTTGATCGCTCCATGGCCCCAAAAGATGCTCAGCAGTTGCAAGACCAATGCATGACACTGTGCTGCCAAATGTTGAAGCAGAATAATACATATAATATTTGTCTTTATAACGAATAACCTCCGGCGCCCACAGGCCGCGGGCATTCGACCAAGCATTCGCCTCTGTCGGAATTCCTGCCAATGCAGTACCTGCAAACTCCCAGTGGACAAGATCATTAGATTTCCTTATCGGCACCCCTTGTGTAGGCTTTTCCTCAAAAAAGGTGTCTGTTGCAAACATATAGTAAATGCCATCTTCCTTTACGATTGTAGGGTCATGTGCCCCAAGTGTACCCCATTGATAGGATTGAATAGTCTCCAACCATCTTTTTGTATTCTCCTTCAACTAATAAGCCTCCTTAACCTTTATCCTTTTACACCAGATAAAGCAACTGACTCGATAATTTGCTTTTGGAATATCAGGAATACAATCAGCACAGGCAGCAAGGAAACAACGGAGCCAGCCATGATTAACGGATAATCTGTCTGTATCGCATAGGTTGCTTTTAAATTCGCGATAACAACCTGTAATGTCTGCTTCTCTGGGCTGTTCAAATAAATTAATGGCGCCAAATAGTCATTCCAAACACCCATAAACCAAAGAATAAACTGTGCTGCGACCGCAGGGCGAATGACCGGGAATATCAGCTTAAAGAATATTTGCAAGTATCCGGCTCCATCCACCTTCGCGGCTTCAATAAGCGAGTATGGCACATTGGCCAAATATTGCCGCAGGAAGAAAATCATCGTGATATTACCGAACAATCCTGGCACGATAAGCGGAAGGAGTGTATCAACCCAACCGATTTTTGAGAACATAACGAACTGTGGAATCATGATAATTGGATATGGAATCATGATAGATGCCAACAAAATTAGAAATATCCAATCCTTAAATGGCATTCTCAGCTTTGCAAAGGCAAACGCAGCCATACTTGATGTAATGGTTCCAACTATTGTTACAGACAATGAAACAATAATGGTATTTTTTATCCCATATCCTAAAGTGTCCAGCTGAAACAGCTTCGTGTAGGCATCAAACTGGAACGGATCTGGTATCCATTGCGGCGGTAAGGCAAATACACCTGTTTTATCCTTTAACGAAGTAGAAATCATCCAAAGCAGAGGACCAATCATCAAGATTGAACCAAGCGACAGGATTACATAAACGATTATGTCTGTAATTCTCTTTTGCTTTTTCATTCACTAACACACCTCCTAGTCCAAGCTATAATCTGATTTTCTATTTAAGTAGAATTGAATGACTGTCACGATGAAAATGAAGATAAACAAGATCAATGACATGGCAGAACCGTAACCCATTTGATAATACTTAAAGGCTTTTTGCCATACATACCAAACGATGGATGCAGCACTGTATTCAGGGCCGCCAGTCGGTGTCATAATATTGATTTCCGTGAAGATTTGGAAACCGCCGATAATGTTTGTGATAACTAAGAAGAATGTAACTGGCTTAACCATCGGCCAGGTTATGTTCAAGAACTTCTGGAATGAGTTAGCTCCATCCAAGTCTGCTGCTTCATAAAATGACTTAGAAACACTTTGAATAGCAGCCAAATACAACAGCATAGAATATCCTAGACCTTTCCATACTGCCATTAAAATAATGGCCGGCTTAACTGTTGACTTATTCTCAAGCCAGTTCGGCCCTTGAATTCCGAAAATCTCCAACACTTGGTTAACTAAACCGAAATCCCCATTATATGCCCATGCCCACATGATGGAAATGGCTGCAAGGGAAGATATAACTGGTATGTAGTAAACCGTTCTGAAAAATGTAGTGCCACGCAAGCCCCTGTTTAACGCAATAGCCAACAGCAATGCCAAACCAAGGCCAATTGGAATACCAATCATATAAAAGACCGTATTATAGAGCGTTTGGTAAAAGTACGGATCTTGGAACAGTTTAACAAAGTTATCTAAGCCGACGAAATTCATGCGGTTTAACCCATTCCAATCGGTAAAAGAAGCGTATATGGAGTAGGCAAACGGATATACAGAGAATAATAGGAAACCTATAACAGGAGCGAGTACGAATAAAAAGGCAACTCGATGTTCCTGCTTATATAGTGCGCTGGATTTTTGCTTTTTTGGTTTTGTCGGCTTTACATCTTTAGTACCGACAACCGGATTAATGCCAGACATGCTTTTCACCCCTTTTAGCAATAGGCATCTGCGACTTGCCACAGATGCCTATTAATCTATTATTTTGACATTTTCGCTTGTTCGTTTGCTTCATCTAGAAGCTTTTGCATTTTCGGCTGAATTTCTTTCAAGTATTCTTCTGCCGTCTTTTTGCCTTGAACAACTGGTGTAATATTTGTCCAGAACTCATCTAACCATTGGGAATTGTATGTCGCAAATGTTGGATAAGGCACACCATAATCTTGGACAATATCAAGGAACTCTTGTTTGTTGTTTGGAACTGACTCTGTATCAGCAGCCCATTCTTCCGCCATATCGACAAGGTTTGGAATTTGAACTTGTGCATCAAGCAATGTTTGCTGTGCTTCTTCATCAGCTGATAAGTAAATAGCTAACTCTGTAGCCAATTCCGGATATTGAGTCATCTCAGAAACTACAAGTCCTAATGAACCAACATAAGCAACAGACTTGCCAGCATCACCTGACGGCCATGGCATTAAGTCATATTCAAAGTCAAGCTTAGCGTATGTGCTCATATCCCAAGGACCTACTGGGAAGAAAGCTAGCTCGCCATTCATCCATCTTTGGTAAGTATCCAATGTTTCTGCTTGAGATGAATTTGGCGTTGTATTATATTTGTTTGACAAATCTGAGAAGAATTGCAGAGATTTTGCAAATTCAGGAGTATCCACTGTTACTTTATCTCCTGCTTCATTTAGGAAAGAAGCGCCATTGCTGTATGCAAATGACTGTAATGACCATGTTGCGTTAAATCCGCTCGCCCATTGATCTACTTCTCCGTCACCATCTGTATCTTGTGTCAATTCCTGGCTGACTTTCAGGAATTCATCCCATGTATACGCTTTATCTTTGTCTGGAATTGGAATGCCTGCTTTTTCGAACATATCTTTGTTATATCCTAAAGCAAAAGGTCCAACATCCTTCGGTAATCCGTAAAGTGCTCCTTTACCTGCTGTATCTCCATCATAGCGGTAAATGTCTACTCCAAACTGCCATAAGCTGTTCAAATCGAAATCTGCTTTTTCTACATCCTCGGTAATGTCTCTGATAATTCCATTATCTACATAGTTTGCAATGCTTCCTGAATCAAGATAGAACACATCAGGCACATTGCCGCCAGATACAGCTGCAGATAGTTTAGTAGAGTATTGGTCAGCATCTGTATTGATGATTTTTACTTTAACACCTTCATGCTGCTCTTCAAATTTTTTGATGGCTGCAGTATAAGCCGCTTTTTCATCTTCGCCGCCTCTAAACATAAAAGTAATTTCTTTTTCATCACTATTTCCGCTGCTTTTGCTTGAACATGCACCTAGAAACATACTTGCAACCAACAAAATAGCCAGCATTAAATTCAGTTTCTTCATAATCAGTACTCCCCCAATTATTTTTTGTACTGCCATGTATATACTCTTAGTAAAAATTTAAATCCAGAAGATCCAGTGGATTATCCTGACACTTTCGTCAACCCACTCCCTCTTAACCATTTGGTGCAACAGATAAGAAAACAGCAGGAAAAATATATATTGTATTCTCCCTATAACCAAAACAAGTTTTATGCCGCATTTTATCGATTTGTTCATATAGCAATAAACGTGCAACTTTTCAAACAGTACCGATAAGGCACAGTAAATGTTTTGTGCTGTTTTAAGGAGAATGCTTGAGAATCATCATTCTTAGCACATCACTATATTGCCTTTCTCTTTCTGCTTATGTATTTGATATTAACTATATAAAAACGTAATCGATAAATTAATTGCTCTATTAAACTTTGATCAGAGCCTCCTTTTTATAAGAAAATACCTTACATGTTATTTATACAATAAGCTGAAAACGCTGTCAATAACTATTATATAAATTTAACAATATATTTTTATATCTTAATTAACAAAAACATTAACTAATATTTTATACTCCGTAAACTAAGGTTTAATTATTTATACTTTTGTTAATTTTGTGGTTTTCGAAACAACTTAATTAATTAAATCATTAAAATCAAGAGTTATTTTAGCTGTTTACTCTATTTTTTCATAACGAAAAGGATAAGTACCATTGATTCCCTTTCTGTTGTTGCTTTTTGTCTTAATAGCACGAATTTTAGCAAAAAAAAGAGCGTCTAGCTTAGAATAGACTGTTGAATTCCGCTGCATGGTTTCACCTTCACACAGCTAGTGCCAAAATACTCCGCCCTATCTCGTGTGAGCCCTCGGACTTATCTACAAATCCCGTATGACACTCACCACTCCGCACCTATTTTCATCCTATTAAATAAAGAAAGGGCAGCCAATCACGGCTGCCCTCTGTCGATTAATTTTCTTCGACTTTTTTGCGGTTTTTCTTAAACATTTTAGACAGAATTTCGTAGACGATTGGAACGATAAGAAGTGTTAACAATGTCGAACTTGTTAAACCGCCTATTACGGTAATTCCAAGGCCTTTAGAGATAATTCCGCTTCCGCCGTTACCGATTGCAAGTGGAATCAATGCACCGATTGTGGCAATTGCCGTCATCAGGATAGGACGAAGTCGGGTTGCGCCTGCCTCCAGAATCGCATCACGCAAGTTCATACCTTCTCTTTCCATATGGATGATTCGGTCTACTAATACGATCGCGTTTGTTACAACTATACCTATCAACATGAGCATACCCATCATTACGGAAACGGAGATTGTTTCACCTGCAATTAACAATCCTACGAACGAGCCAATCACTGCGAATGGCAACGAGAATAGAATGGAGAATGGTGCAGCACCTTCACCGAAGGTAACAACAAGGATGAAGTATACAATCGCAATTGCAGCAATCATCGCAACTCCAAGCTGTGTGAACGTTTCTGTCATGTCAGCAGACACACCAGCTACGCCCATCGTTACGCCGCTAGGCAAGTCAATATCATTGATTTTTTCATCTACTTCAGCTGTCACTTTAGAAATATCATCTGTTGTAATAGTTCCAGTAACTGTCGCATAATACTCACCCTTGCTTCGATCAAGTGTATTGAGTGTTGTTCCTTCTTCAATTTCCACAAGATCTTCAAGCTTCATTGTCGTTCCAGTTGCTGTTGCTATCTCTGTATCCAACAATTCATCAAGTGATTTCGGAGTAGCTTTCTCTTCTTGTTTTACAATAACATCAAGCTCTTTTCCGTCTTTCTCAACAGTTGTCAGAACTTCATCTGAACCTTGATTGCTTAATGCCATAACGATTTGACCTGTAGTCAATCCGTACTGCAGAAGGTTTTCCTGATCAACCTTTAATGTATGTTCTACATATGCTGCTTCTGCACTTGAAGATACATCTTTAAGACCGTCATTATCCTTCATAATATCTTCAGCTTCTTTTACTGACTCATTAAGCTTAGTTAAATCCTCACTATAGAACGTATAGCTGATTTCATTTGTAGACCCTGACATAGAAGTGAAGTTTTGGCTCTTCCATTCTCCTGTCTGGCCAATATCAGCAATATATGTTTCAATATCTTCTTTTACTTCAGAGAAGTTTTTCATGTCTGGATCAAAGATCAGGTACATAAGTCCGCCGCCAGCGCCGCCGCCCATCATCGCAGCGGTCATGTCTGCATTGCTGCTGTCGGTAATAGATGTTTGAACTGTATCAATATCATCACGCTTCAGCATTTCATCTTCAACAACTTGAATGTTATCTGCTGTTTGCTTCTCTGTTTCACCAGCTTCTGGTGTATACGTCAAGTACATGACTTTTTCTTCTTCGCTGCCCATGAAGCTGAATCCGATCAATGGCGTAAGTGCCAAGCTTCCTGCAAGAAGTATTACTGCAATGGCAGACGTAATGATTTTATGGTTTAATGCTTTTTCTAATAATCCTTTATACCATAAAGCGAGCTTTCCAACTTCTTTATGTCCGCTTTCTGTCTTCTCACTGTATAATTTCTTTTTAAATAAGAAGTGTGAAAGAGCTGGTACGATTGTAACGGCAACAATCAATGATGCACCAAGAGCGAATGTCATCGTCAATGCAAACGGCACAAACAGTTCACCAACCATACCGCCCACGAAAATAAGTGGCGCGAACACGGCAACAGTTACTAATGTAGACGAAAGAATCGGCTTGAACATCTCAATTGTTGCTTCACGCACTAACGCACGCCCTGTAAGCTTCTCTTCTTTAGAATGCAAACGTCTGTAAATATTTTCAACTACAACAATGGAGTCATCAATTACACGACCAATAGCTACTGTAATGGCTCCTAGCGTCATAATGTTCAGTGTGATATCCATCCAATGCAGAAGCAAAAATGCCATGAAAATGGATACCGGAATGGAAACAATCGATATAATGGTAGATTTAATGTCACGCAAGAACAGCAGGATGATTAGAACTGCGATCAATCCGCCGAATACTGCTTTTTCAATCATAGTATGGACAGAATCTTCAATTGGCTGTCCTTGGTCAAGTGTTACGTCAATGACTAAACCGTCAATTTTATCTTTTTCATCTTCAGCAAGATCCTTAACAGCGTTTACTACATCAACTGTATTAGCTTGCTGGCCTTTTACGATTTGGATAGCAATCGCGTTTTCCCCATTTGTACGGGAAATTGATTCTTCCTTGCCGACAGCCTCAATTGTAGCAATATCGCTAAGCTTCACAAATGGTGAAGGGTTCTCAGCAGTCGGTGTTACCGGAATCATCATATCTTTCAATTCATCTATTGATGTAAGCTTCCCGTCAACAGATACAGCCTCTTCACCTTCTTCAAATTCATAAAGACCTAAAGATGTAGCCATATCGCTTGCTTGAATAACTTGTTTTACGTCATCTTCTGTCAGGTTCAGCTCAGCCAATTTCTCTTTATTATAGGCGAAGTCAACTTCTTCTACATGCTGGCCGGAAATAGTTGCTGAAGCAACACCATCAAGCTTTTCAATATCAGGAAGGATTACATCCTCCACTGTTGATGTCAAATCAACAATATCCTCTTCTGTGCTGCTTATGGACAATGCAACAACCGGCATCATATTCATGCTGATTGCAGACACAGTCGGTGCATCCACATCTTCTGGAAGTGTTACATTATCTAATGCAGATTCAAGCTGTCTCTTTTTCTCATCCATGTCAATGCCATACTCATATTCTACTTGTATGCTTGACACACTTGAGCTGGAATTAGAATAGACGGCCTTAACATCCTCTAGTCCTTCCACTGCTTGTTCAATCGGCATCGATACATCATTCATTACTTGTTCAGGAGTTGCTCCTGGATATACACCCGTTACCATTAAGTACGGTATCGAAATATCCGGAATCGTCTCCGTTTTCATTTGTGTACCAGAATAAATACCTGAAGCTGTGATAATAATGGTCAATAACCAAACCGCCAGTTTATTCTTCAGTACGAAATTAACTATCCCTTTCACTTTTGCACCTACCCTTTATTGACTTTGTCGAACTAATTACATATAATACTGACTAGCCAGTCATTTGTCAAATTATTTATAGCTAGGAGCTAAAATAGAGTATGGTTAAAAAACAATTAATTATGGACACTGCATTAGAATTGTTCGCCAAGCAAGGAATCGCCACAACCTCCGTTCAGCAAATAACAGAAAGCTGCGGGATTTCCAAAGGGGCATTCTATCTATCATTTAAATCAAAGGATGAGTTGATTCTCGAACTGATTGACGACGCCATGAAGCAGTTAGTTTCTAATCTTGACTACCAAGTCAAACATACGCCTGTAGATGACAATTTCCTGTATAACTTTTATCACTCGGTTTTTTCCACTTTTAAAAAAGATTCTGATCGTGGAAAGATATTTATGAACGAGCATAATTTTTCTGTCAGCCCAGATCTTATTAAGAAATTACATCACTATGATAAGCTGATAAACAGCACAATTCTGCTCTTGATAGAAAAAGTTTTCGGAAAATCTGCTGACCAGGTGAAATATGATTTGCTGTATTGCATCAAAGGCTTTTTAAAAACTTACTCTGAACTATTTGTATTTACAAAGCTCCCTTTAGATGTCTGCCTTTTGTCAAAATCTTTAGCAGAGAAAACAAACCTGCTTGCCATTCATGAAACAATACCTTTTATAACGGAGGAATTATCTTATCTGATAGAGTTACCGCAAGACGCTTCATTAGATAAGGAAACAATCGTTAAGCTTCTAAACTCGAATACTGAAGCTTGTAACGGGGAATATGCCAAGGAGTCTCTTCATTTGTTGATCGAGCAGGCTAACAACCAGACAATGAGCCCTGCTGTTATTAATGGGCTTATTGAAAACATTCGCCATATCCATAACGGAAAATGGCTTGCGTATTTGCTGCGGCGTTTCTTCCAGCTAGAGACATAAAAAAACACGGAGCAAAGAAGGACTATTTGTTCTTCTTTGCTTCGTGTTTTTTATCAGCTTAATCCGTATTCTTTTATTTTATTATAAAGCGTTCCCCGGGAAATTCCTAACAGATTTGCCGCTGCACTTTTGTTGCCATATGTTTTCTTGAGTGCTTCTTCTATTTCTTGCGCTTCATCCATCTTTGCATGAGAAGATAGGAAGGAATTATCCACTTCGTTGTTCTCGATAAGATTATCTGGCAAGTGAGCTAGCGTAATTCTGTTCGTATCATGCAAAATGATAATTCGTTCAATTATATTTCTCAGTTCCCGCACATTTCCTGGCCATTCATAGTTTACAAACAAAGCCATTGCTTCTTCATCAACAACAGGAACAGGCTTAGTATATTTGACACTGAATTCCTCTAAAAATCTTTCAACAAGTGCTGCAATATCCTCACGTCTCGTTCTTAACGGGGGAATATAAATATGAATGACTGACAGTTTATAAAATAACTTCTCATTCAGTTCTCCATCTTTGAGAAGACTTTCCACAGACCTTGACGCTGAGGCGATTATTCTTGTGGAAGAGGAAATCACTTCCTGCCCTCCCACTCGGTAAAAGGCATTCTCCACTAAGTACAGGAGCAGTTTTTCTTGCAGGGCCAACGGCATCTTGTCAATATTTTCAATAAAGATAGTGCCATTTGCAGCCTGTTCGATTTTTCCTGTGATAACATTTTGCTTTTCATCGGTAAACGATGCTTTTTCAATGCCAAAAAGCTCAATTTCTAACAGCCCTGGCGGAATAACGGAACAATTGATATTAACAAATGAACCAGTAGCCTTTGAACCGCCGTAATGAATCGCTTGGGCAAGCATTTCTTTGCCTGAGCCGGCCTCGCCGGTAATTAAAACAGGGATGTCTGCATGAGCCATTTTTTGCGCTACTTTCAGCGATTCCTGAAACTTCGGACTTCCGCTGTCGAAGGATAAAAACGGATTTATTTTCTGAACAAGCAATGTCGACGCAGAGTCCAGCTCTTCGTTAAGCCTGATCATTTTTGTAATATCATGCTCTGAGGCAATCCCGCCTATAATCTTATTATCCAAAATGACTGGTGTTGCATTTATCAGCACATGAGTATCCGCATTAGGTCTGTGATACTGCCCTCTCACTGGATAGCCTTCGTTTAGAATGCGCTTTAGTACAAGTGATTCATCACTAAAATGACTAGCGAGTTTTGCTCCGATAATATGCTCTTTTTTTATTTTATAGGTTTCCTCTGCTGTTGTATTCCAGCCAACAACAATTCCTTCCTCATCAACAGCAGTTACCGAATCGTTGATCGTTTCAGCCAATGTATGAAAATAAGCAGTAGTTTGCCGGCGCTCTGCTTCAAGCATATTTACCCAAGTACTTTCCGTTATAATCCCAGCGGGAATCCCATCCTCCAGCCACAGTGCAGGACGGCGCCAATCAGCTTTATACGGGAGCCTTTCTGCAAATGCTGCGAAGGACGGAATCCATTCAAGCCGCTTGAGCCACTCACCTATTGGAGCAGTCGGTGGAGCCAACGCGATTATTTCGTACTCATAATTGCCGATTATAAAGTATGTTCCGCCTGTCACAACGACAAAATTATACTCAAGAAGTTTCGATTTTATCTCAGCTATCGGCGTCTGTTTATCTGCAACCGCAAAAGAGCGGTCAAGCTGTATTTGTGCATGTTCGAACATACTATTACCCTTTCAAGCTTTTTTACTAACTTTACCATACCAAAGGCTTAACTTTCTACTGCTAGATATAAAGAAAATACATAGAAAAGAAAAAGCTGATTGTTGTGTGTTTACAAAATCAGCTTTTTCTTTAGTCACGGACTGTTATACAGATTGCTTATATTCGTTGAAATTCTCCACTTGTTTAGCGTTCGGTGCTTCTGTAAGCAGGCTGACAATCCAGATGCTTAGCAGACCGACAATAAACCCTGGGATTATTTCATAAAGATTCTCTTTCAGAACGTCTATGCTTGCCCAGATGATAACTGTCACCGCTCCGCCGACAATTCCAGCGAGGGCTCCCCATCTGTTCATTCTTTTCCAGGAAAGACTCAGCAGAATGACCGGGCCAAAGGATGCACCAAAGCCTGCCCACGCATATCCTACAAGGGAGAGAATCGTCCCGTTTTTATTAAAAGCAAGAAGTACAGAAACAATAGATACTATAAGCACGGCAAGTCTGCTGATTAACAACAGCTCCTTTTCACTTGCCTTGCGTCTGAAGAATGTTTTGTAAACATCTTCTGTCAGGGAGCTTGCTGTTACGAGCAGCTGTGAAGAAATCGTACTCATAACAGCTGCCAGTATTGCAGCAAGGAGGAAGCCGGTAATGAGCGGATGAAACAGTATTTCACTCAATTTAATAAAAATTGTTTCCGCATCCTTTATTTCTAATCCTTGCTGAGAGAAATAGGCAAGACCTAAAAAACCTGTAAACATGGCGCCGCCGACAGAAAAGATCATCCAGCCCATTCCAATACGTCTTGCCTTTTTAATTTCTTTCACCGAAGAAATCGCCATGAACCGTACGATAATATGCGGCTGACCAAAATAACCAAGTCCCCAAGCAACCAACGATATAATGCCCAGAACAGTCGTCCCTTTGAAAATATCAAACAGCTTTGGATCAATTTCTTTTATTGTGTCAAAGCCGGATCCTAGACCTCCAACCTCCATAATGGTCACGATTGGTACAAGTATTAATGCAACAACCATAATCAATCCTTGCACAAAATCTGTCCAGCTTACTGCCAAAAATCCGCCAAACAATGTGTAGGCAATGACGACTGCAGCTACAATCCAAAGTCCTGTTTGATAATGCAAGCCGAATGTAGTTTCAAATAAAACCCCGCCTGACACCATTCCTGATGAAACATAAAACGTAAAAAAGATAATGATGACTAACCCTGATGTCAGACGCAATATATTGGACTTATCTTTAAATCTATTTTCCAAAAATGCTGGAATAGTCATAGAGTTATTGGCCACTTCTGTGTATGCCCGAAGGCGCGGAGCTACATATAGCCAGTTTAAATAAGCTCCTATCGTCAAGCCGATTGCAATCCATGAGGCACTTATCCCTTGGGTGTACATTGCTCCCGGAAGCCCCATAAGCAGCCAGCCGCTCATGTCAGCTGCTCCTGCACTCAATGCTGTAACAGCAGGACCAAGCGACCTTCCGCCAATCATATAATCTTCTAGATTGGATGTACGTTTATAGGCGAAGTAGCCAATAACAAGCATTCCAGCCATATAAATAGCAATCGAAATTAAAATTTGTGTATTCAAGTCCCCATCCTCCATTCTCTAATCTAAGAAGTCCTTTTATCCCCATTTTGATCCTTTGCCAAATTTTCGAATATTCATTCTTTTATAAGCAAAAATCAATAAATATTTAAGCGAATATGTATTTTTATATGTTTTTCGCTTAAACAGGAGATGCACAATGAAAAAGTACATCTCCTAGTCTATTATTTTTATATTATTTTTTTCTAGATGTCAACTTCGCTTGCGTAAATAATAGCAAATAATCATAGCCGCCAGCTTTTGAATCAGTCCCAGACATATTGAATCCGCCGAATGGATGGGCACCTACAAGTGCACCTGTACATTTTTTATTTATATAAAGATTTCCACAATGCATATTTTCAAGGGCATAATCTATTCTGCTGTCATCTTGCGAATGAAATGCACCTGTCAGTCCGTATTCCGTATTGTTATAAATGTCAATCGCTTCCTGCCAATCGGAAGCTTTTGCAATCGCAAGCACAGGTCCAAATATCTCCTCCTGCATGATACGTGCCTGTGGATCAACATCTGAAAAGATTGTCGGTTCCACATAGAACCCGTTTCCATCCGCTCTCTTTCCTCCAGCAAGCAATTTTCCTTCCTGTTTGCCAATTTCAATATAGCCCATTATTTTGTCAAATGATTTTTGATCGATAACAGGTCCTACCGGATGATTCTCTGCCGGCAAGCCGATTGAAAGATTTTTTGTCAATTGTACTACCTTGCTGACCACTTCGTCATAGACAGACTCTACGATAACTGCACGGGAGCCTGCAGAACATTTTTGGCCTTGATATCCGTAAGCAGAAGCAACAATTGCCGCTGCAGCAGCATCTAAATCAGCTGTTTCATCAACAACCACACCATCTTTTCCACCCATTTCAGCAATCACACGTTTTAACCAAAGCTGACCATCTTGAACTTTTGAAGCTTTTTCATAAATTCTGCAGCCAACTGCTCTTGAACCTGTAAACGAGATAAAACGTGTTTTCGGATGTTCAACTAAATACTCACCAACTTCAATACCATCACCAGGCAAATAATTTAATACTCCAGAAGGCAAGCCTACCTCTTCCATCAACTCGACAAACTTAGCAGCAATAACCGGTGTAGCATCAGCCGGCTTCAAAATAACCGTGTTGCCTGAGACGATAGCAGCAACAGTCGTTCCAGCCATAATTGCCAATGGAAAATTAAACGGTGAAATAACAATGCCGACACCTAGCGGAATATACGTAATCTTATTTTCTTCACCAGCAATCTGCGTAAGCGGCTGATGAATACTCGTCTCGCTCAAACGAATCATTTCTCTTCCATAAAACTCCAGAAAATCAATAGCTTCTGCCGTATCAGCATCTGCTTCTACCCAGTTTTTCCCTGACTCCAAAACAAGGTAGGCGGAAAATTCATGCTTACGCTCTCTCATCAATGCAGCAGCCTTGAACAAGTAGGCTGCACGTTCAGCCGGAGCTACCTTTTTCCACATTTCAAATGCTGTTAATGCTGTTTGCATAGCTTTTTCTGCCAGCTTAGTAGATCCCTTGCTTACAGTGCCAACTACTTCGTCCACATTTCCTGGATTCACTGAGACTGTTTCTTCCTCAACAAAAAGTTTTTCCGAGCCGATCACAATTGGATACTTCTTCCCAAGCCCCTCTTTGACCCTAGCTATTGCTGCATACATTGCCGTTTTATTTTCCTCTGCTGTAAAATCAGTTAATGCCTCGTTTTTGAAAGTTGTGTAAGGTGCAGTTGTCGTCATAATAATTCAGTCTCCTTTTTTGTATATTTTGGATAAAACTATTAAACTTTAAGCTTACTTAAAGAAATTCTTGACGATAAACCAAACATTAGCCGGCCTTTCTGCAAGCCTCCTCATAAAATAACCGAACCAATCGATACCGTAAGGAACATAAATCCGAACCTTGTAGCCTTCCTTCACAAGTCTGTCTTGCAGCTCTTCACAAATGCCGTACAGCATTTGAAACTCGAATTGGTCATTTGGAATACCATGCTGTTTTACAATGGATTTCGTATACTCGACCATCGCCTCATCATGTGTCGCTACAGCTGCATAGTTGCCGTTAAGCAAATGCTGTTCAATAATTTTTTTGAAGTTGTTATCAACATCCTTTTTCTCCGGAAAAGCGACATTCGGTGACTCTTTATACGCTCCCTTCACTAGCCGAAGATTAGCAGACAGATCATGCAGATCAGCAATATCTCCTTCTGTCCTGTATAGATAGGCCTGAAGAACAATTCCGACATTGTCATATTCCTGACGAAGCTCCTTGTATATGTCGATTGATTCCTGACAATGACCATAATCCTCCATATCAATTCTCACGAAATTTCCGTACGACTTCGCCCGGTCGAGAATGTTACGCATATTTTTCATACATAACTCCCTGCTGATATCTAATCCGAGGGAAGTCATCTTCAGAGAAAGATTTGATTCTGCCTTCGCTTCAGCAATGGCGTCCAACGTTTGAATACACATCGCAGCAGATTCTACTGCCTCTGCCTCTGTTGAGATAAATTCACCTAAATGGTCGAGAGTTACGACCTTACCTTGTTTGTTTAATCTTTTTACCGCATCAATTGCCATTCCGATTGATTCTCCTGCAACAAACCTTGCTGCACCTAAACGAAGCCCATATTTTTTCGCAAGTCTGTTGGCTGGCTGATTTTTTGCTAATGACTGAAACATATTCCGCATAAGCGCTTCCATTTTACGTCAATCCTCCTTGTACTCAAGCCTCTTGCTCCATTTTATTCATATTGAATGTGGAAAATTCATCTTTTTTGAACAAAAGTGTTCAATTACTTCGTTTGTTTGGACAATGTTGTTTATTTAAGTTGATTATATAATATAATTATTCAGAATTGTATAAAAAAGTAAGAAAATCTAACACATTTTTTTATTTTTTACAATGAATATATGTTTTACTAAATTCCTCCATTCTCGCCTATAAAAATAAAGAGAATGCAGACTAATCTGCATCCTCTTTTCCCCTAGTTTCTTCTATAATATATTGCTACTTGTTAATCTACTGATTTAACGCCGCCAAACCATTTAGAAACGAGTTGATCCATTTCACCATTTTCTTTCATCTCTGCCAATTCTGTATTAAATTTCTCTGTCAGCTCACTGTCCTTTGGAAAGGCAATAGAAGCGCCGCCAGTTTCATTATTCGGGACAGAGATAACTTTCAGATTATCATTGTTTTTTATATATCCTTTGGAAACAACATCTTCCATTAAAACTCCTTCAAAACGGCCGCTTTTAATCTCTTCCACTAAGTCAGGCACTCTATCCCTTGTCTCCACAGTGAAATCAACTTCTTTTTGCAGTTCTTTTGCCTTTTCCGCTTGTATGGAACCAACTTGTACTCCCACTACTTTCCCTTTAATGTCTTCAAAAGTCTGAACAGCTCCATCACTGGCTACTACCATAGAAATATCACTTCGAAAATAAGGATTAGTAAAATCCACATTCTTGCTGCGCTCAGGAGTCGCTTCCATACCAGCCATAACAAAATCAACCTTACCTGATTGCAGTGATGTAATCAAACCACTGAAATCCATGTCCTGAATGACTATTTCATAGCCAAGCTTCTCACCAAGCGCTTTCGCAAGATCCACATCAAACCCAATAATCTCCTCACTCGTTGCCGTATCAATATACTCAAACGGAGCATAATCAGCTGAAGTTCCCATCACCAATTGCTTACTACCTTCCTCTCCACCAGCCGCACTCTTCCCGCATGCAGCTAAACCAAGCATACAAACAACCAGCATAACCATCCCCACAAATCTCCTCTTCAAAAAGAACCCCTCCATCTCAACAATCATATGTATTATTTAATACGTTTCATGACGTTTTATTTATTTATACTACTTTCCACCAGCATAGTCAATATATTATTAGAATTTACAGAAAAGTGCAGGGCGCCTGCTTATCGGCGACTTGCATAAGACGAGATGGCCTTAGAAGGTGGCGCTCTTCCACCTTCTTGGACAGCTTGGCTTATGACCTCGAGCCGATGGCGCCCGGAACTGGACAGAAAAGTGCAGGGCGTCTGCTTAGCGGCGACTTATGACCTCGAGCGTGGGCAACCGTTTAGCAGCATAATACAAAAAAGCAACCTCCTCTAAGAAGGTTGCAAGCTGGCTTTAAAACGAAAACTTATATCGTTCGCCGACAATATACTGTCTTCCTAAATAAACAGGGACAGCAGTATCAGAAACGACTGTTTCCAAATAGAAAAGCGGTTCTCCAATTGTAATATCAAGCAGCGGCGCTTCCTGGTCAGATGCTCTGACAATTTCCAAGGAAGTTTCTCCTGCATTGTTTAGGTTAATACCGTATTTCTCTTCTAACAGCTCATAAAGGGAGCCGTCGAGACTCTCTTCCAGCAAAAATTTATACCGCTTAAAGGAATAGAAATTATTTTCGAGCATGAGCGGACGATCGTCTGCATATCTGACCCTTTGAATATGAATCAGCTGGTCATCATCGTCTAGCATTAACCGTTCTTTTTCATTGTCATCTGGATCAATCAGTTCCTTTTTGATAACCTTACTTGTTACTTTCAGGCCATGTGCTTCACAAGAAGCGGTAAAACTCTTTAAATGAAGAATCTTTCTTTCAATCTTTTGTGTCTGAACAAATGTCCCTTTGCCTTGCTTTTTTACAAGATAGCCTTCTTCCACCAATTCGGTAATCGCTTTGCGGACAGTAACTCTGCTGATATTATACTTGTCACTGAGCTCCACCTCTGTCGGAATCTTGTCACCAGCTTTAAGGCGATTGGCAGTAATAGCTGTGCGCAGCGTTTCTTTCAGCTGTATATAGAGAGGGACACGATTCTCTTGCTTAATCATATTAGTTATCACCTATTCTATTCATTTACTCCAAGAATAACAAAGACTTAAAAATAAATAAATCTTTTCCACTTAATAAGCTTTGCCATGACCAAAAGCACCTTCTACAAGACAAGATGCTGCCGCAAATTCGGCAGCTTTAGCAAGTGCAGTTTCCAAACCATCTTGTTCTTGTTGTAAGTAGTGCAGCAAAAATGCTGTCAGGAAGGAATCTCCAGCTCCTAATGTATCAACAGCCTCGATTAGTTTCGGTATTTGCTTGTAAAAGCTTACTCCATCATACAGCAATGCTCCTTCTGCTCCCATTGTTGCTATAGAAAGTGTGCTTCCAAGTGATACCATTTTCTTTAGGACAGCCTTTGCTTCCTCTTCTGTTAAGTGGCTGCATGAAAGAAAGCTATAGTCAACAAATGGCCCAATTTCAAGCAAGTATTCCTCTGTGAAATCATCAGAAAAATCAAAGGAAACTGGTACACCTGCAGCTTTAATATTCGGCATCTCTTTTTCCAAATAGCTGTACTTGCTAGTATGCAGCAAATCAAAGGATTGGATATATTTTATATCCTCCTTATTTAGTTGGAGCTTATGATACTTCCTTATTCCGCCATCATTGCTCTCCAAAAACACCCGATCACCGTTTTCTAGTCCGACTAATGCATAGCCGCTCTCTCCTTCGACTTCCTGGCAGCGTTTTGTATCAATTGCTAATTCCTTCAGTACATTTCTAATATGATGTGCCTCATCATCTGTGCCGAATATCCCTAAATAAGCAGCATCAGCGCCAAGCGTTTTCGCATAAACACTGAAATTCAGAGCATTTCCTCCTGGATACATTATTCTTTTATATGTATATTTATCGACAACATTATCGCCAATCCCTAATACTTTCACCGCAATCCTCTCCCCCATCACATCACCTGTATAAAACCCACGCCAATTATACAATACTGCTCAATTTTTAATCAATTTTGTAAAAACAGCTGAAGAAAACGACTTTAGTACGCAACCTTGCCCATATATCTTCTTGTTTCTAACGGATGCTGTCTGATTTTTGCCAATTCTGCTCGGTACACACTTAAAATACTGTAGAAAACAATCGGATTAAAAAACTCGACAACCTCATCATCGATTGTATTAATCCCTAATTCCTTGCAGTCAACCACTTCTAGCTTTTCTCCATATTGCTTCAAGAAGCTAAGCGCCCTTTCATCTAAAGCTCTCGTTCTGCCTTCATTCATAAGTAAAATATATGGTGTTTCTTTATCTGTTACTTCAAATGGACCGTGAAAATACTCCCCAGTATGTATGGCTGAAGCATGAACCCATTGCATTTCCATTAAAGAACAAATGGAAAACCCGTAGGCATGACCGTATGAAGCACCGCTGCTCAAAACATAGAACATATTCTCATGCTCATATTTTTTAGCAAAGGCTCTTGCTCTTTCTGCTACTTGTATGCGTGCTTTTGCAATAACTGTATTGATTTGCTCTAACCCTTTTATTACTTTATGATAAGCATCATATCCTTCTATACTGTGTAAAGCTTCGACGGCAATGGCAAAAATAATTGCCATTGGGTTGTCTTTTACGTCTGTTTCTTCTCCCCATTTATAAAGAATATTATAGTCTCCATATTCGACTAATGCACCTGTTTCATTATGTGTCAATGTAATAGTCGATGCACCTTTTTCTTTTGCCGTTTTTGCTGCTTCCACAGACTCTTTCGTATTGCCTCCATGGGAGCAGACAACAACAAGTGAATGACTTCCCAGCGCTTTAGGCACCGCATGCACAAACTCATTACTCGTGTATAGGGACACTCTCGTTCTTTTCGCTTCACTTTTGAGGAAATATTCAGATAAATACATATCGACTAAAGAACCTCCACAGGCGACTAAATAAATATCTTTCATTCCTTCTTCCTTTTTTGTGTGTATTTCATTAATGATTTCCTTAATATTCAATTTTATCTCTCCCCTATCCGCCCATTTTAAAATACGTATTAAAACGTATTATTAATACAAATAATAGCGACATATTGCTTTTTCGTCAACCTTTTCGTTTCTAATAAAAAACACGGTCCCTAAAGACCGTGTTTTTTAACTATTTTATTAATACCCCTTTATCCCCTGTCTGAATTCCTGCAGCATTTGCTTCATCTGTATCAATATGCATGTCCAAGGCATAAGTATCCTTAACTCTGATTAATACTTTATAGAAAATAAGCTCCCTTTCCCCGTCCGTTTTTACACTAACATATTGTCCATCACTTACACCAAAATTGTCAGCATCCTGTTGTGTCATATGAATATGCCGCTCTGCAATAATAACCCCTTTATCTATTGTGATTTCTCCATGAGGACCAATAATCGTAATGCCAGGTGTTCCTTCAATTTTGCCGGAAGGGCGGATGGGTGGATTAATGCCCAGCTGGCGGGCATCTGTTTTTGAAATTTCCACTTGTGTCAGCGTACGGATTGGACCAAGAATTCGCACCCTGTTAATTTCAGACTTATCCGTTTTGATAGTCACCGTTTCTTCTGCGGCAAACTCTCCAGGCTGTGATAATTCTTTTTTACTTGTCAGCTCATAATTTTCTCCAAACAGCTTTTCTACATCTTCTTTTGTTAAATGGATATGTCTATTTGATACACCGATCGGGATTTGCATTTTTTGCCAGCTCCTTTAAACGTTTTTTTTACCTTTCCCTAATAAAAGCAGTTTAATCAAGATTAATCATATCCTGTATCGCCCCAATATGTCTGCCATAAACCTATAATAAAAAAAACCTTTTCTCCTGTATGGATAAAAGGTAGGTTATCCTTATTTTACCGTAACTGCCGCACATCCTGACGGTATTTCTGCTAAATAATAATGGCTGATAGCAAGCATTGCTTTTCCGGCATAAAGCATTGCTTTTTCATCAAAATCAAACTTTGGATGGTGATGTGGATATATTGCTTGCAATTCCTCGTTTCCTGCTCCTGTAAAAAATATCATCCCCGGCTTCTTCTCTAGATATAATGCAAAATCCTCACTTACAAGGAGGGCAGGTACTTCTTTTATTACTAACTCAGGCAGGGAGGTCTTAATGGTGTTTGCAAAAATATCCGTTTCAGCAGGATGATTATATACACTTGGCATTCCATACTTATAGTTGAATTCATAATCTGCTTTCGAACTCATGCAGATGCCTTTAATCGCCTCTTCCATTGCTTCTTTTACAAGCTGTTGTACTTCCTTTTCGTATGTTCTCACCGTGCCCTTCATTACGGCAGTATCAGCAATGACGTTTGCAGCATTCCCTGCATGAATGGAACCAATTGTTAGTACAGCTGTTTTCTGTGGATTCACCTTGCGGCTGACGATATATTGAAGCTGGTTAATAAGCTGGCCTGCTACCGCAATAGAATCAACTGTATCATGAGGAGATGATCCATGACCGCCTTTGCCTTTAATCTTAATCGAGAAACCATCGCCAGCAGCGGTTGTATACCCCTTCGTATATGCTATTTCCCCTGTAGGATAAAGACTCCATAAATGATTGCCAAACACTGCATCTACTCCTTCAAGGCAATTGTCTGCTATCATTTTTCCGGCACCGCCTCCGCCTTCCTCTGCATGCTGAAACAGAAGAATGACGTTTCCTGCAAGATTTTTTCGATTTTCATTCAGCACCTTGCCAACTGCCAGCAATGTAGCTGTGTGCCCGTCATGGCCGCATGCATGCATGACACCATCAACCTTCGACTTATATGGTACGTTCTTTTCATCCTGTATCGGCAATGCATCGAAATCGGCCCGCAGTGCAATTGTCTTACCAGGTTTCGCTCCGTAAATATACCCAAGAACTCCCATCCCACCGACATTTGTCCGGATTTTAATACCAAAATCAGTCAAGATGTCTGCAATCAGTTTAGATGTTTTGTATTCTTGGTTGGTTAGCTCTGGATACTGATGAAAATGCCGTCTCCATTCCACCATCTTGTTATACATTTCCTCCAATTGTTCGTTCCAGTTCTCCAGCATATCTATTCCTCCCTTTTATTATTCAGTAAATTCTGAAATTTAAATTTACACCTATGCTTATATAGTTAAGATACCAAGGCAGCAGGCTGCATGCCTTGGCACAGGAGTTCATTTTTATCGGCCGCCGAAAAACTTTCTAAATTTCTCTAGTTCTTCTTTGCTATATTCCTTCGTTTTATCAAAATACGGATTGTCCTCTAAAGGGTCTTTTGGATCTAGATTTGTTTTCATTGAAAAAGCTGCTTGGTTCAAGCCATCTCCAATAAGACGATCATCAAGGCTGTTAAAATCAGGCATTTTGTCATTTCCCATCATTGCACCTCCCAACCTTTTTAGGGTGGGCGTTTCCTGCTATTTTATGTAGAAGGCCTGCTTGTTCCTCTAATATGATTCACGTTGACATTAAACAAACCTTAGAAAATAATGGTTTCATTATACTTTTTGAGATCTTTTCTAGTCAAATAATTATAAGAAAATTAAAATTATTTAAACTATTAATTTTTATTATAATAAAAAAAGCTCCCACATCAAAGTGAGAGCTATTATCTTAAATTATACGAGTAGTTACAATTCCTTCAATTTCACGGATTTTTGCTTCTAATGAAGGGATGATATCGCCAGCCACCTCATTGTCAATATCAATCATCGTGTATGCATATTCACCACGGCTTCTGTTAACCATGTCAGCGATATTCAAACTGTATCCAGAGATTGCCATCGTGATTTGTCCAACCATATTCGGCACGTTTTTATGGAATGCTGCGACTCTCTGCTTGCCTGTATAAGGAAGATATACATTTGGGAAGTTAACGGAATTCTTAATATTCCCTGTTTCCAAGTAATCCTTCACTTGGCGTGCAGCCATAATCGCACAGTTTTCTTCTGATTCCTGTGTTGAAGCACCTAGATGAGGCACAGGAATTGTATTTTTCATTTTCAATACATTTTCATTTGGAAAATCAGTGATATATCTGCCGACTTCGCCATTTTCAAGAGCAACCGCCATATCGATTTCATTTACCAGCTCTCCGCGGGAGAAGTTCAGAATTTGAACACCTTCCTTCATGATGCTGAATGCTTCTTTGTTAAACATCCCTTTTGTATCATTAGTTAATGGTACATGAACAGTAATATAGTCGCTTTCTGTAAACAGCTGCTCAATTGTCATCGCACGCTGTACATTTCGAGAAAGATTCCATGCTGTATCAACAGAGATGAATGGGTCAAAGCCGATTACATCCATATCCAAATCAAGAGCATCGTTGGCAACAAGTGCTCCAATCGCTCCTAAACCGATAACACCAAGTGTTTTTCCTTTAATTTCTTTACCGACAAACTGCTTTTTACCTGCTTCAACAAGCTTTGGAATTTGGTCGCCTTCTTCTTTCAGGTTTTTCGCCCAAGCAATACCATCAAACAGATTACGAGAAGAAGCCATTAAGGAAGTCAGAACCATTTCCTTTACTGCATTTGCATTTGCTCCAGGTGTATTGAAAACGACAATTCCTTTTTCTGTGCAATTTTCAACAGGAATATTGTTAACACCTGCACCTGCACGAGCAATCGCCTTTAATTTGTTCCCAAATTCCATAGAATGCATATTATAACTGCGAGCTACAATCGCATCAGGATTTTCACTGTCATTATCAATGATAAAATTCTCTTTCTTAAATACGTTCAATCCGCTGCCTGCGATATTATTCAAGGTTTTGATTGTTTTTACTTTGTCTAAAAGGGTTGTGCTCATGTAAGTTGCTCCTCTTCCCATAAAATAGTTTGCAAAATTCTTTGCTATTTGACCAAAAACAGCCCAAAATCTCTTCCAATAAAGAGAAAGAGGCAAAGGAAAAAGAGAAAGCTTTATTCCCTTACCTCTGCCCAGGCGAACGGCATCGACACTATGTGCTCCCCTACGGTTAATCCCGCGTTTCGCCAGTCACACACAGCCTTTTGATTTCTTCTAATTTAACAAATTCTCCAGTAAGATTCAATGATTATTTAAAAATTCACCAAGTTTATTATTTTCCAAATCCCAAGCCATTTTACTGGAATAACTTTATATTTCTATTAATCGGGATTCTAAAGAATAAGCTCACTAACAGATTATTTTGTATAAATCAGTCTACGCCTCTATTCTACAGAGAGAGCTATGTCTATTTTTAATCTAATTAGTCGAAGATATCTTCTTTGAGGATTTCTATCGCGGAAAAACAGTGTAAAGGCATCTCTTCATTAAAGTATGCTGTTCCTTTAATTTTGGACCAGCCTTTATGCTGCCATTTTAACTGCCAAATGCTTTTTAGATGAAGCATGCTCTTACTCGAAAAAAATGCTATTATGGTACCATTCGAGTTACAGGAGGATACTCATATTGAAAAAGGTAGTTCATGTAGTTGCAGCAATTATAGAAAACGAACGAAACGAAATATTATGTGCCCTTCGTTCACCTGTTATGTCTCTTCCGAACAGTTGGGAGTTTCCTGGAGGAAAAATAGAAGCTGGTGAAAATGCATTTCAAGCATTAGAAAGAGAAATCATGGAGGAACTTGGCTGCCAAATAAAAGCGACCGATTTATTTCACGAAAATACGCATGAATATGAGAGCTTTATTATTACCCTAACTTGCATAAAGGCAACTATTATTTCTGACAGCCCAAATGCAAAGGAACATTCTAAATTAATTTGGCTAAAGAGAGAGAATCTTGAATCATTAAAATGGGCTCCAGCTGATATTCCAGCAGTACATAAATTGATAAATGAATACATCTGACAATATTAATTAAGGCTTTATTCTGGAAATTAGGTCTGAAATTAAGCGACTTGATTGATAGAAAGCTGGCAATAGGACCATCATTGTTAAGATATCACTTTGTTTATACACAGAAACAAAAAACAGATGAACCAATTGTTCATCTGTTACGGAATTTTATGATTTTGCCGCAGGTAAAACTCCCGCTTCTGCTAAAATCTCCTTAACTTGTGAAATCTTCTTTTCATTAAGTGGTGCTGACGGTGGCAGAACATATGTAGAAATGTCGAGGCCGCATTGCTTTATTGCCTCCTTTATAACATTTACAAATGGGCTGTCAAGCTTGTAAAGCTGCGGAAGTATAGCTAGCTGCTTATAAAGGATGGAGGCCTTAACAAGGTCGCCGTTTAAAAAGGCACGGTAAATGCCGATGGAAATTTGCGGTGCGAAGTTGCCGCTTGCAGATATCGTTCCATCTCCGCCAAGCTGAAGCGTATTTAAGAGATGGTCATCATAACCGCATAAAACAGAAAAGTGAGGATGTTTACGCTTTACTTGCATTATCATATCACGGATATGCCCGATAGAATCAACGGTTTCTTTAATGCCAGAAATATTGGGATGATCGTCGACAAGGCGGGCCACAAACTCAGGGCTTAAATCCTGGCCGGTAAGGTTAGGAAAGTTATAGAGGAGAACAGGAATGTCAACAGACTGGGCAATTTTGCTGAAGTAACCATATAGATTGTCATCAGTCAGCTTCCAGTAAAAAGGATTGATGACCATAACGCCATCTGCCCCTATTTTTTGGGCATGTACACTTAATTCTACCGCTTCCCTTGTATTGGTGCTGCCAGTGCCAATTAACACAGGCACTCTCCTTTTTACATGCCTCACCGCAAACTCAGCTGTCTGTAATCTTTCCTCCCTAGACATCTGACTGAATTCCCCGCCAGTCCCCAGAAACAGCAAGCCGTCAACACCTGCTTCAATCAGCCTGTCAATCAACTGTGCCATTTCCACTTCACTCAGCTTGCCTTCTTCGTCAAAAATCGTGGACACAGGTGGAATAATTCCCTTGAATTTGTTCAATTTGCTTCCTCCTTTACCTAATAATGTAATCTGATTATACCAGCAGATTTTCCCAATTGTAAACCCTTACATATAACTAAAAATAAGCATGAAAAAAGTCTTCATGCTTACTTTGTTATTACCCTTTTATATCTTTCAAAAACTGAATGACAGCTTCTTCTTTCGTCGCCCAAGACGTTACTAAGCGGATTGCTGATTTATCTGCATCCGTTTTTTCCCACACTAAGAAAGCATACTTGTCTTGCAGCTTTTTGATCTGATCATTGTGCAGAATCGGAAACAGTTGATTGGTTGGAGAATCAATAAGGAAATCAATATTCTCCTTATGCAGACCTGTTCGTAAAAGACTTGCCATGTTGTTAGCATGTTCAGCAAGCTCAAAGAAAAGATTATCACGGAATAACTCTAAAAACTGAATTCCTAAAAGTCTGCCTTTAGCAAGCAGTGCTCCTTTTTGCTTAATATGATAACGAAAATCCTCTTTCAAGGAATCACGAATAATCACAAGCGCCTCACCAAGCAAGGCACCGTTTTTCGTGCCTCCGATATAGAATGCGTCCACTAAGTGGGGCAGGTCGCTTAATTGAAGATCGTTGCCGTCTGCACATAATGCAGAACCAAGTCTGGCTCCATCTAAAAATAGCAAAAGATTATGGCTGTCACAGAAGCTTTTCAGCGCTTCTAGCTCACTCTTTAAATAAATAGAGCCAATTTCTGTTGAATTGGATATGTAAACAAGCTTTGGTTTAACCATATGTTCATCAGTATGTTCGTCCAACACTTGCTGAATATGTGCTGGTGTCAGCTTGCCGTCCTCTGTATCAATGGCAACAACTTTATGCCCTGTGGCCTCAATTGCTCCAGTTTCATGAACGAAAATATGACCGCTAGTTGCAGCAATTGCCGCTTCATGTGGTCTTAAAAAGGCAGAAATCGCTGTCAAATTTGTTTGTGTGCCGCCAGAGAGCAAATGAATATCTGCATCTGCATGGCCCATTTTTTCCTTTAAAAGTTTCACCGCTTGTATTGTGTAGCTGTCTTCTCCGTAACCAGCTTCTTGTACAAGATTTGTTTCTATTAGTGCTTGCAATATATTTGGATGGGCACCTTCACTATAATCATTTTTAAAGCTGTACATCTTTTGCCTCCAGTCTGGCAATACAATAAACATATTGCCTAGTTAAAAATAGATATCTACACTAATTATATTCGTTTTCCTAAATAAAAAAAATCCCATTGTTTTAAAATGGGATTTCTTTCTATTAAACTGCAACTTCATCTTCCCATTTCTTTCCTGTTCTCTTTTTGGAAGATAGCTTATTTGCAGTTAGTGTAATCAGAAAAGCAACGACAAGGGGAACAACCATTGCGATAATAAAACCTGCAATGTTATTGGAAAGGAATGGTGCTGTAAAGGATGGAACATAAGCTGTTCCTCTTACATTGAATAAGCCGACAAGACCTCCGCCAATTCCTGCTGAAACAAGTGCTCCGCCAAAGACGATTTTATTGGAGAACATGAACGGATACGCTGATTCTACAAATGTCCCAAAGCCCATATTGATTAAAAAGCCCGGTGCAGCTACAGCACTCTCTCCTCTGTCTCTTGGCGCAACGATGTTCGCAAGATTAATTCCTGCAGCCACCATTACTAAGCCAACCATATCGACAGCTCCTAAAAAGCTGTTTCCTGTTTTCTCCATTTCGAGCAGCACAATTGGCAAGATTGCTGCATGATAAACCCCGCCTAAAATTGCAGGCCATATGAGCACGCCTGCTAGTACACCGGCAAGTATCGGATTAAAAGCTACCGCTTGTTCAATAACATCCTTAATAAGGTTGCCAGCCTGTAAAGCAATCGGACCGATTAAATAGTAAACGAATAAGCCAGCAATTAGTCCCGATAAACCGCCGCTGACAATATTGACAGTCGTGATTGGGAATTTCCACTGTATGCATTTGCGGAAGAAAAATTGTACAAGAAGACCTGCTGCAATCCCGCCGATTATTCCGCCAATAATACCGCCTTGAACAGACAATATCCCAGCAATAACACCCGCGATAATAGACACTTCATCCAGTTCAGAAACCTGTTTAGCCGCTATAACTGCAAGCATTACTG
The DNA here is from genome assembly GCF_046613985.1 of Niallia laureatilytica. NCBI lineage: Bacteria > Bacillati > Bacillota > Bacilli > Caryophanales > Bacillaceae > Niallia > Niallia laureatilytica. The sequence continues at coordinate 370,852 of NZ_JBKKHP010000002.1, read as the reverse complement.
GTAAGGCATTTATCATTAAATCAAATATGTCACTTAATCCTTTCAGCGCTGGAATCTGGCTAATAGCGAGAATAAGCGCCATTGCGATAAAGCCTGGCAGTGATGAAACCATAATGCCCCTTATATTAATGTTTTTCCACGGAGCTGTATTTGTTGCTTGCGTCTTTTCGTATGAGCCGATGATGGGATTAAATTTTATGTTCCAATGCTTACACAAGGAGGATATGAACGAAATGGCTCTTGTTCTGCTTGTTGATCCTGTCGTACCAGAGGAAGAAATAACATTGGCGCCCATTACTGTCATTGCAGCCATAGAGGTTCCTCCTGTACCGACAATTGGCAGCTTTCTCTCAATGGCGGCAGCTAAAGTCTCCTTGTTAACAGCTTTTGTGTCAGCACTCATCGCAATGATGCCGTCCACTTCCCCTTTTCTAATACTTGCTGCAATCATGTTATCAAGCTTTGCTGCTTCAAGATTAACCTCTTTTAAAGAAGCCTCAAACAAAGATAGCACCTCATTGTCTTTATAGCCGTAAATAGCCGCATTCGTATGGTCCTTTGCTGTATCCATCGACTCTTTCGCAGCGATAAACTGGATATTAGCTACATTCAATCCAGCTGCATGTGCTTGTTTTAATATTTCTTCCAATAGCTGTACTGGTTTTGCGCCGCCGAGGTTAAACAGATTTCCGCCGCTGCTGCCAATAATGACAATATTCTTCATTGCACATCATCCCTTTAATTAATATATGTATAAATAAACACTTCTTTAGTTTGGTAGTTTGGTAAAGTGCTACCATACTAAAATAACATATACAGGTTAAATTCTCTAGTTATTTTTTGATAATTTAGAAGTATTTAAATTCATAAAAGTGTCATAACTTGTACACCTTTGCCGAAATAAATAAATAAATAAATATATAATTAAACTAGTAATATTCTCCTTTTTTATTAAATAAAATCAAAAAAGCCTGTCACTTCTCTCAAAAAGTGACAGGCTTGCTTTTATATTTTATACAAAATTGCGCCGCTAACTAAAAGAACAGAACCTAACAGCAAGAAGTTAAAAATGCTTGTAGCTGTATCAGGCAGGCTGTTGCCTTTTTGCTCTTGGTGTGTGTTTTCCTCTTTCACTTGCTTATTTGTTTCATGCTTTTCTGTTTCTTGTTTTGGTTCCTCTTGTTTTACAGGAGTTTCATTGTTTATCTCTTCACCTGCTGAAACTTCCTCCTGCTCATCTGAGTCCTCTGCTTGATCATCCTGTGCAGGCGGTGTCTGCTCCTCCTCTTCTACAGCTTCCTCGTAATCAGCAGTTTTTACGAAGGAGAAATCATCCAAGCTTCCCCATGCGCCAGCGTTCGCCTGAATGCTTGCACCGATCGTAACAGTTCCATTCAATATAAGAATATCGCTGATTTTAGGATCTGCCCAAATATTCCACCCAGTAACATTAGTTGGCACATCATATTGTTTATCATTCGTTTTTACATACAGCTTCATATTGGCAGCAGCTGCATCTCCGCCTTGAATGAACATGGAAGCATCATAGTAGCCTGGAGTCAGTCCTGTGATTGTCTGTTCAACAGTAAAGTCTACACGGTCTGCTGAATAGAAATGCAAAGAATGTTCACCAGATTTAGCATCTGCGGGATTTTTTAGAAAATCGGCATGTGGTGCTAAATCATTCGGATACGTAATTTTCCACATGCTTTTATCTGCCTCTTCAAAGCTTGGATTTTGCACAAAGTTTTCCGGTTTAATTGTAAGATTTGCCTTAACTGACAAACCGCCCTCTACTGTCCCGTTAATAACATACTCACCGATGCCTGCATTAATTGCCTCGATTAAAGCTTGCTCATCCCAAGTGACAGCAATCGGCCCTTCTGTGCCATCATTATAAACAGCTGTTACGGTTTCAGGGAGCTTGATGTCTTCCCCTGCTGCTGCCTCAATTGTAACGTCTGTCAGCTTCTCTATTTTAACTGGGGCAACTGCTCCTGTGTTCACGTATTTAAACACATTTAACGAAGCGAGCGGTTTTCCGTTAAAGTCGAATAATGCCTGGTTATCGACTGCACTTCCGCCAAACCACGCTCCGGCATCATGGGGATCATATTCTGCAGCATAACTTGACGCCCAGCCAGAACCGTATTTCTCCCATATGGCTTTATTTTGTGCTAACTTATCTGGGCTGCCGACTGGTATCCAGGCAGGCTCCCAATAAAACACGCCGATGCCTGCATCTCCCACATTAGCGACCGCTTCTATCACATCCCGGACCGCTGTTGCTTGTCCTTGAACAGTGACAGGATAATTTAATGTTTGTCCAGAGCTTTTTGGTGCTGTATTTTCATGGCCATCTCCATCAATACTTGTATATGTATAGGATGTTTCGGCGACCATTACTTTTTTACCGTATGTGTCTGCGACATTTTTCAAAACAGATGTTAAATTGCTTAATGACCCATGCCAAAATGGATAGTAAGAGCTTGCAAATACATCATAATCGACATTGTTATCATCGAGTGTCTTTGCTATTGATGCATAGCGGCCTGCTGTTTCCGGATTAGTGAAATGCAAGGCTGTCAGGATGTTAGGATCCACTTCCTTGATTGCCTTGCTGCCTTCATTAAACAGCTCAGACATTTTTGTCCAGTCCTTTTCGCCCACAAATCCACCTGTCGTTTCATTGCCGACCTGGACCATGCCGATGTTGATTCCTTCGTTAAGCAATGCTTGCAAACTGTCCTTCGTATACGAGTACAACGCCTTTTTCTTGTCTTCAAGACTTAAATTGGCCCAAGCTTTAGGTGCCTGCTGTTTAGCAGGATCTGCCCAAAAATCCGAATAATGGAAGTCTACTAACAGCTTCATTCCATTCGCTGTCGCTCTTTTTCCTATTTCCTTTGCTTTTTCCAAATCATTATTTCCGCCGCCATATCCGTTTCCGCTTGCATCATACGGATCATTCCAGATGCGGACACGTACATAATTAACGCCTGAATCTGCCAATGTTTTGAAAATATCCTGCTCTTGTCCTTCTTCATTGTAATATGTAACACCGCTGTCTTCTTGGGTAATAATGCTGGAAACATCGACTCCCTTGATAAAGTTATCGTTTAAGCCCTCAACTTTTTCAACGAAAATATCACTTTCCACTGGTTCCGTTGCACTGCCATCGACCTTTTTCAGAGAAAAGCCGTCCAAATAACCCCAAGTATTCGGCTGTCCTGCAATTTCAGCGCCAAACTCAAAGTTTGCTGTATCCTGAGACAGTTCAAACGTCAATGACTGTGTCTCCCAGTTGTTATAGCCTTTTGTAGCTGCCTGACTTGTTTTGCTTGAACCTGCGAATAACGCTACCTGTCCAGCTTCTTTATCTGCTCCCCCCATCGTTTGCACGGTTAATTCGTACTTTCCGGCAGGAAGTGAGGCAGCTGTTTGCTTCACTTTAAAGGTTTGAGCACTGGCATTGTCCTTTATCCAGAATTTCAAAGCATACTGTCCTTCAGCAGGTTTTATCCAAGTATCTTCTGCATAAGCAAAATGATGTACCTCAACCTGACTATCATCTAAATCTTGAAAGCTCCAAGAACCATCTGTCCAGAAGTCTGTTTCCATTCCACCATTCACTGCATAGCTGTTTTCTGCTGCTTTAGTGTTTGTCGGCATTAGACTTATCATTAATATCAATACATACAATAAAGGAAGTACTTTCCTCCATTTACCGCACTTCTTTTTCATCAACATCACCTTCTAATTGGAGAATTTTACAACAAAAAGAGAATACGAGTTACAGCACAGTGCTTAATACATTCATTTTTTTAAAATGATGCATGATACTCCTTGCTGTTCTCGCATTCTCTTCCTAAAAATTAGCCTTTTACTTTCTCTACTATTCTCACTTCATACTTATCTAGCTTTATACTGCCATGAAGCTGCTCACCAGTAATAACATCCTTTACTTCACTGCCAAGGACAACTGGCTGCGTATCTTCTGTAAAGTTCATAATAAAGAGATACTCTTTACCTTCATCTTGTCTTGCTTGAACAGATACTCCGCTGCCATGTGTTATCGCGTAATCTGGCTTTAATGACAATTCTTCAATAAGCTTGCCGTAGAAAGCACGATGAAACTCATCATCTAATCGGCCGCCAATATAGTAAGCTTTCCCATTCTCATAAGCATTGCTTGTTACTGCTGCTGTGTTTGCATAAAAATCTTCTTTATACACACCTTCCACATTAGCAGAGGCAATATTTACAACGGTTGCATAATCCTTCAGTACATAATCCTTTCCTTCGTAATGGACAGTGTTAGCATCTTTCGGATAAAGTGTATCTGTTTCAATTGGATTTAGGCCAAACATGTCTTGCAGATCTTGATGCCAGCCTTCCATATACGTTAAGTCATGCTCATTCACGATTCCGCTTATATATGTCATGATTAACGTACCGCCATTTGCTACATACGCTTTTAAGCGGGCAATCGTCTCTTCACTTGCTAAATAGAGCATCGGCACAATCAACAGACGGTATTTAGAAAAATCGTTTTCCTTTGTGATCACATCAACTGGAACATCCTGCTCCCAAAATGTGCGATAATGCTGCTGCAATGTTTGCGGATAGCGCTTCGTGTCTAATCCGTAGCCTTGCGCATCATTCAGCGCCCAGTTATTTTCCCAATCATACAGGATGGCTGTATCTGCTACACGATTTGTACCGACAATATCGGTCAGCTTTTCCAGCGTTGTACCGACCTTGGCAACTTCCTGGAACACCCGGTTATCCGGGCTGTTATCATGGTCAACAACTGCACCGTGAAACTTCTCTGACGACCCACGCGATTTGCGCCACTGGAAGTATAGAACGCTGTCAGAACCATGGGCAACCATCTGCATAGAAGAAAGCAAATGCATGCCTGGACGTTTCGCTTTATTGACTTTATGCCAGTTGACAGCACTTGGTGTTGACTCCATCAGCAAAAACGGCTGCTCTTTTAAACTGCGGAATAAATCATTAATGAAGCCAACCTTCACCGCTAAATCCGCTGTTGTTTCCCAATCATTATGCCAAGCAGGATATGCATCCCAGCTTATCACATCTACGTGACGCGCAAACTTGCTGTAATCAAGACTTTGGAATGGAATCAAATCAAATGTATCTGCCATCAAATTTGTAGTAATCGGAATATCTGGTGAAATCTCTTTAATTGGAACAATTTCATTCTCAAAAAAGTCAATTGTCTGGTCTGTCACAAATCGGCGCCAATCCAAGTTTAAGCCGTGCACTGCATTCTCACCGATTGGAGAAGGAGATTCAATCTGTGACCAGTCACTGTATGTGTGGCTCCAAAACGGCCCCCACCAAGCATCATTGACAGCCTTCAAGTTATTGTCGTACTTTTTCTTCAGCCATTGTCGGAAGGCTTCCTGACAGGTATCACAATGACATTCCCCGCCATATTCATTGGAAATATGCCACATCAGCAAAGCCGGATGGCTGCCGTATCTTTCAGCAAGCAATCTGTTAATCTGCTGTGTTTTTTCTCTATAAACACTAGAAGAGAAGCAGTGATTATGGCGCCCGCCATGGAGCTGCTTCCTTCTAGCGCCGTCAACACGCAGCACCTCCGGATATTTATGGGACATCCATGCAGGTCTTGCACCGCTTGGCGTAGCCAAAATCACTTTGCCGCCAATACCATGAATTCTTTCTATCACCTCATCAAGCCATTCAAAATGGTAGACACCTTCCTCTGGTTCCAAGGCGCTCCACGCAAATATCCCAAGCGAGAAAGTGTTTGTGTGGGACAGCTGCATCAGCTTAATGTCATCCGCTAAAATATCTGGACGGTCCAGCCACTGATCAGGGTTATAATCGCCGCCATGCAGCATAAATTTAGCATCTGTAACAAATGTTTTCTCTTTGTTTGCCATAAAAGTCTCCTTTTTGTTTCCTTATTTTTAGTTAACCTTTTGTTCCACCTGCAGTCAGACCTGATACAAAGTTCTTTTGCAGCAGAATAAATATGATGGCAATTGGAATGCTTATTAAAATGGCTCCTGCAGCGAATGTTGTATAGCTTGCACCCATCACTTCATTAACAAGATTATAGAGTCCAATCGGCAATGTGTAAGATTCCGGTGTGCGCAGGATAGTTGATGACAAAACGAAATCCCCTAACGGTCCTGTGAATCCATTCATTGCTACAACGGCAATCATCGGTCTTGATAACGGCATGAGGATTTGCCAAAAAATTCTTGTATTGCTTGCGCCATCAATTTTGGCACTTTCATCAAGATCCATCGGAATGGAATCCATATAGCCCTTCATTAAATACGTATTCATTGGTATTTGTCCGCCAATATATAGTAAGATCAAAAGCCAATGGCTGTTCATAAGCCCAAGAAGCTGAGCTAAAACGAACAAGGCAATCAATGCAGAGAACTGCGGAATCATTTGCAGCAGCAAGAACACTGTAAGTGCATTTTTTCTGCCTTTAAAACGGAAACGAGAAAACGCATATGCTGTGAACGATACGCTGATAACCGTTCCTATCATGGTAAAGACACTGATTTTTAGCGAGTTCATATACCAGTTGGCATATTGCAGACTCTCTTTGCCTGCGAACAGCTCTTTATAATGATCCAATGTCGGATTGCTCGGAATAATGGACGTACTAATAAGACTGTTGCCAGGATTAAAGCTTGCTCCGATTGTCCAAAGCAAAGGATAAATGATGATTACTGTCATAAAAGCTAAGATGCCATAGGAGACAAGGAGCCGAAAGAATCTTTTTTGCTTCATGTTTGTCTTCATCTCTTACGCTCCTTCTTTAAATGAATTTGTGCGTCTGAACTGCCATAGAGCAATCGCAATAACAAATACAGAAAGCAGAATCGTTAATGCGGCAGCCAAAGAGTACTGGCTTGATTGCATTGTCAGCTTATAAATCCACGATACTAAAATATCGGTGCCGCCCGCTGTTGAACCAGGCACTGCAGGGCCGCCGCCATTAAATAGATAGATAATATTAAAGTTATTAAAATTGAACGTAAACTGTGTAATGATGATTGGCGCCATTGCGATTAAGATCATCGGCATTGTTATATGCTTGAACTTTGCAAAAATACTCGCACCATCAATCGTTGCTGCTTCGTATAAATCGTCTGGAATAGACTGAAGCACACCTGTTGTTACTAGGAATATATATGGGAATCCAAGCCAGCCCTGCATTAAGATTAAGGCAACTCTTGACCAGCTAGCATCTGTCAGCCACGGTATCGGCCCTATGCCTAATGCTGCAAGAATATCGTTGTTGACTGCACCGAAACTGTCATTGAATAATCCTGCAAAAATCAAAATCGTAACAAAACCTGGCACTGCCCAAGGCAATACTAGAATTGTGCGGAAAAATTTCTTAAAGCGGATTTCCTTTTGGTTAACAAGGACTGCCAGCCCAATACCAATGCTAACTTGCACAGTTGAGGCAACAATTGTCCACACAACCGTCCATGCAAGCACATCGAAGAATGTCGAACGCCATATATCTACTGTGAAAATTTCAGCGAATGTTTTCAATCCGACCCAATCTGTCAAATGTGCCGGCGGAGAATGGTATAAGTCATAATTCGTAAAGGCTAACGCGAAACTGAAAAGGATTGGGAAAATTACCGCAAAAATTAAAATGAATAAAGAAGGTCCGCTTACAAGATACGGATATCCTTGCGCAACCAGATTATGGTATTGTTCTTTCAATGAACTTAATTCCATGTTTTCATCACGTAATTTTCCGTTTCTATAAGCATCTCTTAAGTTAAAATAATATACCGCTAATCCAAAGCATGTAACTATGATGGCAATGATTCCTTCTGCTAAAAGGAAAATAGAATTATCACGAGGTACTTCTGTTCCTAAAGTAAAGATTCCCCAGAAACCCATATTAAGCAAATCTCCAAATACTAAAAAGAACATTATGCCTGTTAAAAGCAACAGCAGACCCTTTACCCATTGCTTGTTATAGAACTGCCCAACTCCTGGAATAATTGATAGAATAAGAGCTTTATTGCGATGTTGCACCTTTTTCACCCCTTGATTATTCTTACTTTATGTAATGAGCCGGAATTATGCAGTGCCAAACAATTTTTGTTTGGCACTGTCAGTAAATTTTAGTTGCTGCTATGCTTTGCTTCAATTTGACCTTTAACTGTCTCAACTGCCTGATTTAAGGCATCCTTTGGCTCTGCTTTGCCTGTTGCGATTGTCTGCAGGGCAGCATCAACCGGTGTCCAAACTTCATTCATTTCCGGAATATTCGGTGTCAATTCAGAGAATTGCGACTGTTCAGCAACTGCTTTTGCTATTTCGCTTTCCTTCACAGCCGGATCATCAGCTAATGCCTGTACAGCCGGTACTTCCTGTGTCAATTCGTATCTTGTTTTTGAATTTTCCTCATTAGTCAAATATACTGCCAGCTTTTTTGCAAGCTCTGCGTCTTGAGAATAAGAGCTGACATTGTAGCTTTTCACGCCGATGAATGCACTCATATTTTTACCGTTAGAAAGCTCTGGCAATTTCACAACACCATAGTTGATGCCAGCTTTTTTAAATGGCTCAACATTCCATGGTCCGGAAATAATTGCAGCAGCTTTTCCTTCTGTGAATAATGACTCTAGCACATTGATTCCTTGTTCGCCGATAATTCCAGCTGGAAACAGTCCTTCTTTATAGAACTTCTGAATATATTGTGCACCTTCTAATGCCCCAGCATTGTTTAAACCAATGTCATCAGGCTTATAAGCACCGCTTTCATCTTCACCAAAAATATAACCGCCGTAGCCGCTTAACACGCTTTGTGCATAGTAAATTTGGTCAAATAAAGCAAGGAATCCGTATTTGTCTCCAGATGTGTTTTGCTTGGAATATTCATACCATTCATCCAATGTTTTTGGCAGTTCTTCTTCTGAGATCAAATCTTTGTTATAATAAAGCACTGTCGTTTCTACTGCTTTTGGCAAACCGTATACTTTTCCGTCCACTATTTGTGACTGCAGAGCAGACTCTGTATAGATGGATTTTGTGCTGTCATCAACAGCAAGCTCTTTAATAAGTCCTTCCGTAACTGCTGTTCCGATTTGGTCGCCAGCCATTGTTAAAACATCTGGACCAGTTCCTGCAGGACCATCAAGGCGTAAATCCTCGATTTGCTGTGCGTACGGTTTTTCCACTACTTTTACTGTAACATCATTTTCTTCTTCAAACTTAGCAACGATATCTTTAATTCCTTCTGATTTTTCAATATCTTCCCAGACTAATAGATCGTAGTCTTTATTAGATGAAGCTTTCTGTCCGCTTGAACCTTCGCTGTCTTGAGGTCCGCAGGCTGCCAGTGATAAAGTTAAAGCGATGCCTCCAATCAGGCTTAAATACTTTTTAGACTTTTTCATATATAGGACATCCTTTCCAATAGTTTTCCTAATTGCACCAATTGATGTGAAAGCGTTTCACTAAAATCAATATAGCACCGGTAAAGAAATATGTAAACAATTATTTTACTTTATTAAGTAAATTTTTTTACGAAATTATTTTTCTTCACAAAAAAAAGCAGCACTCTTTACAGTGCTGCTTTTAGCTTAATTCGTGCTTCTTCTTATAATAAGCTCTGAGCCTAAATATAAGGTTTTAACCACTTTTCTTTTCTCCACTACCTGCTCTAACAATAAGGTGATGGCGTTTTTGCAAATTTCCTTCATATCAATATGAAAAGTAGTCAGCGGCGGCGATACATATTTGGCAATACTGATATTATTTATGCTGATAATACTGACTCTGTTAGGTATGGATATACCGTGCTCATTCAATGCCTGCAGGCAGCCCACCGCAATTGGATCAGCAGCGGTAAAGAACGCCGTCGGCATATCGTCACCAAGCTTTTTAATGGCCCTGCCCATCAAAGTATAGCCGTTCTCCACAGAAAAGCCTCTTCTGCAGAAAATGTAGCTTTCGTTTAAAAGCCCTCTTTCCGCCATAATTTCCCGGAAGATTTTTTCCCTGACATCCATTTCATCCTTATCTGTATTGGGGTTATGATAAGTACCACTGACTAAGCCAATTTCCGTATGTCCTTTTTCCATTAAGAAATCTATCGTTTTTTTCGTAATTTGCGCCAAATCAGGCCGAACAGAATCAAAATGATCCGGATCAGGAGTAGTATCAATAAATACCCCGTTTGTGGTAATCTTTCTTAAATAAGCTAACTCTGTTTCTGTAAAAGAACCGACAGCAATAAATCCTTCTATTGTATCTGGTATGCTAATGATTCCTTCTGATATTTTATATGTAGACATTTCAACATTTGCTTTCTTTGCTGATTTTTCAATCTCAATCCGCATTTCCTTGAAATATATATCTTCAAGCTCTTCTGTGTCTGTGAGCCAATATAAAAAAGCAATGTTTTTAACTAGCGGTCTTACTGTTTTCTTTCGGTAATTGAGCTTTTCTGCCACTTCATAAATTTTTTCTCTTGTCTCATCTGGAACAGATAAACTTTTATCATTATTTAATACACGGGAAACCGTCGAAACCGAAAACCCTGATTCTTCTGCGATATCTTTAATGGTAGCCATCTTTTACCTCCATGCCTTATCATTCACCATTTTCATCTATGTAATGAACTTTAATAGCTCTTTTTAATCAGTAAATTTTTTTACTTATTTTTTACTAAATTATATTAAATAATAATGATGATGTAAACTGTTTTTTCAAAATGCCACGAATTTAAAAAAATCACTATATTTTTTATTGCGTCCTCTGCAGAATAGTAGTAATCTGAACATAGACTTAATTAAATTAATTAACAAAGTTAAAACAGTCGATAACAGGAGGCTATTATGAATACTAACTATCCTTTACTTGAAACATATCAGTCTATTTTTTCTACAGATACTACGCCTCGGAAGTTCTTTGCTCCAGGCAGAATCAATCTGATTGGTGAGCATACAGACTATAATGGCGGCCATGTCTTTCCTGCATCCATCTCTTATGGAACTTACGCACTAGCTACAAAACGGGATGATTCTGTCTTTCGTTTCTATTCTGTTAACTTTTCTGATAGCGGTATCATTGAATGTGACCTGTCTTCATTAGCATACGATAAGGCTCATGACTGGGCAAATTATCCAAAAGGCATGATTCATCATTTACGAGAAGCCGGCTTTTCAATCGATACTGGTGCAGATATCTTGTTTTACGGCGATATTCCAAACGGCGCCGGCCTCTCTTCTTCTGCTTCAATCGAGCTTGTGACAGGTGTACTCCTTCAAGGTCTGTTCGACCTTCCAATTGAGCGCATACCGATGATAAAACTTGGGCAAAAAGTCGAAAACAGCTATATTGGAGTTAACAGCGGGATAATGGACCAGTTTGCAATTGGAATGGGTAAGAAGGATTCTGCTATTTTGCTAGACTGTCAAACATTAGAGTATAAGTATGCACCGATTAAGCTGGCAAACCATGTAATCATGATCATCAATACAAATAAACAGCGCACCCTTGCTGGTTCAAAGTATAATGAGCGCCGCTCCCAATGCGAAGCCGCCTTAAGTGATCTTCAGACAGAGCTGTCCATTGAAAGCTTAGGTGCTTTGACGGTTGAGGAATTTGATAATGCAAAACATCTTATTAAAGACCCAGTTAATCTATTGCGTGCAAAGCATGCTGTCTATGAAAATGCGCGAACATTGGAAGCGCTGTCCGCATTAAACAATGGCGACCTTAATAGATTCGGTGAGCTGATGAATCAATCACATGTCAGCTTAAAAGAAGATTATGAAGTGACTGGAACTGAACTGGACACAATTGTCGAAGCAGCATGGAATCAAGCTGGCGTTATCGGGGCACGTATGACTGGTGCAGGCTTCGGCGGATGCGCGATTGCGATTGTGGAAGAAGATAAAGCAGAGGATTTCAAAAAGAATGTTAATGAAATTTATCTAAAGAAGATTGGTTATGAAGCAACCTTTTATAAAGCGACTATCGGCGACGGAGCAAAAGAAATTTAAAAAGGTGGGTTATTTATGAGCATTTTAGTGGTAGGCGGAGCAGGCTATGTTGGATCGCACGCTGTGCATCAGCTGCATGATCGTGGACAAAAAGTAATTATTATCGATAATTTAGAGACTGGCAACAAAGAGGCTATCCATCCTGATGCATCATTTTATGAGGGAGATATTCGTGATATGAATTTCCTCCGTTCTGTTTTTGCACAGGAAGAAATTGAGGCAGTTATTCACTTTGCTGCCAACTCTCTTGTCGGCGAATCAATGGAGAACCCGCTTAAATATTATGATAACAATGTTCACGGTACACAAATGCTGCTTGAGGCAATGGTAGAGTTTAACGTAAAGAATATTGTGTTCTCCTCGACCGCAGCAACTTATGGCGAGCCGGACACAGTTCCTATTACAGAGGATATGGCAACGAATCCAGCTAATCCTTACGGAGAAACGAAGCGGGCTATGGAGAGAATGATAGAATGGGCTGACAAGGCTTACGGCATAAAGTATGTATCACTGCGTTATTTCAATGTAGCAGGAGCAAGAGAAACAGGGGAAATTGGAGAAGATCATGATCCTGAAACACATCTTATCCCGATTATTCTGCAGGCTGCCTTGAACAAGCGCCCATTTGTTACCATATATGGTGATGACTATAACACTCCGGACGGTACATGCATAAGAGATTATATTCACGTGGAGGATCTCATTGACGCCCATTTACTAGCCGTACAATATTTACAACAAGGCGGCAAAAGTGATATTTTCAATCTTGGCAGCAGCCAAGGCTTCTCTGTTAAGGAGCTTGTCGATACAGCCCGTACAATAACAGGCAAAGAAATCCCTGCTGTTATCGGTCCGCGCCGTGCCGGCGATCCGAGCACCTTAATTGCAAGTTCTGCTAAAGCAAAAGAAGTTCTTGGCTGGAAGCCGAGCAGAACTTCCATTGAGCAGATTATGAAGGATGCCTGGAACTGGCACTTGTCCCATCCGAACGGATACAAGAAGGAAGTGGCCAGATGATATATGCTTATATAGCCAAACTTGTCCAACAAGCAAAGGAAGCAGAGTTGATTGAAGCTGCGGATGTCATTTATGTAAGAAATCAAGTAATACAGCTTTTTAAACTGGAAGCTTTTCCAGAAGAATCTGCTGTCGAGAAACTTTCTGATGACCTTTCTATTCATGATGTAATCGACTGGCTTGTTTCCTATGCCACTGATCAAGCTATTATCGAGAACTTATTGGATATGAAGGACATTTTCGCCGCCAATTTAATGAATTGTTTTGTAGCTCGTCCTTCAGCGGTTAGGGAGACGTTTTACGATAAATATAAACAAGCACCGACAGCTGCAACAGCTTACTTTTATCAATTAAGTAAGAACAGCAACTATATACAAATGAACAGAATAAAAAATAATATTTCCTATAAAATTGATACAGCATACGGCGTTATGGATATTACCATTAACCTGTCCAAGCCTGAAAAAGATCCAGAGGAAATTAAGCGGGAACGTGCGATGAAGAAGGATGTTCATTATCCAAAATGCCTGCTTTGCAAAGAAAACGAAGGCTATGCCGGCCGTATCGGCCATCCTGCCAGATCGAACCATCGGATTATTCCAATTGAGCTTGCAGGTGAAACTTGGAACTTACAATATTCACCTTATGTTTATTATAATGAGCACAGCATTGTCTTTTCAGACGAACACAGAGATATGAAAATTGACCGTCAAGCATTCGAAAGACTGCTGCATTTTACCGAGAAATTTCCTCATTATTTCATCGGTTCTAACGCAGATTTGCCGATTGTCGGCGGCTCTATTCTCAGTCATGACCATTATCAAGGCGGCTGTTATGAATTCGCGATGACTCGAGCAGAGGACAGCTTCCAATTTCCCTTAAATAATTTTCCTGACGTCACTGCGTCTGTCCTTAAATGGCCGATGTCAGTGATTCGATTGAGAGGGAAAAGCAGCATAGAGCTTGTCAATGCTGGAGAGCTAATTCTAAAATCTTGGAGAGGCTATTCTGATAAAGCAGCACATATTCATGCATTTACAGAAGATGTGCCTCATAATACCATTACGCCGATTGCCAGAGTTCGAAACGGGTCCTTTGAGCTTGACCTTGTTTTAAGAAACAATCGGACAACAGCTGAACATCCGCTCGGTATTTTCCACCCTCATGCTGATGTGCATCATATCAAAAAAGAAAACATCGGCTTGATTGAAGTGATGGGGCTGGCAGTCCTTCCGCCCCGCTTAAAAGAGGAGCTTGGTGAAATCACAAAGCTTTTACTCGGGAAAGAAAATACGGTTAAAGATTATCATCAGCAATGGGCTGATGCTATTGTTCAAGAATACGGGATCATCTCCACTGTTTCTGAAGCAGAACAGATTGTCAAAAAAGAATTAGGCAAAAAATTCGTGAGAGTGCTTGAAGATGCTGGTGTCTTTAAAGAAAAGCAATCCTTTCAGCGCTTCCTCGATATATTAAACTAAACGTACAAAAAAAGCTGAACCTAAGTGCAGGTTCAGCTTTTTTAACTTTGGTCAAACAGCTCGACAAGCAGCAAGGACACAGCTCCTAATACAGTAGCATCATCTCCTAAGCTCGTTGCCACCACTTCTGTTTTTGCTGCTTCTTTCGTCAATGCTGTTCTTTCGATTTTTCTTTGGATGGCAGGCAGCAAATACTGCTCGCTTTTCATGACGCCTCCGCCCAGCACAATTTTATCAGGGTTGAGCAAATGAATTAAATTCGTCAAGCCGATTCCAATCATTTCGCCGATTTGCGAAAGGAAGTCGGCATGAACCTCGCTGCCTGCCTGCGCTAAAGCGAATATCTCCTCACCACTTATCCGCTCGCCGCAAATACCAATCGAGCGCTCTTCTATTGCGTTGCCGCTTATTAATGTTTGCAGGCAGCCTTGATTTCCACATTCACATACTGCACCATGGAGATCAATCGTCATATGGCCGAATTCTCCAGCTATTCCCTGTGCCCCGTGATGGAGCTTGCCATTCAAAACAAGTCCGGCACCGACACCTCTGCCAATATTTATTGCCACCATGCTGTTCACACCACCATGCCCGCCAAACCATGACTCTCCTAATGCCATTGCCCTTGCATCATTTTCCACTCTTATCGTCATGCCGAATTCTTCCTCGAAAAGCTCTTTAACACGTATATTGCGTAAGCTTATATTCGGAGCAACAAGCACCTCTCCTGCATCGACATCAACTACACCGTGCATAGCCATGCCAATCCCAATAACTTGCTCCTTATCAATGCCGGAACAAAGAAATAGATTTATTACAGCTTGCTTTAACGTTCCAATAAACGCTTCATTCGTAATTGGCACCTGCAATTTTGCTGTGCTGCGATCATAGATCTTCCCTGTTAAATCTGTAAGCACACACTCAACTGTTTCTGGTCCCGCATCCACTCCAACTGCAAAAAAAGCTGTGCTGTTAATATGCAGCATTGTCGGTTTGCGGCCGCCGCTCGATTCGCCAAGCGTACTTTCCACCACAAGCCCTTCTGTCATCAGCTCTTTGACAATACTGCTGACAGTCGGCGGAGTAAGGCTTGTTTCCTTCGCAATCTGCGCTCGCGAAATCGGCTCTGACATCCTGATTTTATTAAGGATGATTGTCTTGTTAACAGACTTCATCCATTGAAAACTGCCACGCTCCACAAAAAAATCCTCCATCTAAAAGTCCTTCTATATATCCTTCATTATACCATAACAGCCTGTGGCCGCCTTCATACTTAGGCGTCCACAGGCTGTTTTAATAGTAAGGATTTAAGTGAATAAGCACTTCTTCAATATTATCATGCTTTTTCATCAGCTTTTGCTTTATTTCTCTCGATAAATCATGCCCCTCCTTGATTGTCTTGTCATGATCGATAGAAATCCGCAAATCGACAAGCACATAATGACCATGTTCACGTGCTCTGAGCCGGTCTATTCTTTTTACCTCTGAAAAAGAAGAGATGATTTGCTCATAATCACTTAAGATAGCAGAATCAATATTGCGCTCAAGCAGAATATCAAAAGCTTCTTTGAGCATTTCCCTCGATATTCTGAAAATCAAATATGCCACAATAATACTCGCAACTTTATCGCCAAACAGCAAAAGCTTGATGTCGAACTTATCTCCTATAATGGAGAGAATAACACCAGCTGCTGCTGCAATACTTGCAACAATATCAGCTTTATGATCATACGCGATTGCCTCGATTGCTTTACTTTTTTGGTCATTAGCAATTTTCATGCTGTACCTGTATAAGTATTCCTTTGCGCCATATGAAATAATGGCAATCCACATAGCAAGTATATTCGGAGCTGTAATCGGGTGAAACAGGCCGATGATTGCTTCATAAACAACATATAAAGACACCGCAAACAGAACAATTCCAACAATTCCAGAAACAATGATTTCCGCTTTTCCATGTCCGTATGGGTGTTCAAGATCTGCCGGTTTGTTTGCTATTTTAATAACAAACAATACAATGACAGAAGCAAAAACATCTGCAGCTGAATGAATACCATCTGCAAACACAGCGTCACTGTTTGCCGCCCAGCCGACTACCAGTTTTCCTATCGTTAATATTACATTGCTTATAACGCTAATCCAAGCTACTTTTTTCGCAATTCGTTCTCTTGTCGACAAAGCAATACTTCCCCTCTAAAAAAATCACCTTTGTATCTTAACAAACGCGAACCTTATGGGTCTAGAGAAAAATTGTTGGTCATTACCACAACTATTCACCTAGCCAAAATACAGATACGTTAACCGTTTATATGACGGAAAGCCAAAAAGATGAGACACCATTCATTATTGGAAATTTTCTTCAATTTAAACAGAGGAATCGTTAATTAGATATAAGAGGGATTATTGCCGCCTGCTATTTTTAGTAAGTTGGCGGCAATAACCAAAGGCTTATTTAGAAATGAACATTTGAGTCCAATGATGTCCTGTTGCATAGTAACCTACACCTATTTGAGTGAAGGAGCTGCTTAAAATATTTGCTCTATGGCCGCTTGAATTCATCCAGGAATTTACGACCTGCTGCGCCGTTGTCTGTCCTTTAGCAATATTTTCACCAGCTGATCTATAGCTGATTCCATATGCTTTCATCATGTCAAAAGGTGATCCATAAGTTGGACTCGTATGACTGAAATAATTCTTTTGTGCCATATCCATCGACTTGTCTCTTGCTACTCTCGATAATTCCCAGTTTTCTGTTAAAGGAGCAAGGCCTGCTTTTTGTCTTTCGATATTACATAATCTAATTACTTCACGTTCTACTGTTTTAACAGAATCGATATTCGGAATGTTTAAGCTTTGGCCAGGGTAAATAAGGCTTGGGTTTTTAATTTGAGGGTTAGCTCCAATAATTTCCCTTAAGCCTATTTGATATTTAACAGCTATTTTCCACATAGAATCTCCGCTTTTGACTGTATATGTATCAGCAAAAGCCATTGTAGGAACAGCAAATAAACACAGAAGCGCCATTACTAGTTTTTTCATGTTTTCACCTCCTTATCGAAGATAAGATGCGTCTTTTCCGGTAAAAATATTCAAAAAAATATCCCGATTCTTATTCCAGAAAAAAAGATAATATCTTGGTGACATCTTGGTTAATTAATGATAATATTATGGTATATTAAATCATAAACATTGGGGAGGATAATATGCCGTTAATACGCTTCGATATGTATGAAGGAAGATCTGAGACAGAAATCAAAAAAATACTTGATGTATCTCACCGTGTCATGGTAGAGGCATTTCAGGTGCCAGAAAGAGACAGATATCAGATTGTTTCCCAGCACAAATCATATGAAATGGTCATTGAGGATACAGGGCTTGGTTTTTCGAGAAGTGAAAATGTCCTCATAATAAGTGTGACAAGCAGATACCGCACCCCTGATCAGAAACAGACTTTTTATAAAAGCCTGACAGATGAACTTGAACGCCAATGCGGGATTACCCCAAATGACGTTATGGTATCCTTTACGATAAACAATGATGAGGATTGGAGCTTTGGGTTTGGAGAAGCACAATTTTTGACTGGTAAGTTGACATAGTAAAAAGGGCAGAGTGGATTCTCTGCCCTTTTTGTTATGTTGTTATCTTTCGATTTTCTCTGCATGGTATAATTCTGCTTCAAGCGGTGCAGCTAAATATTCGCCTGCTTTAGAAACAAATCCTTGGAAATGGCTGCTTTTGTTGTGGCTTTCGATAGCAGCTTGGTCTTTCCAGCCTTCAATCATTAAATAAGTGTTTTCTTCTTCTACACTTTTCACAAGATTATAGGCAACATTACCTTCTTCTGCTTGTGATGCTTTAACTAAAGCTTGTACCTCATTTAAAAATGCTGCTTCTTTACCTTCTTGTAATTTCATTTTTGCGTGAATAATGAACATAGTTATTTCCTCCTTATAATTTGTATAATAAGCGGCTGCAGCTGACTTGCTTAAGGCAGGCAGCCGCACTTAAACTGTATCTAAGCTATCTTATATTTCAACCGTAGACACATTTTTACTCAAGCGGGAGAGCATATCAAGCAATGTTTCCTGCTCGCTTGAACTAAAACCGTTTAACGTCTGTTCAATAAAGCTTTTTTTCGCCTGAAGGGAAACGGTAATTTCCTCCCGGCCGCCTTCTGTTAAACTAACTAACGTGACACGGTTATCCTCCGCTTTTTTACGGCGCGATATTAGTCCTGCTGCTTCAAGCTGTTTTAAATGCCTTGTAACTGCTGCATTATCAATGTTAACTTCCTTCTGCAGGGCACTCTGGCTTATCTCATCAGCATTATAGAGGCAATGCAAGATCTCAATCCTTGTCGGACTGGAGCCTAAACAGGACTCAAACTTTGTATTTACATTATTATTCAGCTTTTGCAGCTGATAAAAAATCTGGAGCTGTATGAGGCAATCATTACTCATGGTATTCTCCTTCCAAACAATTAGTTGACATGTCAATAATTGATACATCAAATATAAACCTATTTTCTCCAATTGTCAAAGAATTAATTCGAAAAACCGCTTCTGTTTAAGAAGCGGCTTATCTATCATCTGTACAAATTACTGTGGTGAGCCAACCACACGGCTGCCCCTTCTTACAAAGCCGTAATAAGACAGCAGCGCCAAAAAGCTCGCTAAAAACATAATCACACCCATCGGAAGGGCTGTTTGCTCGCCGGCAATACCTACTAGCGGCGCGGATATGGATCCTAAAATAAATGGAAGCAAACCGAGCAATGCAGATGCACTTCCTGCAATATGACCTTGTGTTTCCATCGCTAATGAGAAAGATGTTGTTGAAATAATTCCAATGGACGACACAAAAAAGAAAATGGGAATAACAATGGCTAGCAATGGGGCATGAAGCAACAGGGCAATGAATAAGGTAATACCTGAAAGATTGGCAATAAGGAGGCCAATTTGCAGGAAAGTCCTCTCAGAAACAGTATCTGCAAACCTTCCGACAAGCTGGGAGCCAATCATTAAAGCAATTCCGTTCATTCCAAACAGCAGACTGAATGTTGTTGGCGAAACGCCGTAAATATTTTGATAAACAAACGGTGTCCCTGAAACATAGGCAAAGATCCCTGCTACAATAAAGCCTTGTGTAAGTGCATATCCTCTGAATTGGCGATCCTTTAGAAGCGTCCCGAAATTCCGCAAAATTTGCCCTATATTACTCGGCACTCGTTTCTCAGGAGGCAATGTTTCCTTAAGACGCAAAGAAACAGTAAGTGATAGGATTACTCCTACACATGCAAGCACAAGAAATACAACATTCCAATCGCCAAACTTGAGTATCGTGCTTCCTGCGACAGGTGCTAAGATTGGTCCCAAGTTATTAACAAGCATTAATAACGCAAAGAATTTCGTCAATTCCTTGCCGCTGTATACATCGCGGACAATCGCCCTTGAGATAACAATCCCGCCGGCTGCTGAAAAGCCTTGGACAAAGCGTGCTACAATAAAGAAGTAAATATTTGGGGCAAAAGAACAAATGACAGAAGCGATTAAGTAAACAATCAGGAAAATGACTAAAGGTTTTCTCCGTCCTATAACATCACTCATCGGCCCTATTACTAGCTGGCCCGCTCCTAAGCCAAGCAGACAGGTAGTCAAGCTAATCTGAACTAGGGAGGCTGTCGTGCCGTAATCCTTCACAATGGTCGGGAAGGATGGCAGGTACATATCGATCGTAAGCGGACCTAAAATAGCCAGTGAACCAAGCAGGAATGCTAAACGCAGCCTTTTATTTCTTTCCAGTACATCGGACAAAATCTTTCCACCTTCCTATATTTTTAATTAACTTTTGCTAGCTTCTATCATAACTTGATATCCTCCCTTTGAATAGCTGAAATCGTTATTTTTAGATAAAATATTTCTATATACTAAGGATTATGCTAACCTTCGTTGATTTCCCCTGTCAGCACTGACTCAACAATGTCATCTCCCCCCACCCACTTTTTAAAATCAAGTACTAACGGATGAGCGCTTTTAGCAAGAGCAGTCTTAATTAAGCCTTGATCGAAAGCATAAGAGAAAGTATGAATGGTTCCGAAGAAGTCCTGATAATCTGTGAAAAACAGCGGAGATGTGTCCTCACTGAAATGCTCAAATAATTTAGTCTGATTCAAGCTGCTTCCCATCAATTTCGCCAAATGAGTCTGCCTTTGAAGCGATCCCGCTATATTTGTACGGTTTTTTGTGGTCATCTTCTTATGCTTGAAGTGATTTGTACATGCTAGTGAGCCATTCCCCCAAAGAACTTCAACTTTTTCGGGACAGGTTTCCACAGTTGCCATATTTCCTTTTTCATCACCAATGGAGAAATTATAGCAAGCCGCATGAGGAATTAATTTTAATAAACAGACAGCCTCCTCCACGGTCGAACAGTTATCCAGCACTATTCTGCAGCTTACCCATGGGGAAACTCCTTTTCTATATCCTTCATTGCTGACAAAATGCAAACCAATTACAAGCCCTTTTTCATTTACGCCGTCATGCCTTCCAAGCAGCTGTAAATTGTACCCCGCTGAAGCGTACTGACTGTTGGTTTGAATCATGGAAAAAATGCCATCATATAAAAGGGGCGAAAAATCATAGTTTCTTGTATAAACACCATTATCAATGAGCGTTGTACAGCCCATTGCTTTTGTCTTTGGGACATCATAACCGCTAAAACAGGCTGCAGCCGATGTATAGCTAACTTCTAGCTTTTCTGCCACACCTTGAAGCTCCTCTAGAAGATGTGGAGCAAGTTCCCTATAGATGGCTTCCATATTGCGCCAATCAATCGTTTCTTTTGTTACATGTTTATACATAGTCAGCAAATCTGGCTGTTTCTTCAAGAAAACTCCATAATCCTGACCGATTTCAAAGGAACTTTTTCTCAGCTGCCAAATATAAGCCTTGAAAGTTGTCATTTATATGCCCCCTAAATTAAAATTGTAGCAGAGCAAGCTTGCACTGCTATTATAATTAGTTTATATCCGACAGACTGATGAGACCTGTCAATTTTTGCTCATTGAGAACAGAAATAAAAACTTTCTTCGTTTTAAGAGGAGGCTGCATCATCTAATAAGGAGATTCTAGGGACATGAACAGTGGAAAATTTGAAATTACAGTGAATCCCTCAGCCAAATCAATTGATATGATTATTGCGGGGACTTTTACACCTGAAAAGGTAGAGGAGTTTCTTGCTGAATACGCTTTACAGGTAAATTGCATCCCATCTTGTGAGCACACATTAAGAATTAACTGTTTAGATATTGATGTGCTGACACAGGCAATGATTCCATATATGGAGCGCTGTTTCCGTGTTTACCAGGAAACAGGATGCAAAAGCATGATTCTCATTATTAACAAAAGCCCCATGCTTATAATGCAATTTAATCGTATCATTAAAAACACTGGTTTTGAGAATGCTGCCATACTAGAGGTATAATTGACCTGAATATGGACGCATAAAAAAAGGCAAAGCAGCGTTGCTGCCTTTGCCTTTTTAGGGGATACGTGATTTACACTTTAAACTTCCGGATAAGTTCTTGCAAGCTTTCGGCAAGATTTGCTAGAGAAGACGACGATGCTGCAATCTCTTCCATTGACGCCACTTGCTCTTCTGTCGCAGCGGACACATTTTCAGTATTTGCTGCCGCTTCCCCTGCCATGCTGTTTACTTCCATTACCGATACATTAATAACTTCTGTATTCTCCTTCAATTCTTTCAACGAAGTGAACACATTCTCAAACAAGCTGACTAAGTCCAGAACAGACACTTCTATTTTACCGAAGGATTCTCCTGCATTTTTCACAATGTTTAAGCCTAAATCAACTTCATTTTTTGCACTTGACATAGATTGAATCGTAACTCTTGTATCGCCTTGAATTTGACCGATAAGACTTGTGATCTGCTCTGCAGATTGGGCAGACTGTTCAGCCAGCTTTCTTACTTCATCGGCTACTACAGCAAAGCCCTTGCCTTGCTCTCCTGCTCTTGCAGCTTCAATAGCTGCATTAAGTGCAAGCAAGTTTGTCTGTGAAGAGATGTCCGTAATTGCCTTTGTGATTTCGCCGATTTCTTTAATACGTCCTTCCAACGTATCAATAGACATAGCTAAGTTTCCAACATTTGTATTAATCGAATTCATTTGAGCTGTTACTTCCTCAATGTTTTGCAGCCCTTCTTTTGACGCTTCAGCTGTAGAGGAGGCTGTTTGCGCTACTTTTTCTGCGTTTTCGGAGATTTTTTCCGTGCTTGCCGTTACATTGTTAATTCCCTCTGAGCTTGATGCCATTAATCTCATTTGATTCTCTGAGCTTGATGCAAGCTCCTGAATCGTCTCTGAGATATGCTCACTCGCTTTGCTGCTTTCCTCTGAGCTTGCACTTAATTCCTCAGAAGAGGAAGCGAGAGCTTGAGATGTTTCACCGATTGTTTCCACAAGCTCTTTGATTCCGTCAGCCATACTATTGAAGCTTAAAGACAGAGAGCCTACTTCATCCTTCGATGCATAGTCAGATCTTTGAGAGAAATCGCCATTTTCTCCACTTTCCATTAAACCTTTTAGCTTTTTAATTGGATTTGTGATTGTCCGTGAAATATAGAGACCGAATAATACAGACAGCACTAGAAATACCGCAATAATGCTGATGGAAAGCACAAGCGTTGTACTGTAATTATCTTTGTTTTCCTGTGCGATTTTACTTGCCTGGTCTTCATTTGCCTTTTGTAATGATTCGAGCAAATCTGTCATTTCTTCCCGTTTTCTTATTACTTCGTCAGAATAAAGACGATATGCTTCTGCATTTTTATTGTCCAATGCTAATGCTAAAGCTTCATTTGTTGTTTCACTGATTTCAGTCAGTGACTGTTTATATTGATCAAGCGCTGTCTGTTCCTCTGAAGACAAATCCAGCTGGTCTAATTTGCTTACATACTGATCTATTTCATCAGTTGTTTTCTTGTACATTTCATTAAGCTGACTATTTCTTGAGTCATCCTCATTTAACATCAGCTCTAAAACAAACCGATCTGTCGCCTGATCGTCGCTTACTATTTTAGCCACCCATGTGTTTGGTATTAGGCGGTCATTATACATCTCTTCAGATCCGTCAGCCATGTTTTTCATACCATTAATAGCATAAATTCCGACTGTAATTAATGATATAGCACTGAATATAATGATCATTAATATTTTAATAGAAATTTTACTGTTTTTTATCACTTTCATGCCTTTCGCTCCTCATTTTATATTTCTCTCCCCTACTTGCTCTATCGTCCAACTCTACCTTAAACATTAGCACTTTATAAAATTTATTATTCTTGCAAATAATGTACAAATTAGTTATAATATTTCGTTTAAAATTCAAGTTGCAGGATTGGTAATCACTTACGTAAATGGTTTACAATGGAATAATATAGGGAATTATTCTATATAGGTTTCGGGCTATGAAACTATTTAAGAGGTGACAGTAGATGAAAAAATTAAATTGGGCAATCCTTGGACCTGGCAGTATCGCTGCTGATTTTGCAAGAGCGTTAAATGACATGCACGGGAGCATCTATGCAGTCGGTTCACGAACATTAGAAAAAGCAGAGCAGTTTGCAAAGCAATATAATGTTGCAAAGGCATACGGAAGTTATGAGGAAATGCTTCACGATGACAAAATAGATGTTGTCTATATTGCAACCCCGCACTCAAACCACTATGAATTCATTATGAAAAGCCTAGAAAACAATAAACATGTCTTTTGTGAGAAAGCAATTACGGTTAGCTCTGAGCAGCTTCTTGCTGCAGTAAAGCTAGCTGCAGACAAACAGCTTGTACTAGCAGAAGCAATGACTATTTACCATATGCCGCTGTATAAAGAATTGCGTCATCGGATCACTTCAGGCAGTATCGGCAAATTGAAAATGGTTAATGTGCTGTTTGGCAGCTCTAAGGAAGATGATCCTACAAACCGTTATTTTAATATGGATTTGGCAGGCGGGGCCTTGCTTGATATCGGTACATATGCTCTTTCATTTGCTAGATCCTTTCTTTCAAGCCAGCCTCATGAGATTCTGACAACCGTTAATAAATATTCAACAGGTGCAGATGAACAGTCAGGAATTATCCTAAAAAACAAAGAAGACGAAATGGCTGTCGTCACACTTGCAATGAGAGCCAGAACACAAAAGCTTGGCATCATCGCTGGCGACAACGGCTATATCATGGTTCCTGATTTTCCTAGAGCCGATAAGGCAACCATTCATTATTTAGATGGTACACAAGAGACGGTGGAAGCAGGCGAGAGCAGTAAAGCTTTGCATTATGAAATTGAAGATATGGAGCGATTTGTTGCAGAAAAAGAAAAGGAAAGCACATTGCCATTAACGGTTGATGTGATGGAAATTATGACAGATGTTCGCAATCAATGGGGTATACGTTATCCATTTGAATAAAAAAGAGGAATGCAGTTGTTCTGCATTCCTCTCTCTTTTATAGTGGTGCTGTTTGCCTTTTCTGGCCAACATAATAGACCATTTCTTGATATCCAATCTGTTTCAGCTTCTTCTGGACAGCGAACAAATCATCGCCGATTCGGTCAGGATGATGAGAATCGGATCCAAATGTTATATCGACATTATAATAAAAGGCACGTTCTAACATGTCATCAGCTGGATACCAGCCGCCCACATCCTTCATTTTTCCTGATGTGTTCACTTCAATGGATACACCTGATTCGCCAATAATTTTCAGTGTCTCATCTAAGATTGGTGTTTCAATGGCTGAAAAGGCAGGATAATAACCTTTCATTGCATCAATATGACCAAGGATTTGGAAAACACCGCTTTTGGCTGATCCTTGAATTAATCGGTAATAATCTTCCTTCTCTTGAACTTGCTGTGACGCAGTAAGCCCTGGCCATCTGCTTTTATCAAAAATACTCTTTCCATTCACATAATGAACAGAACCGATAATATAATCAAATGGATATTTATCATATTCTTTTTTGTACATATGAAGAAGATGTGGATAATAATCACTTTCCACTCCAAGCAGAACATGAATTTTGTCCTTATAGGCTTCCTTCAGCTTGAGGACCTCTTCCACATAGTGAACAAACTCACTTTTCCCCATGGAGTACCGTGGAAACGGCTGGTCTTCTTTATGAAAGAACAAGGGAGAATGATCTGATATGCCAATATAATGCAGCCCCTTCTCAATCCCTGCCTGAATATACTCTTCGATTTTACCAATTGCATGGCCACATCTGTCATGGTGTGTATGCAAATCAAATAAGATGCTGTTCATATGCCTCTCCTCACTTGCTTTTTATCTTGTAAACTAAGTATATACGAATCTGAATCGTACTGTCATGTGAGGCGGACTATAAAAAAAGGCATGGAGAATTCTCCATGCCCGCATCAATTACACAATTTTTATCTGGTTATCCTCTATAACTACCTTTTCATTTTCCTTTAGGTTTGTGAAAATAATTGGTGTAATAACAGACGGCACCTTGTCCTTAATTGCCTCAAAATCTATTTCCATTAATTTCTCACCTTGCTTCACTTTTTGACCGTCCGTAACAAAGGATGTGAAGCCTTCCCCTTTTAAAGTAACTGTATCCAATCCTACATGAATGAGAATTTCTCTGCCGTTGTTATCTGACAGACTAATGGCATGCTTTGTAGGAAAAACATTAATAACTGTTCCATTAACCGGTGAGATTAGTGTGCCATTTGTTGGATCAATGGCTGCACCGTCTCCCATCATTTTCTGGGAAAAGACTGGGTCTGGCACTTCTTCAATAGGAAGAAGTCTTCCTTCTAATGGAAGAATAAAGGAATTCTCATCTGCATTTGACTGGTTTTTCTTAAACAGGTTTTTGAACATACTAGCACCTCCATGAATTTAGGACGAACGTCATTTCTTTAAATAAAACACAATTGATTCATAAGGACGTAATTCGATATTTTCTAGAACCTCTTTTGAGTCAGAGTAATTAGATAACAGCATGGTTTTTGTATAACCTTCAACCTCTAATGTGTCAGGCAATTCGAATGAAATAGGCTCTCCATAAAAATTATTAACCACAATCAGCTTTTCGTTATCATTGGAACGAACATATGCAAAAAGCTGCTGGTGATCTGGAAGCAATAGCTCATAATCGCCATTTGTAACAATATCGTACTCTTTTCTCAATGATATCAACTTTTGGTAATGATAGAAGACCGAATCAGAATCCTTTAAGGCTGCTTCTGCATTTATTTCATGATAGTTTCTAGCTGTATTTATCCACGGTGTTCCTGTTGTAAAGCCAGCATTTGCCTCTGCATTCCATTGTACAGGAGTTCTTGAGTTATCACGAGATTTACGTCTTAATATTTCGAGGATTTCCTCTTCTGTTTTTCCCGCTTGCTTTAATAGTTGAAACATATTGATTGATTCAACATCCCGGTAATCTTCAATAGAATCGAATTTAGGGTCTGTCATCCCAAACTCTTCTCCTTGGTAAATATAAGGCGTTCCCTGCATCATGTGAATGACTGTAGCAAGCATTTTCGCTGATTCCTTATGGTATTTTTGATCATTGCCATATCTTGAAACGACCCGGGGCTGATCATGATTACACCAAAACAGCGCATTCCAGCCTCCGCCTTTATTCATGCCTGTCTGCCAATCAGATAATATTTTCTTTAAGGAAAGGAAATCCATATCGCCCAGCGCCCACTTTTCTCCATTCGGATAATCAACCTTTAAATGATGAAAATTAAAAGTCATGCTAAGCTCTTCCCGTGTCGGGTTGGAATATTGAATACAATGCTCTAATGTTGTAGATGACATTTCGCCAACTGTCATAGAATCATATTTTGAGAAGACTTCCTTGTTCATCTCATGAATAAATTCATGCACTCTTGGTCCGTCGGTATAAAATCTTCTTCCGTCCCCCACATTGTCATCTGGAAATTGCTGATTTTTTGAAATTAAGTTGATAACATCAAGGCGGAAGCCATCGACGCCCTTCTCAAACCAAAAGTTCATCATTTCATAGATTTTATGGCGAACTTCTTCATTTTCCCAGTTTAAATCAGCTTGTGTGACATCAAACAAATGAAGATAATACTGCCCTGTTTTTTCATCATATTGCCATGCATTTCCGCCAAACTTTGACTGCCAATTATTCGGTGCACTTCCATCTTCTTTACCGTCTTTCCAAATATAATAATTTCGATACGGATTATCTTTCGAGGAAGCCGCCTGTTTGAACCATTCATGCTCTGTTGACGTATGATTCACGACAATGTCCATAATAACCTTAATGTCTTTTTTATGAGCCTCACTCAGCAATACATCGAAATCCTCCATTGTCCCGTATTCAGGATGAATGGAGAAATAATCACTAATATCGTAGCCATTATCTCTTTGAGGAGAAGCATAAATTGGTGTTAACCATATGACATCTACACCAAGCTCATGCAAATAGTCCAATTTTTCCACAATGCCTTGAATATCACCGACACCGTTACCAGTAGTATCATTGAAGCTTTTCGGATATATTTGATATACAACTGCCTTTTCCCACCATGTTTGATTCATCTATATACACCGCCATTATTTACATTTATGAACCCTGTATATACAGGTTATATATTTATGATAACATGTATATACATGTTGTCAATTAAAAAATAATGCGTTTTCATTTTTGATTTCTTCTGACAAAATCAAAAAAGCTTATTGTGATTAGGTTTCACAATAAGCTTTGTCTTCATCCAATATTTACATATTTCCTTTACGCTTCGAGCTTTACAGCTTTCCGGCTTGTTCCGAATTCTTTCATTTTGCTTCTCACCGTTGCTATGATCGCTGCTTGCCCAGGTGCAAGTATCGTTCTCGCATCATATACTTTGTCATCCTGGACGAGAAGCTCTCGTACAGCCTGAGCCCATGCCTGCAGACATTCTGTATTAACGTTTATTTTTGCATGACCTAGTTCAATCGATCTTTGGATTTGATGGAGCGGAATTCCCGACCCGCCATGCAGGACTAACGGAACATTTGTAATCCGAGAAATATGCTCCATTTCCTTAAAGCCAAGGATTGGCTCTCCTTTATACGGTCCATGAACAGATCCTAATGCTGCTGCCAGTGCATCAATACCAGTTTCATTGACGAGCTGCAAACACTCATTTGGATCTGCATAGGAAATACCTCCGATTAAACCATCCTCATTTCCGCCGACCGTTCCTACCTCTGCTTCGACAGAAACACCAAAGTTCCTAGCATAATCAACGACTTCTCTTGTCATCCTGATATTTTCTTCAATAGGTGAATGGGAGCCGTCAATCATGACCGAACTAAAGCCTGCATCAATCGCTTGCTTGCATCTTGCTACACTTTTGCCGTGATCTAAATGGAGAGCTACAGGCACAGTGATTTCTAATTCTTCTACTAATGCAGATACACCTGCTGCAATTATTTTAAAGCCTCCCAAATAATCAACTAACCGGTCGGAAGCGGCAACAATGACAGGTGCTTGCTCAGCTTCGGCTGCCTGCAGAATTGCTTGAACCCACTGAAAGCTGTTCATATTATATTGACCGACAGCATACTTTTCTTCTTTCGCTTTTCTCAACATATCATGCATCGAAACAATCGCCATTGCTACACCTCCATCTATTTATTTTCCCCCTAAAACTTACAGAGCTTTTTCCGCTTCAAAATGCTTAGCAAGCACTTGAAGTGTTGTTTCCTTTGCAGTCTTGATAACTTCTTCCGCATCAAGCTGATAGTATTCTGGTCGGAAGAGTTCAACAGACACATGGTCTACACCCTTATTCTTTAAGATAGGGATAATGCTGTCTAAATCAATGGCTCCATGCCCTGGCCATACTCGGTCAACATCCATTAGAATACCAGGCTGATAATCTTCGACGTCATTAATATGAAAGATAAATATCTTTTCAGAATCTGTGTTTTTCAAGCTTTCCAGCGTAGAATTCATCGCATAATATTGGAATGTATCAAACACGATGCCAACATTATGTCTGTCGACTTCCTTGACCACTTCATTGGCGAATTCCAATGTGTTGATAGTGGCATGTGGATGGCCGATAAATTCAATTGCTAGTTTCACTCCATATGGCTCTGCCAAGTCAGACAAATCTCGTAAAGTCTCGACACTGCTGTTGATAATGTCTTTACGCAGAATCTTCTGTTCAGAAACAAGCGGTACTACAACAATATTCTTACAATTAATTACTTTTGAAATCTCAAGCATTTCCTGAAACTCTTCACGCAATGCTGCATATTCTTCCTCTGTGCGATTATTAAAGAACACTAGTGCATTTAATGAGAGCGGCTTTACATGATGAGTTTGAAAGTACTGGGCTAAATCTTCAAGTGTATGTGTTTTTAAGTAGTCTTTCAGCTGGTCGATTGATCTGATTTCTATATAGTCATAGCCGTATTTCTCACAAAGCTCTAAATCCTTCTCTAAGCTTGAGTTTTCCAATGTTGTCCCTTGATTTAATCCTATTTTCATTCTGACAATCCTCCTTATTTAACTGCTGATAATCCTAATCCTTCTTTAATGGATCTCAATGTCACTTCATTGGACCAATCTGGTTTATCCGGATAAGCAAAAACAGAGTTTGTGATAATGCCGTTGAAATTGAATTCTCTCAGCTTGCGGTATAGTGTATCAAAGTCAATTTCGCCTTCGCCTGGGTTCAAGTGCTGATGAACAGTCACATTAGCATTCGGCGGATTAACGATATAGCGCAAGCCAAATGCTGCTTTATGGTTCAGCGTATCTGCAATCAATACATGTGCCAGCAAGTCCTTTGCCTCATCCAGCTGTTTTCCGATATCGCCGATGCCGTCATCATAAAAGAAAGCATGTGCCACAGAGTAAACAAGCTTAATCCAATCCTTATCTAACGCGCGAATCATTCGAACAGCCTCAATATTCAATTCAATGAAGTCATGAGGATGTGATTGCAGATTAAGGGCAATTCCTTCCTTTTCGAAAATAGGCATAAGCTCATCCATGGAGCGAATGAAGGATGCTTCACTTTCGGTTGGGCGGGTTTTATCGCCGGCAAATTCACTGTTCATTAAATCAACACCTAAATCAGATGTGATTTCAATGCATCGTTTCCAGTTCCTCACAGCAGCCTGCCGTTCTAATTCATTTGGGGAAGACCATTGCTGTACAGGCAAAACAGATGAAATTTTCACCCCTGCATCTGAACAGTATCTCTTCAAATCCTTGATTAGCTGCTTATCAACTTTTGGATACTCGTAAAACCAGATGAAATCCTTGCGCGGAGAAAGCTCTACATATTCGTAGCCGAGTCTTGCTACATTGTCGATTGTTTCCTTTAAACCTGTATTATCCCTAAAGTGTGATGGATCGTATGCTAATCTCATATTTTTTAACCTCTTCCCTTTGTAAATTATAAATATGCGCGTGAGGGGGAAATCCCCTCACAATGTAATCACGTTATATTTAATAGATTATAGACTTGCAGCTTCTAATCCTTTTTTATAGAAATCTGGTTTTTCTGCTAGGACGACATCTTCTCTGCCGCCTGATTGCTGGGATTTAATGCATGCATCCGCAGTGACTTGAGCTATATAGCCATCCCATGCTGTCGGGCCGTTTGGTTCTCCAGTCTTTTTAATAGAATCCATAAAATCCTGAAGCTCTGTATCATAGGCATCAAGAAAGCGCTGCTTCCAATCTACTAATATATTAGAACCTAATGTAGCATTTTTGCGGTATGTGATGCTTTGGAATTCAGGAAGCTTCACAATCCCGTCTTCACCAACTACCTCACATTGAATATCATAGCCATACTGGCAATTAACGGAGATTTCTACATTTATGATAATGCCTGAATGTGTTTCTAATAGGACAATTTGTGGATCTCTTAAGTTTTCATGTGCGTATTTAGATTTTCTTGGAAATAGAACTTGCACAGATTTATAGTCATCATCTACTAGCCAATGAAGAACATCAATTTCATGTATTAATGTGTCTGAGATTGCCATATCTGTTGTATACATTTCATTAACTTCCGGATTGCGGTGAGCACAATGAATTAATAATGGCTCTCCAATAAATTTATTATCAATTGCCTCTTTCAGCTGAACATAGCCGCTGTCATAACGGCGCATAAATCCAACTTGCACTAGTCGTTTGCCATGCTTCATTTCTGCTTCTACTATTCTCATGCAGCCTTCTGCTGTTGTTGCCAAAGGCTTTTCACAAAACACATATTTACCTGCACTAATAGCTGCGAGCACACTTGCTTCATGGGCAGGTCCCCAGCTTGTTACAAAAACAGCATCCACGTTATTTGCTGCAACTAATGATACATCATCTGGATAAACGACAGCATCTAAACCATATTGCTCAACAGCCTGTTTTGCCGACTCTTGATTTACATCTGTAACAGCTACGATTTTTCCGCCTGACAGTGTGTTTGTAATTCTTTTAATATGTTCACGCCCAATAGCACCTGTGCCAATTACCCCGATATTCAATGTCATATCTCTCATCCTCTTTTCGATTAGTTTCTTTTCTATCCTTTGGTATACGCTTACAAAAAAACTTATTTCGCTTCTGGTATTGCATCATCATCTGAGAGGTTCTTCCCGTAGTTGCGAAATTCCTGTTCTAATTGCTCTAAGGAGCGATCCTTTGTTTCCGGCAAATACTTCTTAACAAACGCAATCGCAATGATTCCCAATCCGACAAAAACGAAGAATGTTGTGGACAGTCCAATTCCTGCCATTAATACAGGGAACAGCAAGCCAACTAAGAAGTTCGTGATCCACAAGCAAAACACTGTCACTCCCATTCCAAGTCCTCTAAGCCTTTGCGGGAAAATTTCCGAAAGCATGAGCCAAGTCACTGGTGAGATAGCTCCTTGCTGGAAGGCTAAAAAGGTTACAGTTAAGGATAAGACGATATATGGCAATGCTGGTGATCCTTCCATCGTAAGAGAAAAGATTCCGATTAACAGCAAGGCAATGGTTGTGCCGATTTGACCTGTAATCAACATTGGACGGCGGCCGACCCTACCTAGGAGCCAGATTCCGACAAACGTAGCAACAACCGATATGATACCGTTTGCAATATTTCCTATTAAAGCTGCTCTTGTCTCAAAACCAGCATCCTTTAAGATTTCTGTTCCATAATACATGATTGAGTTAACGCCTGTTATTTGCTGTACAACAGCAATCCCCAAACCAATAAACACAATTCTTCGAACCCATGGAACATTCAAATCTTTAAAAGTCGCTTTTTTCATTTGAGACTGATCTTCAAGCGATTTCTCAATTTCTTTCAGTTCTGCTTGTGCTCTTGCTTCTGCTCTTACCTTTTGCAGCACGCGCAGTGCATCGCCAATTCTGCCTTTAGAAGCAAGCCAGCGCGGACTTTCCGGGACAACGAGCATTCCAAACCATAGAAATACAGCAGGAAGGGATGCAATGACAAGCATATATCGCCAGACATGAGCTGTATCACCTAGTGTATTTCCTAAAATAGCATTGAAAGTAAATGCGAGCAGCTGCCCTGATACGATCATTAGCTCATTCTGCGTAACCATTCTCCCCCTGTTTTCAGCAGGCGACATTTCTGCCAGGAAAGCAGGTACTGTTACCGAAGCTCCGCCGACAGCAAGACCTAAAATGAAGCGGAAGGTAACCATCAATTCTACACTTGGTGCAAAAGTACAGCCTAATGTAGCAAAGATAAACAAGATAGCAAGATAAAGAATATTCTTCCTCCGGCCATGATGATCAGATAATCTGCCGCCAAACATTGCTCCAAAAGCAGCTCCAAACAAGAGAGAACTTGTGACAAGCCCTTCTGTAAAGGGAGTAAGATTCAACTGATCTTCTTCTGACATAAAGGGGAGGGCCCCATTTATGACGCCTGTATCATAACCGAACAGCAGCCCCCCGAATGTTGAAATAATGGTGATTTTCTTCAAGTGTTTTTTATGGGTATCCTTGCTTGTAGTCATACAACATTCCCCTTTTCCGTGTATGTTTGGACAAGCAATTTCTTATTTATATAATTTCTGGCGATAAGAGCATATTCTAAAGGATTTGCGACTGCGGGATCTTGTTCTGCTTCAATCACAATCCAGCCGCTGTAATTCGTCTCAAGCAAGTAGGCATACACTTCTGTAAAGTCAATACAGCCATCCCCAGGTACTGTAAACATGCCCCGAAGGAAGGATTGCAGAAAGGACAAGCCTTCCTTACTGCATTCAGTAAGCGCATTTTCTCTGACATCTTTAAAATGAACATGCTTGATACGGTCTCTGTGCTTCATAAGCAATGTCATATAATCTCCGTCAGATACGAATATATGGCCAGTATCATAAAGAAGGTGTACATGATTGGCATCTGTATGATCCATCAAACGGTCTATTTCCGCTAATGTCTGAACCCCTGTTCCCATATGATGATGATAGACAAGCTTCAATTGATAAGTTTCAGCAATTTTACCGAGCTCATTCAAGCCGCTGCACAACAGTCTCCATTCTTGATCGGTAAAGAAGGGCTTTGTCAAAAATACATTTTCTGAAGTGCCTTGCACGCTGTAGGTCTGTTCAGACACAACAGCAACAGACGCATTCACTTCTTGTAAATATTTGCAATGCTCATGGAACGCTTCTGCCGCTGAATCCATGCCGTCTCGGATGATGTAACTTGAGAACCATTTCCCAGCTATCTTTAAGTTTCGCAAACCAAGCTCCTTATTCAAGACACTCGGTTCTGGGAAAAAGCCGCCTACTTCTGTTCCTTGAAAACCTGCAACTACAATATCACTAAGCAAGTGCTGCAACGTATTGCCGGCACCAATTTCGGGAATATCATCATTGCGCCAGCCAATCGGTGCAATACCCCATAAGATTTGATTCCCCATCCCCATTCTCCCCTTTTAATATTGTTTTGCTTCTTGAAGTTTCGCCTTCCTGGAGTCATTAGCTTTTTGGACACTTTCCATGTTAGAGGCTTCAGCCACCCCAACATTCCACCAGCTGTCATAGCCGTCTGTCATTGTCTTTGGCAGCACTTTCATTTCAATCAAGGTAGAAATATCTTGTTTTTTCGAATCTTCTATAGCTGCTTTCAATTCCTCGACTGTGTTGGCACGATAAACCTTTGCTCCATAGCCTTCTGCAACTTTAGCGTAATCAATGTTCATAATCTGATTATCAGCATCGCGGAACTCACAATCGAAGCTGCCGCTGCCATGATCCATTTGCAGGTTGTTGATACAGCCCCACCCTGAATTATCAAACAAGAGAACATTAATTTTTTGCTTATATTGCAGTGATGTCACAAGCTCTGAATGCAGCATGAGGAAGCTTCCGTCTCCGACAAAGGAGTAAACTTCTTTTGATGGATCAGCTAATTTCACACCTAATGCTCCAGAAATTTCATAGCCCATACAGGAATATCCGTATTCAAGATGGTATGTGTTCGGGGTACTAGAATGCCATAAGCGCTGCAAGTCGCCTGGCAGAGAACCAGCAGAACAGATAACCGTACTGTCTTTTGCAACACTATCATTAATAGTTAGCAATGCTGTTGTTTGGGCTAACTCTGTATTAAGAGCGTTAGCATATTCATTTAGAATTTCTTGTGAAAAGTGGTTTTTAATCTCAGGATTAAATGCTTCACGGTTGAATTCAACCTTGCCTAATCGCTCTCTTTCTGCAAGCCACTCATCTTTCAATTGGCCGATTCTGCTTCCGAATTCGCTTTCATAGCCTTCAAGAAGCGGGAATAACCGGTCGAGTGTTGTTTTTGCATCTGCTACGACTTGGAATGCATCAAATTTATATGTTTGCATTCTGCTTACGTTAATGTTTAAAAACTTAGCTGTAGCAAAATCAAAGGCCGTTTTGGAGGATGTCGCAAAATCGGTATATCTTGTACCAATACCAATAATGAGATCTGCTTCTTTTGCTGCTTTATTAGCAGCAAGAGTACCAGTAATACCCATACCGCCAAGATTGTTTTTGAAGTCACTTTCTACTGTCGATTTGCCTGCCTGTGTTTCAACGAGCGGGATGTTGTATTTTTCAGAAAATGCGATTAAGCTTTCTCTTGCCTCTGAATATTTCGCGCCTCCGCCTACTAAAATAAGCGGCTTTTTAGAGGATTGGATCAGCTTGACAGCACCGTCGAGCTCACGCTCATGAGGGGCTTTCCGGTCAACATAATGCACTCTTTTCTCAAAGAACTTCACATCATAATCAAAGGCTTCCCCTTCGACATCTTGAGCGATACAAATCGTTGCCGGGCCAGCCTTCCCTGGATCTGTCATCACTTCAAATGCGCGCAGCAAACTTGACATCAGCTGTTCCGGGCGAGTAATGCGGTCCCAGTAGCGGGAAACTGGCAAAAATGCATCATTTGTTGTTACTGCAATGCTGTACTCTTGCTCCATTTGCTGCAAAACAGGGTCTGGCTGTCTTGATGCAAAAGTGTCTGCCGGAATAAATAAAACAGGAATATTATTAGCGTGCGCTGTGGCAGCTGCCGTAATAACATTTGCTGAGCCAGGACCTGAAGAAGTGGAAACAGCAAATATCTTCTGTCTGAGCATTTGCTTGCTGTAAGCAATAGCAGCATGTGCCATCCCTTGTTCGTTCTTACCTTGAATCACTTTTAAATGTCCTCGGTCCTGTTCCAGGGCTTGACCAATTCCTAATACATTTCCGTGACCAAATACATTGAAGATTCCTTCTACAAAAGGAAACTCATTACCATCAACATGGATATACTGCTGATTCAAAAATTTGACCAGCGCTTGTGCAGTTGTCAAACGAATCGTTTCCATTCTTTTGCCTCCTATCTTGATGCTTCAATCTTTTCATTTTTCGCAATCAGTTCCTCAATTTCTTCCACTTGCGGCATCGCCTCAGATGAA
Organism: Niallia laureatilytica; assembly: GCF_046613985.1. Classification (NCBI taxonomy): domain Bacteria; kingdom Bacillati; phylum Bacillota; class Bacilli; order Caryophanales; family Bacillaceae; genus Niallia; species Niallia laureatilytica. Next base: position 334,294 of record NZ_JBKKHP010000002.1, on the reverse strand, counting down.
CTGTGCTTGCTTACTACAATAGAAGCGGACGCACTTCCGTATTTCAGAGCTTCGCCGATCTCCTTGCCGGAAATTAATGCATACAAGAAGGCAGATGCATAGGAATCTCCAGCTCCAAAGGTTTTTAATACATTCGTCTTATACGCTTGCGCTCTGAAGACATCACCTGATTTCACATAAGCGTATGATCCGTCAACACCATGCTTAATGACAATTAATTCAGCACTTTGGCCAAAAAGATGCTGCACTGTTTCATGATTACGGCCATCTTTCCTGTTTTCCATCACATCATACTCATCACGTGTACCAATAATAATTTCCGCTTGCTCTGCAATAAGAGAATAATAAACAGCTGTTTCTTCCTGTGATTTCCATGTATATGGACGATAATCTAGTTCGAACGCTACCTTAACGCCATTCTTCTTAGCTAGTTGGACTGCTTTAATTACAGCTTCTCTAGAAGGACTTGCAGCTAGAGCTGTTCCAGATACAAGCAGCAGCTTTGCTCTTTTGATATATTCTTCGTTTACTTCAGAAGGCTCAAGATATAAATCTGCTACATCATCACGGTACATGAGGATACTGCATTCATCAGGACTTTTGATTTCTGTAAAGGCAAGGCCTGTCTTATGTCCTTCTGTGTCTGTCACTATGTTAGAAACATCTATGCCAACACCTTGCATATAGCTCTTGATAAAGCGGCCATGCTGATCATCAGCAATTTTTCCGATAAAGCCAGCTTTTAAGCCTAGTTTGCTGCTGCCAATTGCTATATTTGCCGGTGATCCTCCTACATACTTGGAAAATGTCATCGTCTCTTCCATTGGACGGTTATATTCCACTGCATTTAAGTCGATGCAGGCTCTGCCGATTGCTATTAAGTCAAACTCTTTATCTGAATTGAATTCATATTTCATTGGTAGCATCCTCCTAATTTAGCGGTTTAAAATCCATTCATGGTCTTTATCATTATTGAATTTCCAAATTCTTGTCGGTCCTGCCATGACATTTAAATAGTAAGATGTATAACCATCCGGCACACCAACAGGATGATAACCTTTAGGCACAATTACTACATCACCATCTTCAACTGCCATCGTCTCATCTAATGATCGGTCATCAGTGTATACGCGTTGAAACAGGAATCCTTGTCTTGGATCGATTTCATGGTAGTATGTTTCTTCCAAAAATGATTCCTCTGGCAAATTATCCTGGTCATGTTTGTGGGGCGGATAGCTTGACCAATTCGCAGTTTCTGTGATGACCTCAACAACGAGAAGGCTGTTGGCTGCAGGATGCGAATCGGGAAGGATATTATGGACAAGGCGCTGGTTATTAAATTTCCCTCTATGCTCTACACTGTTTTCTTCTGCTTTAATCAACTTCGTTGGCTTTGCCTCATCAGAAGGGGAATAACATAGGGCTACTCTAGCATTTCTGCTGTTTGCAGAGATTGTGAATTCATTCCCATTAGAAACATAGACACTGTCTGTTGGAATCCGTTCAAACACGCTGTCTCGAGTGCCGATATTCTCAAATACAGCTGTGCCGTCACTGACAGTAATTTTTCCTGTTACAGCAACAATGCAGCATTCTTCTAAACTGAGCGTCTCTTTGTATTGAGCATTTTGGGATAATTCAATTAATTTAAAACCAACATATTTTAGCGGGGAGTTTTCTTGCGTAACATTATGAATAACTTTTACACCATCGATTGCTTCCGTATGCTGAAATTTTCGCAGCAGTTGACTCATACGTTTTTCCTCCTTAAGCCTTACGATCAGAGTTTTCCACTCTGATCGAGGCCAAAAAATTCACAAAAACTCTCATTCTATCTATCAATCAAAAGTCGGTGCCAAATATCTTGCTGTAACTACTTTTTTGCGAGTATAGAAATCTACACTATCCTTGCCGTTTGCATGAAGTGTTCCGTAGAAAGAAGACTTCCAGCCTGAGAATGGGAAGAATGCCATCGGCGCTGGTACTCCCAGGTTAATGCCAAGCATACCTGCATCAATATTTTCTCTGAAGTAGCGAATGGCAGATGCATTGGATGTAAACAAGCAGGCACCGTTAGCAAACTCTGATTGGTTCGCAATATCAATTGCTTCTTTTAAGTTTTTCACACGGATGACGGACAATACAGGAGCAAATATTTCTTCTTTCCAGATTGTCATATCTGTTGTGACATTATCAAAGATTGTTGGTCCAACGAAATATCCTTCTTCTGGAGCATTTTGTCGACCGTCTGCAATCAAGTTTGCGCCTTCGGAAATACCTTTTTCGATATAACCTAATGTTTTTTGTTTATTTTCCTCTCTGATAACAGGACCTAAGAACACACCGTCTTCCAAGCCGTTTCCAATTTTGATGCTGCTTGTTTTCGCTTTTAATGCAGCCATAAACTCATCTGCAATGCCTTCTTCTACTGTAACGACAGCACATGCCATGCAGCGTTCACCAGCTGAACCGAATGCAGCTGAAACAACATTAGTGACTGTTTCTTCCAAGTTAGCATCATTCAGGACGATTGTATGGTTTTTTGCACCTGTCAGTGCTTGAACACGCTTTAAGTTCTCTGAACCTTTTTTATAAACATACTCACCAACCGGCTTTGAGCCGACGAAAGAGATTGCTTTAATTTCAGGATGCTCCAAGATGCCGTTTACAACATCATGTGCTCCATAAACTACATTGAATACCCCTTTAGGTAATCCTGCTTCTGTGAACAACTCTACTAATCTTCTTGTTAACAGCGGTGTTCTCTCAGATGGCTTTAAGATGAAAGTATTGCCAAGAGCAATTGCCATTGGGAACATCCAGCATGGCACCATCATTGGAAAGTTGAATGGTGCAATTCCGCCGACTACACCGATTGGGTAACGATAGTTTGTCGCTTCAACATCTGTTGCAATGGAAGCAAGTGAGTCACCCATCATTAATGTTGGTGCACCTGCTGCGAATTCTACATTCTCAATTCCTCTTTGTACTTCTCCCAAAGCCTCTGTTAAGTTTTTTCCATTTTCAATTGTAATCAGCCTTGCCAGCTCTTCTTTATTTTTCATAAGCAGCTGCTGATAGTTGAATAATATTCTAGCTCTTCTTGGCACCGCGACATTCTTCCATTTTTCAAATGCTGCCTTTGCAGCTTCTGTTGCCTGCTCAATATCTTCCTTAGTGGAAATAGGAACACGACCGATGACTTCTTTTGTAGCAGGGTTAAATACCTCTTCGTAAACAGAAGTATTGCTTTCAACCCACTCACCATTAATATAGTTTTTCAGTTTTTCTGCTGTAACTGTAGACATCTTCATTTCCTCCTCCAGATATTATTTCGGCTGTTTGAACAGCTAATAAGTTGATTGTATTGCTTCCCTTCTCACTTTATTCTGTCTGCTGATACTGCAGTTCATAAATATATTGGGAAAACTTATTCATACTATCATCATCTTGTTGTTATGTTTTGGTTATGTTTTGATAATTTATGATTACATCATAATACGGATAACGCTTTCAGTCAACCGTTTTCCTCTTTATTTTTTCATATTTTTGGAGATAAAGAGATAAAAAGGATAGGTTTCCTGTCTATCTCTGGTGCATTTTTGTTATTAATAGTGAATAAGAGCTGTAAATACTGAAAAAATTGTCTACCAACCTAAATATTTTACAAATAAAGGTGTTTCCCTCTATTTATTTTTGTTTTTATTGAAAATGATTCTTGGTACTTATTTTCACAACAGTTTTGGATAGATATTCAAAAGTTAACCATTCATAATACAAAAAAACCTGCTGTTTTAAACAGCAGGTTTTTCATTCTCTTATGCTTTTGCCGCAAAATCATACTCTGTTTGTAACACTACATTCAAAAACTTCAAGACTGTGTAACGGTCTCTAAGATGGTGAGCATGTTTTAGACTGTCGTGCACTAATGACTCCGAGATGCCTAGTTCATTTGGCAAAACTGGCCCACCTAAATTTTCAATCAGCCTTTTAGTGCTTTCAGGATCAGGTATCGCTTCAAGTATTTCTTTCACTTTGTCTTTATTCTCTCTTAAATTAGCCAACACTTTACCATGCTTTTCTTGTATTTCGCCATTCTCTAATATATTGTCCAGTTCATTAAGAAACTCACTCTTATATATGGAGCTTAACAATATAGTAGTAACGCCAACCTTCGCTCCATGCAGGACTTGGGGACGATTGTTTTTCAAAAGGTCCATTTCCCAATAATGAGATAAATGATGTTCTCCTCCTGAAGCTGGATGTGATTGCCCGAAGACAAGCATGGCGATGCCTGACTTGATAAGACTTTCTATTAAGATGGTGATGCCTTCGTCCTCTGCTTTCGCTATTTTTTCGATATTGGCAACACATTCATCCAATGCGAGCTGAGTTAATTCAGCAGAAAGCTCACAATAAGGAACATCCGCTGCATAACGCTCAAACTTCCAATCAGCTAGAGACGTGTACTTGGCAATCATATCGCCGACACCTGCTGCAATCATCTCTTTCGGTGCCTTTTTTAAGACATCAATATCAGCAAATACTGCAATAGGTGATGTCATTTGAAATGTTTTCTTCACACCCCTAACAATGAGCGGCGCTCCCAGTGAAGTAAATCCATCAACAGAAGGTGCAGTAGGTATGGAAATGAATGGTATATTTAATGTAGCGCTGCAAAAGCGGGTAATATCATGAATTGTCCCTGAACCGACTGCTATCATACAATCGCTGTTTCTCCCTGTTTCAAGCAGCACTTGAACAAGTGCCTTTTCATCTGCTACTACATCTCCGTTCTCATCTGGAGTTACTTCACAGGATGTTACCGCTAAACCTGCTGAGTTAAGCAGCTCTGTCAATTTATCTCCCGCCGCAGTCATCGTATTGCTGTCAGCAACGATTTTCGGACTGATAAATGACTTTTCAGCCAGGAAGGAAGCTACTTTGTTCAGAGCTCCGTTCTCTGCCATAATTGTTTCAATCGGTATGTCATTATGATGATTTCCGCAGCTGCATGTTTTAAATAGATCATGAATTTCGGCAACAAAATTTTCCATTGCAAACTCCTCCTCTAACACCCGCCAAGTCCACGTGTTTATTTATTATAATGTTCCAAAAGTGTAAGTTGTTTTTCTTTTAAATTCCTCGTCTGCCTCCATTACCCATGTCGGAAATTCAGGTTGATTGATTGCATCTGGAAGTCCTTGTGTTTCTAGGCAAAGTCCATGGTATCGTTTTGCCGGAACTTCAAAAAATCTGCTGGACTCGTCAATTTGATTGCCAGTATATAACACAACACCAGCTTCATCTGTACTGATTGTCAAAGTTCTGCCTGACTCTTCTTCCGTTAACAGAATTTCGTCCGTCTTCTCTTTATTCAGAAGGAATGGATGATCATAGCCGCCACCTGCAAGTGATATTTGTTCATCTCTTGATTCAGCACCAGACGCAATAAGTCGTCCTTCCCTAAAGTCAAAAACTGTATCTTCCACGTTTGCTAGGACACCTGTGGGAATCAGTTCTCCATCCAATTCCAGAAAACGGTCAGCAGCTATTGTCAGCTTATGGTTTAGGACATCTCTTTTAAGATTTCCGCTTAAATTGAAGTAAGAGTGGTTTGTTAAATTGACGATTGTTTTTTGATCTGCTGTACCTGCGTAAGTAATGCTTAATTCGTTATCATTATTGAGCAAGTAGGATACTGTTAGCCTCAGCTCACCTGGATAGCCTTCGTCACCATCAGGACTTGTATGAGTAAACTTAACGCCAACTGCCCCGTCCTCTTCTATTGGCTCCGCTTGCCAAACGACTCTGTTATAGCCCTTTACTCCTCCGTGCAGATGGTTTGCTCCGTCATTTTTGGCAAGTGTATACTGCTTGCCATCCAGTTCAAAACCAGCTCCTTTAATTCTGCCTGCTATCCTGCCGACAACCGCTCCTAAAAAGTAGGAATCCTGCTCGTATTCTTGAAGTGAATCGTATCCAAGAACAATATTTTCAAAGCTGCCATTTTTGTCTGGTGTTACTATGCTTGTAATAATGCAGCCGTAGTTGATACACGTAACATCCATTCCGTTATCATTCGTCAGTTTGTATTGATCTACGGCTTTATCGCCGATTTTCCCATATGCTTCTACTGTTATGTTCATATAATCTATCCCTTCCGCTAGCAGCTATTAGTTTAATAGCGCATTATCGTTTTTCTAACCTGATTACGTTCCAGGACAGCTTTGGCAAAACAGCTGTAATAATTCCGTCTTTATATTCGGCATTCCCATTTGTATGCGGCTCTACGCGCTGTTTTTCGGCACTGTTTTCCGCCTTGATATCATCGTTTTCTAAAACGATATGTTCGACAACTTGATACCCTTCAAAATTGCGAATATCACATTCAAGCAGGAGACCTTCTTCTAAATGACGATTCACAGCAAAGATAGTCAGCTGTTCCTGTTCTTCGTTATATACGGCTGTTGATTCTAAAAATGGGACATCTGTAAAGTCCTTACTGTCATATTTCGGGCTGGAGATAATTGGATTCAAGGATACTCCTCTTCCGTAAACAGATGTATGCATATACGGGTAGAAAATAGTCTGTTTCCATGCTGGCCCATTATCCTCTGTCATAATTGGCGCAATAACGTTTACAAGCTGTGCTAAACAAGCAATCTTCAATCTGTCTGCATGCTTTAACATCGTAATCAGCATACAGCCTACAAGCAGAGCATCTTCAAAGTTATAAACGTCTTCAAGCTGATGCGGCGCGATGCTCCAAGGCTCGATCAACTTGTCGTTTTCATTGCTGTGGTACCAGACATTCCACTCATCAAAGGACAGATTTATTTTCTTTTTGCTTCGTTTTTTTGCTTTTACATAGTCTGCAATCGAAATGACAGAGGAGATGAAGTCATCCATTTCGAGTGATAAAGCCAAATAATTGGCTACATCATTAGACTGATTTCCGTAATATTGGTGTAAGGAAATATAATCAACATGGTCATATGTATGGTCAAGCACTGTTGCTTCCCAATCTGCAAATGTTGGCATATTGCGATGAGAGCTGCCGCAGGCTACCAGCTCAATGGACGGATCGACCCATTTCATCACTTTGGCTGCTTCTTGAGCAATTCTTCCATACTCTGCTGCAGTCTTATGGCCGATTTGCCAAGGACCATCCATTTCATTTCCCAAGCACCATGTTTTAATATTGTATGGTTCCTTCACCCCGTGCGCAGCACGAAGATCACTGTAATAGGAACCTCCTGGATGGTTGCAATACTCAACAAGATTTCTGGCAGCATCAATTCCCCTTGTCCCAAGGTTGACTGCCATGTTTACATCTGCACCTACCAGTTTTGCCCATTTCATGAATTCATTTGTACCTACTTCATTTGTCTCTGTCGTTCTCCAAGCCAGATCCAATCTGCGCGGGCGGCTTTCAACAGGACCAACACCATCTTCCCAATTATAGCCGGACACAAAGTTACCGCCTGGATAGCGGACAAGGGGCACTTGAAGTTCTCTAACTAAATGGATAACGTCTTTCCTGAAACCGTTCTCATCCGCTTCCGGATGATTCGGTTCATAGACACCTCCATACACAGCCCTACCGAGATGTTCAATGAATGAGCCATAAATCCGATTGTCAATTTCTCCAACTTTAAAATCCTTTTCTAGAATCATCTTTGCTTTATTCGCTGTCATGTGCTTTACTTCCTTTCTTCTTGAAAGTTTTTTAAAGATAAGCTTTATACAACTTTAGACCATTTAGGGTTTCCGATATTCGGGCATGCTTTTCTTTTAAACTTTGCTCTATAGCGGACAATACATCCGCTATAGGCACAAGTCGTCCCGTATTGTAAAGAAGTGCAGTCTCGGCAAATGCTCAGCCTTTCTTGATAGACTGAATCAAGCACAAGCTTTTCCGGTGTTTCTGCTGCCTCTTTAAGCAGCTCCTCAATGACTTCCTCTGAAACTATTACACTCTCGACACAGCCCTTGCATGCATTCTTTTGCATCATGTTTTTAAGCTCCTGTTATAGCCAATGTCACTACAGACATCGGTGGAATATTCACAGACAGCTTGCTTCCGTTTACTAACACATCTGTAAATGCAGCTGGCTTAACTGTTTCTGGCGCATCAAATGTATTATGAGCATTCATTGCATCTGCTGTCAGGATTGTACCAGACACCTCTTTCGCCTCGGTCAGTCCGCGTAAATCCAATTCGAATGAGCTGCCGTTTACATGATCGATATTACAGAAGCTCACATTAACCTGGCCAGCAGAATCCTTCGATGCAGTCACACTTACTTGCGGAAGGGATTCTCCGTTATGTTCATAGCTGCCAATTTGCGCATCCACACTTAAAAGCTCAGCATCTTGATGGACTTTGTACATATCAAAAACATGATATGTCGGCGTAAGAATCATTTCTTCGCCTTCTGTCAAAATCATCGCTTGCAGCACGTTCACTGTTTGTGCGATATTCGTCATTTGGACACGGTCACAATGCTGATGGAAAATATTAAAATGCAGTGCTGCGACGAGTGCATCACGAATCGTATTTTGCTGATACAAGAAGCCTGGATTTGTTCCCGGCTCTACATCAAACCATGTGCCCCACTCATCAATAATCATGCCAACACGTTTATCAGGATCATATTTATCCATAATATTGCCATGCTTTGTAATGAGCTCATCCATATGAATGGCTTTCTTCATCGTAATGAACCACTCATCCTCAGGGAAGTCTAGTGCTGAGCCTTTACCAAGCCAGAAGTCTCCCGGAATTGTATAATAATGAAGGCTAAGCCCATCCATCAAGTGGCCGGCATTTTTCATGAGCACTTCTGTCCAGTTATAATCATCGACATTTGCTCCGCCTGCAATTTTATAAATTTTGTTATCTCCGTAGTTCCTGACATATGTTTGGTAACGGCGATAAAGATCCGCATAATATTCTGGTCTCATATTTCCGCCGCAGCCCCAGTTTTCATTGCCGACGCCAAAATAAGTCAGCTGCCATGGTTCATCTCTGCCGTTTTCGCGGCGCCAATTTGCCATTGGAGATTCTCCTTCGAATGTCATGTATTCTACCCATTCTGACATTTCTTGGACAGTGCCGCTGCCAACATTTCCACAGATATACGGTTCAGTCCCTAACAGCTCGCACAGAAGCATAAATTCATGTGTTCCGAAATGGTTGTTTTCAACGACGCCGCCCCAATGTGTATTAACCATTCGTTTGCGGTCTTCTCTTGGGCCGATTCCATCCTTCCAATGGTACTCATCTGCAAAACAGCCGCCTGGCCATCTTAAGACTGGAATATTAATTTTTTTTAGCGCTGCTAATACATCATTTCTTATTCCTTTTGTATTTGGTATTGGCGATTCCTCTCCAACCCATATTCCTTCATATATACATCTGCCTAAATGCTCTGCAAAATGACCGTAAATATTTTTATTAATTTTTCCTTTTTTTACGTCCGCGTTAATGATTACCGTATTCCCCATGCTATCTTCTCCTCCTTATTGATTCGCTTACAGAATATGTACTTCGTTAACATTCCCGCTAATCTTTATCGTGTGATAAAAGAGCTGAAGTCAGAACCTCCATTGTTCTAAAAAAATCTAGAATTGTCATGGAAGTTCTGACTTATCATGCTGTTGTTTTGTTCCGTCTTAATAGATGAATTTTCTTATCCTTTCAAACGGTAATACACATCATTCCAGCGCAGCTCGTTTTCAAATGAAATAGAGTTTGTGTCATTGTTAATAACAACGAGTTCAATACCTACTAATTCTGCTAAGTCTCTAAGCTGTTCTGTTGATACAACATAAGAGAAGCATGTATGATGGGCTCCGCCTGCTTGAATCCAGTTTTCTACTGCTTGGCTTAATGATGGCTGCGTTTTCCATAACACTCTTGCCACTGGCAAATTCGGCATTTCCTCTTCTGGCTGAATCGCATCCACTTCGTTTACAAGCAGACGGAAACGGTGGCCAAGGTCAATGATAGAAGCATTTAATGCTAATCCTCCTCTTCCATCAAACACGATGCGGGCAGGATCTTCCTTACCGCCAATACCTAGCGGGTGAACCTCGATTTTCGGTTTTGTTGCCGAAATTGTCGGACATACCTCCAGCATGTGTGAGCCGAGAACCATTTCATTTTCTGGATCGAAATGATATGTGTAATCTTCCATAAAGGATGTTCCTTCATTGCCGGCAATTATTTTCATTAAGCGGACAAGCGCTGCTGTTTTCCAGTCTCCTTCACCAGCAAAGCCGTAGCCTTGTTCCATCAGTCTTTGCACAGCAAGACCAGGCAGCTGCTTCATACCATGCAAATCTTCGAATGTTGTTGTAAAAGCCGTATAATTTCCTTCTTCCAGGAATGCTTTCATACCTAATTCAATTTTTGCTTGTTCGCGGATGGAGTCTCTGATTGAACCTTCCTCTAAACCTGCTGGTACGATATCGTATTTTTCTTCATACTCGGCCATCAAAGCGTCGAGGTCTGCATCCGTTACTTCATTCATCTTCGCTACAAGATCTCCGATGCCGTAGCCGTTCACTGTCCAGCCAAGCTTAATCTGCGCTTCAATTTTGTCGCCTTCAGTCACGGCAACCTGACGCATATTATCTCCGAATCTAGCAATCTTCAAAGCTTTGCTTTCAGAGAAAGCAACTGCAGTTCTCATCCAGCTGCCGATTCGTCCGCGGATTTCTTCATTTTCCCAATGTCCGACAATAACCTTTCTGTTCAGTTGCAGTCTGCTTCCAATAAAACCATGCTCCCTGTCACCATGTGCTGATTGGTTAAGGTTCATGAAATCCATATCAATGGATTCCCATGGAATATCTCTGTTGTATTGTGTAGCAAAATGCAATAAAGGTTTTTGCAAGGCCGAAAGACCGGCAATCCACATTTTAGATGGAGAGAAAGTGTGCATCCATGTGATGATACCAGCACAGGATTCATTAGCATTTGCTTCTAAAGCAAGTCTTCTGATTGAATCAGCATCTTTCACAACCGCCTTAAATCTTAATTTATAGCTTAAAGAAGACGAGGAATCTAAACCGTTTACCATTGTCTTCGTATGCTCTTCCACTTGCTTTAATACATCTTCACCGTATAACAGCTGACTTCCCGTAACAAACCAGAATTCGTACTCTCTTGTATTTAACACATTAATTCCTCCTAGTTATTTTATTTGGATGTTTTTTGTTTTGTTTCTTCGCTTTTTTGTCCGTAATAGGCATTCGCACCATGTTTTCTTAAGTAATGCTTATCAAGCAAATACTGATCAATCCACTCCACATCTGGATTTAACTGCAATGTATGAAGGGCCATTTTAGCTACCTCCTCCAGGACGACAGCGTTATGGACCGCATTATCTGCATTCTTTCCCCAACAGAACGGGGCATGGCCTGTCACCAATATCCCTGGGAGTGCTTTCGGGTCAATGCCCTCTTTTCGAATTGTTTCAATGATGACATTGCCTGTCTCCAGCTCATAAGCTCGGTTGACCTCGTCTTCCGTCAGCTTTCTTGTACAAGGCACCTCACCATAGAAATAGTCCGCATGTGTTGTTCCTAATGCAGGAATTCTTCTGCCTGCCTGAGCCCAGCTTGTTGCCCAAGGCGAATGTGTATGTACAATCCCGCCGATTTCTGGAAATGCACGGTATAAAGCAAGATGTGTCGGTGTGTCAGAGGAAGGGTTTAAATTCCCCTCCATAATATTTCCATCCAAATCAGTGACAACGAGGTCTTCTGCTTTCAGCTGTGAATAAGGGATACCGCTTGGCTTAATGACTACAAGATTGCTTTCTCTGTCGATACCGCTTACATTCCCCCAAGTGAAAGTTACTAAATTATGCTGAGGCAGCGCCAGGTTAGCTTCTAATACTTCCTGCTTAAGCTTCTCTAACATAGTTTCCCTCCTTGCCCTCAAGTGCAGCTTCTTTTTTAATCTGCTTGAGTGTTTTCATCACATTATTTTCACCGCGACCAAAATAATCATATAGGCGGGAATATTCATCAAAAAGCTTCTCATAAACGTTGACATTGTTTTCAATAGGCTGATAGATATGGTCCTTAATTCTTCCCATATCTTGAGCCGCTTCATTAATATGGTCATAACCCCCGCGCTCCTTACCCGCTGCGACAGCACCAAACATTGCACTTCCAAGAGCTGGTGTTTGGGAGGATGCTGAAATTTTAATATCCATGTTCAATACATCTGAATAAATCTGCATCATAAGGGTATTCTTTTCCGCGATGCCTCCTGCTGCGTAAACCTCATTGACTGGCACCCCGCTATTACGGAATGTCTCCACAATCATCCTTGTGCCGTATGCAGTTGCTTCAATTAAGGCACGATAAATTTCTTCCGGCTTTGTTAAAAGAGTGGCACCAAGCAATACTCCTGTCAGGTCAACATCAACAAGTGTTGATCTGTTCCCGTTCCACCAGTCAAGAGCAAGCAGTCCGCTTTCCCCAACATTCAGCTTGCTGGCTTTTTCTGTCAACAGCTGATGGATGTTCAAGCCCTTTTCTTCCGCTTCCTTCTGGTAGCTTTCCGGTACGCAGTTTTCTGTGAACCATTCAAAATGGTCTCCAACGCAAGATTGGCCGGCTTCATATCCTAGAAAGCCTGGAATAACTCCATCTTCGACCACTCCGCACATTCCTGGTACAATTTCCTCTGTTTCACCAAGCAAGATGTGGCATGTTGATGTACCCATAATCATCAGCAGCTTACCTGCCTCTGTTATTCCTACTGCCGGCACAGCAACATGGGCGTCCACGTTTGCAACTGCAACTGCTGTCCCCGGTTTTAAGCCTGTTAATTTCGCAGCTTTTTCTGTGATTTCCCCTGCTTTAGAACCAATGGAATGAATATCTGTAGACAGCTTCTCTTCTACAACATTTTCCAAGCGTGGATCTAGCGCCTTAAAGAATTCTTTGCTTGGGTAGCCTTCTTGTTTGTGCCAGATTGCTTTATAGCCTGCAGTACAGCTGTTTCGCGCAATCTTTCCTGTCAATTCGGAAATAACCCAATCAGTTGCTTCTAGCACTTGATCTGCGGCATCATAAACATCTGGTGCTTCATTAAGAATTTGCCAGATTTTCGGGATTGCCCATTCAGACGAAATTTTTCCGCCATAGCGCTGTAAAAATGTTTCTCCCCGCTGTGCAGCAATTTCATTCAGACGGTTTGCCTCATCTTGAGCTGCATGGTGCTTCCATAATTTCACGTAGCTGTGAGGATTTTGCTTAAACTCTGGCAAGAAGCAGAGCGGAATGCCGTTCTTATCAATCGGCAGGACCGTACAAGCAGTGAAATCAATCCCAACCCCAATAACATCTTCATTTGAAACATTAGCTTTCTGTAAAACCTCTGGTATCGTAATCTGCAAAACTTCTAAATAATCAGCAGGATGCTGAAGGGCCCAGTCATGTTCCAGCTTCGTCTTTCCGTCAGGTAAATACTCGTCCATTACACCATGTGTATATTCCTTAACGGCAGTAGCTACCTCTCTGCCTGTTCCTACCTCTACAAGAACCGCCCTGCCTGATTGGGTTCCATAATCTACTCCTATTGAGTACTTTGCCATGTGTATTTCTCCTTCCTAGCTAAAGTATGCGTTTTCAAAATTGAGATATTTAAATGTATCTGTCTAGTTTTTCCTTTACTTCTTTAAAATCTTTATACGTACAAGAAGCCTGTTGTCTCTGTTCATAAACATTTCTCATTCATCCTTACAACCAGATAACTTTTACCAACTTGTACGTATAACTATAATGTAATTCTAACATCTATTGAAATTATTTCAATCTCTTTTTTGAAAATTTTTTATTTATTTTCAACTTGTATGATTTAGCCCTTAATTGTCCTTAGCTCAAAAACTTTCGGCACCCTTTTGTCTGGATGTGCCCGGAATGTAATGGAAATTCTGTCTGTTGCCACACTAGGAATCTCATATTTAACGTATACAAATTGACTCATTTCTTCCCATTCTATCTTTCCGTCGGCAAGCTTCCTGTCATCTGCTAACACATCAAATTCCTTCATGCTGTTCCATTCATTTTTTGTATAAGTTGCTATAAGACTATTATTTTCGTTTGGCAAGACTGTCAGATTAAATCTGAAATGCCCATTCGGCCATGTGTCGCGGTACTTCCGGTTAGACACAGTTCCAATTCCGACATGCTCTCCTTCAAACTGATGGTCGCGCTCTGGCTGCATTTCTCCAGGCTGAACGAAATCAAGCGTTTTTTCTTGCAGCGCTCGTTCCTTTTGAAGCGCTTCTTTATAAGCTTTCTCCGCTTCCTGCCACTTATCTTTTGTAAACACATCCCAATAAACAGTCGCACTTCTGTCATGCAGAAGGTAAAACGGCAATAGCTTCACATCACGAGGATTGCCGATGCCATCCAGCCTGTATTCTGCATCAGCAGTAGCGACTATTGCATGAATTGGATCATCATCTGTCACAAGGACCGGTGTAAATAATAAATCCTTCGTAACCTGTGCGTCACTTATCTCCCCTAAATCTCCTGCAAGCACAATCGGCCCGTGTAAAAAAGCGACTCTGTCTGGATTATCCAGGATTGCTTCCTTGCGAAGTGTCATTGGTATATGAATTTCCAGCACGTCTCCATCCTGCCAAACTCTTTCTATTTCAATAAGACTCGCAGGCTGATTATCATGCTGGTACTGTTCACCGTTTATGGAGATTTCCATTCCACTAACCGCCCAGTAAGGATATCTTAAATAGAGAGAAAAAGCCTTTTCCTCTTGGCAAGACAGTTCTATTCTAATTCTGCCATTCTGTGGATATTCTGTTTTTTGCTCGACAATAACCCCCATGTTATCCCAGTCAAGACGAGAAGGTATATATTGATTAACATACAGTTTATTTTCATCATGAAAATAAATGGCATTGCCATGGCTCGCATGGTTTTCCATCCCAGATCCTACACAGCATGTAAAGCTGTCAAACTTAGAGTTGTATTTTTTATGTCCGCCCATATCAAGTGACACAAAATAACAGACACTACCATCATGCGGATTTTGTGATGCAAGTATATGATTGTAAAGAGCTCTCTCATAGTAATCGCCTTCTTCAGCTGTAGGTTTCCACTTAAAAAGATGCTTTGTAAGCTTCAGCATATTGTATGAATTGCATGTTTCACACGTATTTTCACCGAGGCGGTCATTTAGTTTGCCAGCTTCGCCAAAATGCTCATTAAGTGAATTACCTCCAATTACATAGGAATGCTCATGAACGACAGTGTCCCAAAAGAACTCAGAAATTTCCTTGTACATTTCGTTGCCGGAGATTTCGTACTGCCGTGCCGCAGCGACCACTTTCGGTATTTGTGTGTTAGCATGCCTTCCAGCTAAAGCATCCCTTCTATCTGCTAATGGACTTAATACTTCTTTATGATAAAATCTTTCTGAAAGAGCAAAAAATCGGTCGTCACTAGTATGGACTGCCAAGTCAGCAAGAACCTCTGCCATTCCCCCGAATTCACATTTAAGCAGTTCATCCATCTGCTCTTCAGACAAACCCCTAACCATGTCCTCAAGCCAAAGTCCCAGCTTTATTTCCACTTGAAGCGCCTTTTCATTATCTGTGTAAATATACGCATCTCTTAAACCAGCAAACACTTTATGCATGGTGTATAAAGGCACCCATCCTCCATTTAAGTCAAAGCCTTGAGAATAGATTTTACCTTCTTTTACTTCCTGAAAAATCTCTTTCCCTCTCGGTATGCCACAAATTAAACCTGTTCCGTCCGCTTGTTGGCAAAGCGCTAGTTCGTCAATTATATATGCTGTTCTTTCATTAAATCTGCTGTCACCTGTTGCAGCTGCCATCATAGAGCATGCAGAAATATAATGTCCAAGCGTATGGCCGGAAATTCCTTGTTCTTCCCAGCCCTTATAATGATCTGCTTTCGGCTCTAACCCTGCATATTGTCTGTATCTGGACAATAGCTTATCTGGTTTGAGCTGCAACAGATAATCTCTGTTTAATTCCATCGCATGTTTAAACGGGCCATCCGTAATTCTCACTTGCCTTAAATGAAAAGCTTCAACTGTCATTTTAGCTTCACTTCCCTATCTCTTATTTATAAGCAGTAACTGCAATTTAAGCATCCTTCTATATAAGCGCATTCTATAATAAAAATTTTATGCTAGTTGTTCGTACATGTCAACTGAATTCCTTTTACATTTCTAGACATGTATTATTCTTTTTCGCTGAAATGGAGAACAACTTGCATACCTTCACTTGTACGAAAACACCCTCTTTCCTATAAGCTGAAAGGTGTTTGCTCCAAGTGCATTAGGTAAAAAATTTAATGATAGTTTTTTTCGGTGTTTTTTGGTACGATATCTCTATATCTAATTTTGTACGTATAAGTTACAGATATGGAAACGCGAGAAAGTGGTGATAGTGTGGCACAACAAACAAAATACAACATGGTAAAAGAACAAATTACCGAATGGATTACAACAGGCAAAGTCAAACCAGGAGAAAAAATTCATTCTGAAAATGAACTTGTCAAAATGTTTGGCGTAAGCCGCCATACCATTCGCCAAGCAATTGGAGATTTGGTTCATGAAGGATGGCTGTACAGAGAACAAGGTGCCGGAACGTTCTGCTCCGACAGAAATACAAGTACAAATTCTGCTGGTCAAGCAGTGAAACGCACAAAGAATATCGGGGTAATTACCACTTATATTTCTGATTACATCTTCCCTTCTATTATCAAAGGCATTGAATCTTATCTATCGACAAAAGGCTACTCCTTAACCTTTGCATGTACGGATAATGATATTGAAAAAGAAAAGCAAAGCTTGCAGACTATGCTTGGTAGCAATATTGACGGCCTGATTGTTGAACCGACAAAAAGCAGTAATTTCAACCCTAATATCAGCTATTATTTGGAATTAGAGCAAAATAAGATTCCGTATTTAATGATTAATCAGTTCTACTCCCAGCTTGCCCCGCCTTATATAATCGTCAATGATGAAAAGGGTGGGTATATCGCTACAGAGCATTTAATTAAGCTTGGACATAAACGAATCATCGGCCTTTTTAAAACAGATGATTTGCAAGGTGTCAACCGGATGAAAGGTTTCATTCAAGCATACAAAGATCATTCCGTTCCTTTCTTTCAGGATATGATCATTAACTTTACAACAGAAGACCAAGACAAATCCTTGGAAACTTTGCAGGAAATTTTAAAAAGAGAAGACAGGCCGACTGCGATTGTTTGCTATAATGACCAGCTTGCGATTAAAGCAATCAGCATTTTGCGCACAATGGGCTTATCTATTCCTAATGACATTTCCATTCTAGGCTTTGACGATTCTTTTTTAACAGAAGCTTCAGAAGTCAAACTAACCTCTATTACCCATCCAAAAATGAAAATGGGCGAAGAGGCGGCCAAGTGGATTGTCGCTGCTGTTGAAAAGAAAAGCAAACCTGCCCCATCGATTGTCTATGAACCAGAAATAATCATCAGAGATTCAACTGCGGCAGTTCCTGTCGTAAAACAATAAGCAAAAAGGCTGAACGATTATGTTCAGCCTTTTTGCTATTATGTTATTTTATATAGTCTACTGCTGTGGGGTGCAAGAGTTACTTGGATTTTTTCTTTATTGGAAGTGGCTTCATTGCTCCAAACATCCTTCACTATGGAAGAACTGTTCCCCCCTAATTCCTCTAAAGAAACCTCTATTTCACAATGTGCTTCACCAATATTGAATAGAGCAACATAAACAGCATCTTCAGGACCATTGGCAGTCCAGACAACTTTATTGTCTTCTCTAAACAAAAGTCTGCTGTGAGAACCTTTTTGGTTTAGTTCCAGCATATCTTTATTTGTAAGCAATGACAGTGTCCAGCTGTCATTATCCCGAAGCTCTCCGCCAAACATAAGCGGTGAACGGAAAATCGACCATAAAGTCATCATCGTAACCTGTTCATCTTTTGTAAATCTTGTCCAGCGGTCTGCTCCCCCTCCATCAACGGAGCGAATGCCAATATGCCCTAATGGCAGCATATCGCAGTCCGGCCAATAGCCTGGTCCCGAAAGACCGCTCCACTTCTCGCATCTATCAAACATATCGTACAAAAGCTCCCATTGGTCCCAATAATCATCTGTCATTCTCCACATATTCGCATTATCACGCAATGTGTCTGCAAACTCTAATGGAGCAGGTCCTGGCGAAAGGCTTAAAACCATGTCTCTGCCGCAATGATCAATCGCCTTTCTGATCAGCTCGATTTCATCCACATGTGTGTTGTAAAGCTTTGATGCAGCAATATCATCGACCTTTACATAATCGACTCCCCATTCAGCATACAGCTTAAACAGCGAATCATAATATGCTTGTGCCCCTTCCTTGCTCGCATCTATTCCGTACATATCAGTATTCCATGGACAGATAGAATTAGGATGAGCAATATCGCGGGCTGTATGAACAGAGTTTAAAATAGGCGTATTCTGATGAACAGCTTGCCTTGGTATCCCTCTCATAATATGAATGCCGAATTTTAAGCCAAGGCTATGTACATAATCCGAAAGCTCCTTAAAACCTTTTCCGTCGGCAGCGGAAGGAAACCGATTGACTGCAGGAATTAAGCGGGAAAACTCATCCATTTCCAGTTCAACAAATGGACGATACATAGAGGAGTTCGCACCAGGCTCATACCACTGGATATCTACAACAATATATTGCCATCCAGACTCCTTTAAATGCGTTGCCATATATTCAGCGTTTCCTCTAACTTCCTCTTCTGTTACAGAAGCGCCGTAACAATCCCAGCTGTTCCATCCTAGTGGAGGAGTCTGGGCAAAACGATGATGATTCATTACTATTCACATCCTTCGCGATTTATAAGTTAATCTTAAAGGAAACGCATACAGCACATCTACGATAACTTTTTGCTTATATATGTAATATATTGCTATGTTAATCTAATTTTAATTGATGTAAATAAGCATGTTCTGTCGCCAAACGAAATTCACCTGGCGAAATGCCAATCCACTGATGAAATACTTTAATGAAATAACTGCCCGTCGAGTAGCCAAGCTCCTGAGCAATTGCCTCCATTGTCATATCCGTCTCTCTTAGAAGCCTGATTGCCTCTTCCATCCTAATCTTTGTTAAGTACTCAATAGGTGTGTATCCTGTTGTTTTTTTATATAGTCTTGTAAAGTAATACTTGGAAAGATTAACTTTATCCGCTATTTCCTCCAAGCTTTGCAAGCACTGGTAAGATGCCTCCATATAAGATGCAGCTTCTGCTACTGGCAGGGGCCATGACTGTTTTGCCTTTTTCGCAGATACTTGATGTCTGAACAGTTCCATAACAAACTCATAGACAATCGCAGAGGCCCGAAAGCCATCTGTTATGTGGTTTTTCGCAGCACTGGCAAAAATCCTTTTTAAGAAACGAATCGGCGAGCTGTCCTCTGACATAGAAAAAACAGAGCCAATATTAGACACGACCCTTTGCCATTCTGCTTCAATATTGGTAGGACGGAACATAATAAATAGAATCTCCCAATTCGAATTATTTTCCAGAAAAAAATAACGATGGTCGCTTGGTATCTCGACCATAAAGCCGGTTCCCTTTTCTAATTTATGGAGAGTTCCTTCT
The DNA here is from genome assembly GCF_046613985.1 of Niallia laureatilytica. Lineage (NCBI taxonomy): Bacteria > Bacillati > Bacillota > Bacilli > Caryophanales > Bacillaceae > Niallia > Niallia laureatilytica. The sequence goes on along the minus strand of NZ_JBKKHP010000002.1, from coordinate 314,600 downwards.
ATTTCAATGTAACCACAGCCTTCGAGTGTATATTGGAACAAAAAAAGCGGACCATCTTTACGTGTTAATCCATTCCAATGATAAGCTTCCTTTGTAATACTTTGGTTTCCTACAGCAAACAGCTGATAAAATGATTGATTCAATGTGTCTAAAAACCGAAAACCGTATACTTCCTGTTTATTATTTGACATGGTTGCTCCTCCAAAAAAATGTAAGCGCTTAAATTTATGTGCAGGATAATTTCCTTTATTAGACTTATTGTCTATTATCATACAACATTACCTAATTTTCCACCACTTTTTTAAAGCGTTTTCAATCCTTAGAGAAATGATTGCTTTTACTGCCAATGACAGAGAGCTTAAAGACAAAAGAAAAAGGAGCCTTCACAGCTCCTCTTTTTCCTCATTAGTTGCCAGCAACCTCTTTAATAATCGGCTTCCGTTGCACTCTCACTTCATATTTTGTAGTTTTGTTTTCAATAATGAATTCAGGAACACCGCCTCTATGTGCGTGTGATTCTTTAAATTCCTCACTTCCTACCCAGCCTAAGAAGCCTTCTTTGTTTTCCCATCTAGTGACGATAGTAATTTCCTCATAATCTGTTGTCCCAGCAGTCAACAGTACTTCTAATCCGATAAATCCTGCTTTTTCTTCAATTTTTCCAGTTCTGTTAAATCTCTCGATAAATCCTTCTGCAAATCCTTCTTTAACCTTTACCGTGTTTGTTACAATATACATATTTTCTTCCTCCTAAATTTCGTAGTTTGGGATAATAATAGGATAATTATTTTCAAATTTTATTTTTGCATCAATTTCATACACGTCTTTTAGCAATTGAGCTGTTAAAATACTTTGCGGTTTTCCAGTTTGATAGACTGCGCCATCCTTCATAACAATCAAGTTATCACTGTAAGCCCCTGCGTATTGCAGCTCATGCAATACCATAATGATAGTAATCTGATACGTTTTATTTATTCTTGTTAAAAGTTTCATCAGCTCCAGCTGATGGGTAATATCTAAATAAGTAGTTGGTTCGTCAAGCAATAAAACCGGTGTTTTCTGGGCAAGCGCCATGGCAATCCTCGCTCGTTGCATTTCCCCGCCAGATAAATGTCCTACCATACGATCGGCCATTTTTTCTAACCCAGTTTCTTTTATTGCCCACGCAATAATCTCTTTATCTTTTGCTGAAGCAGTTCCGGCAAGCTTTTGAAATGGAATTCTCCCATAGGCAACTAATTCTTTCACCGTAATATTTGGCATTATTTCTTTTGCCTGCAGAAGCATGGCAATTTTCTTTGCATACTCTTTTCTTTTATATTTATGAATGAGCTGATTGTCCAATGTCACATTGCCGCTGTCTGTTTTTAAGAGCCGTGCAAAAAGTTTTAATAGTGTCGATTTCCCTGAACCATTGGGACCAACAATTGCTGTCATTTTTCCCTGTGGAAATTCAAGGTTAATATCATGGAGACGAAATTTCCCTTGCGCAAACCTCAAATCCTCTGATTTTAACACTGTCATTACAATATCCTCCTTCGACGCAGCAAAATGATGAAGAAAGGACCACCTAGTGCTGCAAGCAAGATACCGACAGGCAATTCAATTGGATCAAACAAGCTTCGTGCTGCCGTATCCGCAATGACAACTAAGGCTGCTCCGCCAATAATGGAAAAAGGCAGCAAAAATCGATAATCTTCTCCGATAAGAAGGCGTATGATGTGGGGAACCACCAATCCAACAAACCCAATCAAACCGGCAACACTGACGGCAATCCCTGCTAAAAAAGAGGCGAGCAGAATAATCAGCATGCGAATTAACTCTACATTTTGTCCTAATAATTTCGCTGCATCATCTCCTAAAATCAATATATTAACAGGTTTAATGGCGAGCAAGCTGACAAGCAGCATAATGATTGTATACGGCAAGATGATATCAACATGATACCAGCTTCTCCCGTTTAACCCTCCCGACAGCCAACCAATTACAGATTGGACTCTGTCGCTGTACAAGACCATTACTCCATTCATAATTGCTCCAAGCACTGCATTCATTGCCACACCTGCCAGTATAATCTTTACCGGTGATGCGCCTTTATCCCAAGCAAACATATAAATCAAAACGGTTGTTAAAAAGGCCCCGATAAATGCAATAAACGGCAATAAATAGCTGTACTGTGGAAATATAACCATTGTGATGATAGCGAACAAGCCACCGCCAGACGAAACTCCGATAATACCTGGATCTGCCAGCGGGTTTCTCATTACCCCTTGCAGCAATGCTCCTGATGCAGCTAGACATGCTCCAACACATAAGCCGACAATAACTCTCGGAAGACGGAGATTGTATACAATTTTTTCATACACACCTTCTCCACCTGATGCGAGCACACTCCATAACTCCTTAAAGGACACAGAAACTGCGCCAAATGATAAGCCTGCATATATGGCAATAAGCAGCAATAATAGGAGACTCACAAGGACTGCCATTCGTTTTTTCTTTCTTTCTACATATTCCAACATGCTCACTCCAAATGATTTAACAATTCAACCAAGTATTGCACAGCATCAACTGCTCTTGTACCTGGATTTGTGCCAAATAAATCGGCAGGCAAGATTTCTACTCTGTCATTTTTAACAGCATCTAATGTATTCCAAGCAGCATTTTGTTTCATTTCTTTTAGAAAGCCTTGTTTAATTTCCTCTGCATCACCATGTGTAATTAAGAGAACGGCATCTGGGTTTGCTTCCACAACTCTTTCTGTATTTATTTGTGCATATTGCGGGAATTTTTCTAAGGCAGGATAATCACTTGCTACATTTATCCCTCCTGCTGCTGCTAAGAAATCACCGCTTAATGAATTTGGCAATGCTGCCATATACGTGCCTGGTGCACCATAAACAAGAAGCACACGTTTTTCCGAATTTTTTAAAGCGGAACTAGCAGCCTTTAAGTCTGCATCCAATTCCTTTATCAACTGATCAGCTTTATCTGTACTTTGCAGCATTTCTCCATAAAGAGTAATCTGCTTTTTAATATCTTGAATAGAGTTTGCTTCTGTCAAAACTGCTTTCGTACCTAGCCCTTCAATTGTCGGCACATCCTCCTGATTAAAGCCAACATTTGCTAACACAACATCCGGCTGAAGCAGTGCGATTTTTTCATAGTTAACTTCATGTGTTGTTCCAATTTGCTCAGCGTCCTTTGCGATTTCAAGCTTGCTTTCGTCTGAAAGTGTTGGTTTCCCAACTACTTCTACTCCAAATGCATGCATTAAATCAACATCTCCACTGCCCAAAGCCGCTACCTTTTCCGGTGCTTCCGTAAATGTTACAGTACGGTCTGCAAAATCAGTAACAGCTATAGAATCAGCACTCGACTCTGCTGTTCCTCCGCCTGTTTTTCCACATGCTGCAAGCAGGAAACCTATACTCAATATAGACATATACTTTCCTATTTTTTTGTTAAGCAAGATTTGTATCAACTCCTTTTCACCAGCTTGGCATGAACAACCAGCCTTCCTTCCAGTGAATCAATCGCATAATCACATGTTGATAATGTAACAATTCGATCTTCCGGACTAAACTCCATTTCTGTATCATACAAAGATTTCTCCTGCAATAAATCAACAAAATCAAGATATTCACTGTCTGCAGAAAAATCTGTTTCAATATAATAGAAATCCGTTGTAGTTTGATAAACAGAAAAGACTTCCAGTTCATAGCCTTCATATAAAGAATCTAAGTGAATTTTTTTATGTTTTTCAAAAAAGGACTCATTTAAATATTTCTTTAAACCGCTGAACATCGTACCATCCTTCATTCTATGTCCGTAAATTATGGTATTTTTATTGTTTTCAAGCTTTTTATCATTTCGGTAATCCAAAAAGATACTGCCAGCACGTGTTTCTTCTTTTTTATAATTTCGGGTCAGATAAAATTCATTATCAGAGGAATGTAGGATAGGATAATTTATTTTTGTATCATCAACTGTTATCCAGCCGACCATATCTTCATTAATTTCCAGCAATGGATCAAATGAGGAGCGGATGGATGTTGGCTGTAAGCTTTCGTCCGACGTTTGATTAGGTTTATAGATTTCCTGCACCGTTTCCAGCACTTTTCTGTTTGTGTAGTAATCATATAAAGGAGGAACTAGTTTATAGACTGAGTAAACAAAGACTAGAACGGCCATGATGGTAATTATTCGTTGGATTATCAGCTTTGCACTCATTGTTTCCCTTCCTTTCTCAAATGCTCAACGGAACGATATATAAACCTGTTTCGTCATCCTCATTAACGACTATATGAACATCATAAATTTCTTTTATTTTTTCCTGTGTAATCACTTGTTCCGGACGCCCATAAGCTTTTATTGCCCCATCCTTCATAACGATGACCAAATCGGAGTATCGGAGCGCCTGGTTCATATCATGGAGAACCATAACGATTGTAATGCCGTGAACAGTATTTAATTCTTTAATTAATGACAGTAATTCTAGTTGATGATAGATATCCAAATAGGTTGTTGGTTCATCTAAAAATAATATCTCTGTTTTTTGTGCAAGTGCCAGCGCTATCCAGACACGCTGTCTTTGCCCTCCGGATAATGCACTCACAGGTGTATCCTTGAAGTCATGCAGTTTGGTGCATGCAAGTGCCCACTCTATTGCATCTGTATCTTCCTCATTGTCCTGTTTCCAAATCTTTTTATAAGGTATTCTCCCAAACTGTATTAGCTCTTGGACTGTCATATCCTCTGAGATGTGGTTTGTTTGGTTAACCATCGCAATTTTTCGGGCAAAATCCTTCGCTTTATAGGAATGTATATCCTTACCATCCAAGGTGATGGCACCAGCAGTTTGTTTTTGACCTCTTGCTAAAAGTGATAACAAGGTTGATTTTCCGCAGCCATTTGGACCAATGATTGTCGTTATTTTATGCTTTTCTATCCTTCCTTCTAATTCCTCCATAAAGGCTCTTCCTTGGTCATAGGAGAAAGACAGGCCTTTAAACTCCATTTAATTTATCCCCTTTCCTCAGCAAAAAGATCAAAAATGGACCGCCAATTACTGCCATGATTGTCGAGGCAGGAATTTCTAAGGGAGCAATCAAAAGTCTTCCAAACGTATCGGCAGTTAATATCAGAAAAGCTCCTGCCAATGCCGAAAAAGGAATAAGAATATGATGATTTGTCCCGACTAGCTGTCTTGATATATGGGGAATAATCAATCCGGCAAAGATAATAATACCTGCGATAGATGTTGCCACAGATGCGAGAAATACAGCAATCACAGAAATAATAATCCGGACAAGCTGAATATTAACTCCTAATTGGACAACCTTCTTATCTTGTAATTTCAGCAGGTTACACCATGGGCTTACTAGTAACGCGAGCAGGATACCTATTAATCCAAGGGGGACAATTAACTCAACATCTTCCCAAGTTTTCATTGTTAAATTTGATGCGTTCGATGCTCCAACAGTGATATTAAAATAGGCGCAAATATTAATGAGAGCTTCTCTCAACCCTGTGAACATAGCACTCACTGCGATACCTGTCAGAATAACCCTTAAAGGCTTCAATCCAGATTTCCAGGAAAGCAGATAAATAATAAAGCAAGATACCGCTCCTCCTAAAAAGGCAAATAGGGTGCTGCTGATGAACAGCGTTGGCAAAAATAACAATCCAAATAACGTAAAAAAGCTTGCACCGGCTGAAATCCCCATAATTCCTGCATCTGCCAGTGGATTCCTCATGACAGATTGAAAAAGAACACCGGAAACTGCCAAAATCGCTCCTGTAAGGAGGGCGACGATAATTCTCGGAAACCGGAGATCGACAATGACATTAACTTCTTCGTTGTTACCGTGCAGAACTCCATTTACCAATGTCATTAAACTAACGGAGATGCTCCCCTTTGCAGCAGAGTAAACAGTTATTCCAATCAGCGCCATAATTACGATAATAAAACTGATAATTTTCTTATTCATGTATCTCTTCCTTTGCTACTCATACATCATTTCCAATAGCTGGTCTAATGCCTGCGTGATGTTTAAATTAGCAGTGGTAGCGAATAACGGCTCTTCCAAGTCGTACACTCTTCCATTTTTCACTGCATTAAAATGTTTCCAAATATCATTTTCCGCAAATTCCTTGTCAAATTCTTTGGCAACTTGGTCTGGCACCCCATGTGATAAGCGTAAAATTATATCTGGGTTGGTTTGCTGTAGAAACTCCGTATTTGCAGATATGTATTCTGCGGCCTGATCTTCAACGGCATTCTTCCCGCCCATTACTTCCACTAAATTGCCGACATAAGAATTTTCTGTGGCCACAAGATAACTGGCACCAGGCACACCAAGCAATATCAACACAACTGGCTGCTCCTTATCCTTTGTCTGCTCCTCCATTTCTGCAACCTTTGATTGAATCGAGTCAACAAGCTTCTTTGCATTATCGGTTTTTTCATATTTTTCGCCAAGCTCTGTGATAGACTGAATCATATTATCGACACTTTCCAAATTCACAAAAGAGGCCGGAATATTCATGCTCTCAAACTTTTCGCTCAAGTCATATTCCAAAGTTGTTACAGACAGAACTTCTGAAGGGTTAAGAGATTTAATGATTTCCATATCAGGACTCATCGGATTGCCAACCTCCGTTACATCCTTGTACCTTTCAGGCAGAGTATATTGTGTTGTCGGCACTCCTGCTAAATCTACTTCCAGCTTATCCATGATTTCAGCAACTGCTAATGTAGTGGCAACAACTGTTTCTTCCGGTTGTTTTTCTGCCGGCTTATTGCTGGACACATCACTACTGTTATTAGAGCAGCTTGCAAGCAGAAGACATATGCATACAAATAAACATGTCTTAACGTATTTCATATTTCTCCTCCCTGAGTTAAAGCAAATACATTTTCCGCGAGATTGATTGCTCAATCTCGCAGAATATCTTAAAATGAGCGTTTGCGATATTTTCTTACCAACACGGCAAGGGAAATAAGCAGTAATGATAGATATAATGCTATTTGTGCTGTATCTCCAGTTTTTGCATTGATAACTTTATTGGTAGTTTCTGCTGTTTTTGTTTCATCAGCTGTTGTGTCTCCATCTCGGTTAAATTCAAGATTTTCACCATTGTCTGTAGTACCATCTTCTGCATTAGTGTCTTCGTGATTAATCTGGTCAAAATCATTGTCAATTCCTTCGACCGGAAGATCTGACACATCAAATAAGAAGCGGATTTCATACCAGTGATCATAATTCAACTCAGGAATTACAACATGAATATTACCAACAGTCGGATTAGCTAAATCTGCAACAGGGAATTCTACTACTGTGGAATTGCCAGATTTGCTGATTACCGTTACAGCTTTAGATCCTACAAGGAATTCAGTGATAAATTCTGTGTTAACTGTCAGTCTAGCAACTACTTTGCCGTCCTTCACAATTAGTTTTCCTGGCTTAACGAAATAAGAATCTGCCATTGATTTTTCATTATTACTCGCATGTAATACAGAATAATCAACCGTATATTCTCCATCCTTTAAGACAGTATTTTCGCCTTTATCACCTTTGCCATCTTCTTTATCTTCATCTACATTGCCTGGATTTTCTTCAGGCTTTTCTTCATTTCCATTGCCATTTCCTTCTTCGTTCCCGCCTGTACCGTTTCCATTATCTCCGGATTTTGTTGGCAGTTTGCTAGTATCATAGTCAAAGCGAACGGTATACCAATGATCGTAGCCAATTGCCGGAACTTCAACATGAATTTCTGCACTAGTTAGTCCAGTCAAATCAGCAACAGCAAATTGCACAACTGTTTTCCCAGCACTTTGGCTAATAATTTCAGCTTCTTTACCGTTAATCTTAAACTCTGTAATATAGTCATTGAATTCTACTTGAACAGTTGCATTACCATTTTTTAATGTCACTTTACCAGGCTTTGTGAAATATTGATCTGCCATTGATTTTTCATTTTGCAATGCATGTAAAATGCTGTAATCTAATTGATACTCACCATCTACAAATTGACTGTTTGCTCCTTCACTTTCACCTGGTGTTGTGCCTGGGTTTTCTCCTTCACCTTCACCTGGTGTTGTGCCTGGATTTTCTCCTTCACCCTCACCTGGCGTTGTGCCTGGATTTTCTCCTTCGCCTTCACCTGGTGTTGTGCCTGGATTTTCTCCTTCGCCTTCACCTGGTGTTGTGCCTGGATTTTCTCCTTCGCCTTCACCTGGCGTTGTGCCTGGATTTTCTCCTTCGCCTTCACCTGGTATTGTGCCTGGATTTTCTCCTTCATCATCAACAGAAATGGAGCTTTCATCAAATACCATTCTGACTACATGACTCATTCCATAAGACATGGCTAATTGGATATTGGTTTCTCCGCTTAAATCCTGAACTTCAAAACGAAGCACTTTTGTATTGGCTGCAGCGTCTTCTGAAATGACGTCAGCATCCACATACTCTCCATTCACTTCTGCTTTAAAGCCTGTTACGAAATTGCTGGAAGACAGATTTAGTTGAATATATGTTTTTCCATTTTCAACAATTAGCTTCGCTGGTTTTGATAAGTAATTGCCCATGCTGGAAGCTTCATCTGCATTTTCCTTCCAAACTTTGTAATCGATTGTGTATATGCCATCTGCAAGCGGCTCTTCTTCTCCTTCACCTGGCGAAGGTTCTGGATTTTCTTCTGGCTCACTTACAACAACAGTGCCTTCATCAAACACCATTCTGACTACATGACTCATTCCATAAGACATGGCTAATTGGATGTTTGTTTCTCCACTTAAATCCTGAACTTCAAAACGAAGCACTTTTGTATTGGCTGCAGCGTCTTCTGAAATGACGTCAGCATCCATATATTCTCCATTCACTTCTGCTTTAAAGCCTGTTACGAAATTGCTGGAAGACAGATTTAGTTGAATATATGTTTTTCCATTTTCAACAATTAGCTTCGCTGGTTTTGATAAGTAATTGCCCATGCTGGAAGCTTCATCTGCATTTTCCTTCCAGACTTTGTAATCGATTGTGTATGTGCCATCTGCAAGTGGTTCTTTTTCTTCCAATACAGGCAAGTTTTCTGTGTTGAAATCAAACCTTACATTGTACCAATGATCATAATTAATTGCTGGAATCTCAACATGTATTTGCGCCTCTGTAATGCTGTTGAGAGATGCTAGCTGGAACTCAGCAACTGTTTTTGTGCCATCATTGCTGATAATCGTCGGATTTTCACCATTAACAGTGAATTCCGTAATCAGGCTGCTGTACTCCGTCTGCACAGTAATATTTCCATCTTTAACGATAACTTTACTTGGTTTTGTGAAGTAGTTATCTGCTATCGACTTCTCCTCTGCCGTTCCATGCAACACTGTATAGTCGACTTCATACTCACCGTCTTCGTACACGATATCTTCCTGTGGTGCAGCAGGGGTTTCTTCCTCTGACTCTCCTGCTTCTTCACTTGGATTTTCCGGTGTTGTTGCAGGTTCTTCTTGCTCTTCACCTGGATTTTCCGGTGTTGTTACAGGCTCTTCTTGCTCTTCACCTGGATTTTCCGGTGTTGTTACAGGCTCTTCTTGCTCTTCACCTGGATTTTCCGGTGTTGTTACAGGCTCTTCTTGCTCTTCACCTGGATTTTCCGGTGTTGTTGCAGGTTCTTCCGCTTCTTCACCTGGATTTTCTGGTGTTGTTGCAGGTTCTTCTGCTTCTTCACCTGGATTTTCTGGTGTTGTTGCAGGTTCTTCTGCTTCTTCACTTGGTTCTGTTTGAACAGGTAAAGAAGCTGTATCAAAGTCAAATCTGACTGTATACCAGTGATCATAGCTTATTGCTGGAACTTCGACATGAATCTCAGCTTCTGTCAGTCCTTCCAGATCAGCAACTGGAAACTCAGCCGTAGTTTTGTCTCCAGCTTCGCCTATCTTTGTAACAGGAGTGCCGTTAACTTTAAACTCTGTAATGTAATTACTGTACTCTACCTGAACTTTAGCCTGTCCGTCCTTAATGATTAATTTTCCAGGCTTTGTATAGTACTGGTCGGCCATTGATGCTTCATCATTTGTTGCATGCAATATAGTATAGCCAATACTATATTCCCCATCTGCCACAGCAGTACTGCTGTTCAATTCGGCAGCATAAGCTCTATTATCCAAAGGAATGACAGTGCTTACGATGGAAAAGACTATTACAAGAAACGCAAGTGCAATTTTTGCAGCCTTCATTCTGTTCTTTTGCTCCTTTTTAGTAGAATATGTAGCTCTTTTCATGTAGTTATTTAGTTCTGCTTCTTGATTCTGAACTAAATCGGCTGTTAGTTGGACAATCCAGTAGTATTAAAGTCAATCCTCACTGTATACCAGTGGTCATAACTAATCGCTGGAACTTGTACATGAATTTCTGCAGCTGTTAAACCCTCAATATCAGCAACAGGAAACTCAGCCTTAATTTTGCCGCCGCTTTCACTTATCTTTGTTGCCGGCGTACCATTTACTTTAAACTCTGTAATTAAATTGCTATATTCTACTTGGACTTTAGCCTGACCATTCTTTATGATTAGCTTTCCTGGTTTTGTATAATATTGGTCGGCCATTGATGCTACATTATTTGTTGCATGCAATACCGTGTAGCCGATACTATATTCCCCATCTGCTACAACTGAACGGCTGCTTGACTCGGCAGCATAAGCTTTGTTATCCAAAGGAATTACTGTACTAACAACGGAAAAGACTGTTACAAGAAACGCAAGTGCTATATTTGCAGTTTTCATTTTCATCTTTTTCTCCTTTTTAGTAGAATTTGTAACTCTTATTAGAAACTATTTAACTAGCCTTTTTCTGTTTACAACATAAAATACGATAATCCCAAGGGATACAACCATTAATACAGTGAAGACAGTGATTTCTGATTGATCAGAAGTTCTTGGGTTTTCCACTTTGGCTGCTGTTTCTTTTGTTGTGTCTTGTTCAGTTGAACTTGCTGCTGTCTCAGAGGTTGAATTTGATGTTTCTGAAGTGGATGAATTAGATTGTGAAGAAAGAGCATGTGCTGAACTTTCATCAAAATCAAATCTTATCGTGTACCAATGGTCGTAATTCTGGTCTTCCACAATGACATGAATCTCTGCATTTGTAGGATTCTGAAGTGAGTTGATGTTAAATTGAACAACACTGGATTCACCATTTTTACTTATTTCGGTAACGTTTTGTCCTCCTACTTTAAACTCTGTAATAGCTGAAGTAGAAATACCTACTTGGACTTTAAGAGCTCCATTTTCGACAATCAATTTCGCCGGTTTTTGGAAATAGCCATCAGCCATTGAGGCTGAGTCATTATCTGCTCTTAATACAGAGTAATTAATGGAGTACTCGCCGTCTGCTAGTGATGCAGCTAAAGATTTAGTGCTGAAACCAACAGATAAAAATGTGAATATTGCTAATATTGCAACTATTTTTATTGCAACTTTCTGTTTAAGCAAGTATATTTCTCCCCTCTATATAGTTATATTGGTAAAGCTAAAATACGAATTTTCAGTGCCCCCCTTCCTGTACCTATTTCAGGCACAACCTGCCCTAGGTTCATATTAAATGAAAGTGATTCTCATTGTCAATTGGTTTTTTCTCAATTAGAAAATATTATTCTCATTTAGTTGATAATAAGCTGTGAAAAAAGCAGTTGTGGTTTTTTCGCAACTGCTTTTCTTAATTAGTTAATTCTTCAGCAATTTAGCCACTTCCTCCACACCGACACGATAATCGACGAGCTTGCCCTCTTTTATCTTCAGCATGGTTGGCGTCCCTGCTATTTCTAGTTCGGAGGCTGACTTTGGCATTTGATTTTCATATGCAGTCTGATGGACAGCATACAATTTATGATCATCCCTCGATTGAATAGACCAAGCTATATCCTTGTCATTTATAAAATCATTGATATTTATGGCATCATCGAGAATTTCCTTCCCATCCTCCACCCTACCAATCACTTTGTCGTACTTGTTGTGATGTTCTTGCCAATCATACCAGCTGACTGCATTTTCCTTATCGCCCATATCAACGATATAAAGTGGAGTTTCTCCAGTTTTTGTGTATTCAAGGACGACATTTTCTATTTGTTTACAGTAAGAGCATGCCTCTTGCCAAAAGTAAACAATATATTCCTTGTCAGCTTGCGTGTATGTCTCTTGAGCCGCAATTTTTTTAATGTCCTTTATCGCTTTCGGTCCGTTCGTTTGTATCAGCATAACAAGCAGCCCTGCTAAGCATATAACCACTGCCGAAAAAATTAGCCCTTTAACCTTTTTATTCATCTTCCGCTCCCTTCGTTTTGATATTTCTATTGTAGCGAACAGAAAAAACCTTTAGACATCCTTTTGCCAGTCAATTCTGACATATTTGTGACAAACGGCTTGTTAACCCTTTTTTAAATTAAGACAGGCGAAATATTTATATGGTAAAATCGCATTAGATGCTAATAAGGAGATGAAATAATGAAAAATTCTATCATTGATCGCTTTATATCCTATGCTGTCATTGAAACACAATCAAACGAGGAAAGCACTTCATGCCCCTCTACACCTGGACAGCTGACACTAGCCAAAAAGCTTGTGAATGAATTACAAGAAATTGGCATGGAAGAAGTGACAATAGACGAAAATGGCTATGTTATGGCAACACTGCCTGCCAATACAGAGAAAAGTGTCCCAACTATCGGCTTTCTGGCCCATTTGGACACAGCAACTGACTTTACTGGGAAAAATGTCCGTCCGCAAATAGTAGAATATTATGACGGCGGGGATATTGTCCTTCATTCTGATTTACATATTGTATTATCTCCAGCTGATTTTCCAGAGCTTGCAAACTACAAAGGTCATACGTTAATTACAACAGATGGAACAACCCTCTTAGGTGCTGACAATAAAGCAGGCATTGCAGAAATCATGACTGCCCTTATTACATTAAAGAACTCTGATATTAGGCACGGGAAAATCAGGGTTGCCTTTACTCCTGACGAGGAGATAGGAAGAGGGCCTCATAAGTTTGATGTCAAAGCATTTGCAGCAGATTTTGCTTATACAGTGGACGGCGGTCCATTAGGCGAGCTGCAATATGAAAGCTTTCATGCAGCCGGGGCAAAAGTCACGGTAAATGGTACAAATGTCCATCCTGGCACAGCAAAAGGAAAAATGGTCAATTCTATGAAAATCGCGATGGAATTACAAAACAGCTTGCCTTCTGAAGAAGCCCCTGAAAAAACATCCGGCTACGAAGGCTTTTACCATCTTCTATCTTTTGAAGGTGATGTGGAACAAACGAAGCTTGCATATATAATCCGTGATTTTGACAGAAAACTGTTTGAAGAGAAAAAGACAAATTTATCTGAGATTGTAGCTCAATTAAATAAGAAGTATGGAGAAAAGACAGTAGTCCTAGACCTAAAGGATCAATATTATAATATGCGCGAAAAAATTGAACCTGTTAAAGAAATCGTGGAAGTTGCACATGAAGCAATGGTAAACCTTGGAATATCACCGATTATTGAGCCAATTCGCGGAGGAACAGACGGGTCCCAGCTTTCCTATATGGGGCTGCCGACACCTAATATTTTCACAGGTGGAGAAAACTTTCATGGCAAATATGAGTATATTTCAGTAGATAACATGCAAAAAGCAACTAATACTATTGTTGAGATTGCAAGACTGTTTGAAGAACGAGCTTAAATACTTAAAAGGAGGGCCTCTGCCCTCCTCTTTTTTCGTGAGTCTTACTTCGCAACACGAAGGATATTTTGTACTTTTCATAGATTAGTATATAATAGTACAAGTGCAAAAAATTTGTTCGAATAAGATATGCAAATAGATAGAAGCAAAAAAAGGAGTTAAGCAATGAATTCGATTTACAAAACACATGAAGAATTAGCAGAAAACACTGAGCTGCAGCATTATATCCTCCAAACCTTTGGATTGCAGTCCAAAAAGAAACGTGTAAAGAAAAAGCTTTTAAAGCAGCTTGTTTCTCAGGAAAACTTAATTAATCAAGTGGTTCAAGAATTCCATCATGAAGGCCAAGGACAAGCGCCTGCAGCAGAATTGAAAGCATCCACACAAGAAGTTAAAGAAGTTAAGGCACAACCAGCTGAAGCAGCAAACGCGCCTGCCTTTAGTGCTCTACCAGTCACTGCATTATTAAAAATCGGGAAAGCGTTCTTTAAAGAAGAAGAATGTGTACGTTATTACTATAATAAGAACAAGCCTGAACAATACAAAAACAAGGAATTACTTGTACAATGCATATCCGAAGGCTATCAGAACTCTCCAGAGGACGTAAAAACAGCAATCGAACAATCTATGTAATATCCATTCAAAAGACCTAATATCTCTTGCTTTTAAGCTAGGAGGATATTAGGTCTTTTTGCTGTCTTTCTTCCTCAATGAGCTGTGTTTCCGTATACTTCAATTTTCTTGTAGGCTCTGTTATAATTTTCTAAGAAGACATATAAAGCTTTTTTGTCCAAGTCATGGGCGACGTAATGGAAAGCTTGCTGCAAATTATTACATAAGTGGAGGCAATTATTATGGTTAAAATAGCACCATCCATCCTGTCTGCCGATTTTGCAAGACTAGGAGAAGAAATAAAAGATGTGGAGCGCGGCGGAGCAGATTATATCCATGTTGACGTTATGGACGGCCATTTCGTTCCAAATATCACGATCGGCCCTCTAATTGTTAGTGCAATCAGACCGGTTACAACACTTCCATTGGATGTCCACCTAATGATTGAAAATCCAGACCAATATATCCCAGCATTTGCTAAAGCTGGTGCAGATATTATCACAGTACATGCAGAAGCATGTCCTCATCTTCATCGCACACTCCAGCTCATTAAAGAGCATGGCGCAAAACCAGGTGTTGTTCTAAATCCAAGCACACCAGTTGAGATGATTAAGCATGTAATTCAAGATGTTGAAATGGTATTGCTCATGACGGTAAACCCGGGCTTTGGCGGACAAGCTTTCATTTCGAGCGTATTGCCAAAAATAACAGAAGTTCGTAAACTTGCTGATCAGTTCAATCCAGGACTTGAAATTGAAGTAGATGGCGGTGTAAATGAACAAACAGCTGTCCTTTGCAAAGAAGCAGGTGCAAATGTTCTTGTTGCCGGTTCCTTTATTTATGACAGTGAAGACAGAGCTGCAGCCATTAAAGCTGTGCGCGGCGAATAATACACACAAAAAAAAGCGAATCATTGATTCGCTTTTTTTGTGTTAAGCATTATCTAGCTTACGCTGTCATTCTCACTTTGGCGGTCAGTTTTGTTAATACTGTTGCAAGAAGCAGTGTCCGCTCAATGAAAGTATCCAACTCCAAATATTCTTCCTCACTGTGGGCATTTCCTCCAACTGGTCCAAGTCCATCTATTGTCGGAATTCCCATCGAGCTTGTAAATGCTCCGTCAGAGCCTCCGCCGGTAAAGGTGTCCTTGACTTCAATTCCAAGTTCCTTGCCAGCTTCTTTAATTATTTTTAATAGTTGAACTGATTGACTGTTTTTCTCCATTGGCGGTCTGCTTATGCTCCCCTTCACCTCAATCTCAGTGCCTTCCACGTCAGAAACAGCACAGATTTCGCGGATTTGCTTATCAATAAGAGGAGCTTGTTCCATATTAACAAGACGAACATCCACTCCAGCTTTCGCAGATGAAGCAACCGTATTGATGGATGTTCCTCCTTCAATCATTCCTACATTAACAGTTATTCCTTCTTGGTATTTAGTCAGTTTTTGAAGCTTAATGGTTTTGTATGCCAGCTCCTCAATTGCACTTCTCCCTTTTTCATGCTCAACACCTGCATGTGCACTGGTTCCCTTGACCATAATCGTATAGCGTCCCCCGCCTTTTCGAGCAGATACAATCGAACCATCCTTTCTGCCTGGCTCCACAATTAGGGCATAATCCTTCCCTCTTGCCGTTTGTTCGATAAGCTTTCTTGAATTAGCTGAACCGATTTCTTCGTCACTATTTAAGACTATTTCCACATTTTTTAGTGCAGAAGAATGAATGCTTCTTAGTGCTTTAACTGCATACAGAACAGATACAAGGCTGCCCTTCATATCAACAACTCCAGGGCCGTATGCTCTGTTTCCTTCTATTCGGAACGGGCGTTTTTTTGCAGTGCCTTCCGGAAAGACAGTATCCATATGGGCAACAATAATAACTTTCGGATCTCTAGCATCCTTATGACGCAAAACAAGATTATTTCCTGTTTTCTTCTCTTTTTTTATGGTTGAAACAAAGCCAGCCTCTGCAAACTTACTCTCTAAGATGTCTGCAATTTGGTCGACTCCTTTTTTTACATAGCTTCCGCTGTCAATATTTACGAGATTCTTGAGCAGCTCAATCATCTCTTTTTCCCTTTCTTTTAAATATTCCTCCATAATAGTGTTCCCCCTGATAATCCATGCTTTTAGCCATTATATTTTCTTTCGATGCTCTTTTAAAAATTACTTCTCTTTATTTGTTAATCTCCCCTTATCTTCGTCACGATAAGTGTGCCGTTTTTAAAGACAAGTATTGTTATAATTTTACGATACCCAGCAATGATAATAAGTCAGCATACTAACCTCTATTGCTGGTAAAATGCTTTTATATAAACTTTGACACTCCCTCTTCATTATTATTATATGCAAGTATCTTCCTGTTTGGGGACTAGGCAAATCTTTTAAATATCTTTTGATTTACGTGTATGGCCCATCAATAATTTACATACTATTCAGAAAAATTAACCGATATACAATAGTATAGGGCCAAAAAATTTATTGTCAATAAGGGTCAAACGTACTTCCCCCCTTTTTCATAATGAAAAAAACCGCTTTATAAGCGGCCTCCTCTTTAAAACGTCAATGCCAGCAGTCTTGCTGAAGCATAATTATATTTTTCTAGAGAAACGTTAAATACAACTCCTGTATTTAAAAAAACGGTATTTTCCACAACTAAGGCAGGGTCTCCTTCTGGCAAACTTAAATGAAGACCATCCTCTTTCGAAAGCTTCTCGCAATAAATGAGTTTATCGGCAAACCCTACCTTTAGTCTTAAGTCTTCTGTTATATATCGATATATAGATGATTCAGCAATTTCTGTATTCAAATATGGTACCAATGTCTTATTGTAGTAAGCTTCTTCTAAAACAAGAGGCTCGCCATTTACGAAGCGAAGTCTTTTAATATAGTACAGAGAATCACCAGGCTTACACTTCATTTTAGCAGCCAGTTTGCTGTCAGCCAGCACGAGTGACAATTCAATGATAGAGCTGTTCATATCAGCCCCGGCCAACTCACTAGTGAGCCCCCGCATTTTTCGAATCGTTATACAGCCAGGCCTGGAAAACTCTCTCAAAAAAAGACCGCTACCTTGCACTTGATAGACATAGCCTTCATCTGCCAATATTTTTAATGCTCTTCGAATGGTATTACGGCTGACTTGAAACCTATGCATCAACTCTTCTTCTGTCGGGAGCTTTTCGTTCGCTTGGAAATTCCCTTTTAGAATATCATTCTCGAGGGCACTGGCAACCATTTGGTATTTGACTGTCATATGCTTTTCTCCTCTCGATAAAAATGGGGCAGACTTCTACCTAGAAGAATACCCCTTTTAAATACTTACAGACTACAATTAAAGCTCTTCTCCTCTTGTTTCAATAATATGCTTGTACCAATGGAAGGAAAGCTTTTTCTTTCTTGCCAGATTGTTTTTATGGTCCACATAGATGAATCCATACTGTTTCTTATAACCGTTCAGCCAGCTTAAAAGATCAATTACAGACCATGCGTAGTATCCTTTTAAATGGATACCTTCTCCAATTGCTGTTTTTACTGCTTTTAAATGCTCTTCAATATATTTAATTCTTGGGACATCGACAATTTCATTCTCAATGACTGGATCTTCGTCACCAAGACCATTCTCCGTAATATACAGTTTTACATCTCCATATCTTTCTTTTAGCATTCGCAAGCCATCAAGAAATCCTTCTGCAGAGATTTCCCAGCCCCATTTTGTATACACTTTGTCCTCCATCATGACCGTTTTGTAGACCCCGTCAAAGGATGGGTTTCCAGGCCTGCCTGTCGCATTGTCTCGGCTGATTTCAACTGCTTCAGCTGACCCTTGAATTTTTTCAACACGTGCCGGTTGATAATAGTTAAGCCCGATAAAATCATTGAAGCCAGCTGTTTCTTTCAAAAGCTGAAGCTCCTCGTTTGTCCAATCTGGCGTCAGTCCTTTTTCCGTTAGTGCATCCAATACATATTGCGGATATTCGCCTTTAAGGATAGGGTCATAGTACCAATATGTTTGGTAGTAATTCGCATGATTAGCAGCAAACAGATTATCTTCCTTGCTGTCCACGCCGAATGCAGGACTGAATACATGCGTAATACCAATTTCCCCGTATTGCTTTAGTTCTTTATATTTCTTCACTGCCATCGCATGGGCAAGAAACACATTATGTGTCGCTTGGAAATATTCTTTATGCGCATTCACTAATCCTGGCGGATGAGCACCGTTTAAATACCCTAGCGTACAGAAAACAATTGTTTCATTAAATGTAATCCAATGCTTAACCCTGTCTCCAAATGCTTTAAAGCAAACTTCCGCATATTTAGCAAACGCATTTGTTGTGCGTTTATTTGTCCAGCTGCCATCCTCTTCTAATGGAAGTGGGAGATCCCAATGGTAAAGAGTCACAAATGGGACAATTCCGTACTTTAGGCATTCATCTATTAAATTATTATAAAACTCAATTCCTTTTTCATTAATTTCTCCATCACCATCTGGAATAATCCGTGCCCAAGATATGGAGAAGCGATAGGATTCCAATCCCATTTCAGCCATTAATCGTACATCTTCCTTGTAGCGATGATAATGGTCAACTGCAACATCGCCATTCGTTCCTTCGAATGTTTTTCCAGGTATTTTAGAGAAGATATCCCAGTTAGTCACACCTTTACCGTCTTCATTCCACGCACCTTCCACTTGGTAAGAAGCCGATGCTGCACCGAATAAAAAATCTTTAGGGAATTTCATAATATGGAACCTCCATTATCTAATGTTAACCATCTATTTATTAGAACGTCTTATATTTGTTGGTACAATTACATTGTAAATGCTTTCATTAATAATGTAAACGCTTTATTTTGATTTTCTTCTTTTGTTTTTTTTATGGTTGATTTTGGTAATTACAAAGCTTATAATATATCCAATCATATAAAATGTAGCGTTGATGAGGGAAAGTACAATAGATTATCTTTTACAGAGAGCTTCCACCCTGCTGCAAGGAAGCATTGATATCTATTAGAAAAATGGCCTCTGAGCTCCGCACTGAACATATTAATTAGTAGGCTGCGGCAAGATTTGACACTTGTTATCCATGTCACAGTATGAAGGCTTTTATTAAGCTGGATGTACTTGCAGAGGCTGACTTGTGTGAGCAAGCAGTGAACAAAGGTGGTAACACGCGGCATAGAGCCCCGTCCTTTTCTTATGGAAAAGGGCGGGGCTTTTTATTTTGCAGCTTTGTTCATTTTTCCAAAACTTTTTAGGAGGAATGCAGGATGACTATTTTTATTGGAGGAGCTTGGCCATATGCAAATGGCTCATTGCATATCGGCCATATCGCAAGTTTATTGCCCGGTGATATTCTGGCAAGATATTACCGGCAAAAGGGAGAAAAAGTACTTTATGTCTCAGGCAGTGACTGCAATGGTACTCCCATTTCAGTTCGGGCAAACCAAGAAGGCGTTGAGCCAAAAACAATCGCAGACAGGTATCATCAGGAATTTGCACATGATTTTGAAGCACTAGGATTTTCCTATGATGTTTATACAAGAACAGATGCAGACCATCATCATAAAACCGTTCAGGAGCTATTTTTAGCTTTACAAAAAAATGGTCATCTATATAAAAAAGAGGTCGAGCAGGCATACTGTATAAACTGTGCTCAATTTCTGCCAGACCGCTTTGTTGAAGGCATCTGCCCAGCCTGCGGTAATAAGGCACGGGGAGACCAATGTGATCATTGCTCTGCCATTTTAGAAGCATTGGAGCTTCATGATAAAAAATGCAAGCTTTGCCAGCATGAACCTACTGTTAGAACAACGGAGCACTTTTACTTCTCCTTAAGCTCCTTTCAGCAGCAGCTTGAGCAACTGCTGAAAAGCTCTTCAAAGAATGAGACATGGAGAAACAATGCCAGATTTTTGACAGAAAGATATTTAACAGAAGGACTGCGCGACAGAGCTGTAACAAGAGACTTGCCTGTTGGTGTGAGTGTTCCAATCGCTAACTATGAAGATAAAAAAATATATGTTTGGGTGGAGGCTGTTGCTGGATATTATTCAGCAAGCAAACACTGGGCTCACAAAACCGGAGGAAAGCATGATGATTACTGGAATGAGAATACTGTGTCTTATTATGTGCATGGGAAAGACAATATTCCCTTTCATACTATTATTTGGCCGGCTCTCCTTCTTGGCTTAAACATCAAAGCACTGCCGGACTATATTCTTTCCAATGAATATATGACATTGGAGAGAAAGAAAATTTCTACAAGCCAAAACTATGCTGTTTGGATTCCTGACTTAATCAAGAAATATCACCCAGATTCTATTCGTTATTTTCTTACAATCAATGCTCCTGAAAAGCGGGACGCTGATTTCTCTTGGCGCGAATTCATCTACAGCCATAACAGTGAGCTTCTCGGCAGCTTTGGTAATTTTGTGAATCGGACTGTGAAATTCATCAGTAAATACTATTCAAATAATGTGGAAAAACGGGAGACAAGCGAAGAAGTCCGCAAGCAAATTAATACTAGCTACATACTAGTGGCTAAAAAAATAGAAGCAGGAGAAATAAAGCAGGCACTTCAATCATTGTTTGAGCTTATTCGATATTTGAATAAATATTTTGATAATAGGAAACCTTGGATTGATATCAAGGAAGACGAGGAATCATGCCGTCAGACGATTTATGATTGCTGCATCCTGTTAATAAATATCGGGCAGATGCTCCATCCCTTTTTACCATTTAGTTCAAACAAACTTAAATCTCTATTTCAGCTTGAAAAATGGTCTTGGGAATACACGGAAAAGATACCTGCTTTTATAAAGGATATAGAGCCGTTATTTGAACGAATTGATGTTGTTTCTATAGAGGAAGAAACAGACAAAATAAAAAACCAGACAGCAACCAGCTAGAGCTGCTAAAAACAAAAAGCAAAATAAACCTGATAGAAGTCTATCAGGTTTATTATTATTCAGCTGCCCTTAACACCATACAAGATAAAGCCAACTCCTGTTAGCACACATAGCATCTTCCCGAACGAAATTTTGTCAGCAATACTGAAAAGGCCGATTGATGTCGTGGCAATCAGGATGAGCGGACCGACAATTGCAAGAGAACTATTGATAATTAAGGCTTTTTCTATTTGATTGGACTTTAGCATCAATACTGCTGCTGTTATTTCAATACATCCTGACAGCAGTCTGAGCAACGCCATTCCTAACACGGCCTTACCGATTAAAGAAAACATAAGCTCCTCCTATTAGCATGCAAACTTACTTTATTTATATGCATTTACTAGACTAATAGGACAGTTTTCTTTACTTAAGTTATATTAGTGTCAGCTTATAGAATGAAACCCTTGCTCTTTTATCTTCTCTAGTACTGTTTCCTTTGTTATTTGGTTTTCATCATAAACAATTTTGACTTCTCCGTCCGAAACATCAACAAGGGCTCTCTCTATCCCTTCTGTCGTAACTAAAGCTGCTTCTAATGAGTTAATTGGCTGTGCTTCTGTTGCTTCCTTTAAGTAAACAGTCATTTCCTTCATAAATTCTTGTACTCCCTTCCACACATTAATTGTCTAATAAGTAGAATACCCGATATTTAGGAAAACATGCTTCCATTTACATACGCTTATTCTCTCTAATGGATTTCATGCAGTTTGGACAAAAGCCTAATTCCTCTGCAAAAGCATACCACTTTTGACAATTTAAACATTTCTTATGTAGTTCTTCATTAATAAGCAGATCATAACCGTAATAAGTGACAACACGTTCAATTTTCAATCTGTTCTCCCTCCTTAAACAGCCCTTGTTAAGTTATGCGTTTCGTTTAAAAAGGTGCTAGTTGGGGGAAAATTAGAATTGGCAGAAAGAAAAAAAGCTGCCCATTTATTAAAACAGGCAGCTTTCACATCAATGCTGTTTGTTAGGAAGGCTGCTTTCTGGATGGCCTTTTCCTTTATGTTTGTTTTTCTCTTGTTTTTTACTGTTTTCCTTTAATGTTTGTACAAACTCACTTGTATCCTTCATGTTTTTTAACCTCCTTAAATTTACAAACATTTGTTAATTTAACCGAATGTACATATTTCCATTCCTTTTCACTACATTTCTAATTATTCCAAATTATACCTAAAAATTATATATAGATATAATAAAATAACAAAATTCTACTTAAAACTACATAAAACTATTTTGATTATAAAAATGGAAAAACTTGTTTAATCCTTTACAGAACAATATCGTTCGATATATTAAAAATTTTTTTGACAAAACATCTGTTTTTTCAGTATTATATTAGAATACTAGAGGAGGTTAAAACAATGCTAGACTTAAATAAACAGAAAATTGTGGACAGTGTTCCGCAAAAGGGTTTTTTTGGTCATCCAAAAGGACTTTTCACTCTGTTTTTCACAGAGTTCTGGGAGAGATTCTCTTACTACGGAATGAAAGCTATCCTTGTTTACTACATGTATTATGAAGTTTCAAAAGGCGGACTAGGCATTCCTGAAACTACTGCATTTGCCATTACGTCTATTTACGGTTCACTTGTCTATATGTCAGGAATCATTGGCGGCTGGTTAGCTGACCGAATTTTTGGTACTTCTAAAGCAGTATTTTATGGCGGTATTTTCATCATGCTTGGTCATATTGTTTTAGCAGTACCAGGAAGCATCAGCATGTTCTTCGTATCAATGGTGCTGATCGTTATTGGTACAGGCTTATTGAAACCAAACGTATCAAGTATTGTCGGTGAAATTTATTCACAGGAAGACAATCGCCGCGATGCAGGATTCAGTATCTTCTACATGGGTATCAACCTTGGAGGATTCCTTTCTCCGCTGATCGTCGGTGAAGTCGGCATGAACACAAGCTTCCATTTAGGCTTTGGTCTTGCTGCAATCGGTATGCTTATTGGATTATTAGTATTTATGTTTACAAAAAAGAAAAACCTTGGGTTGGCAGGTACCCTTGTTGCAAATCCTCTTTCAGCTACTGAAAAGAAAAAGGTTTATTCTATTATTGGTATTGGAATCGTTGTTCTTGCTATCATCTTAGCCATTACTATTCCAACAGGCCTTCTTACATTTGACACTTTTGCTATTGTAGTCGGTATCCTTGGATTCTTGATTCCAGCAATCTATATTACGGTAATGTACCGCAGTCCAAAAACAACATCTGACGAACGTTCTCGTTTGATTGCTTATATCCCATTGTTCTTAGCATCTGTAATGTTCTGGGCAATACAGGAGCAAGGTTCTACAATTCTTGCAGGATATGCTGATAAACGTACACAACTTGAATTTGCTGGCTTGCACTTATCGCCAACACTATTCCAATCATTGAACCCGCTGTTTATCATTATCTTTGCACCAATTATAGGATGGCTATGGGTTAAGCTTGGTGACCGCCAGCCTTCTATCCCAAAGAAATTCTCAATAGGATTGCTGTTTGCAGGTCTTTCTTTCCTAGTAATCCTGCTTCCAGCTTATTTTGGCGGAGCGAACTCGCTTGTTAATCCTTTATGGCTTGTGCTTAGCTACTTTATCGTTGTAATTGGAGAGCTTTGCTTATCTCCTGTAGGATTATCAGCAACAACAAAATTAGCGCCGGCTGCATTCTCTGCACAAACGATGAGCCTTTGGTTCTTATCTAATGCTGCAGCACAAGGATTGAATGCACAAATTGTTAAGTTCTATTCAGAAAAAACTGAAATGTTGTACTTCGGCATCATCGGTGGCTGCTCGATTGTACTAGCTCTTGTATTATTCCTTCTATCACCAATGATTCAAGGCAAAATGAAGGGCATTAAATAAATATAAAAAAAGAACTAGATCCATTTAGATCTAGTTCTTTTTTTATTGCTTACTTAACCACTAAAGGAACAACCATCCCTTTATTAACATCAATTAAGCCATGATCTGTAATTTTTAATGCAGGACTTACTGGCAGCGATAAAGTGCTTAACGACATAATCGCATTATAATGTTCATAGCCAAGCGCTTGGAGTGTTGCTGTTAATTGTTCTACCTGCTTAGAAATGATAGATAAAGGCTCTTCTGAAAGAATACCGCCAACAGGCAACGGCACATTTGCAAGAATTTCGCCATTATGAACACAGCAGATTCCTCCTTGCTGCTTTATTACTTCATTCGCTGCTATCACCATATCCTCTTTATTTTGACCTAGGACAAGGAGATTATGGTTATCATGTGAATAAGTTGTGGCAACAGCACCTCTTTTCAGGACATCCCCGCCAATAAGCCCTCTTGCACTATTGCCGTTCTTGCCATAGCGTTCAAATGTAGCAAGAAGTCCGTATTCACTTTCCTCCCACTGCAGCATACCCGCTTCTATATTTAAATCATCATGTTTTTCTTCTGTGAAGGTAGAGCCGTTTTTCACATTCATTATTCGGCATTTTACTTTGCCATCATTTTTCATAAGCTTCACTTGAAAAGCATCTTCACCCAGTTTGTTTAGATTTACACTTTCGTAGAAGCTGCTCGGAAATGCTTGGCTGCTTTCTTCCTGTACGTAAGGAATTGTCTCATCATAGACCTTTGTTCCTTCTTTATATACTTCTTGGATATGAAAGCTTTCTAACTCTGAAATTAGCAGAAAATCTGCGAGCTTGCCTGGTGCAATTACGCCTCTGTCATACATTCGCATGCGGGCAGCTGGTGTATAAGTACAAGCATAAATCGCTTTCTCAGGAGACATGCCCATTGCGATAGCTTTTTTCAGGAGAACATTTAAATGCCCTCTGTTTTGCAGGGAATCTGCCATTACATCATCTGTCACAAAACAGAAATGCTCATCAACATCTTGATCAATTAAATAATCTATAACTTCTTTTGTCATTGATTTTTCTTGAATTTCAAGGAACATCCCTATTGCTATACGCTCCTTCATCCCTGCTACTGTTTGATGGGTATGATCGGATGTAACTCCTGCAAATGCCAGACTCTGTAATTCGAGATCAAGGAGTTTTGGAACATGTCCTTCAATAATAAGCTCAGGATAATTCTCTGACATATATGATAATATCTTGTTTGTTTTTCCGCCTGGTTTGGAAATAACATCATAATAATTCATGATTTCCCCAAGGCATTTTATTCTCTCTGTCTGCAGCAATTCTTCGATATCTTCTATCTCAATTGCTCCGCCAGTAGTTTCCATACTAGTTGCAGGAACCGAGCTTGGAATAGCATAGAACATGTCCAAACGACAGTTCTTGCTTGCCTTGATCATCTCTTTTACACCTGCTATTCCAAACACGTTTGCCATTTCATGAGGCTCAGGTACAATCGTGGTGACCCCATTTTTTAGCAAACCGTATGAAAATGTCGCTGGAGTAACCATCGTGCTTTCAATATGGAGGTGGATATCAATCAATCCTGGAACAAGATACATGCCAGCAGCTTCTATTATTTTCTCTGCCGTAAACGTTTCACTGCCTTTTGCACCTATATAAAAGAACTTGCCATCCTTAACAGCGACATTTGCTTTTGTGAACTGTTTGAAATAGCTGTTAAAAACCATTGCTTCTTTAATAAGCATATCTACTTTCATTGTTTGACCCCTCCTACTCTACAAGCACCATCTGATCCTTTGGAATAATCAGGACTACAACTTGTCCGACATTAAATGGTGCTGTCATCTCTTTATTAACAGTAAATTCACCAATTGGTGTGCTGACAACATATTGATAGCTTCTGCCGAGGAATGTTGTAATCTTTATTTTTCCTGGTATGCCATTAGAAGGAAGGACTTGTGTTTCGTTCCATTCTGCAAGCAGGAAGTCATCTGGCCGGACAGCTCCAACCTTTTTAGCTGGCGTCATATGGGAATGTTTTTCAACAGTAAACATACTGCCATTCTTATACAGCTCCACTATATCCCCTTTATCTTCTCTTCTATCAAACTCAATAAAGTTTTTGAAGCCGATAAAATCAGCGACAAATTTTGTTGCAGGATATTTATAAATGGTTGCAGGATCGCTCAATTGCTCGATGATGCCTTTATTCATGATGGCTACTTGATCAGAAATAGAGAAGCATTCTTCTTGATCGTGAGAAACGTATACCGTTGTTATTCCAAGCTCTTGCTGTATTCTTCTTATTTCAACACGCATATTGACACGCAAATTAGCATCGAGATTGCTTAATGGTTCATCAAAAAGGAGAATATCCGGTTCAATGACAAGTGCTCTTGCGATTGCTACCCGTTGTCTTTGTCCACCTGAGAGCTCTGCAGGGTATCTTTTACCGTATCCTTCTAGATTGACGATTTCCAACATGCGCTCTACTCGCTTCACAGCTTCTGCTTTCGGAACCTTTCGCAAACGAAGACCGAAGGCAATATTATCAGCAACAGTCATATGGGGGAACAAAGCATAGTTTTGAAACACAAACCCAAAGTTTCTTTTGTTAACAGGAACCTTTGTATAATCTTTATCTTTAAACAAGAACTTCCCGTTATTTGATTGCAGGAAACCGGCAATTAGACGAAGCGTTGTTGTCTTGCCGCAGCCGCTTGGTCCAAGCAGGGATACAAGCTGCCCCTTTTCGATTTCAAGATTGAAATCCTTAAGAATTTCTTTTTTGTTATAAGCTACAGATATGTCTTGTAATGTAAACAAAGCCACATTTAACAATCCCTTCTATCTTTTTGTAAAATAGGATAATCCCATTAATCGTTCTACTATAAACATGAACAATGCAGTAATAATCATTAACAGTACAGATATAGCTGCAACAGTAGGGTCAAAGTAGTTCTCTACATACAACAGCATCTGGATTGGGAATGTGCTCACACCTGGTCCTGTCATGTAAACAGAGATATCAACATTATTGAATGACTCTAAGAAGGCAATCATTACAGCTGCAATTATGCCTGATTTTATATTCGGGACAACTATCGAGAAAAAGGTGCCAATTCTGCTTGCTCCTAAACTAAGTGCAGCTTCCTCTATCGAAAAATCAAAGTTTGTTAAGCTTGACGAGATAACACGAATAACAAACGGCAGCATGATGACAGTATGACCGATAAATAGGGAAGTATAGATCGGCAGCTCATATGCAACCACAATATAACGTAAGAAGGAAAAACCTAACACAATTCCCGGAATAAGAATTGGCGAAACAAAAATCCCATTGATAATTCCCTTACCCGCAAAGTCAAATCTGCTTAACGCATATGCAGCTGGCACGCCAAGTAATAATGCTAAAATATTTCCGGCAATGGAAACAAGGATAGATGTCTTGAATGTGCTCAAGAACATTTCTACTTGAAAAATATTTTCATACCATTTAAACGAATACTCTTCAGGAGGGAACTTCAAGATGCTTCCGCCCTCAAATGAAGTAATTGATATAATTAGCAAAGGCCCTAGTAAAAAAACAAAAACGAGGAAGGTAAACAGGGCCAACCCTCTATTCTTTTCCTGCATACACCTCTACCCCTTCGGATTAAGTTTTTTTGCTACTCCATTCATAATGGAAATAATAATAAAGGTCACCACAATCATGATTGTTGCTACAATGGATGCTAGCTTCCAATCATTTAATGTAATCGCATTTTGATATAAAAACGTCGAAATAACCCTTTGTTTTCCGCCTAGCAATGCTGGCGTCGTATAAGCTGTAAAGCTGCCGACAAACACGAGAATGCTACCGATTACCAGCCCTGGCACACAAAGCGGCACAACAATCTTCAAGAAGACTCCGAGTTTTGATGCCCCAAGACTCTCTGCTGCCTGCAGTAAATCCATTTCGATATTCTCCATTACTCCAACAAGTGTAACAATTACTAAAGGCAGGAATAAATGCACTAAACCAATAATAATAGCTGTTGGTGTATACAAAATTTCAAGCGGCTGGTCAATAAGCCCGGCTCCTAGTAAAATTTTGTTCAGAACTCCGTTTTTCCCGATAATAATCATCCAGCTAAATGAGCGGACAACAGGGCTTGTCAACAACGGAAAAATAGTTAACAGCAGGAAAACTGCCTTTTTCCGAGCTTGAAGTTTAGAAATATAATAAGAGACCGGAAAGCCAATCAAGATACAGATAAGCGTCGTCAACAAGCTGACACGCAAGGTAGTCAGTAAAATCTTGATGAAATAATCATCCTTAAAAAAATCGATATATCCTTTTACACTAATTGTTCCATTATCATGAAAGGTTGTACCAATCATCGACAAGATTGGGATAACCATAAAGACAGTTAAAAACAGCAATCCTGGTAGAAGCAACAGGTATAGATATCTTTTCTTCATCTCATCACTCCCTGTTTAGTTTTTAGAATTTAAAGTTTCAATAAACATTTCAAAAAAGGCTTCCGTATCCACTTCAAGACATACCTCTAAATTAGGCTCCTTGTTCAAGCGGTTTTGGAAATCACACACAAACTGACCATCGCATAATTCACTCTTTGTTTCCACATCCACATAATGCTTCTCTGTTACCACCAGCTTGCTGTTAATGGCAATTCCGACCGCTAACGGGTCGTGCATGGCACATGCATGCACATTATAGCGGGAGTAGTACTTTTGCTGATAATCGCTTGTGCTTTCATCTATATAGCTCGCAAGCTTTTCATCTTTCAACTGTTGAATATGATCTCTAGTAAGCAATGCCTTTCTAGTTACATCCAAGCCAACCTGTACAATGGACGGAAAGCCAGCCTGAAGGACAATCTTTGCAGCCTCTGGATCAACATAAGCATTGAACTCAGCTGTTGGGGTAATATTGCCGACACCTCTTACTACACCGCCCATGAAAATCACCTTTTTGACATGCTTCGTAATTTGAGGACATTTTTTCACAGCCAATGCCAAGTTGGTAAGAGGACCGGTACAGATTAAGGTAACCTCTCCAGAAAAACTTAAAATTGAATTGATTATGAAGTCTGGTGCAAAGCCATCGCTTATCTCATTGCTTACAGGGATATCCTTTAACGCTCCGCCAAGGCCATCCTCTCCATGAATACGATGTTCAAAAACCGGCTTTCTAAACAAGGGAGACTCTGCTCCCTTAACAACCGGTATTTCTGTACTACCAAGCAAATCAAGTATTTTGCATGTATTAATAGTCGCGGTATTCAAGGAGACGTTTCCGCTCACTGTCGTTATACCTAACAGGTCAAAGTTTTTGCTTTTAACGGCGAGCAAAATGCCAATCGCGTCATCAATCCCTGTATCCACATCAAGTATCAGCTTTTCAGGCATTCCAAGTTCCTCCTACTCTTATTGAATAAGCTCACGGTTCCAGCGGTCTATCCACTTGCTCAAGTTCTCATTAACGAATTTCATATCCATTGTGTGAAGACTGTTAATCAAGTCTTCTCCATATGTTAGTCCCTCAGCTTCCTCTTCTGTCAGCTCGACATCAATATTTACAGGAGAATCCACTTTATTTTTTGCTGATTTCTCTTGAGCTTCTTGACCGAGAATGTAGTTGATGAATTTTTCAGAAAGCTCTTTTTGATCTGTTCCTTTAATAACATTCATTGTGTTCATTACTGCATAACCACCTTCAGCCGGTGTTACAAATTCTGCATTTGGAACTGCTTCTTTCAAGTCAGCAAAATACATTTCCATAATTGGTCCAGCTGCAATTTCGCCTTGTGCAAACATGTTTACATATTCAGAAGTTTGTCCGTATTCCTTCACAACACTTGGCATAATTTCTTTCAAGGATGTGAAAGCTGCATCTTCATTAAATGTTTCTTGACCGCTCACCTGTGATACTAAATCAACCATCATCGGACCTGTTGTAGAAGTGATGCTTGGAATGGTAATTTTCCCTTTTAAATCTGCACTCCATAAATCCTTCCAAGAAGTGATTTCAATTGGAGACTCATCAGGGTTATAAGCAATTCCAAACTGAGCAATTGTGTACGCTGGTCCGTATTCTTCCCCTAGCGGAGCTTTCGCTACATCATAGATTTTGTCAACATTAGGAATATTCTCGCGGTCAATCGTCTCAAATAATCCATCTTGAATGCCTTGCTGTGCATAGTAGTCTGATAAGAAAATAACATCTACATCTGAATTGCCTTGCTTGATTTTATTGAGACGATCAGCATTATTGCCTGTATCTAAAACGATTTCTACATTGTTTTCCTCTTCAAAAGGCTTATAAATTTCTTCACGGAAAAAGTCTTCATTAAAGCCCCATGTCGATACAACAAGTTTCTCTTTTCCTTCGTTGCTGCCTGAATCATTAGAACCACAAGCTGCCAATAACAGTAAAGATGATGCTGCAAATGCTTGAACTATTTTTTTCATTTTTTATGCTCCTCCATTTTCATTTCTATTAGATATTTTTTTATAATAAATGCTGTATAATACTCCCTTTTTTTATCCTGCCCGCCTTAAAGGCGCGAAGCAAAACAAAAAAAGACAATCTTAAATAGAATCATTCTTCTACTTAAGATTGTCTTTTCTTTGATAAACAAAGGGAAAACTATCTTAGTCTTATATTTTGGCGTTTCACTCAGATAAATCCAAGCAAAAATCCTCATTATTTAGTATTTAAGACGATATTTGTAAAAGCAAATTGAGTGAATGAATCGTAATCTCTTAATAAAGCTTCAATATTCCAGCCTGTTTGTTCCTCAAGCTGCTGCCTGAACTTTTTCTTAAACAATAGAGACAGATGGAAATCCACCTCTAGCTTTAAGCTCGGCACTTCCCCTTCCAGTGCAGCTGATCGGGAAGCCCTCGGATGCTTGGCTTGCAAGGTTATTACGTTTTGATCGATGGTTACTTTCAGCAATGTGGTACCAGCACCAAACAATTCCTTTGATACTTTATTATAGATTTGAGAAAGTAATCTTTTCGTTTCATTCGAATCTATGATAATCACCTGCCAAACTGTTTATACCTGTATTATACATACCTTTTTATTCATTTACAACAAAATGTGCGCTTTTTAAATAAAAAATTATAAAAAAACAGTTCTAAAGTAATAAAATCCAAGCAAAATACGAACTATATCTCAAAACAATATTTCCTATTAAATAGAAAAAAAACACTCTTCCGCGTTAGTTTACCTCTTTTCATGTAAAAAAACGAGACTCTTGTCAGAATATCTGACCAGTTTTCACTTTAACCAAATCTCTTTAATCTTGTTACATATCATATCATTATAAAATTATTTAGAAAATTACTTTTTTAATAAAAGAGCAGAATTCTTGTGAATATCACTCTTAAGGTTATTTATAACAGGAGTTACGCCTCCATTAACATACAACAAATCCCGATTACCTTTTAATCGGGATTTGTTCGTATTTTAAGAGACAGCTGTTAGTCTTCGTGTCTGATTTTCTCTATTTCGTCTGCAACAAACTGCACTTGTGTGCCGACAATGACTTGAATGCTAGTTGGGCCGACAATATTAATTCCCGGCACTCCCGTCGCTTTGATTTTATTCTGATTTACTGCATCCATGTCTTTCACTTCAATTCTTAATCTTGTTACACAGTTATCGACAGAAGCGACATTTTCATCTCCGCCTAAACCTTCGTATATTTGTGAAGCCATTGCAGCAAATTTGTTATCACCAGTAGTCTGTGTTGTTACCGCTGCTTCTTCAGCAGTCTCTTCCTCACGCCCTGGTGTCGTCAAGTTAAACTTCGTGATTAAAAAGCGGAACAGCGTATAATAAATAACAGCGAAAACCAACCCTTGAACAATCAGCATATACGGCTGGTTTGCCAAAGGCAGCCGTGAGCTTAAAATAAAATCAATTAAGCCACCGCTGAAGGAGAACCCGGCCGTCCAATGGAAGAAGGACGCGATTGCCAGTGAGAAACCAGTAAGCACGGCATGAACTAAATACAATCCAGGTGCTGCAAACATAAAGGCAAATTCAATTGGCTCTGTTACACCTGTTACGAATGCCGCAATTCCTGCTGCAAGCATAAGGGATGCGACTTGCTTCTTTCTTTTCGTCTTAGCTGTATGATACATTGCCAAAGCAGCTGCTGGCAATCCGAACA
The DNA here is from genome assembly GCF_046613985.1 of Niallia laureatilytica. Taxonomy (NCBI): domain Bacteria; kingdom Bacillati; phylum Bacillota; class Bacilli; order Caryophanales; family Bacillaceae; genus Niallia; species Niallia laureatilytica. The sequence continues at coordinate 282,251 of NZ_JBKKHP010000002.1, read as the reverse complement.
TCATAACAGGGAAGAAGCCTGCTTGATACATACCGGTCACACCTTTTTCCCCTTTGCCAGCCCAGAAGTTCCCGATATCATTAATACCTGCTAAGTCAAACCAGAATACGGCATTCAGCGCATGATGGAGACCTGTCGGGATAAGCAGTCTGTTGAAGAAACCATATAAACCTGCTCCGATTGCTCCTAGCTTACTGATTTGTGTTCCAAATGATACTAATCCGCTGTAGATAGCCGGCCATAAGAATAATAAGATAACAGCAACTACAAGCATACTGACAGCACTTAGAATTGGAACAAGCCTTTTGCCGCTGAAAAATGCAAATGCGGCTGGAAGCTGTGTTTTGCTGAAGCGATTATACATAATCGATGCGACTATACCAGAAAGCATCCCAATAAAGGCATTTTCAATTTTTGTAAAGGCAATATTCACATCTTCTGGATTAACTCCTTGAAGCATCGCAACGGAATTTGTGGATAACAATGTCTTAATAACTAGAAATGCTACTAAACCGCTTAACGCAGCAGATCCATCCTTATCCTTAGATAATCCTAATGCAACCCCAACTGCAAATAAATATGGAATATTGTCAAGAATGGAAGAACCAGCCTTTATTAGAAAAGCTGCGGTTGGACTGTCTGCTCCCCATCCAGAAGGGTCGATTGCATAACCTATCCCCATTAAAATCGCTGCCGCTGGCAATACAGCTACAGGCAGCATTAAAGCTCGACCAAGTTTTTGCAAATAAGCTTTCATACTATTACCCCTTTAGTTTTTCAAAGTAAAAAAATTATATATAATAGCTTAGATTAATCTTCTTTGTTCGTTTAAGCCCTCCCCTCCTTTACGTCCTGGAAATAAAGCTGAATCGCTTTTTTTAAATGCCCCTCTGATTGTGTTAAGAATTCCGCTGCTTCCTCAGCTGCTGCACCTGTCAGAATCAAAAATGCTGCTGATTTCAAGTTAAGGTCTGCACTCATAAGAGCAGCCCGCGCCTCTTCCTCTGTTGTATCTGTTATGTTAATCAGCATCTGCACAGCTCTGTCCACAAGCTTTTTGTTAATCAGTTTCATGTCTGCCATTTCATTTTGATATACTTTGCCGAGCTTTGTCATCGTTGCTGTTGACAGCATATTCAAAATCATTTTTTGAGCTGTGCCTGCCTTCAGTCTTGTTGATCCCCTAATCACTTCAGGTCCTGTTGGCGCCTCGATCCCGATTTCGCATATAGAGGATAAAACAGTTTGTTCGTTGTTGCTGATTCCAATTGTCATCGCACCGACTTGAGCTGCAAGTTTTGCAGCAGCGAGAACGAAAGGTGTTGACCCGCTGGCTGTTACCCCTATCACCACATCGTCCTTTGCAAGAGAGTGGCTGTTCAGTGCAGCAATAATCCAGTTATCATCATCCTCTGTTTCTTCAAGGGAATTCCACATTGCTTCATATCCGCCAGCAAGGAGAGGCACCCATCTGTTTTGCGCGATTGAAAACGTCGGAACTAGCTCTACTGCATCAACTACCGCCAGTCTGCCACTCGTCCCTGCCCCAACAACAAAGCATCTGCCGCCGCGCTTCCATCTGTCAGCAATCCCATCGACGGCAAGGCTAATTTCTGCCAGTGCTCCACGGACTGCCTGAGCAACTCCTTCATCCTCCTTGTTCATAAATTGAACAATCTCTAGTGTTGACCATTCATCTAAATGAAGACTGTGTGGATTGCGCTGCTCTGTTCCTCTTAATTCGCTCATATTTTCACCTCTTCATATCGATGACAAATTTATAGCGGTCTCCTCTGTAAATGGATTTAACATACTCAAAGGCCGCTCCATTTTCCAAATAGCTGTAGCGTTCAATAAGCAGCACAGGATCGCCTTCCTCAATTTTTAATAAATTGCATTCGTTTCCTTGAGCAAGGGATGACTCCAGCGTTTGTGATGCATGGCTGATTGTAAGCTGCAGCTCCTTTTCAATATAATCATAAAGGGAGGCGTGAATGGTTTTTTCGGTCAGGTCAGTGATAATATGGGCCGGTAAATAAGAAACCTCCAGCGCCATTGGACTTTCATCTGCTAGCCTTAGACGGCTCACTTCATATACCGGCATGTTTTCTTCTATTTTCAGCTTTGCAGCAATATTTTTGTCAGAACTGATTTGTTGAAAAGAAAGGATTTTCGTCTGCGGCTTCATCCCCCTTGAACGCATATCCTCTGAAAAACTCGTCAAGCCGGAAAGAGGCTGCTCTACCTTCTGTGCTGCAACGAAGGTTCCTTTGCCTCTCTTTCTAACTAAAATACCTTCATTGACAAGATTATTGATAGCTTGACGGACAGTCATTCTGCTGATGTCATATTTCTCTGCAAATTCTCTTTCAGAACTAATTGGGTCCCCAGGATTTAAGCCCTTTACAAGCTCCTTTATTTCCGTTTCCAGCTGAAAATAGATTGGAATATGGGAATCCTTAATAATCAACGATATACACTTCCTTGTTTATCCTTCAAAATTGCCAAAGCTTCACTGTCTGCAATTATTGTTACATCTGGATGCTGCTTCAGAATAGATGCAGGAATATCCTCTGTCACCTCTGTTTGGAAAAGATTATATAAGATCGGCGCTTTTTTGCTGCCTGAAGCGAGCAAAATGATTTTTCTGCTTTTCATAATGGTAGAGATCCCCATAGAAATCGCATGTGTCGGTACGTCATCGCGATTTTCGAAGTATCTTGCATTTGCCTCTCTTGTTGACTCATCCAATTCGACAACACTTGTCTTCGAGGTAAATGATGTGCCCGGCTCATTGAAGCCAATATGGCCATTTTCGCCAATACCAAGAATTTGTAAGTCCACTCCTCCTAATTTGTCGATCAGCTCCTCATATTCTGCGGCATCTTGTTCATACGGCGGTGTTTCCGCCTTTGGAAGATGAACATTTTCTCTTTTAATGTCAATATGATCAAACAGATGCTTATCCATATAATAGGAATAGCTTTGTTCACTATTTGCCTCTAAGCCCACATATTCGTCTAAGTTAACAGTTTTGATGTTTTCATAGGATGTTTTGTTTTGCTTAAAGTCTTCTGCAAGACGTTTATATGTCCCAGCAGGTGTTCCGCCAGTTGCCAAACCAAGAATAGCATCAGGCTTTTCCTTCACAAGTCTGATGATGGCATCTGCTGCCTGCGCACTCATTTTTTCATAGTTATCTACTTCGATCCATTTCATTATTCTGCACCTCCGGATTTTGCTGCGATTATTCCTCTGCAAATGGTTAAGATTACTTTATTGTTGTCATCTAGTACGACTAAATCTGCATCCTTGCCTGTTTTAATACTGCCTTTTCTATCTAAAATGCCAATTTGTTTAGCTGGATTATAAGCACCCATTGTGATGACATCCTCTAACGAACAGCCTGTAAAAGCCATCATATTGGTGAGTGCATCATTCATCTTTAAAGTGCTTCCAGCAAGAGCCCCATTTTCGAGCAACGCTTTGCCGTCTTTTACAATTACTTTCTGACCGCCTAGTGAGGAAACACCATCTTCAAGCCATTTTGCTCTCATGCTGTCTGTTATCAGAATGATTTTATCCTTCCCCTTTTGTTTATAGGTCAGTTTGACGATTTCTGGATGGATATGAACTCCATCTACAATCATCTCTGCTGTTAACTCATCATGAAGGAGGACAGCTCCAGCTGTGCCTGGGTCTCTATGATGGAAACCTCTCATGCCATTATATAGATGTGTAACATGATTCATTCCTGCTTGTACGGCTTCAACTACTTCCTCATAAACAGCATCTGTGTGTCCCATTGACGCGACAATACCATTCTCTTTTAAGTAAGCTGCAAGCTTTAGCCCATTCTCCTTCTCAGGCGCTAATGTAACCAGTCGAATCTGGTTACCAGCCAGTTGATTCCATCTTTGGAAAAGCTCAATATCTGCCGTTTTAATTGCATCGAGCGGCTGTGCTCCTGCTCTCTTTTCATTAATAAATGGTCCTTCTAAATGAACGCCCAGAATTTCTGCCTGGCCTGGTTTGTTGTCTGTTTCTATAAATGCCGAAATACACGTAAGCGCAGATTCAATTTCTTCCTGCCCTTGTGTCATCGTTGTCGCTAAAAAGCTTGTTGTTCCCTCATATGGCAGGATTTCGGCGATCGTCTTTAGTCCATCGTGTGAACCATCCATCGCATCGGCATTTTTCGCCCCATGAATATGAATGTCAATCATCCCTGGAATAAGCTTGCTTCCTTTAGGGAATGATATTGTTTGCACGTTCTCTGTCTTCTCAAGCTCCGCTAATTTTCCGTAAGAATGAATCCTTCCTTTCTCCATAAGCAAATAACCATCTGAGAGCACTCCCTCTTCTGTGTAAATGGTTAAGTCTTTAAGAAGCAAAAGCTCACCTTGTTCCTTCATTGTCATAACATGATCCCTTCTAACTGAAAATAATTTATCAACTATATAACTAGATGTCTAGACCAGTTAATTCAATATAAACCAATTCTAGCAAATATTAAAAATAATGCTTGGTTTTTGTGAGATTATCTGACCTATTTTTTTAGCAATCAATCGAAACCGCTTACAAGCAGATTATAAATGACTGCTCTTTATATTGTCAATACTTCTATTTTATTCTCCCCTTTCCCTTGGATTTTATTTCTAAAACTAGCATAATTTCGTGAAAAATGTATAGTTTTATACTAAATATTTCATAATGGTGATAGCACTAGTTTAACTAATAGCTTCAAATAAATACATTAAAGAAAGTTTGGATGATAGATGAATCTACTCTTTTTTCGGCCGAAAACTAAAACTGCCAGCGATTATGAGCTTTTCCAGCATCCCAACCAGACTGCAGCCCCCATTGTAACGGTGGTTACACCTGTATACAACAATGATGCCACTATAAAAAAAACAATCGATTCTGTTTTGAATCAAACATTAGGAGAAAAAATTGAATACATCCTCGTGGATGACGGTTCAACAGATAATACCCGCTCCATTCTGCTTGAGTACAGCAAGAAACATCCAAATATTAAGCTAGCATTCCTAAAGAAGAATACAGGGACACCTGCCTACCCAAGAAACTTAGGTATAAAGCTTGCTAAGGCTCCCTATATTTCATTCCTTGATGCAGATGACTGGTTTGAATTATCCGGGCTTGAAAAGCTTTATAATGTGCTTAAAGAAACAAATGATGATTATATCGTGGGTAAAACTGTGAAAATACGGACAGACGGTACAGCAATCGTGGGAGAGCATGAATCAAGCACAGAGCGAAGGAATGTTCCGCCAGTTTCTATCCCCCATATCTTTCATCACTTAGGACCACGAGCAAGAATGATGAAAACGAGCATTATTAAAGAAAATGGCCTAAAGTTTCCTGCCATGAAATTTGCCGAAGATAAGCAATTTTTTATGGATGTGCTCGCATGCTGTAAATCCATCTCAACAACAAAAGATGTCATTTACTATTTAAACAGACAAAACGAAAATAAAGATTCCTTAACTTCAAGAACGAATGTCCTACATAAGATGAAATGTAATCAAAAGGTGATTCGCTACTTTAAGGGCAAAGAACTTGATCCTGTTATAAAAAAGATGATACTGAACAGATTATATGAATTTGACTGCTTTACCGGCTTTATCAACCGTTACCATACTTTGCGAAGTGAAAAATCTTCAGTAAAGCATAAAGCAAATGACTATTTGAAAAGGAAAGCCTATGTATGGACAATGAAAAAAACATTAAGGACAGCTAAGAGTTTAGATTATGACATTAGCGATCATTTCTTTAAGCCTATTAACAAAGCATGCTATCAGCTTTTTAAAAACGGTTGCTATAAGGAAGTGGAAGAACTCACCCGCTGGCATGCGAATACAAAAATAAAGAACTTTCATTTTAAAGATGATCAAGTCTTTATGGTGTCACCATTAGCAGAGCCCTATAAATATATCGAGCTTCCAGCTCATGCAGAGCTTGCCAACTGCACCTCTAACACGGACCATATTAGCCTTCATTTGAAGGCAACAGGTGTTGATGCAGCGATCCAAGAACTTCTTTTACGGGACAGGCAGTCCGCAGCATCAGAATTCAGCCTTCCTGCATCCGTCGATGAAAATGGTGAAGGAATAATAGCCATACCGCTCGAGTGGCTAAGCGCTCTTCCAAAATCAGTGTACAATCTTTATTTACGCTACAATGACTATCAAAAGGTGCAATTGCATATCCCGGCATCTATAGAAAGCTTAAAGAAACAGCAGAGTAAAAACTGTCATTTCTATTGTACTGTTAATCAAAATCTTGCTTTGAAAATTAAATAAAGAAAAAACAGGATGCATCCATAATAGATGCATCCATTTTTCATTCGTAATTCGGCAGCCAGCTTCCATGTGCTTCAATTAAATCATCACACATGGCAACAATATCATCAATAGACAGTTCAGCTGCAGTATGAGGGTCCAGCAGGGCTGCTTGATAAATATATTCTTTTTTCCGGGTGACAGCAGCTTCAATTGTCAGCAGCTGTGTATTGATATTAGTTCTGTTTAATGCAGCTAGCTGCTCTGGAAGCTCGCCTATATAGCATGGCAATATCCCGTTGCGATCAACAAGGCACGGCACCTCGACACATGCCTTTTCAGGCAGGTTGCTGATTAAGCCGCCTGTGTTTAAAACATTGCCTCCAAATTTGAAAGGGTTGTTTGTTTCCATCGCTTCGATAATTCTTGAACCATATTCATGGGAGCGCACATGTGTTAGATTGCTGTTATGTACAAGCTCCTTGCGCATTTTTTCCCAGTTTTCGATTTGCTGAACACAGCGGCGCGGATATTCATCCAACGGAATTTGAAAGCGGTCAATTAATTCAGGATAGCGCTTCTTAATGAAATATGGATGATATTCAGCATTATGCTCTGATGATTCAGTCACATAAAAACCAAATCTCTCCATCAATTCAAACCGGACCATGTCCGAATGCTTTTGCAATTGCTTTTCTCTCGCACGCCTCTTTATTTCTGGATATAAGTCCTGCCCGTCTGCTTTTACTTCCAAAAGCCATGCCATATGATTAATCCCCGCAATCTTCTCCTCGACATTATTGGCTTTTATCCCTAAAGACTTTAAAAGATGGGATGTACAAACTTGAACACTGTGACACAGTCCGACTGTCTTAACATTCGTATAACGGAGCATCGCACCAGTAAGTGCTGCCATTGGGTTTGTATAATTCAAAAACAAGGCATCAGGACAAACTTCTTCCATATCCTTCGCAAACTCAAGCATGACAGGAATAGTCCGTAAACTGCGGAAAATACCGCCAATTCCAACAGTATCTGCAATTGTTTGACGCAGACCGTATTTTTTCGGAATCTCAAAGTCGATAACTGTGCTAGGCTTATACCCGCCAACTTGGATGGCATTTATGACATATTTTGCTCCTCTTAATGCTTCCTTTCGATTGGAATAAGCTTTTATCGTAATAGAGCAATTATAGTTGTTACGCAAATTGTTCAGCATATTTTCCGAATCCTTCAAGCGGCCTTCATCAATATCAAACAGAGCAAACTCAAAACCTTCCAGTGCAGGGACCATCATGCAGTCTCCTAGTACATTTTTTGCAAACACAGTGCTTCCTGCTCCGATGAAAGTAATTTTGGACATATGTTTTTCTCCCCTCTATTCTTCTATAAAACCGCTATGCTTGTTTACGCAGTATGTTCCTGTATGCTGTATTAACATTCCAAGTCAGCCACAGCGCTATCGTGCTTCCTAGGAATAACAAGAAGAAGCCGGCGAATCGGCTGAAAACAGCAAAAATCGTGATAGTGCCGATCACCATAATTGCGCTGTGTGCAATCCGGGTAATGCTCATAAACAGCATACTTTTCAGCACTTCCCTTATAGTTTGTTTCTTTTCCACTAATAGAGGAAATAAGTATGGAAGCATAATGATATAAACAAATGCAATAGTCAGTAGAGTATATCTGAAAACTACAAAAATAGTACTCTCTGCTTGTAAAAAAAACTGGAAATCAACATACAGCAAGATACCAGTAAATAGAACGATTGCCCCTAAAATATTTGCCTGGATGAAATACGCTTTGAACTTTAGCATAAACTCTCGGAACATATGGTCATCTCCCGCTCCCTCGAGCCATTGTTTCGTTAAAGAAAACATGGCTGCAGTTGCAGGAAAAATTCCAAACAGGACAAGTCCTGCGGCTGTAAACAGCAGCCAGAGAAGATTAGCATACAGCAGGCGGTATATCCATGTGCACGCATTCATCAGCTTGTTAATAAGATCACCTCATTAAGGATAGTTCTAACCATCAATGACTTTAGCCTTTAGAGCCCGTTAAGGCGATGCCTTCAATAATTTGTTTTTGGGCAAAAATATAGACAATAATAACTGGAATAATGGAAATGGTCGTTCCAGCCATCATCAAGGACCAGTCTGTAAAATATAAGCCTTTAAAGGTATTCAAGAGCAGCGGAACAGTGAAGTTTTCTGGTGAAGTTAAATAAATCAGCGGCTCTAAAAAACTGTTCCATATTCCCATAAAGGCAAATATTCCGAAGGCAGCAAGTGCTGGTTTGATCAATGGCAGTATGATGCTTCGATAAATCCGAATTGGGTTTGCCCCATCTAATACAGCTGCCTCGATTTGTTCATTCGGTATCCCTCTAATAAACTGCCGCAATAAAAACACCCCGAATGCATTAAACAAGCCAGCTGGAACAATTAAGGATAGATGTGTATCAATCCAGCCAAAGGCATCCATAATTAAGTACAATGGCACCATCGTCACTTGCTTCGGTATCATCATTGTTGCCAAGAACATAATGAACAGCAGATTGGAACCGCGGAAGCGCATTTTTGCGAAAGCAAATGCAGCCATGGAACAAGTCAGCAAGTTTAAAAGCACAACAACTGCTGTTATATAGAAGCTGTTAAAATAAGCTTTTGCAAATGGCATGGCTGTTAAGGAATTGGGATAGTTTTGGAAATTAATAGGATTAGGGAACCATTTCGGCGGCACAAGGAAAATTTGCGACATATCTTTCAGTGAGCTGCTTATTGTCCAAAGGAAAGGTGCAACCATCAAAAAGGCACCAGCAATTAGGACAAGATGGAGCAATATGCGCAGAACAGAGATTTTTTTCTTTGTTGGCAATGGAACCACAGGCTTGGGGGCTGTATTAACAGGTACGTCATTGATCTTCATAATGCACCCACCTTTTCGACATTTTGAATTGGATTAGCGTAAATGCGAGTATGATGACAAACAATACCATTGCTGCTGCCGAGCTGATACCCATTTTGAAATCAACAAAGGCGGCTTCGTAAATATGATACACAAACGTGTAGCTCGATTTAGCAGGTCCTCCGCTTGTCATAACATAAGCCTGATCAAAAACTTGGAAAGAAGAAATAATTGCCATTATAGCAATGAAGAAGGTCGTTGGTGATAGCAGAGGCAAGGTAATATGGCGAAGCTTTTGCCACTTTGTTGCTCCGTCTATTTCTGCCGCCTCATAATAGGATTTAGAAATCCCCTGCAGGCCTGCCAAAAAAATAACCATATTATGTCCTAGTCCCCACCAGATACTTAGAATAGCAATCGATGGCATGACCCAGTTTGTGTCTGTCAGCCACATTGGTCCTTTAATTCCAAAGTTTGCTAGAATTTGATTTAATATGCCGAAGTCTCCATTTAAAATCCACATCCAGATAACCCCGATAGAAACAGAGCTTGTAACAACAGGCATAAAATAAAAAAGTCTGTAGAAATTTTTGCCCTTAATTTTATTGAGAGCAATTGCAACCGCTAATGACAAAGCGATACTGACAGGAATGACTAAAATTGTATAATAAACCGTATTTCCTAAGGCCTTCCAAAAGTCGGCATCTTGAAATTGATCGATATAGTTAGCTAACCCAATAAATTCTTTAGCGCCAAACCCGTCCCATTTCATAAAGCTCAATGTTAATGTGAAGATAACTGGAATCAATGAAAATAGTATTAATCCGATTAATTGCGGAGCTAAAAATGCATATCCCCAAAGATTTTGTCGGCCTCTCATCAGCGTTCACCCACTTTTTTTAAAATAGAAGGGGGAAAGGAATTCCTTCCCCTTCCTCCATTTACTTTTTTATTCCGCTTTATGTTCTTCAATCATTTCTTTCGCTTTTTTCGTCAGTTTATCTACTGTTGTCTGGGCATCATCTTTGCCAAGATACATCAAGTCCATAATGTCATTGACTTCCTTATCCAACCCAGGAATGGTGGATTGAATTGCGTTTGCATAGCCTTTTTCCCTTGCTTCAATAATATAGTTGACATGCTCTGGAACATTGGAGCTAGTAATTGCTTCATCAATACCATTGATAGAAGGAATTGCATTTCCGATACCGTTAAGACGCTGCTCTTGCCCTACCTTAGATGTGTAGTAAGAAACAAATTTCATCGCCGCCTCTTTATTTTTTGAATCTTTATTAGCAGCTAGATATGCAGTCGGAATGGCAACAGGCTCTTGCTTATTTTCTGTATTAGATGGCCATGAAATATAATCCCATTCTAATGATTTATTTTCATGGAAAAGTGGTGTGAACCATCTGCCTGCAGTAACCATGCCAACTTGCCCTGACATAAACATCGCCTCAGAGCCTTGACCTTTCGGCAGAGATCCTGAATAAGTGAAGTTCTTTCCTTTAATCATTTGCTCCAAGAAACTCATTGCGCCAATTCCTTTTTCATTTTGATCGAGAATGAATTCGCCAGTCTCTTTGTTGTAAATTTCCCCGCCGTTAGCCCAAATCCAGCTGAAAAGAGTATTCCATGAGTTATCAACAATTAATCCATATTTGCCGCCGTCACGCAGGGCATCAGTCACTTCCTTCATCGCTTCGAAGTTCCATTTGCCTTCGTCATAATAGTCCTGAGGAGACTTAATTCCAAGCTCTGAAAACAGCTTTTTATTGTAATATATAAGCATCGGATTGCAATCGACTGTGATGCCGTAAATCTCATTGTCTTTTTTAGCCGCTCCCCATAACCCTTCTGCAAATTCATCTGGTTTTGCATAGCTTTCCGAGCTGTTCATAAATTCACCGAGCGGTGCAAGCTTGCCTGTTTCAATAATTTTGGAAATATCACCGTCACCGACATAGAATACATCTGGTGCTTGGCTTCCTTGCAGCTGTGTTTGCAGCTTTTGAATATACCCATCACTTGGGATTGGTACTAACTTCACTTTAATATTTGGATTTTCTTTCATGAATCCATCGACCGCTTTTTGATACACCTTTATTTCAGCTGGATTTCCCCATGCTGAGAAGGTGAGCTGGACTGTATCGTCTGACCCCGAAGTGCCTGATTTGGAACTGCAGGCTTGCAGTATTGGCACAAGCACTAAAATCATGACGATTGTTAACAAAATCAGCTTGCTTTTTTTCATGTTTCTTCCCCTCTTTTCTCTGTTTGATTTCTGACTATCTAAGAGGACCCCACTCCCTTAAATAAACTCAGAGTCTAACACGTTCATCTCTTTAAAACATCAGACAAACTTGCAACCGCTTACAAACTTAAAGAAAAAATTTTGTATTTCTATGATGTCAGACGGGGATCATTCCTAATAGCGCAATATGTAACCGCTACCAATTACAAGTTTTAGTCTAAGTGCCCGCTTCCGCTTTTTCAAGAATATCCCTTACAAAAATTTCCCTATAATTCGAGTTGCGAAGGGATATTTGTCGCCGTGATGTTTGATTTCTTGTCCTGTTTCTTTTATTCTTTTAATGAAAACAGTTCCAAAAATAAAAAAGATGCTTTAAAATAAAAGAGAAGAAAAAATTTTTCTAACAAGTTTATGTTTTCTAGAAATTTTTTTTGTTACCGTTTACTCTTAATTTATATTTAAGGATTTTATGATAAAGGAGATTTCGTAATGTTTAAGGATTCCTTCTATTTAGGTGTTGATATTGGAACGACAAGCACAAAAGCTGTATTATTCGGCGAAGCTGGCAAGGTAATCAGCATGCATCATGTTGAATACCCGCTTTACAGCCCTGCACCTGCCATTGCCGAGCAAGACCCTGATGAAATACTTTCTGCTGCGAAAGAAGCAATCAAGACTACATTGAAAAAAGGTAATGTCGAGCTGGAGAAATTAAAGCTTGTTTCCTTCAGTGCTGCGATGCACAGTATAATTGCTCTCGATGATAAAAACAAACCGCTGACTAAATGCATCACGTGGGCAGACAGCCGTTCAGCTGAATGGGCAGATAAAATTAAGAATGAGTTAAATGGGATGGAAATATACAAGCGCACAGGCACTCCAATCCATCCGATGTCTCCTCTTGCAAAAATCGCTTGGCTTAGAGCTGATCATCCGGAGATCTTCACAAAAACTGCTAAATTTATTGGTATAAAGGAATATATCTTTCATCATTTCTTTGGAGAATTCATTGTCGATTATTCCATTGCTTCTGCTACAGGTTTGTTTAACCTAGAACAGCTTGACTGGGATAAAGAAGCACTTGAAATTGCTGGAATAACTCCAGACCATTTGCCTTTACCTGTTCCGACAACACACGCTGTCACAGGTCTCAAGGAAGAGCTTGCTTTAGAGCTCGGTCTCTCTCAAGAAGTTCCTTTTATCGTTGGAGCCAATGACGGAGTTCTATCCAATCTAGGTGTAAATGCTATTGATCCTGGCGTGGTAGCTGTCACAATCGGCACGAGCGGTGCAATCCGAACTGTAACAGATAAACCTGTGACAGATCCAAAAGGGCGGACTTTCTGCTACTGCCTCACAGAAAACCATTGGGTAGTCGGCGGTCCTGTCAATAACGGCGGAATGACGTTCAGATGGGTTCGTGATGAACTGGCTTCATCAGAAGTGGAGACTGCAAAGCGTCTAGGCATTGATCCGTATGAAGTGTTAACGAAGATTGCTTCCCGCGTTCTTCCTGGAGCAGACGGACTTCTGTTTCATCCATATTTAGCAGGAGAACGAGCTCCGCTTTGGAATTCGAACGCAAGAGGCTCCTTCTTTGGACTTGGTCTTCACCATAAGAAAGAACATATGGTTAGAGCTGTGCTTGAAGGCGTTATATTAAATCTGTATACAGTAATGCTTGCTTTGCAGGAGGTAATCGGTGAGCCGAAGCAAATCCAGGCTACTGGCGGTTTTGCCCGGTCTGAGCTTTGGAGGCAAATGATGGCTGACATCTTTAATCAGGAAGTGACAGTCCCTGAAAGCTTTGAAAGCTCTTGCCTTGGTGCAGTCGTTCTCGGCATGTATGGACTTGGAGAAATTGAAGATTTCAGCATTATGAAAGAGCTTGTCGGCAGCACACATGCTCATAAGCCTATCAAAGAGAATGTTGTCATCTATGAAGATTTAACACCAATCTTTATCCGTATCTCCAGATTGCTTAATAATGAGTATGAGTATATCGCTGACTTCCAGCGCAAGTGGGTTAAATAAAAAGAGGCTGCAGCAATTAGCTGCAGCTTTTTTTACTTCTTCTCTACACTATGGCCTCCGAATTCATTTCTTAATGAAGCTACGACTTTTCCTGTGAATGTATCCTCCTCTAACGAACGGTAGCGCATCATAAGCGACATCGCAGTCACAGGCATCGCCACTTGCAGATCAAGTGCTGTTTCCAGTGTCCACTTTCCTTCTCCTGATGAATGCATTACTCCTTTAATGCTTTCAAGTTTTGGATCTTTCGAGAAGGCATTTTGTGTTAATTCCATCAGCCATGAGCGGATGACAGAGCCATTATTCCAAACTTTCGCAACCTGCTCATGGTCAAAGTTGAATTCACTTTTCTCAAGCAATTCAAACCCCTCTGCAATTGACTGCATCATTCCATACTCAATACCGTTATGAACCATTTTTAAGAAATGGCCGCTGCCAATTTCTCCTGTATATAAATAACCATTCTCCACACAAATATCTCTAAAAAGGCCTTCCACACTTGTGAAGACGTCTTTGTCTCCTCCAATCATCATGCACGCACCGTTTCTAGCTCCACTTGTTCCCCCGCTAGTGCCTACATCAAGATAATGAATGCCTTTTGTCTTCAGCTCAGCTGCTCTCCTTTTTGTGTCCTGATAATGGGAATTGCCACCTTCTATGATAATATCCCCTTCTTCTAATTGCTCGCTAAGCTCTAAGATAACATCCTCGGTAATTTTTCCTGATGGTACCATTACCCAAATCACCCGCGGACTTGGCAAACTAGCAGCTAAATCTGCTATTGTCTTTACACCAAGGGCACCAGCTGCTGAAATTTTTTCTACAGCGCTTACATTTACGTCAAAAGCTGTTACACTATAATTATGATCCAATAAATTCTCTGCTAAATTGAATCCCATTTTTCCTAGACCTATTAATCCAATATTCATTTTTATAACGCTCCCTCATGAAAAAAATTTTCTCTCTCATCTTTATTATACGAAATTTTTTTCATTAATGAAAGCGTATTAAAAAATATTTTTTCTAATTTTGAATATGCTATACTATACTTATAATATGTCGAAAGGAATCAAATGATATGGCACAAAACTGCTTAGGAAAAATCCGCTCCTATTATGCAAGACTAAGTGAAAAAGAAAAAAAGATTGCAGATTATATATTAGAAAACCCAGAAAAAATTATTCACAGTACAATCAATGAGCTTGCAGAGGATTTAAACGTTGCAGATGCAACTGTATTTCGATTTTGCAAACGAATAGGCTTTAAAGGCTATCAAGCGATGAAAATCGCGCTCGCATCTGAAATCATTGAGCCTATCCAGCATATCCATGAAGAGATAAATGAACAGGATAATGTGAAAACAGTGACAGAAAAGGTGTTTATGTCGAATATTCGCACATTGGAAAATACTTTGCAGCTGGTAAACGGTTCGTCCATACAAAAAGCGGCAGATTTTTTGCTTGCAGCACAGCGTGTAGAGTTTTATGGAACTGGAGGATCAGCAGTCATTGCAATGGATGCATTTCATAAATTTGTGCGCACAGGAATAAAAGCGTTTACATTCATTGATTCACATTTTCAGCTGATGTCTGCCTCCCAGCTTTCTGATCGTGATGTAGCTGTCGTCATCTCCCATTCCGGTACGAACAAAGATACAATCAATATCTTAAAAACAGCAAAAACCAATGGCGCCAAAACGATTAGCATTACAGGATATCCAAAATCACCAATCGCTCAACATGCAGATGTGGCACTGTTTACAAGCTCAGAGGAAACAGAATTCAGGTCTGAGGCCCTTTCCTCCCGGATTGCTCAATTAAGCCTGATTGATGCTCTGTATGTTAATATGATGATTTTAAATAAAGATACAGCCAATAAGTCACTAAAGAAAATCAGAAATGCTATCTCTGATACGAGAATGTAACATAAAAAGGGTGCCAACCTTGATAGCTTCAAGGTTGGCACCCTTTTTCTTTATTTATTATACAAACAGATCCAAAATCAATACTCCTGCAAAGGCAACGAATGAAAGAACCGTCTCAAGAACTGTCCAAGTTTTGAATGTTTCCTCTACTGACAATCCTAAATATTCCTTCACCATCCAGAAACCAGCGTCATTGACATGAGAGAACATTAAGGAACCTGCTCCTGTTGCTAATACAAGCAATTCCACATTAACTCCAGACATACCTGCAATTATTGGAGACACAATTCCTGCTGCAGTTGTTAAAGCAACTGTCGCAGACCCTGTCGCAATTCGGATAAGTCCTGCAATCATAAAGGCTAAAACTAATGGAGACAAAGATAAGCTTTCAGACATATTACCGATTGTAGTACCAACACCACTGTCAATCAGCACTTGTTTAAATGCTCCGCCAGCACCGATGATTAACACGATTGATCCGACTGGCAAGATGCAGTCCTCTGTGAATTTTTTCAATTTTTCCTTGCCTATTCCCTGCTTGAAGCCAAGGAAATAGAATGCAAAGAATACAGCAAGCAGCAGTGAAACCAATGGACTTCCAATAAATGCTAGTGCTTTTTGAACTTCACCAGGCAAGAATTTCATATATGGTGCAGCAGTTCCGATAATCATTAAAATAACAGGCAGCAAGATAGAGAAGAAAGAAATACCTACACTTGGCAGTGCCTTTTCGTCTTTTTCTTCCACACGAACTAATTCTGGCTCGCCTTGTGGTACAACACGTTTATAAATATATTTAGCAAACAGCGGTCCGCCGACAATCCCGGCTGGAAGTGCAATGATAAGTGAGTAAAGCAATACTTTTCCTAGATTTGCATCAAAGATTCCGATTGCCGCAATAGCACCTGGATGCGGCGGCACTAAACCATGAACGATTGACAAACCAGCAATACCTGGCAAAGCAATCAAAAGAATGTTTTTCTTTGTTGCTTTCTGTATAGAGATAACAAGTGGAAGCAGTATTAAAATACCAACTTCAAAGAAAACGGGAATTCCGATAATAAACCCAGAGAAGAACATTGCCCATGGCAGTTTCTTTTCTCCAAAAACTCTAACAAAGAAGTTTGCAATTTGCAGCCCTGCCCCAGATTCGGACAGCATTTTTCCAAGTATTGTTCCAAGCGCCAAAATCCCGACTAAATGACCTAATACGCCACCTACGCCCGTCTCATAAGCGCTTACAATTTTATCCCAAGATAGTCCTGAGAAAATGGCTAGAAATAAGCTTGCAACTGTTAAGCTGATAAATGCATGCCATTTAAACAGGGAAACTCCTAATATAACAAGGACGATTGAAACTAGTGTGATAATTAATAAGTAGGCATCCATATGATGTACCTCCTAGTCAAAGTTGTTTATTTGTAAGTGTTTTCATTTCCTATGTACTTATTATACGAAAAAAAATTTCTTTCATCAACTATTATTTTCGAAAAAAATATTTTAACAATTTCGATTGTTCATTATATATTTACTATCCCCTTTTTGGTTCGTTTCTAAAAAGGGTGGAATAAAAAAAAGAAAATTAATCAACAATAAAAAATGATAAAAATTAAAAAAATACCATTGGAGGTATCATCTTGTATTTCTATAAAGAAGATTTAATAAATGTAATTGTTCCTGATAAACCAGACCCAGCCGCAGCAAAAGTCCTTCAAGAAGCATTAGGCGGACGTTTTGGAGAAATGAGAACAATGATGCAGTTCTCTTTCCAAAGTGCTAACTTCCGTGGAAAAGCTAAACAATATCGCGACTTGATTCGTGGTGTATTCCTTGAAGAGCTAAGCCATGTGGAGCTCGTTCAGACAACTATTAATCAGCTGCTCAATGGTTCAGGTGATATAGGTGTAGGTTCTGTTGGCGAAAGCAATGCACCACTTCATGTTGCAACAGAAAATGTTAACCCACATCATTATATAATGGGTGCACAGGCTTCTCTGCCAGTTGATGCCGGTGGAAACCCATGGACAGGAAACTATGTATACAGCCACGGGAACTTAGTTGCTGATCTTCTTGATAACTTAGTTCTTGAGTCAACAGGTGTTTTGCAAAAATCACGTTTATATGAAATGAGCTCAAACAAAACATTCCGTGAAACTTTGGCATTTTTAATTGTTCGTGACAACGCACACCAAAATGCCTTCGCCAAAGCACTTGAAACATTAGGCGTAAACTGGGCAAAACTATTCCCAGTTCCAAACTATGACATCAATAAGTACCCTGAATGCCGCAAGTATGTAGACTTAGGCTTCCATAATGCTCAATTCAACTTCCGTCTTGATGACACTAGAATCGGCGAGATTTTCCAAGGTGAGTCACCAAGCAGAAATAAAGGAGAGCTTAAAGTCGTTGAGCCTCCTCAAGGCTATCCTGTCCCTGAACTTCCTGATATGCCAAATGAGCACAGCCCAGGATTATATGATTTAAACAGTTGATTTCTATGGCCCTTTTCCTTTGAAAAGGGTCTTTCCTCTGTTTTATAAACCGCTTTCCTTCTATTTTAATATAGCTACTTTCCACTCATTATTTTCTCATCATTTTTTTAACTTCTTTTAATGATACTCCTAATTAATTATGCGAAGATAGCTCTTGCGATATAGTTCGTATACGAACTATTTTTGACAAGGTATTAATTCCAGCATTTTTTATGTCTGGTTGGGTAGTTTATTTCATAAGGGAAAAGGAGGCATGGCGTGAAAGAAGCTTTAAACAATGAGCTGATTCGATCGTACGCAAGAATAAGCAAGGCTTACTATCAGCTCCTAAAGGAAGATGCAGACCGGATGGGTTTGACTGCTGTTCAGCTAAAAGCTTTATATCGGGTTTCATTTCAGCCGAATATAAGCTTAGGCGAGCTTGCAGACAAATTACGTCTGACAAAAAGTACTGTCAGCGGTGTGATTGACCGCCTTGTGCAGCAGGATATGATTGAACGGACAACTCAAACAACCGACAGAAGAGCTGTCAATCTACATCTGACAAAGCTAGGAAATGAAAAATTAGAAGCACTGATGCATTCTGACTCTGTCGTTGCCCGCAAAATAAAAGAAATAATGCAATTCCCAGACGAAGATATACAAAAACTGCTTGAATTAAACAACAAAATCTTAACGATTCTCAATTCTAAGGAGGACTTTCAAGAATGAATGCAAGACGCATGATACTTATTAACATCATCCTACTAGTTGTCTTAGTAGGCGGCGGTTTTACCGGCTATTATTTCTATGACAAATCAGTTTCGTATATCTCAACAGATAATGCCCAAATCGCTGGACAGCAAGTAAGCATTGCTTCCCCTGCAACAGGTAAATTAACGAACTGGAGCGGTGATGTCGGAGAAAAATTCGGCAAAAACGAAAAAATCGGTACAGTTGAAGTAACAACAGAAACTGGAACTTCAAAAATCAATGTAAACGTTCCTGCTAACAGCACGGTTGTCCAATCTTCAGCAGTAGAAAACTCATTCGTAGCAGCAGGTACTTCTCTTGCTAAAGCATATGATATGAACAATCTTTGGGTTACAGCAAATGTTGATGAAACGGACTTAAATGATGTAAAGGTCGGTCAAGATGTCGATCTTTATGTAGATGCATATCCAGATACAACTCTTACTGGTAAAGTCGATTCTTTAGGCTTAGCAACATCAAGCACATTCTCTTTGCTTCCTAGCAGCAATTCTTCAGGCGACTACACAAAAGAAACGCAAGTCATTCCTGTAAAAATCTCGATTGATAACTATGGTGGTTTAGATTTAGTACCTGGTATGAATGTAACTGTGCGAATTCATAAGTAGGTGATGACGATGACGATATATATCGCAAGTTATGCAGTGATCAGCATTATATTGCTCCTCACCATCAATTACCTGATTAGGAAACAAAGCAGGAAGCCAAAACCGGCAAAAAATTATGAAAAGGATGAACCAATCCTTAATAAAGAAACATCGCAAACCAGCTCCATCGCTGAAGAGAGTCCGATGGTTGATGCCATAAATGATACATTAGCAAAATCTGCGATTACAGAGCCAAGCCTAGAGTATGTCGTAGATGTAGATGATGCCGAAAAACCTGGCGAAGAAGAAATACCTGAAGTAGAAAAAACAGTAAAAGAAAAAGCGAAGGTTGATTTTGAAGGCAGTAAAGGCAAAATTATTGCTGCAGTTATGCTCGGCGCATTCGTTGCGATTTTGAACCAAACATTATTGAATGTTGCCATCCCGCATATTATGAACGACTTGAATGTATCAACAAGCACTGTGCAGTGGCTGACAACAGGCTATATGCTGACAAACGGTATATTCATTCCAATTACTCCGTTTTTAATCAGCAAGCTTGGTACAAGGAAACTATTAATCCTTGCAATGAGTGCCTTTACGATAGGGTCATTAGTTTGTTCTGTCTCCACCGGATTCAGCATGCTGATGGTTGGACGCGTTATTCAGGCAGCCGGAGCAGGTGTCATTATGCCGCTTCTAATGACAACATTCTTAACTATTTTCCCTCCTGAAAAACGAGGAACTGCAATGGGTATCATGGGTGTTGCCATGATCTTTGCCCCTGCAATCGGACCGACACTTTCAGGTTGGCTTATCGGACACTATTCTTGGAGGGTGCTTTTCGATCTAGTCATTCCTTTTGGTATTATCGATTTAATTATCGCCTCCATTTGGATGAGAGATGTTACACCGCGTACAAATCCTAAATTTGACCTTTGGGGCTTTATTACTTCCTCTATCGGGTTGGGCTTCTTACTGTACGGTTTCAGTGAAGCTGGAAACGATGGCTGGGACAGCAGTGTAGTTGTCTTATCTCTTTTCATCGGGATTGTGTTCTTAGTTCTATTCGTATGGCGTGAATTCACAACAGATGTACCGATGCTTGATTTAAGAGTATTTAAATATGATATTTATGCTTTAACTACAGTAGTAAGCATGGTTGTTAATATGGCAATGTTTGCTGGGATGATCTTGCTCCCTGTTTACCTGCAAAACATCCGCGGCTTTACAGCATTGGATTCTGGCCTATTAATGCTCCCAGGTGCTATCGTGATGGGTATCATGTCGCCGATTGCCGGTAAGCTGTTTGACCGCTTCGGGGCAAGACCGCTCGCAGTTATTGGACTTGTCATTACTGTTTTGACAACATGGGGCTTTACCCAATTGACGATGCAAACAACTTATGCACATATCATGATGCTTTATATTTTCCGCATGTTCGGAATGTCGTTTATCATGATGACAGTTATGACAGAAGGAATGAATCAGCTGCCTATGCATTTAACAAGTCATGGTACAGCTGCTTCTAATACTGCAAGAACAGTTGCAGGAAGTATTGGGACAGCATTCCTTGTTACCGTTATGACAAACAGATCCACATACCATACTGCTAATTACAGCAATATTATTACAAGTGATAATCCATTTATCGCCGAAAAAATGGCACAGCTTGGTCAAGGCTTTGCAGCATTAGCTGGCATTCCGACAAGCTCTGGTCAGGCACTGGCTGTATCCTCTATTTATGGGAAAGCAGTTCAGCAAGCGACAATTGACGGAATTAACGATGCCTTTATCGTTGCTACAGGTATCTCGGCACTAGCTCTTCTTTTAGCATTTTTCATTAGAAGATCAACGCCTAGAACAAAATCTAAATAATAAAAAACGAGGCTATATCATAGCCTCGTTTTTTGCTTTATATTACCCTAGAATGTTATAGCCTGAATCTACATAAATGATCTCGCCTGTAACCCCTCTGGACAGCTCACTGATCATAGCTAATGTCATGTCACCAACTTCGTCCTGTGTTACATTCCGTTTCAATGGCGCAGTATCTTCAATCTTATGAAGAATTTCATTAAATGAACCGACACCTTTAGCAGCGAGTGTGCGGATTGCTCCAGCAGAGATTGCATTAACGCGGATATTATCTTTACCCATGTCTAATGCCAAGTATCTCACAGAAGATTCTAGTGCTGCTTTAGCAACACCCATCACATTATATCCGCCTACAGCACGTTCTGCTCCTAGATAGCTCATTGTCGTGATAGATCCGCCTTCTGTCATGAAGGGCTTCGCTTCCCTTGCAACAGCAACTAATGAATAACTGCTAGTATCCTGTGCAAATGCATATCCTTCTCTTGAAGTATTAATGAAATCTCCCTTTAAATCTTCCGAATGAGCAAACGCAACAGAGTGGACGATTCCATGGATCACGCCAACCTTTTCCCCAATTTCCTGGAAGGCATTTTTTGTGCTTTCATCACTATTAACATCGCATTGCACAATCAAATCGGCATTATAGCTGTTATCTGCCAGCAATTTGTTCAACTTAGCAAGAGAGCGGTCAAGACGGTATGTAAATATCAGATTTGCACCTGCTTTAAATAATGATTTAGCCACACCCCAAGCTAGACTCCGTTCATTTGCAACGCCCATAATGACGATATTTTTGCCTTTTAGCTTTAATAAATCTTCCATATTGTCCCCCTAGTTCGACAAGTCGTATTCATAATATTACACCTAGTTTTAGTACTTGGTTCTAATACTATTATAGCATAAACAAATCTAATTTAAATAAGCCCCTTCTATCGTAATCGGATCGATGCCTATATTATGGCTCATATAGCGTAAGAGCATGTTATTAAATCCGAATATCTTCGTAATAAACAGCCATTATCTGCAAACAAGGATAAAACAGCTGTACCGAAACAATACTAAGCATATATGGTTGTGGGAGGTGAAGTAAGCTTTGACCGAACTAACAATGAAGGAACTGGCATTTATTGAGGATGAGATACGTGCAGAAGCAATTACCGCTAAAACATTAAATTGGTGTGCAACACAATGTGAGGATGAAACATTAAAAAACATATTGGAAGCAATGGCAGAAAAGCACCAGTTAAAGATTGCCGACCTATCCCAATATTTTAACAGGACGCAAAATATTCAATAGCTTATGGGAAAGGAATGATCTTATGCCAAACAATATCGAAGGACGCGGACTGACAGACCGGGAATTGCTCCAGCTTTGTTTGGAGCTTGAAAAAGGCCGCTGCCATAGCATCAATAACGTTATACTCGAGACAAAGCATCAAGGACTGCGAGAGATTTACGAAGGAGCCTATGCCAATGCCAGCTCCAACCAATACGAGCTCTTTTCAATCATGGATGACAAAGGCTGGTACAAAACAGAGATTGCCTCAACAGATCAAATCAACAAAGTACAAGAACTCATGCAAAACAATCTTCACCCAGACAATCAATTTAAGTAAACCTATCTTAAAAGCGTGCATAAACATGTACGCTTTTAAGCATCCACCCCCATTCCCCTTCCCTCTTTAAAAAGCTATAGAAAAATTTTTTCAATTACAGGCATTAGATACACCATTGTAAGAAAAAATAAAACGACTTAGAAAAAGCATTTCTTTTATCAAGCAAACGCCAAACAAAAAAACTATCATGGAAGAAATTTTGCCGTTACCTTCTTCATCGCTAGGTATGAAACCTCTTTCATATCAGAAAACAAGCTGTATGAAAGAACTAATGCAATTATTAATAAAAAGGTAAATTATACTCAATTAAAAATCATATCTGTACAATTTTGCGTTTATTTAGTATGATTTTAATTATGTTTTATGTCAGATTATCTTACATACAAACAAATGTTTATTAAAAAGGATTTATTTATCCTAATTTCCCAACACAGAAAAAGTACAAAAGGAGCTATATGAATGAAGATAAAACAAAGATTTCCAAAGTTAATTTTGTTCTTTGTAGTTTTACTGACTACCTTAAGCATGCTTTCTCCACTAACAAATGTGAAGGCTGCAGAAAAAACATATCAGATTGCTACAGATATTACTTTTGCTCCATTTGAATTCCAAGATACGAGTGGTGAATTCGTTGGAATTGATATGGACCTTGTTGCAGCAATTGCAAAAGACCAAGGCTTTAAATACGAAATTAAACCGCTTGGGTTTAATGCTGCTGTTCAGGCATTAGAATCAAGGCAAGTTGACGCAGTTATTGCGGGAATGAGCATTACCGATGAAAGAAAACAGAAATTTGATTTCTCTGATCCATATTTTGATTCTGGAATCATCATGGCTGTTAGTAAAGATAATGACACTGTTACTTCCTACGATGACCTAAAAGGCAAAAAGGTCGCTGTTAAAACAGGAACGGAAGGTGCAAGCTTCGCTGAAAGCATTAAAGACGAATACGGCTTTAATATTGTTACTTTTGATGACTCTGCAAATATGTACGAAGATGTAAAAACAGGAAATTCCGTTGCTGTATTTGATGACTATCCTGTATTAGCATATGGAATTAAACAAGGCAATGGCTTAAAAACAGTGACTGAAAAAGAAGCAGGCGCTTCTTACGGATTTGCTGTTTCAAAAGGCCAAAACACGGAACTTTTAGAAATGTTTAACGCAGGACTTGCAAACTTAAAAGCATCTGGTGAATACCAGAAAATCATGGATAAATACTTGGAAACAGGCTCTGACACTGCTGCTGCAGAAGACACTGGATTTTTCGGACTTCTAAAAGAAAGCATGCCAAGCTTGATGACAGGATTAAAAATGACATTAATCCTTACTGTTGTTTCTTTAATTATTGCAACAATAGTGGGAATTGTCTTTGGCTTAATGCGAATTGCAAAAAGTAAAGTTTTAAGCACTATTGCAATGATTTATATTGATATTTTCCGTGGAACACCATTGATTGTCCAAGCATTCTTCATTTACTTTGGTATACCGGCTGCATTTGATTTCCGAATCACTGCATTTGTTGCAGGTCTCATTACATTAAGCTTAAATGCTGGTGCTTACATGGCTGAAATCGTCAGAGGCGGTATTCAATCTGTAGATAAAGGCCAAATGGAAGCTGCCCGCAGTTTAGGACTTCCTTATGGAAAAGCTATGATGAAGGTAGTTCTTCCACAAGCTATTCAATTGATGATTCCGGCATTTATTAACCAGTTTGTCATAACACTGAAAGATACTTCGATTCTGTCTATTATTGGCATAAACGAATTGACACAAAGCGGTAAAATCATCATTGCAAGAAATCTGGAATCATTCCAAATGTGGATTATCGTCGGCGTGATTTACTTAATTGTTATTACAATACTAACTAAAGTATCAAATGTTTTAGAAAGAAGGATTAAAAATGGCAAAGCTTAAAGTGACCAATCTGAAAAAATCATATGGAAACCTTGAAGTTTTAAAATCGATTGATGTGCAGGTCCAAGAAGGTGAAGTCGTTTGCCTTATCGGTCCTTCTGGTTCTGGAAAAAGTACCTTGCTGCGCTGTTTGAATATGCTGGAGGAAGTAACAAGCGGAGAAGTTGTTGTTAACGACCAAAAGCTGACAGATAAAAACACTGATATTAACAAGGTAAGAGAAAATATCGGAATGGTTTTCCAGCACTTTAACCTCTTTCCAAACTTGAGTGTTCTGGAGAATATTACACTTGCTCCTGTCGAATTGAAGAAAGCAACGAAGGCAGAAGCAAAAGAAAAAGCCCTTCAGCTTTTAGATCGTGTTGGATTAAAGGATAAGGCTCCAGAAAACCCAGCGAAGTTATCTGGCGGTCAAAAACAAAGGGTGGCTATCGCCCGTGCGCTTGCAATGAATCCAGATATTATGCTGTTTGATGAACCAACAAGTGCCCTTGACCCTGAAATGGTTGGAGAAGTGCTCAATGTTATTAAGCAATTGGCACAAGAAGGCATGACTATGGTTATCGTGACACATGAAATGGGATTTGCAAGAGAAGTAGCAGACAGAGTTATATTTATGGATGGCGGTTATATTGTCGAACAAGGCACTCCACAGGAGATCTTCGGTAATCCGCAAAACGAACGGACTAAAGACTTCTTAAACAAAGTACTTTAATCTAAGAAAACAGGCGTACCTTCTGGTACGCCTGTTTTTATTAAAATGCTGTCCACCCTGCATCTGCAGTGATCACTGTTCCATTAACAAAGCTTGATTCATCTGATGCGAGGAATAGAGCAACAGTTGCGACTTCTTCCGCCTTGCCGATACGAGGGTTTACACCTAGCCCCGGTTGTACTCTGCCCATTCCAAATGGGTTAACATTTGTCATTGAAGCACTGATATTAGTCTCCACGCCTCCTGGAGCTATTGCATTGCAGCGAATTCCCTTTTGGGCATACATGAAGCCAGTGTTTTTAGTGAAGCCGACAACAGCATGCTTAGAAGCAGTATAAGCAGCACCTGCCCTTGCTCCTTGCAAGCCTCCAGCTGAAGCTACATTGATAATCACACCGCTCTCTTTTTCCAAGAAAATCGGCAGCGCCTTCCGTGTTGCTCTCATAACACTTGTTGTATTGACGGCAAATACTCTTTCCCAATTCTCGTCCAAAATATCGCCTGCAGGTTCAAAATTATCCATAATTCCAGCATTATTAACAAGAATATCGAGCGTTCCATAGTTTTGCACTGTTGTATCTATAAGGTTTTGTATGTCCTCTTCTTTTGCCACGTTCGCTGATACTGCGAATGCATTGCCGCCATTTGCTTTTATTTCTTCTACTGTTGCATTTGCTGCATCCAAATTAATGTCTGATACAGCCACATTTGCTCCTTCCTTTGCATAAAGAAGAGCAATTTGTTTTCCCATACCAGAACCAGCACCTGTTACGATTGCAACCTTGTTTTCAAGTCTCATTAAGATACCCCCATATATGAACTGTTAGAATACGCTTTCAACATTGCGAATTTTTACTACACTTATAGTATAATGACACTAAACGATGAAGGACAATCAGCAAATAAAGTGGAATTTGTCTATTAGTCAACAAATCGCAGGCTTTCTGCTGCCAAATCCTTTTTGATGAACATTAGAGGTGGAATATGTCTAATAAAAATGAATACCTTGATAGGCGAGTGATTAAATCAAAACGAGCACTAAAAGAAGCATTTCTTTCCCTTATGCAGGAAAAAAGCTTTAAGGAAATAACCATAACAGATATCGTCCAGCTAGCAGACTTGAATCGCGGCACCTTCTATAAGCATTATACTTATAGGGAAGATTTGCTGAATGAAATTATTGATGACATTATTACTGATTTGGTTGCTTCTTACCGGGAGCCTTATAAAAATTCCGAAATTTTTGAAGTAAGTAAACTGACGGCAAATGCCATTAAATTGTTCGACCATGTCCAAAAAAACGCAAACTTTTATAAGCTGATTATCCATGCAGAATTGCTGCATAGTTTCCAGTATAGACTGTGTGAAATTCTAAAGGAATTATCGCTCCAAGATTTTCATACACCTGTAGTGGACTCCCCCATAGACAAAGAACTAGCTGCTAGTTATTCTGCCTACGCCCTCTTTGGTCTGCTCGTTGAATGGATTAAAGGCGGTTTTAAATACAGCTCAAGCTATATGGCAGAGCAATTATTGCTAATCATCAATAGAAATACAACAGCTTCTGTAATAAAACCAAGCATCGAGAAGTAAAGCTCCCTTCGTAACTGGGAGCTTCTCCTTAATCACATTACAGTGATTTCTGACACACTCTTTAATAAATGTTCAAATATCAGACACAATATCTTGGCTTCTTTGTGAACTATTTCACAATAATCATTTTCTTCCCTCTTTTTTTGCTATATTTAACTTGTAAGAAATATTGAAATAAAGGAAGGATGAAAACTATGATTAATGCCTTTATTAGAGAAAATAAGATTGCTGCCATTGTTTTAACTGTTATTCGTTTATTCCTTGGATATTCTTGGTTTAAATCCGGCTTCGGAAAACTGACTGGCGAGGGCTTTGATGCAAGCGGATTTTTAACAAATGCGATTAAAAATCCTGTCACAGGTCCTGACGGTGCCGTTTACGGCTGGTATACGAGCTTTATAGAAGGATTTGCACTTCCTAATGTTGGACTATTTAACGTATTAATTCCGATTGGCGAATTGCTGGTAGGGTTAGGCTTAATTCTTGGCTGTCTGACAACTGCAGCTACATTCTTTGGAGTTGTGATGAATTTCTCTTTCATTCTCGCAGGTACGATTTCTCATAACCCAACAGATATACTCATGGGAATGATCATTATGTTTGCTGGCGCAAATGCAGGCTACTATGGCCTAGACAGATGGGTGCTGCCAATCTTGCGAAAGTACATCATGAAAGACAAAGAAGAAAAGCCGTTATCTCCAAATTTAAGAGCGTAAATATAGAAGCTAAAAGGCATGTGCGAAAAGCACATGCTTTTTTATCATTCAAAAAGAATGGGTTCTTGCGCTGCCAAGCTGCGGGAAACAGCAATCAGTCTCTGGTTGCTGCTTCCCATAAACTGCAGATTTAAATCTCTCTTCTCCATAATAAACGGGCCATCTACAATAACATCTAAATATTCGCAAACGGCTTTGCTGCTTGCGCAGCTAATTAATTGTTCCCATTTATATCCAGTATAACACCAAATATTTTTTCCATTCCTTTTCAGTTCTGATGCAAGTGTGAGGAGCTCGTGATGATTCTGATAAAAAGGCTCCCCGCCGCTGAAGGTGACATCATTAAAGGGATTGGCCATCAATATATTAAAAATATCAGCAGCTTCCATCTCTGTACCGCCTCTTCTGTTCCAGCTGTTCGGGTTATGGCACCCCTTGCATCGATGAGGACAGCCGGCAAAAAAAACAGTGCTTCTCAGTCCCGGGCCGTCTACAATGCTGTCTTGTATAATATTTAGCACTCTCATCTATGCTTCACTCGGTCCTTCTCTTCCGACCGTTTAGCTGAGTTCCATTTATCTAGTGACCCGACGAGATAGCCTGTAATTCTCCGGATACGCTCAAAATTCTCCTCTCCCGCAATATTGCAGCTAGGGCAGCTGTTATTTATAACCCCTTTATACCCGCAAGCAAGACACCGATCGACAGGATGATTAATGCTTCCATATCCAATGCCGGCCTCCTTCATTGCCCGGACAATCTGCTCCATTGCTGCAAGGTTTTTGCTTGCATCCCCATCCAATTCTAAATAAGTGATGTGGCCTCCGTTCGTCAACAGGTGGAATGGCGCTTCCTTTTCAATTTTATCAATTGCCATAATTTTGTAATGAACGGGGATATGAAAGCTATTTGTGAAATAAGGCCGGTCGGTAATCCTCTTTATGGTTCCGTATTTTTTTCTGACTTCTCTTTGCGCTTTGCCTGCAAACGATTCAGCTGGAGTGGCGATAAGAGAATAGTTCATTTGCTTAGCTTTCGTTGCTTCATCTGTTCTTTTTCTCATATGATTAACAATTTTCAACCCAAGCTTATAAGCCTCTTCTGATTCTCCGTGATGATAGCCTGTTAAGGCAACCAGAGCTTCAGCAAGGCCTACAAACCCAAGAGACAGCGTGCCCTGTTTCCAGATTTCTTCAAGATTATCTTCAGGGCTAAGCGCCTCCCCTCCTTTCCAAACTCCTTGAGTGAACAAAAATTTGAAGTTTGCTGCCTTTTTATTCCCTTGATACTCGTAACGATCATACAATTGCTCAATGGCAATATGTATATAACTGTCCAAGCGTGTAAAAAAATCCTCAACAGTGTTGGATTCCAGTGCGATAAGGGGTAGGTTAAGGCTTGTGAAAGACAGATTTCCCCTTCCAATACAGCTGGCTGACCCATGAATATTTCCCATCACTCTCGTTCTGCAGCCCATTGTTGCTGCTTCTGACTCTGGTGTGCCGTCATAATGTTCTTTGTTAAACGGTGCGTCCAGAAAAAGAAAATTCGGAAACAATCTTTTGCTTGTTGTCTCGATTGCAAGCTGAAAAAGATCATAGTTTATATCTTCCTTGCTGTAATTGATACCTTCCTTTACTTTAAAGACGATAATTGGAAAAATTGGCGTCTCCCCTTTCCCTAATCCTGCCTTTACAGCAAGCAGCAAGCTTTTTGTAAGCAATCTTCCTTCCACTGATATGTCGGTACCGAGATTAACAGAGACAAACGGTGTCTGCCCCCCTCCTCTTGAATGCATGCTATTACAATTATGCACAAACGCTTCACATGCCTGATAGGTTTCTTCCTCTGTCCATTTCCAGGCAATTTCATCCCTTTGCTTGACACTTGAAAAAAGCCCTTCAAGTCGGTTTTTATGGCGCATATAGGATTTCTTGATATATGGAGCCAAGTCATAATCAAACAAAGGCACTGCTTGTCCCCCGTGCTGCTGGTTTTGGTTTGCCTGCAGGATTATTGATGTCAGCGCCATGGCGCTCATAATGCTCTTCGGTTCTCTCATATATCCATGGCCCGTATTAAAGCCTTCTTTTAAAATCTTGCCGACTGGGATTTGGCAGCATGTAGCCGTTCCTGACGCATAAAAGTCTAAATCATGAATATGGATATAACCGCTTAAATACGCATTTTTCGCTTCTTCTGACAAAAGTTGTTCGATTGTAAAATGCTTTGTTGAAGCAGAAGCAAAATGCATCATATGGCTCATCGGAGAAACACCGTCCATGTTGGCATTTTCTTGGATAAGGTCTATGCGCTCCCCTGTTGTTATATCAGCAAATTCATTCATTAATTTTTCATATGTACCCATTTCCTTCTCTCCCTCTACACTCAATTCTTCCTCATTATAAATAACCGTCTCTAAAAACATCAACATATAGTAGGTTTGTTCACCGAATGTACACAATATATAGTGAATTAGCAGTTTATGAAAATAAACGGAGAATCTGCAAGGAAAAGGGATTTTATGCTAAACTAAACGTAAATAATAATAAAAAATGAAGGAGCAAATTATGTCTACTCAAGGGACAATTAAAGAAATCATGTTTTACAGCAATGCTTTGAATGAAGAAATTCAGCTGCTCGTCTATTTACCACCAAACTATTCTGATTTATATAAATACCAGCTTTTGATTGCCCAAGATGGGAAAGATTATTTCCAGCTTGGCAGGATTGGCAGAACTGCAGATGAACTGCAGTTGAATAACGACATAGAAGGAACAATAATCGTTGGTATTCCATATGCGGATGTTGCAGACAGAAGGTCAAAATATCACCCAGATGGCGAAAAATCACAAAGCTATATCCGCTTTCTCGCACATGAGCTTGTCCCGTTTTTGGATAGTGAATTTCCGACATACCAAATGGGGCTCGGCAGAGGACTTATCGGTGATTCCCTTGGAGCAACCGTTTCGCTTAGAGCAGCCTTGAAATATCCACATACATTCGGCAAAGTGATGCTTCAGTCTCCATATGTTAACGAGGAAGTGTTATCTGAAGTAAACGCCTTTCAGACCTTTCATCTTCTCGAAATATTCCATATAATAGGAAGCGAGGAAACAGCAGTTAAAACGTCCAGCAACACAATCGAGGACTTCCTTGAACCAAACCGGAACTTGGCTACACTGCTGCACGAATCTAATGCCGATTATCATTACGAAGAATACGAAGGAAATCATACATGGAAATATTGGCAGCCTTATTTGAGGACTATTCTGTTACATATGTATAGCAGTTAAAACAATTTTTTATATATGAAAATAATGAAAAAACAGATATTTTTGAACATCAATTTATAAATTTGTTATAATATCTTACAGATACTGCAAAACTGCTTGTAAGGCAATGAATACCTGTCTTAAGGAATATACATTATTGAAGAGAAGAAATGGGGGTTTCAACCATGAAATATGGCATCGCTATTTTTCCAGGAAAAGAGCTGCAAGATTTAGCTAATTCTTACCGTAAACGCTATGATCCGAAATACGCTTTAGTACCGCCTCACATCACGCTAGTAGGCGAATTCAACGCAGACAATGATGAAATTAAGACAATCAGTGCCAAGTTGCAAAAGGTGGCGAGCCATTACCATTCCATTGCGATTAAAGTTTTGAAAATAAGCACATTTCAGCCTGTTAATAATGTTATTTATTTAAAGATCGAACAAAATTCCGATTTAGAGGATCTACATACGGAAATCATTAACACAATCGGTGTGCCCGAGGAGCATCCTTTCATTCCTCACGTAACACTTGGGCAGCAGCTGTCTAACGATGAGCATCTCGATCTATACAGCAGCTTAAGAATGCGCAGTTTCAGCCATGAGGAAAGTACGGACCGCTTTCATCTCTTGTATGAGTTGGAAAACGGCTCTTGGACTGTATTTGAGACTTTCCGTCTCGGTAATAATGAATAAGAGAACTTACAAATTTTTAGGGGAATGTCTGCTGACATTCCCCTTTGTTTATTTTCTATTGTTCTTGTCTAGAATAACGGAGGAGAAAGGATGATAAACTTATGGATTTCCTGCATATTGGTTCAGAGCTTGTTTTTGGATTTATTGCACTTCTTCTCTTTACTAAAATACTCGGTAAAACTGTTATAACCCAAGTAACAACGTTCGATTTTGTTTGTGTGCTAGTTATTGGGGAATTAGTCGGAAACGCAATGTATGATGACAATACAGGCATAAAGGAAATATTATATGCTGTCATTATTTGGGGTTTTTTAATCTTCCTGACAGAATTTTTGACACAAAAGTTCCGGCGCTCACGCAGCTTACTTGAAGGAAAGCCATCTATCATCATCCAAAAAGGAAAGATAGATTATGATGAACTGAAGAAAAACCATCTCGATTTGAACCAGCTTCAGCATCTTCTCCGTTCCAAGGATATTTTCTCCATCCAAGAATGCCATTATGCTATTTTAGAAACAGATGGAACGGTTAACACGATTAAAAAACAGGCATATACAAGTCCCTCCCGGACAGAAATGCAGCTGAATGTCCAAGACAGCACTCTGCCTTTAAGTCTCATACTAGATGGAGAAATCATCGAGGAAAATTTGACTACTGTCGGCTGGGATGAAAAAAAGCTAAACGCAGAATTAGCCCAAATAGGAATTCATTCTCCTAAAACAGTGTTGTATGCTGAATGGCAGGAAGATGCTCCTTTATATGTTCAAAGCTATTAATTAGACAAGCTTGTTGAATTGCCGACCTTTTCCTGTCAGTTCGGCAATGAGCTTCTCCGCATCTTCCATTCTCCTTTTGGAAGCCTCTTTATTATGTGCAGAATTGGGCTGGTCAAATCTCTCATATGTATTGGAAATAACAGCAGGTGCAAAAACCTTTTGGCTCTTAACAGGTCTATTTTTTTGCGCGATATCCTGTCTAACATACTGTTCATATTGATAGTTATTTACTGGAAGAATATAACCCATACGAATTGCCTCCTACTTGATTTTTTTATCCATACCCAATTAATGGTTTTGTTAAACTTCCTTCTTCCCTTTTATATACTCTTTTATTTTGCTATGATAATAAGTACGTTAAAAAAAGAAGTATTGTATGAAAATGAGGTTTAACTATGGAAACAGCCTACTATTATGATAGATTGATACATTTATATGCTGATACGAGAAGCGACTGGCAGACTTGGCATGAAGCTGGAAAAAAAGGCCTTCTTGCTTGCTCAGTCTGCGGTGAGGCTGTAAAGCTTTACTTGGGTATTAAAGCAAAACCGCATTTTTACCATGCTTCCACTTCAGAGCCTTGCCAGCAAAATATTACTCCAGCTGTCAGTGAAGCAGCTGCTGCTGTTGAATATGAAGAAAGAAACGGATTTCGTTTTCCTAAATCTCGAAGCATTTCAACACCGGTTGAAGAAATTAGCTTTAAACAGCCTAAAATCATCCAAACTGTTACAGATACTGCTGCTAAGGTGGGCAGACTTGATTATAACGCGCCAGACAGTTATCTTCATGCTCTTTCCCTTAGTGGCGTCAAGCTTGATGAATCCCAATGCAATGCCGTCACAACAGATGAGGAAGCAGTATTGGTTGTTGCAGGTGCTGGAAGCGGAAAAACACGAGTTCTGACGGCGAGAACTGCCTATCTCATCCATGAGAAGAAAATTGATCCTGCCTCCATCATGCTAGTAACATTTACGAGCAAAGCTGCATTAGAAATGAAAGAACGGCTTATGAAGTATCCTGACATGACCAAAACGGTAATCAGCCGGATTGTTTCAGGGACCTTCCACAGTATCCTGTATCAAATACTCCTTTTTCACGAACCAAATAAATGGAAAAGGACCAATTTGCTGAGCAGCAACTGGCAGAAAGAATTAATCCTAAAAGAAATTGGCACAGAATTAGGAATTGATATGAAAGAATTCCCATATGATGCTGCCCTTCAATTGATTGGAGCATGGAAGAATTCTTTGCAATTTCCACATGAAATTAAGCCTGCTTCTGATTGGGAAGAGAAGGTATTGCCACTTTACAAAAAATATGAAGAGACAAAGCATAACAAAGGCCAATATGATTTTGACGATATGCTTGTCGGCGGATATTACTTTTTCCTTGAAAATCCTAAAATACTTGAAACATACCAAAACAGATTTTCCTATTTCCTGCTAGACGAATTTCAAGACATTAATAAAGTCCAGTATGAATGGATAAAATTGATGTCCCAACGAGCGAAAAGTATTTATGCAGTTGGAGACGATGATCAGGCTATTTATGCATTTCGAGGCAGTGACCCGAAATACCTGCTGGATTATGAAAAGGACTTTAAAAACGCCAAAATTATTTATCTGAAGAATAATTACCGCTCTACTAATGAAATTGTATCATCAGCAAATGATATTATAAAAGCAAACAAAAACAGACGTCCCAAAAAAATGGCTGCGACCTATACTGGACAAAATCCCCTCCTCTTCTATCCTTATGATGAAGAGGAAGAAGCAACAATGATAGTCACAGACATATTAGAAAAAATTCAAAAAGGGGCAGAACCGACGGACTTCGCCATTCTGTTTAGAACTAATACAAACAGCAGGGCAATGTTTGAAAGACTGTCTTCCTCAAGTCTTCCATTTAGACTCGAGCAGGATTCTGGTTCCTTTTACAGCCGCTTTATCGTCAAAAGCATGATTGCTTACTTAAAGCTTGCTGTTGACCCAGATGATCAGCATGCTGTTAACAGTTTGCTGCCGACATTATTTCTCAAGAAAAGTGTGCTTCAAGACTTAAAAGCATTAAGTATTTTGGAAGATTGCAGCCTGGCTGACGGATTCGCAAAAATTAAAACCGGATTTGCCTTTCAGGAATCGAGACTAAAAAAAATTCCAGACGCTCTGAAAAAACTAAAATCAACTCCCCCTTTAGAGGCCATTGCCTTTATTGAAAAAGAACTCGGCTTCCAAGAGTTCATTAAAAAACGGGGAAATGAAGGAAATCAATGGGATAAAGGCTCTGACGATCTTCGAGATCTTAAAGTTGTCGCTAAAAAGTTTGGCACCATTGCTGAATTTGTTGCCTATACAGACCATATGATTGCCATGAACGCAGAACTGAAAAAACAATATAAAGATACAAAAAATGCAATCAGCCTGACAACCATTCATCGTGCCAAAGGACTCGAATATAAAATCGTCTATATTCTAGGCGGTGTTGACGGTTCCCTTCCTCACGATTATGCATTGGAAGCCTTCCGAAATGGCGACAATCTGCCTATGGAAGAAGAAAGGCGACTATTATATGTTGCGATGACAAGATCAATGGCAGAGCTGTATGTATCCATTCCGATGCACTTGAGGGGAAGAAAAGCAAAAGCATCCCGGTTCTTATCTGCTTTAAGACTGGCACCAATACACAAGAATAAAGAATAAAAGGGTAACCTTTAGACAAGAGGTTACCCGCCAAATCACTTTTTATTAATCATCTTGGATAGTGTGTTGAAATCAAGCTGTTTCCCATCCTTAACAATGGATTGAACAATTTTGTCCTCTGTTTCTTTAGGAACAGGTTTGCCAGCGATTTGGGATACTCGGCGAATGACCCCTCTTACTGTGTTTTCATCTTTGAAGTTTGCATTTTGTAATGAATTAGCCAGGTCAAAAATGTCTTTCATATTCACACCTGTTTTTGATTCTATATTCTTAAAGAAGTTGTTATTCATACCTGTATTTCCTCCTTCTTGAGCTACTTTACATAGTATGTAGGTAAAAGTAAAAGGTGAAAATTTTCAGTTAAAAAAATTAAAAAGGATAGGCTTTCCCATGGAAAGCCTATCCTTTCGTTCATTTACTAATTATTAAGCGTAGAAGCTAGCTCCAACAATAATCAATAGAATGAAAAGTACAACGATCAAAGCAAATGAAGAACCATAACCGCCGCCGCTATAGCCGCCGCCTCCATATCCATATCCGCCGAAACACATACACCTTCACCTCACTTCTCCTTTATTCTTTAATAGCATATGGAAATTGAGGTATTGTGTATAGGCAAGCTCCTAAGCTATGTGAATTTGTACGATTGACTATTAGCGGATGAAACGGAAGAATTCTTAACCCTTTGGTTTAAAAATTAAAGCGCCAATAAAACCGAAGACGATTGCGGCTGAAATTCCTGAGCTGGTAACCTCAAACATTCCTGTGAGTACCCCAATTAACCCATGTGTCTCTGCTTCTTGCATAGCACCATGAACCAGTGCGTTACCGAAGCTCGTAATAGGAATAGTTGCACCAGCACCGGCAAAGTCGGCAAACGGCTCATACAGACCTAGTCCATCTAATATAGCACCTGCCACAACTAAAGTCGTTAAAGTATGTGCTGGTGTACGCTTGGCCACATCAAACATTAGCTGGCCAATTACACAAATCAAGCCTCCTATTACAAATGCCCAAAAAAACATTGGCAGCATACTCATTTTCCTCCCTTCTATATTTCGATTGATACTGCATGAGCAATACATGGAATAGATTCTCCCTGCTGAACCGTAAGCGGAGATAACAATGCACCTGTCGCCACGACAAGTATCCGCTTATAAACACCTCTTTTCATTTCGTTCAACAAGTGACCGTATAATACAGTCGCAGAACATCCAGGACCGCTAGCGCCTGATTGGACTGGCTGATCAGCTTTATAGATAAGTAAACCGCAGTCATTAAATTTATTTTTATCAATATGAATTCCTTTTTCCTCAAGAAGTGCGAGTGCAGAATCTCTGCCAATTTTACCCAAATCACCAGTAACAATTAAATCATAATGAGATGCATCAACACCTAAGTCATTGAAATGGGCACAAATAGTATCAGCAGCAGCTGGAGCCATTGCCCCGCCCATATTAAATGGATCAATTAAACCCATATCCATTACTCTTCCTATTGTTGCTGACGTCGTGTACGGGCAATTTTCATGCGTTCCGTCATTTTCTGTTAACAAAGCAACGCCTGCGCCTGTGACAGTCCATTGTGCTGTCGGCGGCTTTTGACCGCCATATTCTGTTGGATAGCGGAACTGCTTTTCAACAGCTGCGTTATGGCTCGAAGCACCTGTAAGGATATTCTTAGCACCTTTGTAGTTGATTATAAAAGAAGACATTGCCAGCCCCTCCATCGAGGTAGAACAAGCGCCAAACAAGCCGAAATAAGGCACTTTCAGGTCACGGGCAGCAAAGCTGGTTGGTGTGATTTGATTGATAAGGTCGCCTGCAATAAAAAATTGGGCATCCTCTGCAGACAGTCCGCTTTTTTTTAAAGCAGTCGCTGTTGCTTCCTCCAAAAGCACTCTATGCGCTTGCTCATAAGATGTCTTGCCCATCCATAAGTCTTCATGCAAAATATCAAAATCCTTCGCTAAGTTTCCGTTCCCTTCAAATGGACCGCCTGCTACACCTGTAGACTGTATGACAGGATGATTGTCAAAAAGCCATGACTGTTTTCCTTTAAGCAATTACATAACCCCCCTGGCCATTAGAATAAGCGTTTTAATTAAAGCAACAACAAAGGCAGCAAAGACACCAAATAAAATAACGGAGCCTGCTAATTTGAAGATATTTCCTCCTACACCTAATACAAAGCCTTCGGTCCGATGCTCTATTGCCGCAGAAATAATGCTGTTCCCGAACCCTGAAACCGGCACTGCACTTCCAGCTCCGGCAAACTGGCCAAGCCGGTCATAAATGCCAAATCCAGTGAGCAGCATAGACAGGAATATGATTGTGGCACTTGTAGGGTTTCCGGAAGTTTGCTCTGTAAAGTGGAAAAAATAAATATACATAAAAGACAGCAGCTGTCCGAGCATACAAATAAAGCCTCCGACAAAAAAAGCCTTTATGCAGTTCTTTACTACTGGTCTTTTCGTTTCGTATTTTTTCTCTAATTGTTCATACTGTTTTTGCTGTGGTGTTTTCTTTTTCTTCGCCATTAATACCTTCTCCTTATGTTAGTTCATTGGTGAGATTGATTATTTGCTTAAGCCGCTTATCCGCATTTTTTTCACTGTAATCTGCATTCTTCATCTTATCCCCAAGCCTTATCGCTTCTAGAAATATCTTATAGTCACTTGATACAGTGAATGTATGGTCGGGAAACTTATCACTTAAGATTTTGTTCAAGTCACTCTCAATGCCCTTCATTCTAAACCTGGACATATGCTTTACTTTATAAGCAACCAGAATTTCCTTTTGGCCTTTAATCACCGCTACGTCATAGATGGATTTAACCGAACTTGCTTCATCTTTTACTTGACGCACTAATATTTGTTCAAGCTGATCTGGATTTTTGGTAACTGTTAATGGAGCAGGATCAACCCTTTTGAATAAAGCGGTCCGGCTGGAAGGAGATGATTCTTCACAACCGGCCAGAAGAAAGCACATGAAAATAAAAAATACAAAAAAACGTTTTTGATGTGTCATATTTGTCCCTTCCTATGTAAAAGATGTATGTTTTTCCTTTGTTTATTTTTTTCGTTTTTACTGTTTTTTATGAAAAAAAAAAGGAAGCATACAGCCCCAATTTTTGTAAAGACAAAAAAAAGAACGGCAGATCCGCTCTTCTTTCTTGGCTTTTAGCCATTTGTTTTAACTTTTTT
This sequence comes from Niallia laureatilytica, assembly GCF_046613985.1. Classification (NCBI taxonomy): domain Bacteria; kingdom Bacillati; phylum Bacillota; class Bacilli; order Caryophanales; family Bacillaceae; genus Niallia; species Niallia laureatilytica. The sequence continues at coordinate 243,910 of NZ_JBKKHP010000002.1, read as the reverse complement.
CCCACAGCCGCAGCCTTTCTTTTTCACCTTTTTTTTCCGGGAAATAGCAGCAGGTGCTTCTTCTTTTTTTGTCAGTTTTTTCATCATTACAAGCACTCCCGTTTTTTTAGAATGACATTAGAATATGTCTACCATATTGTATGAGGCTCTTTTTGTCTATGTGTAAACAACTAGCCTAAATATAGAAAATGAATTTCAATGTTATTCCGTCAATTTCTGCACGATAGCCTCGATTATAGAAGCAGCCCCTGCAATGGCAAGTATCAGTACAACTGGTGTGCAAATGCTTGGAAGGAAATAATACAATAGGACAAGAAAGCCAGTTGACCAAACTCCAGTACACCAATAACAGCTAATCAATTCCCCTAAAAAGCCTCTAACCAAACCGTCCTTTGGAACATAATATATCTCATCTTCACCATTTTCATTTTTTTCAAGCTTTTCATCAAGCACTAACATGCGAAGGAATTCCGTTATGCGGTCAAACACTAATAATCTAGTCAGGCGAAATGTGGCTAACACTAACAGCAGCAGTTCTATCCACTCTATATTCATTTTTATTACCCTCCTCTATACACACACTAATATGAAGAAAGCAGTCTTTCAGTGCCTATTTTCATGACAGACATCTAAACACACTTGGAAATTTGGGCATATGCCTAAATTTCAAGAAAAAAGGCGTTTGTCCGTAACCCATAACGGTCTTTGGCAATATGTTAGTAGTGTAGTATCACAAAGAAAGAAACAAACAAGGAGGAAATCAATTATGGGTTGTGGAAAAAAAGATGATGTTTTCGGTACTTCTAGCTGTGTTTGCGAAGTGGTTCGCGCCATTAAAGATATTCAAGATAGTGCAGAAGACAACTGCGAATGTGAAACAAACTGCTTTTCTGAGCCACTAGGTTCACTTGTTTCCCCAACAAAACGCAGTAAAGCAGATACTCGTGTATTTGTTCTAAAAACAGCTGACGGATCACCTTTCCATGCTTTCTTCAGAGGAGATGACTGTGCATGTGTGTCTATCTTCTTCCGCGTAGAAGATGTGTTTGACAACTGCTGTGCAGTATTGAGAGTGCTTGCACCAATTACTAACACTCACTCTGGCAGAGAAACACTTGATATCACAGGACCAAAAGGCATTGACCTTGGCAAAGTCTGTGAAGTGGATGGATTCCGTCGCACAAGCGACTGCATTACAGTTGACTTGAAATGCTTCTGTGCCGTACAATGCATTGCTGACGTTGATTTAGACATCTGTGATTAATATAAGCGTAATTTACACCCTACAACCAGTCATTTTATATGGCTGGTTGTTTATTTTTTTTGCAATATAGGAAACTTCATCTTATCTTACTTCGGAGGTGAGAGTGTTGATAAAGATTTTCCACAAAGCAAATCATTCTACGCAAATTGCTCTTGTTGCCTATTCCCTATTATTACTGGTAATAGGTGCTGGCTCCCTTTTCTTTAATTCCCTAGACTAAAGAAAGCTACATATGTGCAAAAAAAAAACGCACTTTTAACAGTGCGTTTTTTTCCTGAGCCGATGCTTAAATACCGACCATTCTAACATCTGTAATTTTCTTCGTAAAAAGGGAGATTTCCTCGCCATCCATCAACTTTACTGACACTTTCTTGTCATCTTTGCCAGTTATAAATCCTCTTATTTGCTGGTTTTCTTCAACCGTCAGGATACATGCAACAGGAGGAAGCTGTTTCGGAAAGTTAAAAAGATATGTCAGCCTTTCCTCTATCCCCATCTCCCTAAAGCTTTTCAGCCTGCGGAATGCAGGTTTCCGTTCTTGGCTTTCTTGTTGTTCCGCCTGCTCTACATTGTAGTCATGTATTTTATCCCGAACAGCCCCTGGAGACTCAATCATACCGATATGCTCTTTATCGGTTTGTTTTTCTGTTTTTGTTTTAGCAGCCTGCAATGCTGCGTTTTCTATTTCCTCTCTTCGCTTACGTGTTTGCGCTTTACGAGCAGAGAATGTGCTTTGCATGTTTTCAGCAGGAAAAGGAGTATGCTGAAACAAGAGAGGTGAAGCTTTTCTTGCTGTTTTTTTCCTCATAAAGTTAAAGTCACCTCCTAATACATAATATACAGCAGGTTTTTTTGCCTACTTCATCTTAATCTATGCTGGGGCATGCTTTAATGTTAATCAAGGAGTTTGTGTCAGGTATTTCTTTAAAAAAGATATTCATCATGGTGCTGCTCTATTCTGCAAAACAAAAAACGCTGACCCATTTTAGGTCAGCGCTTATTTATTGCTTATGAAATAATATGGAAGCCTGAATCTACGTGGATGTTTTCGCCTGTAATTCCTCTTGCCATATCACTGAACAAGAATACAGCCGTATCTCCCACTTCATCAGGTGTTGTTGTTCTTCTTAGCGGTGAGCGTTCTTCAATCTCTTTCAAGATTGAGTTAAAGTCACTGATACCTTTTGCAGAAAGTGTGCGAATCGGACCTGCTGAAATAGAGTTAACACGGATGCCGTCCTTGCCTAAATCAGATGCTAAATAACGGACACTTGCATCAAGTGAAGCTTTTGCAACACCCATAACATTATAGTTTCTAATAGCACGTTCTCCACCAAGATATGTTAATGTAACAATGCTTCCGCCTTCTGTCATCAAACCTTTAGCTTCCTTCGCTACAGCAGTCAAAGAATAAGAGCTGATATTATGCGCAAGCAAGAAGCCTTCTCTTGTTGTATTCATGTAATCCCCTTGCAATTCTTCCTTGTTTGCAAAAGCGATGCAATGAGCAATTCCATGAATAGTTCCAACTTCGTTTTTGATCGTTTGGAAGCACTGTGCGATATCCTGGTCATTCGTAACATCACATGGCAAAACGATGCTGTCACTTGCTTCAAGTGTTGCTACAAGATCACGAACACTTTTCTCCAGTCTTTCTCCAGCATATGTGAATACTAGACGGGCACCTGCTTTATGAAGAGATGTAGCAATCCCCCATGCAATGCTTCTTTTGTTCGCAACACCCATTACAACATAGGTTTTGCCCTTTAATGAAAAGCTCATAATTTATCCTCCTAAATTATATTACAAGTTATTAGTACCTAGTACTAATTTTACTATACTATCTTCAAAAAGAAAAGTGCTGTTACCGTAGTCATTTGGCTTATTTTTCCGTTGCCACTTAGTACTCACGTTCTAGGTTTCTTTTCAGCTCCCTGACATATTCTTCAGAACCAGTTACAATTAAATGGTCATGTAGCTGCAGCTCGGTGTCTCCATGGGGAATAACGGAATCTCTTCCACGGAAGATTCGTACAAAAATAACATCTCCAGTGAACGGGAACTTTCTTAATGTCATTCCCTCAAACCCCTTGTTCTTAATTGTAATTTCATGTAAAGATGTTTCATTATTCCCTAACAAAGCAAGGATGCTCGGAGATTGAATCATCGCTTTTAGCAGTGCTTTAGTTGATGTAAAGGATGAAAACACTTCAATTCCTTCCTTTTGCAAAGAGGCCTCTTTATCGAGATCTTCCATTCTGCAAATAACCCTATCAATCCCTGCCTGCTTTAATAAAAGACTCATTCTTTCATTCTCACTGCTATCGCCAGTAGAAACTACTACAATGTCCGCTGCCGAAATGTTTGTAGCCTTGATAACTTCCTCGGTATAATTGTCCAGCTCTGTGATTTCAAACAGAGAATCTGCAATTTGCAGATCATGTTTTTCTTGTTTTTTATGATAGAATTCCACCTTATAGTAAGGGGATTTTAACTCTTGGTATAGCTGCATAGTAATCTGATTCACACCGATGATTGAAATATTTACTGCCCTTTCTCCTGCTGTTTCCTTTGGGAAAAGTTTTTTGAAAACAATCGGTGTGATAATACAGGAAATAATTGCTACAAGAATAAATATCCCGCTCATCTGCGAGGTTATTATATTCATTCTTTCCCCAATCGCTGCAGCTGCAATTACTAGAGACAATGTCGATGTTAATAAAAACCCTGATGCTACTATTGTCCTGTTATCATACCATTTTTTTAAATAGTAAATAGGCAGCATCTTGCTTGCTAGCAAAGCAAGCAATAAGAGCGGTATAAATAAAAGAAGCATAGGATCTGTAAATAGTGACCATAAATCCATGTCAACACCAATCATTACAAAAAATATCGGAATTAAAAAGCCATAGCCAAAGGAATCTAATTGATGCACAAGCTCTTCATTCGGGGACAAGAGCGACACAAGCACCCCTGCTAAGAAAGCACCAAGAATATTTTCTGCACCGACAGTTTCAGACAGCGCTACTAAGAAAATAATTAATGCGAACACTGCCCTTGTTCCGATTTGCACTGTTCCTCTTGACATCGAATCTGAAGTGTTTTTGTTTTTGAAGCGTCTGCCTGCAAAATATAATAACACCCCTGCTGCAAATAGGATTAGTAACAGCCAAGTGTTACCGCCGCTTTCATGAATCGAAGCAAAAACTGCCAGCAATATCATTGTCGCTAAATCAGCAATGACTGCTATAAGCAGGATGATTTGCCCTATTGCCGTTTTCATGATATTTGCTTCTTTTAATGTTGGCACAACCACACCAAGTGAAATAGTAGAAATGATGATAGTCATTAAGAAAATACTATCTACAAAGCCTGCAAGGACAAATAGATAACTCAAAATAACCGATAACGCAAAAATAGCGGCAAAGATGATGACAGATGTTGAGAACGGCTTCGGTTCAAGCCTCCCATTCGGCAGTGTCTCTCTTTTTTTATTGCTGGAAAAAGATTTAAAATCTATCTCCAGCCCGCTTAAGAACATTAGAAAAATAAAGCCTAATGTTGATAAAGTCTCCAGCCAAGTATCCTGCTCGACAAGATTAAAACCGCTTTTTCCAATAATAAGCCCCATGATAATTTCTGCAACCACGACAGGAATAACATTTAGCTTTAGGCGGTGCAAAATAATCGGTGTCAATAATGCCACAATGATTACAATCATTAAGGACATTACAGAAGCGCCGTGTTCCATTTTATTTCCTCCTTGATAACTGCTTTTTTCTTTCTAAAATAACTTAACTGGTCAACAATCCCATAAACATCGTTGCCATTCCAAAATAAATGAGGATACTGATAATATCATTTAAAGTTGTAATAAATGGTCCAGATGCAACGGCAGGATCAATTTTTAATTTATTCATCAATAGAGGGATTATAGAACCTGCAATTGTCGCTACAATTAGTGTTCCTAAAATAGATGCACCAACTAAAAGCCCTAAAAAAATATTGCCTTTCCAAATATAAACGACCAATGTTACAAGTATTCCACAGACTCCACCTGTTATTAGTCCTGTTCCCGCTTCGCGCATGATCAGCTTGAACTTGCTTTCCTTCTCCAGGTTTCCTGTCGCAATGCCCCGCACTGCAACTGCGAGTGCCTGTGTCCCCGTGTTTCCTGCCATCCCTGCAATCAAGGGAATGAAAACAGCAAGGATAGAAACCTTGTTTAACGTCTCCTCAAACCTGCCGATTAAGCTTGCCGTAAACATTCCTAAGAACAACAGGATAATCAGCCACGGCAATCGTTTTTTTGCAGCAGAAACGGGATGTTGATCAACATAGTTCATATTAGAAACAGCCGCAAGCTTTGAATAATCATCAGTTGCTTCTTCCTCCAATACATCGACAATGTCATCAATCGTGATGATGCCGAGCAGCCTCCCTTGAAAATCAATGACAGGCAATGCAAGAAAGTCATAATCCCGCATCTTCCTTGCTGCTTCCTCACGGGTTTGAGTGACAGAAACAGAGTAGATACTGTCATTCATAATGTCAGCAATCACTGTACTGTCATCACTTACGATTAAATTCCTTAAGGATACTACTCCGACAAGATGCTTCTGTTCATCCACCACATAAATATAGTAAATTGTCTCCGCATTAGGTGCTTCCGCTTTAAGCAAGGCCATTGCAGCATGAACTGTCATATGAGAATACAGGCTGACATATTCAAGTGTCATGATGCTCCCTGCAGTTTCCTCCTCATAATCCATTAGTGCCTTGACATTGCTTGCCTCTTCAAGCGGCATAAGGGCGATATAACTAAGTGCTTGCTGCTTTTCCAAAGCGATGAGGATATCTGCTGCATCATCCGCTGACATATGTGTGAATATGTCAGCCACATAGGAAGGCAGCAGTCTTGCAAACAGCTCCTGGTAATCATGGTCTTCCATATCGAGATGCTCAAATAACTCTGCAATCTCCTCAGGTGATAAAAAATGAAATACACTCTCTTGTTCTACTTTCTCCAATTCCTTAAAAAATGAAGCTTGATCATATGGATGCAGTTCTAAAAATGCTTCTCTGAATGTTTGTAAGTTTTCATTTTGTAAAGAATGGAGGATTTCTTCTAGTTTTTCTTCATAGCTGCTCGTTATCTCTTTCAAAACATACTCCTTTCAAAAGTTTCTCTCTATACTAACAAATCTCTTAGAGTTTGTCGTCCATCTCACTAATTTCCAATAAAAAAATTATGATACCTTAACAAACAACCTAAAGGAAACAGGAGACAGCTAATATATATTCCCCATTCTTTTACATGTAAAACTTTAGATTGTGACCTTATAATATTTTGTTTCCCTACAAAAGATAATTGGTACGAAGGATTGAATTGGGAGGACAAATATGAAACTGGATATTATCGGTGATATACACGGCTGTTATGAAGAACTGCAAGCATTAACAAAAAAGCTTGGCTATACATGGGATTTAGGCTATCCCGTTCATCAAGAGAACAGATGGCTTGCCTTTGTCGGGGATTTAACAGACAGAGGTCCTAACTCTCTGCGTGTGATAGAGGTTGTTTGCACACTTATTGAAAAAAAACTTGGATATTATGTGCCAGGAAATCACTGCAACAAGCTTTACCGTTATTTTTTAGGAAGAAAGGTGCAAATTAAGCATGGATTGGAAACAACAGTAGAAGAATTGGAGAGCTTGAAAAAAAAGGACAGGGAAATTATCAAAAACAAGTTCATGAAGCTGTATGATCATTCTCCTTTATACCATGTACTTGATGGTGGAAAGTTAGTTATTGCCCATGCAGGGATTAAGGAAGATTATATTGGCAAGCATTCTGAGAAGGTAAAAACATTCGTTCTTTATGGTGATATTACGGGAGAAAGCCATCCTGACGGTTCACCAGTCCGACGGGATTGGGCTAAATCTTATACAGGAAAAGCAGCGATTGTCTACGGACATACTCCTGTTAAAGAGGTGCGTGCCATTAACAATACTTATAATATTGATACAGGAGCTGTTTTTGGTGGACATTTATCCGCACTAAGCTACCCTGAAATGACTGTTCAATCGGTTTCTTCTGCAATGCCTTATATAGCAGAGAAATTCCGGACATTTGATTAGCATAAATAAAGGGGATGGCACAACAAAATAAGCCTATCTAAACAAGAATAATAAAATTTCATCTAACTTTGAAACAATAAAAATAGAATATGGCTTTAAAATTAGTTCGTTTCATTGCGCTCTCGTCCCACTCGCTTTCCGCGGGGAGGAAGCTGAGCCTCCTCGTCTTCGCCTGCGGGGTCTATAGCCTTTCCTCTATTTCCCGCAGGAGTCGAGTGTCCTCCGCTCCATTCCACTAAGATTATTTATTATTTTATTTAAATGAAAACATAAAAAACCAAACTTTTTATCAATAAATAATAAAAATAGTTCGGTTTTTATGCAAATTTACATATTTATGTCCCAGCCTGGTTATTTAATGTAAATAACCTTTTCATATCCTCAGGAAGGCTGACGGAAAATTCCATTTCCTGCTGTGTGATTGGATGGATAAAGGCAAGTCTTGAGCAGTGCAGCGCCTGCCTTCCTAACTTATGGCGTGAACCGCCATATAAATCATCTCCAATTAATGGATGGCTTATATAAGACATATGTACACGAATCTGATGTGTTCTGCCAGTCTCTAAAGACAGCTCAACAGCGGCAAAATCAGACAGCTGAGTTAGCACGTTGTAATGAGTAATGGCTGTCTGCCCGTCCTCTCTTACTTCCCTTTTAATGATGCTGTCTCCACACCTGCCGATAGGCGCATTGATGGTGCCGCTCTTATTGGAGAACAGCCCTTCTGCTAACGCTGTATAATGTCGTTTGACCAAGCGGGCCTTCTGTTGTTCACTCAAAAGATGATGAACATGACGATGCTTCGCAATAAGGACCATCCCCGATGTATCTCTATCAAGCCTCGTGACAATATGTGTTGTTGCTGCAATGCCTTTTTTCACATAGTAGCCGAAAACAGCATTCGCAAGGCTGCCGGAAGGGTGCTCTCTTGAAGGAATGGTGTTCATCCCGCTCGGCTTTTCCACGATAAGAAGATAGTCATCTTCATATATAATGTTCAGCGGTATTTCTTCGGGAAGCAAGCCCTCACTCGGCTTCTCAACAGGGAATAATACTGAAATCCGATCGCCTCTTTTCACCATATAACGGACATTCTGCTCCACCTCATTGACAGTAATCCTGCCGCCCTTGAACTTGATATCCGTCAGAGCAGACTTAGAGATGGACCTTTCTTTCAGAAACTCCTTCAGCATTATCTTCCCGTCTTCTTCCATAACCCAGTCTAGCTTAAATGTCACATGCCTTGCACTCCTAATTCTATTCTGAGATGAAAGAGTCATGAACCCTTTTCCAGAAAGGGAATGACCGATATCTCGCAAACCGTATTTTTTCTTCGGCAACTCGATAATGAATCGATTTAACCTTTTTATGCAATAATGTCAAATGATCGATGGAGATGCGAAAATCAGGCTCATTGACAGGTCTCAGCACACAAGTATGATGCTCAGGAATGATGAGCGGTGAGCCGACTGTCCGGAAAACACGGTTATTAATAGAAGCCATTTCAGCCAATTGAATGGCTCTGATAGACGGGTGCAGCAGCGCTCCCCCTAAAGCCTTATTGTACGCCGTGCTGCCGGAAGGAGTAGATACACATAGTCCATCTCCTCTAAACCGTTCAAAATGCTCTCCTCTGATTTCTACATCCATAACAAATGTACCGTCAATGCTTTTTACAGTAGATTCATTCAAGGCAAGATATCGTGTTTCCTTATCTTCATCCTGATACTGAACAGTCACTTCAAGCAATGGATATTCGACTACACTGTATGGTGTTTTAGCAATAGCAATAACAAGCTTTTCAATTTCATCAGGCGTCCAGTCTGCATAAAAGCCGAGATGGCCTGTGTGAACACCGACAAATGCGGTTTTATCCAAGCGGCTGCTGTAGCGGTGGAATGCATATAAAAGCGTGCCGTCACCGCCGACTGAAATGACGATATCTGGCTCTTCCTCCTCATACTCCAGCTCAAAATCCAATAAATATTGCTTTAACCGCTGTACTAAATTATCCGACTTTGAATCACCTTTTGAGGTTACGGCAAATTTCATTTTCGATTAGCTCCTCTTTGAAATGATTTCCATCATTTTTTCCTGTCTTTCTGCTCCTTTTTTCGATTAAAAAAGGCTTGTGCTTCCTGAATCTCCCCTCGGATCAGCGACATTTCCTTATCCAGGCGGAATGCAGCTTCGGCAGCTCCTTGAAGTCTCATTTGGATGTCCTTCGGGAATTGCCCTTTATATTTATAGTTAAGCGAATGTTCAATCGTTGCCCAAAAGTTCATGGCAAGCGTCCTAATCTGTATTTCCATCAGGAGTTTTTTCTCTCCGTTGATTGTTTGCACCGGATAGCTAATAACGACATGATAGGAACGGTAGCCGCTCTCTTTTCGGTGGAGAATATAGTCTCTTTCCTCCACAATTTCAAAATCATTGCGAGCCCTTAATAATTCTACTACTCTTATAATATCGTCCACAAAGGGACACATCATACGCAAGCCGGCAATATCCTGCATTTCTGTTCCTAATTTGTCTAAAGGTATACCCTTTTCATTGGCCTTATCAAGAATGCTTGCAATCGGCTTTACTCTTCCTGTGACAAATTCAATCGGAGAATGCTCCTCTTCATGCTCAAACTGTCTCCTCATGCCCTTTAACTTAACTTTCAGTTCATCAACCGCTTGTTTATAAGGGGCTAAAAATTGCTCCCACTGCATATATAACACCCCATTTTAAATAGGTTTCTTCTATTATGTACGTCGGTTTATATTATGAAAAAACGGCTGTTACACTAGCCTCCATCTCTTCTCCATAATTGCCGTTGCCTTCAATATTATCAATTAAGTATTCCATTTCCTCTTTCCATTCAGCCAATTCAAGGTTATTCTGTCCGTTTGACAAATACACCGGTAATTCGGCCTCTAAGCCTTTCTTTAAGCTCGGCCAAATATCTTTGCCGAGTACAATATATACGTACTGATCCCCTTTTTCAGCTAAATATATAAAGGCGAAAGCGTCAGAATCAACTAAGATCTGCCCCTTTGCAGAAAGCTCGTTAACCGGATAGCTTTCTTCCACTTTCAAGATTAAATTAGATTCAGTCATTTCTGCGTTTAGCACTTGTAGTTTTTCTTTCATTTTTTCACCCTCCAACTATGCACTATTTTACCACATTGGATAAATTTATCCTAAACATTGCAGTCAGAAACAAACAAAGAGATAATATCTATTAGAACCTTGCCTTAAGACCGTTTAAGGCATAAAAGTTAAACAGCCGGGAAAGGAATTTGGATGATGGAGAAAAACATTGAAATAGAATTTAAAAATATGCTGACTAAAGAAGAATACACCAATTTGCTTGAACATTATCAAGTCAAAGAAAATGAGTTATTTAAACAAGAAAACCATTATTTTGACACGGCAGATTTCGCCTTGAAAGAACGCAGCTCTGCACTGCGAATCCGCAAAAAACAGGCTGGCTACGAGTTGACGTTAAAGCAGCCCCATGAGGACGGGCTGCTTGAAACGAACAAGCAGCTGTCTGCAGAAGCTGGCGAGGAAATGATTCAGACAGGCCGAATTTTGGATGAACAGTTTGCAGCACTTTTGCTGGACTTAGGTATTGCACCAGAAAAGATTCATTATTTTGGTTCTCTCACTACTATCCGAGCAGAAAAAGAAACTGGAAATGGTTTACTAGTTTTCGATCACAGTTTTTATTTAAATATAGAAGATTATGAGTTAGAATATGAAGTAAGCGATAGAAAAGAAGGACAGGCATATTTCCAACAGCTCCTTCAATCCTTTCAAATACCTGTAAGAAAGACCAAAAATAAAGTTAGAAGATTTTACGAGCAAAAATATAAGAACGGAATTTAAATAGATAACTCAGTTTACCAGTCATATGGAGGAACTACATGAAAATAGATCAATTAAAAGTTTTATTTGAATTGCAAGCATTACAGAACATGTCAACTGCAGGAACTGCTGACAGCTCTTCTTCAAATAATTTATTTCAAGAACTGCTCGGCAGTTTTTCATCGAGCGGGACAGGTGCTGCTGACAGCATCATGCAGAATACACTAGGCAGCTACGCCGGCATTAGTAGTGCAGCCAGCTCAAATCTAATGCAGACAAGTGCAACAAGCTCCCTGCTTCCTATCAGCTTAACTAAATTAGCGAAAAGTGATTCGAGCAGCAATGGCGATTTTGATGATATTATTCAAAAGGCTGCTGCTAAATACGGTGTTCCTGAAAAACTGATCAGTTCTGTTATTAAAGTGGAATCCAACTTTAATCCAAACGCGACAAGCTATGCCGGCGCATCAGGCTTAATGCAATTGATGCCTGCAACTGCCAGAGGTTTGGGAGTTAATAACACTTATGATCCTGAGCAGAACATTATGGGAGGCACTAAGTACTTGAAGCAAATGCTTACAAAGTATGATGGCGATGTCAGCCTTGCTCTAGCTGCATATAATGCAGGACCAGGCAATGTAAACAAATATGGAGGAATTCCTCCATTTAAAGAAACACAAAACTATGTCGCAAAAGTGACACAGCATTATACAGCATAACAATTTTACTTGCAGGCCGACATTCACCGGCCTGCTTTCTTACACTTTTATCCGGTACTTGTTAGTGGATATTTTTTTATGAAAAAATGGCGCTGTAAATTAAACAGGCATAAACCGGAAAATGTGATAATAAAGTTTTACAAGCTATTTATTTGTACAATGAAAAGACCATTGGTAAAATAGCATTAAGTGATTTTTTATCTTATAAAAAGGAATAATTCATATTCTTTTCCTTAAAGTCCTATTATTTCAAACAAAAAGGAGTTTTAAAGATGGTCAATAAAATGCCTACTCCATATGATGTTATTGGGGAAAAAACGCTTAGCAATCTTGTTGACGCATTTTATGAGCGTGTTGGCAAACACCCCGATTTAGCTCCTATCTTTCCAGATGATTTAACAGAAACTGCAAGAAAACAAAAGCAGTTTCTTACACAATATTTAGGAGGGCCGCAAATATACACAGAAGAACACGGCCATCCTATGCTTAGGGCCCGGCATTTGCCGTTTCCCATTACGGAAAAGCGTGCAAAAGCATGGCTGTCCTGTATGAGTGAAGCAATGGATGAAGTTGAGCTAGACGACTCCATTCGTGAAGGACTTTTTTCAAGACTTGCTTTGACAGCAAAACACATGATTAATTCGGAGGAAAACTAAAGATAAAGGTGATTAAACATGATTGAAAAAGATTTGTCTACATCCATCCCGAAAACAGCCGATGACAATTGCCCTGATAGCAAACCCCTTGAAATATACATGTTTGTCGATCCTTTATGTCCTGAATGTTGGGCTTTAGAGCCTATCATTAAAAAGCTTCAGATTGAATACGGCCAGTATTTTTCCTTAAAGCATGTTTTGAGCGGAAGATTAGCCACATTAAACATGAATAAAAAGAAGAAATACGAAAATATCGCTGAACTTTGGGAACAAACAGCGAGCAGAACAGGAATGTCATGCGACGGTTCGCTCTGGTTCGAAAATCCCATTGTCTCTCCATATTTGGCTTCAATCGCATTAAAAGCAGCTGAATTACAAGGCCGTAAATGCGGCATCCGTTTTTTAAGAAAACTGCAAGAAATGCTCTTTCTTGAAAAGCAAAATATTGCTACATTTGACGTGCTGAAAAATTGTGCGGCAAGCGTCGGCTTGGATGTTGTTGAGTTTATTTCCGATATTCACTCAACAAGTGCTGCGAAAGCTTTCCAATGCGATTTAAAAATTACTTCTGAAATGGAAGTTTCCGAAATCCCGACATTGGTTTTCTTTAACGAAAACATTGAGGAGGAAGGAATAAAGGTTACTGGCTATTATCCTTATGAGGTATATGTACAAATTATTGAGGAAATGCTTCAAATCGTCCCAGAAAAAGCAGATCCTCCCCCATTGGAATCTTTCTTAAAATGCTTTAACCTTGTTGCTTCTAAAGAGCTTTCCGTTGTTTATAACAAGTCTATCCAAGAGATGGAAAAGGAAATGAAAAAGCTGCAGCTTAAACAGTTAGTAGAGCAGATTCCTGCAAAGTATGGAATGTTTTGGAAATATATTGGATAAATAAATGATGACATAAAAAAAGGGCTTGCTGTCTCAAGGCAAGGCCTTTTTTTATTAATTAACAAAGGGGATGGGAGAAATTTTTCACGGTCAAACAAAGGGGTATAAGTTTGTTTGTGATTAATTTCACAACATAATAATATCATATTATCATTATCCTTATCAATAAGTTTGTATATTTGTTCACAAAATAGACAAACTTTCATAACTAATGATGTAGAAACATACATTATTGACAGGCTAGCATTGATCTTAATGAAAGGAGATGAGTTAACATGAAGGCAATTATCCCTGTATCCCTGCTGCTTTGCATCTTGTTTGCATTCTTTTTGAATATTCTCGGGCTTATGCATATAATCCCCCTTTATATAAGCTCACCGCTTTTGTTTATCGCGCTCTTTCTATTTTTGTCCTTTATGAACAATCGCAAGAAGTTTAAAGGATTTCATAAGTAAAAAGGCATGCGGCTAAATAGCCGCATGCCTTAAACATTAAGAAAGCAGACTTTCCATTTCGTTGAGCTTTTGTTCAAATACTTTGCAAGCCTCTCTGATTGGGTCCTTGCTTGTCATATCAACTCCAGCTTTTTTCAGCACTTCAATTGGATAGTCGGAGCTTCCCGCTTTCAAGAAATCAATATAGCGATCCACTGCCGGCTTGCCTTCTTCAAGAATTTGTTTGCTTAAAGCTGTTGCTGCACTGTAGCCTGTCGCGTATTGGTACACATAGTAATCATAATAGAAATGAGGAATTCTTGACCATTCTAAGCCGATTTCCTCATCAATAATGATATCTTCCTCGCCGTAATACTTTTTGTTTAGCGCATAGTACTCGGAAGTAAATAAATCAGCTGTCAATGCTTCGTTATTTTGCGCCTTTTCATGAATAAGGTGCTCAAACTCTGCGAACATAGTCTGACGGAATACAGTACCTCTGAAGCCTTCTAAATAATGGTTCAGCAAGTATAAGCGCTCTTGTTCATCTGTGATTGTTTTTAGCATATAATCGTTCAGCAATGCTTCATTGCATGTAGACGCAACCTCTGCGACAAAAATCGAATAATTTCCATACGGGTACGGCTGTGATTTTCTTGTATAATAGCTGTGAACAGAATGTCCGAATTCATGAGCCAAAGTAAACAGGTTATTCACATTATCCTGCCAGTTCATTAGGATATATGGATTGGTGCCGTATGTTCCTGATGAATAAGCTCCGCTTCTTTTCCCTTTGTTCTCGTGAACGTCAACCCATCGGTTTTCAAAGCCTTCTTTCAGAATGGATAAATACTCCTCTCCTAGCGGTGCAAGTCCTTTAAGGATATGTTCAGTAGCTTCTTGATAGCTGATCTCCATTTTCACATCCTTAACAAGCGGAGTATACAAGTCATACATATGAAGCTTCTCAAGACCAAGTACCTTTTTACGAAGCTTTACATAACGATGCAGCAATGGTAAATACTCATTGATTGTTTCCACAAGGTTTTCATATACCTGTTCAGGAATATTGTTAGCAGCAAGAGCTGCATGCCGTGCTGATTTATAATTTCGCACTCTTGCATTAAATGTATGGTTTTTTACTGTTCCGGATAATGTAGATGAAAACGTATTTTTGAATTTCCCATACGTATCATAAACCGCTTTAAACGCATCATGACGCACACGTTGATCTGCACTTTCCAAAAAGCGTGAATAGCGGCCATGTGTAACTTCCACATCTTCCCCATTCTCATCTTTAATGCTCGGGAATTCTATATCCGCATTATTAAGCATGCCGAATGTATTGCTAGATGCATCCAATACTTCAGATGCTTGGGCAAGAAGTGCTTCTTGATCTGCTGAAAGAACATGCGGACGCTGAAGGTTAATTTCCTCCAATGATTGTTCGTACAGGCGCAATTCTTCCTTCTCCTCAAGAAAACCCTTTATGATTGCTTCATCAATAGATAGAAGTTCTGGGACAATGTATGCGAGTTCACTCGCACTTTGTGCATATAAATTTTTTATCCGACTGTCCAGGCCTTGATAAAAGCCATTTGTTGTATCCTGATCATATCGCATATGTGCATATGTATATAATTTACCTAAACGGCTTAAAAGCGTATCCTGATATTGAAGCGCTTCGTACAAAACATCCGCACTTTCTGCAAGCTTTCCTTGATAGTCCCCTGCTTTTTTCGAGAGGGCCGTCACCTCTTCAAATTCTTTATTCCAGTCATCATCAGATGCGAAGATGTCTTCCAGTCTCCATGTGTCTTCCGTTGGAACTTCATTACGTAAAGGCAGTTTTTTTACAGTTGTTTCATTAGACATGTAAATCCTCCAATCTTTCCTTCGGATTTCGAAAAAATTTTCCTATCCGATATTTTCTATCTATTATAACTAAATTCCTGCTCATTTTTAAACTTTTGTGATTTACTAAGCTTATCATATGTAGCTTTGCTGTATTTCATTAATGATTTTTCCGTTTGGCTATTATTATTGTAAACTCCCTCCTTTTAACCTTAAATAAAAATCCTCCTCGTGTTTTGCCAGGGAGTCTGAGCTAAGGCAAGCTTCCTCACTGCTTGTAAAAAAATCTGGCCGAATCTCTTCTATCACCTTCATTTTCACAAGCACTGTTAAGTAATCATTAACTGTATTCCTCCAATTACTGTCTATAATATTGGGAAGATTGCGGACTGTGATGTCCCCCCTTTTTATTCTGCTTAGAAAAGCATCATAAACTTTATGAAGAGAAACAATTTTTCTAGCTGGCAGAAAACAGTCAATATACAAATATGCCTGCCAGATTAAAGGAGGAGTTAACAGTTTAATTCCTTCTTTCAAGGGAATGCCAATGAATGGCGGTATAACATGCGGATGCAAACCACTTTTGTAGAGATATCGCAAAAAGCGGTCATTCTCGTTTGAATGATAATGTATATGGTTATTCTTTTGTTTTTGAATGGCAGATTGCCAATCACTGTATGGAAAATTGCTGCTAAGATTTATTGTTTGTTCACGGAGGGTGACAGCAGCTAGTGGAAGCTTGTTAATAGAGGTAATAAATTTCTCTTTAGAAATGGGAATCGGGTTATCCATAATATAGAAGGATTTTTGGTATGGACAGTAAGCTGGGAGGATATATTTGCCCTTAAATGGAACAAGGAATGAGGATTGAAAAGCAGAAAATCGGGAGAAGCTCTTAGAACGTTTCACATTTTTATAACCTAATATCCAGATCGGCTGGTACTTTTCTTTTCGATATTGCTTTGTCCGTTTTTGCAAGCAGGACACTGGTATGGAAGAACATTGAAATTCTATGACATAATAAGAATTGTCCCACATGACACCAATATCTCCTCTTTGCTTAATGGACGGAAAATACGGCTCTAGTACTGGCTTTAATCCTAAATCCTTCAATCTATTATAAATCTGCAGCTTTCCTTGCAAATGATAAGATGATTCCTGCTCACTGCTTCCACTGCAGGATACATCCTTACGGTGAGCAAAATGAGGCAGCCTTTTCTCTCCGTTCTTTAATACAACCACACTTCGGCATGCTGGACAATAGAATATGCTGTTTCTTTTTTCTGCCTGAAGCTCCTTTTTCTCTTTAAAATCCAAGGCGCAAACGATGCTTCCGTCCTTATTTAACGCAGTAAACAATAGACTGCCACGCTCCTTTGAAAAATGAAATTTTACAATTAATCACAAAACAACTGAAGGCTCCTCCCTTATAAAAGGGGAGATAGAAGCCTTGATGTTGATTCGAGGATGCGGAAACCGACATGTCTTTTCCCGAATGAATCTATTTCAAGCTGCACAGCATCTTCCAAATCCTTCAAATAGATATCTGCCAGCTTTTTAGTGCTTTGGGTTTTGTATAAAAAGGCGCTTACTTCAAAGTTTAAGTGGAAGCTGCGCATATCCATATTGCATGTCCCTATGGAAGCTATTTCATTATCTACGATTAACAGCTTGCTGTGCATAAAGCCTTTTTCATACTCATAAATACGCACACCTGCCTCAAGCAGCTCAGGAAAATACGATCGGGATGCATGAAATACAATGCGCTTATCCGGCTTATTAGGAACAAGGATGCGTACATCAATGCCGCTCAATGAAGCAATCTTAATGGCAGAAAGGATGTCCTCATCAGGAATAAAATAAGGGCTTGCAATCCAGATTGATTTCGTTGCAGATGTCATCATCGAAAAAAAGATACTTTTGATGACACTCCATTCATTGTCAGGACCGCCGGCAATCAGCTGCACCCCGCCATGTGTGTTTTCTTCCGTAATCGGTGTTAGATAATCATTTGTCAAAAAGCTGCTATTCGTCATATAATACCAATCCTGCAAAAATATCAGCTGTAGCGACCGGACCGCTTCTCCTTTCACCAAAAGGTGCGTGTCCCTCCAAAAGCCAATCGACTGATTTTTCCCTAGGTATTCATCACCTATATTGAGTCCACCGACAAATCCGATATTTCCATCAATAACGATAATTTTCCTGTGATTGCGAAAGTTAAACTTGCTGTTAAGTACCGGAAATTTAACTGGACCAAATGCAACAATCTCAATTCCAGCTTGCCGCATTTCATTAATATAGCGCTTCGAAAGCTGCCATGATCCGACTGCATCGTAAAGGAATCTTATTTTCACCCCTTGGTTCGCTTTCTCGATTAGGACATCCTTAATTTGCTGGCCAATGTCGTCATGCCTCACGATATAGTATTCAAGGTGAATATGATGCTCTGCTTTTTTCAACTCAGCTAATATGGAGGAAAACGTTTCATCTCCATTTGTGAGGATAGTGGAAGAAGTGCCGAATGAAATGGGGCTGTTGCCGATTTTTTCTGCTAGCCGGAACAAATTTTGCTGATGAAGATCCATTTCCTTTTGCCTTTCTTCTGTTCCAGTGCCAATTTCTCTTTCAATTCGCAAAAATGCCTGTTTATCAAGAAAATACTTTTTACGATAAATTCTTTCTTTTCGATAATTACGTCCAAACAGGAGATAAAATATAAAGCCGACAACGGGAAAACTGCCAAGAACAACAAGCCATGTCAGTGTTTGTGTAGGATGCCTGTTTTCAAAGAAGATGACAAAGCCGATAAATATCACACAAAGACTTATGATTAAGCTAAGCTGTCCAATAATTCCGCCCTTAACGGTAATAAAAAAATTAAAAACATACACGAATATGCCTGCGGCTCCTAAAAATATTCCCAGCCTTGCTGTATGATTCATGTTAAACACCTGCCATCATTGCAATTATGTATACGCCCTATGTGAGAAAAAATTAAATGAAAAATAAAAAGCCTGTTCTCCTGTAAGGTGAAACTCACCATTACAATTTCTACTATATAGATAATCCATGACTATATATAGACTTTATAATGTGAATTTCTTGCCTTACCATTAAACAGGCTCTTTATTTATTTAATGAAAGTATTTTCTTAGCTCCATAAATACTTCGTCTTCTATGATTGCTTTGCCGTATTCTTCAACAACATGTATGGTTGTCTGCGTTTCTTGTCCATACTCAAGTAGGATGCTCAACGCATTGTCGACTTCTTCTTCATCCGTTTCTTCATCAAGAAACTGTACATACAAAAAGTATTCGTTCTTGTATGTGTAAAGTTTTGTATCGATTCCTTCCAGTCCATGAAGTTTGCTGAGGGAAATTAAGTCTTCAAATTCCTTAAAAGCAATAAGGAATTCAAGGTTTTCCCCAAAGTCATCGTCTCCATCCTTGACTGTGAAGTGCTGATCCATTAAATCTTCAAAGCGGTCATCCAATGGCAGATCCTTCAGCTTGTCTTCCGGAATGGAGATTTCGAATTTCTGACCGTCTTTTGACAGCTGTGCTCTTGTCACAAGTATTTCAAGTCCTTTATCCAATGCTTGAACTTGAATCCATAACGGCCCATCCAAAATAAAATCTTCCTCTTGATGAACTTCGTCCATCATCTCCCAAAAAAGCTCTTCGCTTCTTTCTCGGTTATACCATATTTCCTCCCGCTTAAAACCGCGTTCTTCTATATCAATATACGAAATATAAAACTTAACTGTATGATCATTAATACGTTCAATTTCCATTTTGCAACACTCCCTTCAAGCTATAATGGAAGGGACTAAACCCCCATACAGATATTCGTTTTATCCCATGTTTCATTTTTTAAAATAGAAGGTCAACTGCTATTGTACCTTGTACTTTATATTTTATGACAAAACCGCTTTAAATGGAATTAAAATATCCTGAAATCAGCAAAAACCAATGTATGCCTATATTCACGGTTATTTAAACGGTTTTTGCCTAAGTAAGGAGATTCTTTTTATAAGCGTATTCACTTCAAGCTATATTTAGTATTATTACCTCAGGAATTTAATTTCAAACCAAATTCCTTTTAAGGAGCTTGGACTTTTCCTACTATAGAAAAAAAGGTCTGACTATACTGTTCCACAATTATTGCAGAGCAGCTTTCTAGCCAGACCTATATATTATTATTTAATAATCAATTTAGTTCACTAGACGCTGTGCTTCACGCAATTGGAATGTTCTAACTTTCCTTGGTAGGAAGCGGCGTATTTCATCTTCATTATAACCAACCTGAAGCCTTTTTTCGTCCAGTATAATCGGACGGCGCAGTAATCCTGGGTTATCCTTAATTAACTCAAACAAGTTTTGTAAAGGCATTGTTTCAAGATTAACATTCAGCTTCTGGAATGTTTTGCTTCTTGTAGAGATAATCTCATCTGTACCGTCTTCAGTCATACGAAGAATCTCTTTGATTTCCTCAATGGATAACGGCTCTGAAAAGATGTTTCTTTCTTTATAAGCAATCTCATGTTCCTCTAACCATGCTTTTGCTTTTCTGCAGGATGTACAACTTGGTGAAGTGTATAATGTTACCATTTTACAAATTCACACTCCCTTTATTTAGACATGTATTTAGACCACTAGTTAATTCAAATAAATACTTGAGTATGTTATATTCTTAAATTGTAATTAATTTAATCAAGTAATTTATATTAATTATTATACACCAATTATAAGTAATTTGGTATAGTTTTTTTTAATATCATTTGTTTAGGTTTATTTAGAGTTGCTTTTTCTTTTAATATGCAGCCCATTTCAGTGTTTACGCCAATGATCACCCGCCCTTTTTCCTTATTTCCCAGTAAATTTTTGAGAATTTCAGGCTATTTAAATTGCTTACTATTATAGACGATTGAGATGTAAAAAGGTTTCATTTTTTTTAGGCGCATTTGTTTTTCTTTTATTTTTCCTGTTCTTAGTGTAAGTACCCGTTTGTCCCATTACATAAACCTCTTTTATCCATTCTCAATTAAGAATCAGTTATTGAAAATAAGATAGAAACATACATACGCTTTCCATCTGTTTTCAATTATAGTCAAATTTCGTCAAATATATCTCGCTTCTCTTTATCCTCATCAAATTGGACTGCTTGTTCAACCGGATCGTATGACTGTCCATAAAAATCACTGTCACGATACGTATGGATTTTTTCGTATGTTCTTACTAGTGCATCATACACCAGTTCTTCAGATTCATTAGTTGGTGACCAATACAGTATTTCCATTACATTAACTTCTTTTGTTGCTAAAGATCTTCTTCTGTAGCCAATTGTCTTGGCGTGCTGGAAGCCTTCTCTTTTGTAAAACTTCAAGCGTTTTTTTGTATCTGAATCTTTATAGTTAACTGGTTCTACTTCCAAAATAATCGGTTTGCCCTTTTCTTTAAGTTTTTCTAACAGTTTATGCCCTAAACCTTGTCCTCTCGACTCTCCAGAAACAAACAGATAATCAATGAAAATAAAATCCTCCACTTCCACATACATCAATACATGGTGTTTCCCTTCATCCTTATGATAAATTTCTGGAAAATCTGCTAATAAGGCTTCCATATGTTCTTGTGATTTCATCTCTTCTATCGGAAAATACTCATTTAATTTCTCATACCAATGCATATTGAAAAACTCCTATCTTTTCTTTGATTCCGCCGGTTTGTAATTCACATTGCTTGTATACTTACAGCCTGCGTTCCAGAGAAGGAACTCTTTCACTCCATTTGCGTATAAAGCGTCAATTTGAGCTTCGACTTGCTTTTTTCCGTAAGGCTGATAATTTCCCTTTCCTAAATAAACAGCAGTGAAGTCTTGAATCCATGGCCGGGAAATTGGTGGATTGCGCAAAGTTGTCAGCTTTTGCTTCTCTACTTTCATGTACGCGTCTACAAGGCGGTATGGTTCAAGGTCAGGCTTTTTTATTCCAAAATAAGGACCCCAATGACTTGGATAAATCATGCTTGAAATAACATCAACATTTTTGCTGATTTCTGTGAAGTTCTGACCAATGCCAGGAGCTTCTTCCAGTGTTGCCGCATAGCCGAATATATCCACAGAAACTTTTACATGATACGGCTTAAGCTTTTCCTTCGCATATTTAACAAAGTCAGATACTGCTTTTACCCTTCTTTGCCCTTCACTTATATTCAGTTTCCCATAATCACCTTTAGAATAACTTAAATTAGCGCCTTTTTTTTCAAAACCTTCAGGAAAACGGACATAATCGAACTGAACTTCTTGAAACCCTAGCTGTGCTGCCTCTATTGCTGCTGCTACATTATAGTCCCAAACATCCTTCACAAAAGGGTTAATAAAGGCTTCATTACGCTCATTTTTCCAAACCTTTTCGCCATTTCTGAATGTCCACTCTGGTTTTTGCTGTGCCAGATGACTGTCCTTGAAAACAACAATTCTTGCAATTGGATAGATGCCTGCTTTCTCCAATTTTTTTAGCATGGCGGGGATACTTTTCACTTTATTAGAACCTGCGTTTGCTAACGATGAAGCTTTTGTTGGCTTATAAACGAGCTTTCCGCTGTCCTCCTTAAAATCAATAACCATCGCGTTCAAATCTGTTTGATTCACAAACTGAATTAGCTGATTAAACCGATTGCTGTTTCCTGCCGCACTGCCGCTAACATAAATGCCTCTGACTGCGTCAGGATAAGGAAATGTCAGACTTGTTTTCTTCCTTTCAGAAACTTCTTCAGGAAAACCCTTTAGAAGCTTCTCCGTTTGTTGGTCTGATAACAAATCAGGCTTTTCAGCTCCTGTTGTGTTAGGTATTAACAATAAAGCACATAATGCAAAAGATAAGTAAAAAGTAATGTATTTCATACGACACCTCCACAATCTTTCTTTTATTATGTGCCTGTTTCTATTAATTCATGGTTAAATGTTCTTGCCATTCTCCATTAACTGAAAAAAAAGCAAAAAAAATAACGATCTCAAATCGAGAGATCGTTATGAATTAACTTTTGAATTGCAGTTTATATTGATTATACTCTGCCTCCGAACAATATACGAAATGTCCTGGTTTTACTTCGCGCATTTTAAGCTCTTCGCCCTCTTTATACTGATGTACAGCAGGATCATACGCTGTTCTTGTACGAGTGCGCTCTGTCTCAGGGTCTGGAAGCGGAATAGCAGACAGCAAGCTCTTTGTATATGGGTGGATAGGATTGTTGTACAGCTCATCAGCAGGAGCTAACTCTACCAGCTTCCCAAAATACATAACGCCAATACGGTCACTAATATATTTAACCATTGAAAGGTCATGGGCAATAAACAAGTATGTTAAGCCTTTTTCTTTTTGCAGCTTTTTCATCAAGTTTACAACCTGAGCTTGGATTGATACGTCAAGTGCAGAGATCGGCTCATCGGCAATGATGAAATCTGGATCTACAGCAAGTGCGCGGGCAATTCCGATACGCTGTCTTTGTCCGCCGGAAAACTCATGCGGATAGCGGTTGGCATGCTCTTTGTTTAACCCAACTGTATTCAGCAGCTCATATACCTTTTCCATGCGTTCTTTTTTGGTTTTCGCTAATCCATGGATATCAATGCCCTCTGCGATAATATCAGCTACCGTCATACGAGGGTTCAAGGATGCATATGGATCTTGGAAAATCATTTGCATTTTACGATTGAATTTCTTCAAATCTGCAGTTGATTTTTTTCCGTGAACATTTTCTCCATTAAATAGAACTTGTCCACTTGTTGCTTCATAAAGGCGAATAATTGATCGGCCTGTCGTACTTTTACCACAGCCGGATTCACCAACTAAACCTAATGTTTCTCCTCTGTAGATATCAAAGGATACACCATCTACGGCTTTTACCAAATTTGGTCTGCCGACATTGAAATGCTGCTTTAAGTCTTTTATTTCAAGTAATTTCTCAGCCATTTCACAAATCCCCCTTCACTAGTACAGGTTTATCAAAGTTAGTGGATAAAGGACGGATTTTCTCCTTCACAGATGCAGGCGGTTCAACAGCTGGAGCATCTGGATGCAGCAGCCAAGATTTCACGAAATGCGTTTCTGAAACCTGATACATTGGCGGCTCTTGCTCATAATCGATTGCAAGGGCATTCGGATTTCTCGGTGCAAACGCGTCACCTACAGGAGGGTTTGTCAAATCAGGTGGTGTTCCTGGAATGGCAGCAAGCTCCGTTTCTCCATCATTATCCAAGCTAGGCATAGACGCAAGCAATCCCCAAGTATATGGGTGTCTTGGATCATAGAATATTTCATCTACTGTGCCCATTTCAACGATTTCACCAGCATACATAACAGCAACACGATCTGCAACATTCGCAACAACACCGAGATCATGAGTGATAAAGATGATGCTTGTATCCATTTTGTTTTGCAATTCCTTCATTAAATCAAGGATTTGTGCCTGAATTGTAACATCCAATGCAGTTGTAGGCTCATCGGCAATAAGCAAGGATGGTCTTGCAGCAAGAGCGATAGCAATCATTGCACGCTGCCTCATACCGCCTGAAAATTCATGAGGGTATTGATTAACCCTTTTTTCTGGCATTGGAATTCCAACAAGCTTCAGCAATTCAATTGCTCTTTCTTTTGCCTTTTCCTTCGAAATATCCTGATGCTTAATAATTACTTCCATGATTTGTGTTCCGATTCTCATCGTTGGGTTCAATGATGTCATTGGATCTTGGAAGATCATGCTGATATCCTTACCGCGGATAGCTTGCATTTCTTTTTCTGTTTTTGGAACAATATCTTGACCCTTAAACAGGATTTGTCCGCCTTTAATTTGACCAGGTGGCATTGGAATCAGCTTCATCAATGTTTGGGATGTTACACTTTTTCCTGATCCTGATTCACCGACGATAGCCAATGTTTCTCCTTTATATAAATCAAAAGAAACACCGCGTACTGCTTGAACTTCTCCTCCATACGTATGGAATGAGACTTTTAAATCTTTTACTTCTAACAATTTTTCCATTTTGCTCACTCCTTACTTACGTAGTCTTGGATCTAGTGCATCACGTATGCCGTCGCCGATTACATTAAATGCAAAGATTGTTAAACAGATAAACAATGCTGGGAAGAATACACGCCATGGGTAGTAGCTCATCGCTGCGATACCATCATTAGCCATTGTTCCCCAACTTGCTAAAGGAGGTGTTAAACCTAATCCTAAATAGCTCAAGAATGCTTCTGTAAAGATAGCATTTGGGATAGTCAAAGTTAATGTTACAAGAATAGGTCCCATTGCATTTGGAATCAAGTGTTTGCCCATGATTCTTGTTAAGCCTGCACCTAAAGTTCTTGAAGCCAAAATATACTCTTGGTTTTTCAATGAAAGCACTTGTCCACGTGTAATACGTGCCATGTTAATCCAACCGGTAATACTCATTGCCAGGATCATTGTTCCTAATCCTTGACCTAAAACTACCATTAATAAGATAACTAGAAGCAAGTAAGGAATTCCGTAAAGTACGTCTGCAATCCTCATCATTACTTCATCGACACGGCCGCCTTTATACCCAGAGATTCCCCCCCAGATTACACCAATTACTAAGTCAATGATAGCAGCTGCAATCCCGATGAATAGAGAGATTTTCGCACCATACCAAATACGAGCGAACATATCACGTCCAAGATCATCTGTACCGAAGTAATGCTCTGCACTTGGAGGCTGGTTTGCTTTCATTAAGTCGTTTTCACGATAATCATATTGTGTAAGAAAAGGTCCCAAAAACGCCATAACAATTAAAATAATTAACAGCACAAGGCCGAACATAGCAAGCTTGTTCTTTCTGAAACGCATAAAAACGTCTTTCCAGAAGGACAGACTCGGTCTGGAAATCGTTTCTGCTTCAGCGCTGCTGTTACCGACAACTTTGAATTTATCTTTTGAAATTTGCTGCATGCTTATTCTCCTTTCTTCCCGCCAGCTAATTTAATGCGTGGATCGATTAGTCCATATAATATGTCGACAAGAAGAACAGATACTAATAGGATAATACTATAGAAAACTGTTACACCCATAATTACTGTATAATCACGGTTACCGATGCTCTTGACGAAATGTGATCCAAGACCTGGTATGCCGAATATTTTCTCAATGACAAAGCTTCCTGTTACAATCCCTGCAGATAGTGGTCCCATATAGGATACTACTGGAAGAATAGCGTTACGGATAGCGTGTTTTACTGTAATAGTAGTTTGGCTCAAGCCTTTTGCTTTTGCCGTTTTAATATAATCATTGCTCAACACTTCAAGCATAGATGATCTTGTAAGTCGGGCAATGAACGCCGTTGGCCCTGCTGCTAATGCGATGGCAGGCAAGACGCTTTGTGAGAATGTTCCCCATCTTGCAACCGGGAACCAGCCTAATTTCATCGCGAATACATATTGTAAAAATGCGGCCATAATAAAGGAAGGAACAGATATTCCGAGTACTGCTATAATCATTGCTGTATAATCCTGCCATTTGTTATGCTTCAATGCAGCAATAATACCAAGTAATACACCAACTGCTAATGCAATAAAGATTGCTTCCATTCCCAGAACTAAGGAAACAGGGAATCCTTCATTGATTAAGTCATTAACTGTTTGGCTCTTATATTTGAATGATGGGCCGAAATCCCATTGTACAATGCGAAGTAAATACTCCCCATATTGGACATACCAAGGGTCGTTTAGTCCATAATGTTCATTTAAGTTAGCTTCAATTGCCGGTGGCAGCTGTTTCTCTGATGTAAAAGGGTTACCTGGTGCCAACCTCATGAAGAAAAACGTTGCTGTTACAATAAGCAGTAAAGAAAGTAACATAAACAGCAGACGTCTTGTCAAGTACTTTATCATGATTTAAACCTCCAATATTTTCTAATCACCTCTAATTAGAAAGGAAGGTATATGAAGCAAAAGCTTCATATACCTTTTTACTTTTGACTTATATTATTCGAAATAAGCCCATTTCAATTGAGCATCACCAAGACCAGAAATTACTACATCTTTCAGGTTGTCTTTTTGTACCCAAACATTTGTATAGAAGTAAATCGGTGCGATTGGAAGCTCGTCCATTAGAATTGCTTCAGCATCTTTAAGCATTTGTTGACGTTTTGCTGCATCAGTTTCCTTTTGAGAATCGATCAACAATTGTTTAAATTCTGCATTTTCCCAGTTTGTATCGTTGTTACCGCCCTCTTTATCGCGGTATAGCTCAAGGAAGTTGATTGCATCATTGAAGTCACCTAACCAGCCCATACGTCCGATTTGGTAATCGCCAGAGTGAAGTTTATCAATGTAAACAGCCCACTCTTCGTTTCCTAATGTTACATCAATTCCAAGGTTATTTTTCCACATATCTTGAATTGCTTGAGCAATTTTCGCATGTGCTTCATCTGTGTTGTAAGATAAAGTGATAGTTGGAAGTTCTGAAGCATCTTTCAAGCCTAGCTCATCAAGACCTTTTTGAAGTTCTGCTTTTGCAGCTTCGATATCATTGTCTTTGAAGTAGCCTTCTTCGTTCTCAGGGAACATTGTTGGAGGAACAGCTGCCATTGCTGGAATTTGTCCACCTTGTGTAATTTGGTCTACAATTGATTGACGATCAATTGCATATGTCAATGCTTTACGGATATGAACGTTGTTCAAAGGTTCAACTTCCGTATTGAATTTGTACCAGTAAGTACCAGCAGTTGCTTGAGTTTTCAACTCGCCGCTGTCTTTAAGTGCTTTAATAGCATCTGTTGAAACAGTATCGAATGGAAGACCATTCCAGTCTAACTCATCGTTTTCGTACATGCTGCGAGAAGTTCCAGCATCATCGATCATAGAATATTCAACTGTTGCTAGCTTAACTGTGTCAGCATCCCAATAAGTTTCGTTTTTCTCTAGCTTAATGGATTCGCTGTGGTTCCATTCAGTCATTTTGAATGGTCCGTTTGATACATAATCATCTCCAGCATCTTTATACCAGTCTGGATTTTCTTTAGCAATTGTGCTGTTTACAGGGAAGTAAGTGTAAAAAGCAGTTAATTGAGTGAAGTATGGAGTTGGGTTGTTTAGAGTAACTTCAAGCGTTTTCTCGTCGATTGCTTTAACTCCAACATCATCTAGCTTACCTTTACCAGTGTTAGCTTCTTCAGCACCTTTTACATAGTAAAGCTGGTAAGCATATTGTGATTGGTTAGCTGGGTCAAGAGCCCATTTCCAAGCATACACAAAGTCTTCAGCAGTTACAGGATCACCGTTTGACCAGTTAGCATCTTCTTTAATTTTGAAAGTATAAGTTAATTGGTCGTCTGAAACTTGAATGTCTTCAGCCATTGCTTCCTCAGGCTCACCGTCTTTATCAATACGAGTTAAACCTTCAAAAGTTTGAAGCAATACGTTGCTTGATGTAGAATCATTCGCTAAACCAGGGTTTAGTGAGAATGGCTCTGATCTGATGTTAAGACGCAAATCTTGTTTTGCCTCTTCTGAGCTACCGCTGTCGCCGTTGCCACAAGCTGCAAGGAATGCACTAAGTGCAAGTACTAATGATAGAAGTACAAGCATTCTCTTTTTCATTGTTTTACCCCCTTATATATTTTGTCCACAAGTGGAGTTTCCAAAAATTATCTTTCCCATATAAAACGCAAGAATACATAAACTTATATTTCCTAAATAGTCTGTAAATTCAAGCCCACTTATTCGCTATTCAGCAATAGTAAACAATCCTTTATGTAACCTTCGTCACTACTAAACAATTAGGCTAGTATAATAATGAATTAGGAAATAAACTTTAGTATCCAATTGTTTCAAATAGTCTGAAATATCACTTTTAATTTCCACTCGTAAAACCAATTATATATATCGACCTATTAGATTGCAAGAAATTTGTAGAATTTTGTAGAATTAAGAATAATCTAAATTAATTTAATTTATAGATTTTTCTGTGAATAATATTCTGATATACTTTGTAGCTAGAAAATTAAAATTTCCTAACATTTTCCTGATAAAGTTATCCCTTCTTTATCTTCATTGAATCAATTAGGCCTCTAAGCGTAAAATATCCCTTGCCTTCCCTTGATTTTTCCTTGTTTTTAGTTTAATTTATACATATATAGTTAATACATTTATGCTTTGATAAAGAGTAGTACTTATATAATGGTTTAAAAGAGAGTTTGTGTCTGGTGAAAACAAACAGCCAGTTATAAGGAATGGACTTTTGAGCACTGAAATAGAACTGCTACTTCTTGCATATTACATTTCAGCGACTTCCTTTCGTTACCAAGGATAAAGTGGCTTGTTTTAAGCAATTAGGGTGGCACCGCGGACCATTCGTCCCTATGTTCGTATAGGGACGTGTGGTCTTTTTTTGTGCAAAAAATTCCTTGCAGGCTTAAAAAGACGTTTCTATGTCCAACCTTTATATAGTACAAACAGCAAATGGAGGAAAAACAAATGAAAACAATCTTTTCCGGCATCCAGCCGAGCGGAACAATTACTTTAGGAAATTATATTGGCGCACTAAGTCAGTTTGTGGAGCTACAGGATGATTATAACTGCTATTTCTGCATTGTTGATCAGCATGCGATCACAGTTCCGCAAGACCGCCTTGTATTAAGAAACAATATCCGCAGCCTTGCTGCATTGTATCTTGCTGTCGGTATTAACCCTGAAAAGGCTACATTATTCATCCAATCAGAAGTGCCTGCCCATGCTCAAGGTGCTTGGATGATGCAATGTATTTCCTATATAGGGGAATTAGAGCGCATGACGCAATTTAAAGATAAATCAGCTGGCAAAGAAGGTGTCTCTGCAGCACTTCTCACATACCCGCCATTGATGGCAACAGACATTCTGCTGTACAGCACAGATTTAGTTCCAGTCGGAGAAGACCAAAAGCAGCATTTAGAGCTGACACGAGATCTTGCTGAAAGATTCAACAAGAAATATAACGACATTCTGACAATACCAGAAGTTCGTATCCCTAAAGTCGGCGCAAGAATCATGTCACTGCAAGAACCGACGAAAAAAATGAGCAAATCTGATCCTAATAAAAAGGCAACAATCACTCTATTAGATGAGCCGTCAGCCATTGTCAAAAAGATCAAGAGTGCTGTTACAGATTCAGAAGGCATCGTGAAGTTTGATATTGAAAATAAACCGGGAGTTTCCAACCTGTTGTCTATTTACTCTATTCTTTCAGGGAAATCAATTGCAAGCTTGGAGGAAATGTATGAAGGCAAAGGCTACGGCGACTTTAAAGCAGATCTTGCAGAAGTAGTTGTTGATACACTTCGTCCAATTCAAGAGAAATACAATGAATTAATGAACTCCCCTGAGCTTGACGAGATTTTAGATTTAGGTGCGGAAAAAGCGAATAAAGTAGCAAACAAAATGGTTAAAAAAATGGAAAACGCTATGGGCTTAGGCCGCAAGCGCAGATAATAAAAACAGGCTGATAGATAGCTATCAGCCTGTTTTTATGTCTTATAATAGAAGAAAGCAGTTATTTAATTTACCTTTGGTCCATGTTCTAATTCCCAAAGCTTCTCAAAAAAGGGCTGTCCTTTTATAATGTTTTCACAAAACGTCTCATGCTTTGGCGACCAGCCAAATTTCGTGCAGTCAAACAGCTCACTCCAAGCATCCTCAAATTCAAGGCTTTGAATATCAAAATACTTCTCTGGGCTCCATTCTGTATACCAATATCTCACTTCTGCAACATTTTCAGAGGAATGCAGCTGATCGAGTGCCATGAACAACAATTGCTTAAGCTGACGCTCTTTTCTAGTCAGCCCGTACATCATTTGCGGCTCAGGCGACAGGATATGAAACTCCTTATTTTCTTCGTTGTCTGTTTGAAAGTTGTAGTTTATAGTCTCTTGGCTTTCAAGTAACTCATATGCCAGCTGTTCCTGCCTAGGTATCATTCTGCTTTTTCTAATCGGAATGGAATAACCAAGTGTATCAACAACCAAAATCCCTATTCCATCTGAAACAACAAAGCAATAATCCAATTGGATTCTTTCATGGTTTTTTCGAAGATAAGCTTTTTGGTAAATTTCTTCAAGCAGCTGCCTCGGAAGCTCTGCTAAATCATTTTCTATGTAGTTAAACAACACCGAATCAATCTTTACGAGCGGCACCTGATCAAGCAGCTCCACCCCATCTTCTTTTCTCCATTCGTGGAAATGGCAAACATTATAACCGTTTTCTTCTCCTTCAAACCAATTAACCCAAACATCATGAAGATATTGCATATTATTATCCCTCGCTTCAACAACTGTTTGTCAATCAGTATGGGCATCGAGCAGTAAATTTATTCCTGTTTTGTCATTGTTCTTATAAGTTTCTTTTCTAGAAAGCATGTAATCTTTGCACTCGCCCATTCATAGTATGTTTATTATTATGATACATTTCTCTTATATATGTACAAACTCTCCATAGATTTAAAAAGCAAAAAAGCCTTTCTATGTAAGAAAGACTTATTACCTTTATATCTATAGCCTTTTCTAATTGTACAGTAAACCTGTTAATCATTAACGTTTGGATTTTGGGTTGAAGGCATCTTTTAGGCCTTCGCCTATGAAGTTAATGGATAGGATAGTCAAGGTTAGTATTGCTGCTGGGGGAATCCATATCCACCACTTATTCATTAGTACATCGGGACTTCTTGCTTCTTGCATCATATTGCCCCATGTCGGCGTAGTCAACGGCACTCCAAAACCAAGAAAACTTAAACTAGTTTCCACGACAATCATCGTCGCTAGTGTTAAAGTTGCCTGTACAATAATAGTAGATACGACATTCGGCAACAAATGGTTAAAAATAACTTTAGCTGGCGAACATCCTATTGATATAGAGCTTAAGACGTATTCATTTTCCTTCTCAGCCATTATCTTACTCCTGACCAGTCTGGCAATACCTGTCCAGCTGAGAATACTTATGACAAATATCAGTGTGCCAATACTGCTACCTGGAAAAATAGCAGCAAGAACAATAACAAAAATCAGGAATGGAAAGTTCATGACAAAGTCGGTGAACCTCATGAGTAGGTTGTCTACCCATCCTCCAAAATACCCAGCAATTGCTCCAATCACTGTGCCAATTATTACAACCGAGGCAGTAATGGAGAATGCTAGTAGCAAGGAAGTCTGTCCACCAAGCAGTGTTCTAGCGAAAATATCTCTTCCAGACTTATCAGTACCAAAAAAATGCTCTGAAGATGGTGTTTTGCTTATTTGCGAAAAATCTATTCGATTGTTTTCTTCAACTGACATCGTAAGTGGTTCTGCCAAAACGGATAATATCGTAATTAACAACAAAAATAATAAACTTATTAGGGCCAACTTATTTGCAAGGAATTTCCTGCGGGCAATCGCCCATGGAGATTGGCTTTTAACAGGTTTATTCAAATTCGGTGTCACTCTAGTCTGCTTCGATAATGATGGTTCCAATCTCAT
This sequence comes from Niallia laureatilytica, assembly GCF_046613985.1. Classification (NCBI taxonomy): domain Bacteria; kingdom Bacillati; phylum Bacillota; class Bacilli; order Caryophanales; family Bacillaceae; genus Niallia; species Niallia laureatilytica. Next base: position 211,586 of record NZ_JBKKHP010000002.1, on the reverse strand, counting down.
TCCCTCCTAACTTAAACGAATCCGTGGATCGACTAGCCCATATAATAAATCCGCAATCAGATTTCCCACTAGAGACATAACTGTCAACAGCAGGGAAATAGCCATCATAACCGAATAATCCCTGTTGTTTACTGATTCATAGAACAAATTTCCGATACCAGGATATGTAAATATTGACTCTACTATAACAGCGCCACCAATTATATTTGCTATATCGAATCCTAATAGTGTGATAATCGGGATAATAGAATTTCGCAATATATGCTTATTGTAAATCGCTGATTCTTTCGTACCCTTTGCTCTTGCAGTACGAACATAATCTTTACGAGAGCTTTCAATCATATCATTTCTTAAAAACTGTGTATACGATGCAGTTGACATCGCTCCTAATACAATAGCAGGCAAAATTGTATGCTTAGCTTTGCTCAGGATATACTCAAGACTGCCCGGTTCCACACCTGAGCCGACACTGCCGCTTGCTGGTACCCAGCCTAAATGGATGGCAAAAATATAAATAGCTACCAATGCTGCTACAAAGCTTGGAATAGCAAGCATTAAATAATTTAAGCCAGATATTAAATAGTCTCCAACTGTATATGGCATTCTTCCAGAATATCTTCCCATAAAAAATGCTAGAACATAGGTAATAATTAATGCTGTAATGCCGAGAATAATTGTATTTGGCAATCTCTCTCCAATAAGTTCCATAACCGGCTGCTTATGCTGGAATGAATCTCCAAAATCTCCTTGCAGAACTCCGCCAATCCATCTCAAATATTGTATATGAATTGGATCATCTAACCCTAATTGATCACGCATTTCGGCAATATAAGCAGGATCTGAATTAAGCGGGTCTATTTTTCCAGATAGGGCATCCCCTGGCATTAACTTCGCCAGGGAAAATACCACTACTGAGATAAGGAAAAGAATTGGAATCATACCGATTAGCCTTCTAATTGCGTATTGCAACATATTCCATTCTCCTTATCAATTAAACTTTTATTCAACAATATGCCATTGGTGGAAATCTTCTGTTCCAAATGGAGTAACTTTAACGCCCTCTACTCGTTTATTAATGGCCCAAGCGTCTTCACGCTGTTCAAAGAAGATTGTCGGTAATTCCTCATTTACAATTTTTTGCCATTCATAATAAATTTCTTTTCTGTACTCTTGCACATCTTGATTTGCATCTTGCGGATATTGAATACCTTTTTTGATTAATTCATCCGATTTTTCATTGTACCAGCGTGAATAGTTCCAAACATCTGTTGATAACCATAAGCCAGATGGATCTGGGTCATTCGCAAGCCCCCATGCACCCATGAATACTTCTGACTTATCTGCCTCTACTGTATCGTAGAACAAGTTAAACTCTTTTAATGAACCACCGTTCAGTTCTGCTTTAAGACCAACATCACCCCATGACTGCAAGATGAATTGCGCACGTGCTTCAGATGTTTCCACGCCACTCATAGCATCAAATTTAATTGTGAACGGTTTGCCATCTGGATCTTCACGGAACCCATCTCCGTCAACATCTTTATAGCCTGCTTCATCAAGCAATGACTTCGCCTTTTCTTGATCGAATTCATATGAATTGATTTGATCATCAGGGATTTTCGCCCATGATACAGTAGGATATGGTGTATTTAACGGTTTACCTAATCCAGAAGCAAAATTGTCAATAAAGGCTTGGCGATCAATTGCATATACCATCGCTTGACGTAATTCTTTGCTTTGATATTTTGGATTGTCCATAACAACTTTTCCTGCTTCTTTATCATAATGACCAAAATTAAAGCCAATATAGGAGTAAGACATAGCATCAACAGTAACTGGATTAATATTGTCTAACGCCTTAATAGTTTCCCATTGGTCTTTAGGTGCTTCAATTACATCTACTTCTCCATTTTGAATAAGGCCTGAAGCCAATGAACCGTCTATAACTTTATAAACGACACCATCCAATTTTGGTTTACCTTGCCAGTAATCATCAAAACGCTCATATTCAATGCTTTCACCTGGAACAATTGTTTTTACTTTAAATGGTCCTACACCTATTGGATTTTTCCGTACTTGGTCAGCCTCAGACACCTTGTCTGCCGCAAGATCACCATAATAATGCTTAGGTTCTGGATAAGTCCAGATATTTTCCAGCACATTGACTTGTGGCTCAATTAATGTAACTTCAATCGTATAATCATCGACTACCTTAATGCCTTCAATCGTATCTGACTTTCCATCATGATATTCTTGAACCCCTTTAATCATGGCAACGTTTGCGTAACGAGGTCCATTATAATTAGGGTCAGCAATCAAGTACCAAGCATACTCCATATCTTCTGCTTTTAATTCAACACCGTCATGCCATTTTACGCCTTCTTTAATTTTAAAAGTTAGTACTGTATTATCTTCGGAAAACTCATATGTAGCCAGGTTTGGCTCTGCAACCAAATCATCATTTGTCTTAAGTAAACCTTCTTGCATAAATTGAAGGGCATTAGCATCATCTTCACCTTCATAATAAGCATAAGATAAGACACCTTTAAATGGCTGTGTAAAACCAAATGTTACTGTTCCGCCTTCCACTTCCTTTTTCTCACCGCTGTCTTCCCCTGAACTAGTAGTGTCCGAGCATGCTGCCAAAAAAGCCGATAATACTAGCAGCAATGAAAAAATCAATAACATAGACTTCTTTTTCATAATCTTCCCCCCATACATATATTTTTAGTTATAAAGATGACAAGCGACTTGATGTCCTGGCTTCACCTCCTTTAATTGTGGTTTAATGCTTGAGCATTCTGGCATTGCATGCTTGCAACGCGGATGAAAAGCGCAACCTTTCGGTGGGTTTATTGGGCTTGGCACATCTCCTTTAAGAATAATTCGCTCTTTTCTTTTTCTTGGATCAGGCTCAGGTATAGCTGATATCAAAGCCTGTGTATATGGATGAAGCGGTTCTTCATAAAGGCTTTCCTTTGCAGAAATTTCAACAAGACCACCTAGATACATAACTCCAATTCGATCACTCATATGCTTAACTACACTTAAATCATGGGCAATAAATAAAAAGGTTAGGTCAAACTCTTTTTGCAAGGATTTCAACAAATTTAACACTTGAGATTGCACGGAAACATCAAGTGCTGAAACAGGTTCATCAGCAATAATTAGCTTCGGTCTTAAAGCTAATGCTCTAGCAATTCCAACCCTTTGCCTTTGACCACCAGAAAACTCATGTGGATATTTATAATAAGCATCCTCTGGCAAGCCAACCTTCATAAGTAGTTCAAGAATCTCTTGTTTCAAAGCTTTACCGTCTTTTCTATAATAATTTCTTATAGGCTCAGAAATTAGGTCGCCTACCATCATAGTCGGATTAAGAGAAGCATAAGGATCTTGGAAAACCATCTGGAAGTCCTGACGTATTTTCCGTAAAGTTGCTCCTTTTACCTTCGTTATATCTTTACCGTCAAAAATGATTTTTCCATCGGTCGGCTCTAACAGCCGCAATATGGTTCGTCCTGCTGTTGACTTGCCGCAGCCAGACTCCCCAACTAACCCCAATGTCTCTCCTTTATTAATTTCAAAAGATATATCGTCGACTGCTTTTACATCAGCCACTTTTCTTTGTAAAAATCCGCCCTTAATAGGATAGTAGGTTTTAAGATTTTTAACTTCCAATAAAATATCTTTATCCTTAATAGTTTCTGCTGTCATTATGCGTTCACTCCTTCCTTCGGTTTGCTTTGATCATAGAGAAGGCAGGAAACTTCATGTCCATCTTCAGTGCTTGCAAGAATCGGTGTTATGTATTTACATTCGGGCATTGCCATCGGACAGCGATCTGCGAATCGGCAGCCGGCTTCGGGCATATTTTTTAAGGATGGAACTATTCCGCTGATGGAGCTCAACAGCTCGACTTCCTCGTCCATTTTTGGGATAGCCTCCAAAAGCAGTTTTGTGTAGGGGTGTTTCGGTTCGTAGAACAGTGTATCAACGTCTGTCTTCTCGACGATTTTGCCTGCATACATGACGATTACTTCATCACACATTTCCGCAACTACACCTAAATCATGGGTGATTAGAATGACAGACATATCGTTCTCTGCTTGAATTTCTTTCATGAGATCAAGGATTTGAGCTTGAACAGTTACGTCAAGTGCGGTTGTTGGCTCGTCAGCAATCAAAAGCTTCGGCTGGCAGGCGATGGCAATCGCAATCATCACCCTTTGGCGCATCCCGCCTGAAAGCTGATGCGGATATTCATCTACCAGTTTTTCCGGCCTTGATATACCTACGCTTTTCAACAATTCGACACTCTTTTGTCTTGCTTGTTTCTTGGTGATATCGTGGTGATTTAACAATACCTCCATTAATTGAAAGCCTATTGTGAAAACAGGGTTTAATGAGGTCATTGGTTCTTGAAATATCATGGAAATGTCACTGCCTCTAATACTGTTTATCTCTTTATCTCCCATTGTTTCAAGATGGACTCCATCAAAGATAATTTCACCTGAGCGGATAACTCCTGCTCCTTTAGGAAGAAGCTTCATAATAGACAGGCTAAGGACTGATTTCCCACACCCAGATTCTCCAACAATTCCGACAATTTGGCGCGGCTTCACTTGGAAGGATACATTATCGACAGCGTTATACAGCTTTCCGTCGATAGAGAAGGAGGTTTCTAAGTTTTTAACCTCCAGCAAATAACTATCATTTGATGTGGAAGCATTACCGTTCATTTTACACCTCTGACATATTGTGACTTTTATTACATTAAAATCTATTTGTTAAAATACTATTACAGATTTATTTGAATTGCAATATTTTTTTAAATATTAGCATAAGTCTAAATTGTGTAGAAAAAGAGAAACCCTATAGTATAAAGGTTTCTCTCTATTTTTATGCTGTATTTACTTTAAAAATTCTTCGCTTTTCAAAACAAAATATGCTTTTTCAGAAAAACTTTTTTGTTTTTTAAATTTAGTAATCATATAAAATCCGTAGCAGTAGCCCAGCATATCCGGAAAGCTTCCTAGACCAAACAGCAAAGCATCATGCAAATATTCACTTTTATTAATATCCAAATTCTCTTGCAGATGCTTTTCCCAGAAGCCCTCTAATTCATCCTCTTTATATTTACGGCACCAATCTGCATTATACTTCTCTCCACAGTGGTTTTTAACAGCATGCTCTGCCAGCCCTTCCATAATTATTGAGTCCAGAAGGGTGTATTCATCGACATCCTTTTTTTGATAGTGTATTCGGCAAACATGATGATATTCATGAATTATTAAGGCTTCCAGCTCTTTTTCATCTTCTATATCTCCAATAAAGAGGAATAGCATATCAGGAAATGACAGCCCTGATTTCTTGTCACTTCTTCTGGAAGTTTGATTAAAAGGAAAAATATAAATAGGAATATCAGGACCTTTCCATAAGCTTTTGTATTTTAAGTAAATTCGTTCACACTTCGCCCATACATCTTCTTTAACAAGTGAATCATATATTTCTTTTGTTTTTCTTGAAGGCTTATACATCCCAAAATTGGCAAGATGCTGATATACCTGTCTTGACGGCTCTCCTTCGAAGGCGCCTTTAAGCTCACTGCAAATCGCAACTGGTTTATAAAATTTTTCATCGAGCCACTCTCTTGTGTTCACTACCCCAAATCCTTTCCCCCTTTCCCTCTACAGACTGAGAATATAACGTTATAGTTTATGTTCTGACAAATCATATGGTGTTCATTCATAAGACCAGTTAATGAAAACAAAAACTCTGCACATCTTTTGTGCAGAGTTTTAATTCAAATGCTTTTTTTTCGTTTATCTACGATCATTTTGAATCCGCAGCCGCAAAGGATGGAATGCTTTAATCTTTGGATTGGCTGTTTACATACAGGACAAACCTGCTGCCCAGATTGTTTATTTCTGTTCACAGCTGCTGCATGTCCCGTAGAACTGGAGGTTATGGGAGCTAATGTTGAATTTCGATATGGATTGGGCAAATACTTCTACCTCCTTTAAAGCTGGGTACCATACATCTACCATTTCTCCACATTTACTGCAGACGATATGATAGTGGTCTTCTTGTTTCCATTCATACTTGCTTAATGATTCTCCAAACTGAATTTCTTTCACTAAACCTATCTCACAAAATAACTTTATATTATTATAAACTGTTGTAATACTTACAGATGGCATGGACTCATTTAACAGCTGATATAACTCCTCTACTGTCCAATGTTTATTTCCTTTGGAAAGAATATTTATTAGTTCATGTCTTTGAGGTGTTAAGCGAATATTTTTCTCCTTTAATGCCTGTATTGCTTTTTCGATACTTAACATATTATCCTCCTTTGCTAAACAAGCGATGTTAAATTGATAATCAGTCTGTCATAATGAGAAAAGAGCTAACTTCTTAAGCAAGCGCTTACTTAGTTCTAGAAATAAAGATTTTCATAATTGTTATTATCCGCAAAAACTTTTTATACTCTATATTTAATTATATACATTTTTTAATTATAGTCAATTTTAATTTATAATAATTATTATTAACATAAATTAAAAACAGGCTAACCTATTAAAGGCTAGCCTGTTTTATTATTATTGATATTTCTTAAAGATAATTGTTGCGTTATGTCCACCAAAGCCTAATGAGTTGCTCATTGCCACGTTAACTTCTTGTTTTCTATGCTTGTTTACTACATAGTCTAAATCACAATCAGCATCTGGTGTTTCATAGTTGATTGTTGGAGGAATTACGCTGTCTTTAATGGAAAGAATGCTGAAGATCGCTTCAACTCCGCCTGCAGCCCCTAACAAGTGTCCTGTCATTGATTTAGTTGAGCTGACTGGCAATTTATAAGCATAGTCTCCGAAGACTTCTTTAATAGCCATTGTCTCAAACTTATCGTTATATGCTGTGCTTGTTCCATGTGCATTCAAGTATGATACTTCTTCTGGCTGTAAGCCTGCATCATTGATTGCCATTTTCATCGCACGTGCACCGCCTTCTCCGCCAGGAGCTGGAGAAGTGATATGATATGCATCACCAGTTGAGCCGTAACCAACGATTTCTGCGTAGATTTTTGCTCCTCTTGCAAGTGCATACTCTAATTCTTCCAGCACTAGAATACCTGCACCCTCACCGATAACAAATCCGTCACGGTTTGCATCAAACGGTCTGCTCGCTGTTTTTGGGTCTGGGTTTGTGGAAAGTGCTGTGTTCGCACAGAAACCTGCAACTGACATTTTTGTAATTGGCGCTTCTGCTCCGCCTGTAATCATTGCATCAGCATCACCGCGCTGAATAACTTTGAAGGCATCGCCGATTGAGTTTGTTCCTGTTGCACAAGCAGTTACTGTACATGAGTTAACCCCTCTTGCACCAAGCGTGATAGAAACCTGTCCTGTTGCCATGTCTGGAATAAGCATTGGCACGAAGAACGGACTAACACGTTTATAGCCTCTCTTTTGGAAAATTTCGTATTGATTTTCGAATGTTTCCATACCGCCGATTCCTGAACCGATCCAAACACCAATGCGTGCTGAGTTTTCTTCGGTAATTTGCAAGTCTGCATCCTTCACAGCCATTAAAGAAGCAGCAAGAGCATATTGAGTAAAGCGATCCATCTTTCTTGCATCCTTCTTATCCATGAAATCTTCTGCGTTAAAGTCATTGATTTGTGCTGCTACTTTTGCAGGATATTCATCTGCATTTATTCTCGTAAGCGGCCCAATGCCAGAAACTCCATTCACGATATTTTCCCATGTTTTTTCAGCATCATTACCAACCGGCGTTACTGCACCAATACCTGTAACGACTACTCTTCTATTACTCATGATTGTAATCTCCTTTGATTTATTCATACACTCTAAGTGTTAAAATTTTTTAATTATCTGCCCCAGCGCAGAGCGATTGCGCCCCATGTCAAGCCGCCGCCGAAGCCTACCATAACGATGACGTCATCGTCCTTAAGCTTGCCCGCCTCATACTCTTCCACAAGTGAGATTGGAATCGAAGCTGCACTTGTATTTCCATACTTATGAACTGTTTTTGACATCTTCTCTTCAGGAAGATTCAAACGCTGTCTGGATGCTTCCATAATGCGAATATTCGCTTGATGCGGAATCAGCAAGTCAACATCCTCTTTAGAAAGGCCTGCTTTTACCAATACATTTTCACTGCTTTCACCCATTTGACGAACAGCAAATTTAAATACTTCTCTGCCGTTCATTTGGATAAAGTCTTCTTCATCTTGGAAAAGATGCTTACCGCCAGAGCCGTCTGCACCTAGCTCAAAGGAAAGAATTCCTCGTCCTTCTGAAACCTCACCCAATACGACAGCTCCGCCGCCATCGCCAAAGAGCACAGCTGTATTGCGGTCATCCCAATTCGTGATTTTTGACAGCTTTTCCACACCAACAACAAGAACGTATTTATAAGCTCCATTATCGATGAACTGTTTAGCTGTAACCATTCCATACATAAAACCTGCGCATGCTGCACTTAAATCCATTGCTGCAGCTTTAATACAGCCAAGGCGTTCTTGAAGCATGCAGGCAACTGTCGGAAACGGCTGATCTGGTGTGACTGTTGCCACAACAATCATGTCAATATCCTCAGGGCTGATGTTAGCATTCTCAATTGCCTTTTTTGCAGCTTCATATGCTATGTCAGATGTATTTGTATTATCATCTGCAATTCTTCTCTCCTCAATGCCTGTACGTGTACGAATCCATTCATCATTCGTGTCCACCATTTTTTCCAAATCAAAATTTGTCAAGATTCTTTCAGGCAATGCACGGCCAAGGCCAATAATTCCTGTACTCAAAGCTGTCAGCTCCTTTAATATGTCCGATTATACTTTATTTGCTTGTAAATTGAAAAATGAAAGGCATTTTTCGACGCAATCGTATTCTATATATTATTATCAATTATTATGACTTGGTACTAATTTTATCAAATTTCTCATATAGTATGCAACTTTTTTTCACTTTATAAGCGCCTGTCTAAACAACTTCTTAAATTTATTCATAAGATAAACATAAAGAGCTAATATTGCCTGGAATAAAGGGGGGAACTGCGTTGGATGAGGATATTCAAAATGCCGTCGATGAACAGGATGACAGCGTGAAAGCAGAGGAAGATTACTATTATGACTTCATGCTTGGCAGAAAGGTTTATCGTAAAAAACAGCATGATGATGCTTTATATGAAAGAAGGGAAAGAAGGGAAAGAACGAAAGGAGATTCCTGGATTTTAGGTCAGCATGGCAGACAGCGCGAGGAGGATTCGCAGCAACCAGAAGATAATAACAAAGTGATGAACTTTTTGGACGAAATAGATATGAACTTAGTTTTTAGTAATATTGAGCTATTTATGAGTTCTGCTAATGAGCTAAAGCCGCTGATTAACAAAGTTAAGCCAATGTTAAAAAAATGGATGGACTAACCTTTAGTGCAGCTCCTGCTGGAGAGAAAAAGCTTGCATCTCCTCCTCCACAAAGAGCAAAATGCAAGCTTTTTATCATTGGTTATTAGGAAATTTGCCTGTCTCTTTATATTGCTTCATTTCCTTATTGATTTTTTGGATAAATGCCGCATCAATATTAGGGCTGAACTTTCCTAATGTGATGACATTTTCCTTCATTCCGTAAGATATATCGCCTGATACGAGCTTGCCTTCGTTAAATTTGCCAGCAAGTATATCAAACATTTTTGATACATTTTGCACGGTGCTTGTTAAAACAGTCATTCTGCCAAGATCAGATTGTTCAGAAACATAACCAATTGCATAAAGGCCCTTCGCCTTTACTTGTTCGATGATATCGATATTAAATCCGTCACCTGCAGGATAAATAATATCAGCAGCTTTGGCAATCGCCGAATCGAGCAGCTTCAGTGCCTGTTCACGATTATCCCACCCCTGTACAAAATCAGTCAGAACCTCCACATTTTTATTCTCATACTTAGCTCCGTCTATAAATCCTTGTATCTCAGGCTGCCAGTCAAAGGCTCCAATAACAGAGATTGTATTGGTCTTTGTCATATGGCCTGCGACCATTCCTCCGAAAAAGCCCATCGCATAGCCTTCAAACGAGGCGCTAGTTGTATTATCATTTTTAGCGCTGCCATTAAAGCTGATAAAATGGATGTCAGGATATTTTTCAGACAAAATATTAAAATAATCCGCAAATTCACTGCCATGCCCAAAGATGAGATTTACCCCTTTTTGATCGAATTCCTCGATCGCTCTTTCTGCAAGGGCAAGGGAATCAATATACTCCTTATAATAAACATCCACATTATAATGTGATTGTATATTTAACAGCCCCTTATATCCTTTCGTGCCCCAGACTTGGTCTGTAACCGTTCCAGTCACGAGCAATCCTACACTTTTCAATTGCCCCTTTTTTTCGGCTTGTCCGCAGGAGGCAAGAAAAAAGGTGCTCAGCAGGATGAAAAGGGACAGCATTAGCTTCATTTTTTTCATTTGAACGCCTTTCTTTCACGCAATTTTTCATATAAACTACTACACTACCACTTATACATCTTAATATGTCTTCTTTGCATTTCCAAGTTATCTGCAATATTGTTTTTATTATCAACTGTATACGACTGTAAGCAGGAAGGAATCTGATAGCGCGGAATTTTTACCGGAAACTCTTTTATTGCTTTTTTACCGTGCATCCAATGATTTTTGATGCCGCTCGTCAAGAAAAGACAGGCTGTGCTTGTTTCCATCATCAGCTTTTTCGTTGCAGCTGCTGCATCATCTATAAAAATAGCATCTTCCTTATACTCCAGCTCGCTTAATTCTATATCATTACAGTCTTCTAATAATTGAACAAATAAAAACTCCTTTGGCTGCCATGGTCCATACACGGTCGGATAATAGATAAACCTGAAAGGAATACCAATACTTTTCAGCATTGGAAAGAGTTCTTCTTCATGCCGGGTGAAATCCAGCACATTACCTAGAAAGATTAATTCATGCTTTCTATCTGTCAAATCCTGAATATTGCTTTCTATATGCAAATCATTTTTTATTTGGCTGATTATTTTATCGCTGTTTAGTATGTCATAACAATCATAAATAATCTTGCCGCTGTTTCCCTTAAATTTCTCTTCCCAGCCTATTTCTTCGTAATTGGCATTCCTTCCTATTTCTAGCTGCTTATCTTCGGAATCTTCCAGTTTCAGATTTGGATAAGATACTCCATAAACAGTTTCTCCATCTTCCAATAAAGAGCGGCAAAGGTGAAAGCCGATAAATTGGTATGTACCGACAATTACTGCATTCTCCATCTAAAGAAGCCTCCTTGAAGTCAGGTTAGTGTATCTTATGCAGAGATAAGAGCAATCATGATTATCATCAAAGAGCTGCTATCTTAGAATAAAAGAAGCTGAAACTAATCGCTTCAGCCTCTCTAACGTAAAAAAAGGGACAGCTAGAGGGTTTTTTCATACTGTCCAAAAAAGCGGATAATTTGCCCGGGGATTGCACTCCTTTTTTCTGGCAAAACATAAGATACGAAGATGGGCAGCTCTTCTTGATCCCATTTTCTAATTCTTTCCTTCAGCAGCTGGGATTGGTAATAGGATTTGCCGTTATGAAGTATATGGATGATTTTCGCAGGGGTGTCTGTCTCTTCTAGATGATTTTCTTTTATTTCTTTTATAAAGTCAGGGATAACTTTAGCATTTTTATCATAGGCAGCTGCTATTTCATTACAAAGCTTTTTAAAGAAAAATTTATGCTCCTTTTCTTTCTCAAGATGTTCACTTAAAGACAGAATAGGGTTGAACAAGACGACTGAACGGATATTTTCCTTCATTTCCATCATCAGCTTTATCGCAACCAATGCTCCCATTCCTTCTGCAATTAAATGTATTTTCGGGTTGAGGATTTCTGAGCGAATCATATGCTCATACAGTCTTTTAGCAAGCATTAAAGATCTTTCGCTTCCCCAGTTCTTTCCATAGAGATTAGAATAAAAAATGGTGTATCCTTTATTTCGCAATGAATCAATAATTGATTTCTTCCCTTCATTCTGTACCCAAAAGCTATTCTTTGCATCTACAAAATGTCTGTCGTCACCAATAATTAAGATACCGAAACCGTTAGGCTGCTGTGTTGGATAATGTATCATATTCCATTCGGTATCCAGTTGGAAGTTCCGGTTCTCCATCTCTCAAAACTCCTTTTTAGGTTTTCCTTTTACTAATGTATGACCATTTCAGCAAAATGTAAGGGAGTTTGCCCAAGTATTTCATGTTTTAAGTATGACAGAAGCGATAAATGATTTTTTTATGTTATTTAAGAAAAAAAGGAGATTATATATGATTTATTATTTTGGCCCTGTATGATACTATTAGAACAGACCTTAAAAATAAGTGTGAGGTGATTGTATGCGGTATATCGTAACGATTTTTTGGACATTCCTATTAGCGCAAATGCTTACATATGTTATTAGTTCTATGAACGGAATAACTTACAGCTTCTCTATGGGAGTAGTGTTAACAGTTGTCTTTTCTGTTGTCATTTTCCTTTTGGCTGCTGTATTGCCAAATGATGAACCGAGTCATGAGGAAGGTTCGCATTAATCTCTAGCTTAATTATCGGGTGAAAGCAGCTGCTTTCACCCTTTTTTATTTTATTTTCTTGTAAGGAAGATGCCATCCTCTGCAGCGTCAATTTCAACGTGATCGTTTTCCTTGACCTTCTCTGCGATTATTTCTCTTGCCAATGCTGTTTCAACCGTTCTTTGCAGGAAACGTCTGAGCGGCCTTGCTCCAAATACAGGGTCGAAGCCATTTACTGCAATATATTCACCGGCACGGTCTGTCATGCTTATGCTGATATGCTGGTCAGAAAGTCTGCTTTGCAATTGACTGATAAGCTTTAAGACAATTTCTTTTATTTCCTTTAATGCCAATGGCTTAAATAAAATAATTTCATCAATCCGATTCAAGAATTCAGGGCGAAAATGTCCTTTTAATTGATTCATGACACCATCTCTGATGTGCTCAGGAATGGAATCGGAATCTTTGCCCTCGAGCAGAAGATGGGAGCCAATATTAGAGGTCATGATAATGACCGTATTCTTAAAATCAACTACCCTTCCTTGTGAATCGGTGATTCTTCCATCATCAAGCACTTGGAGCAGGATGTTGAAAACCTCTGGGTGGGCTTTTTCCACTTCATCCAGCAATACGACACTATAAGGCTTTCTTCTGATTGCCTCGGTTAGCTGTCCGCCTTCTTCGTATCCAACGTACCCTGGAGGTGCTCCAATTAAACGGGAAACAGCATGTTTTTCCATATATTCCGACATATCAATCCGAATGATTTGTTCTTCACTGTCAAACAAACTGGAGGCCAACGCTTTCGCTAGCTCGGTTTTGCCGACACCTGTCGGTCCTAGGAACAAAAACGAACCAATCGGCCTATTTGGATCTTTGATGCCTGCTCGTGCTCTTAATACAGCATCACTGACAAGCTTAACAGCCTCGGCTTGCCCTACCACTCTTTCATGCAGGATGCTTTCAAGACGAAGAAGCTTCTCTCTCTCCTTCTCCATAAGCTTAGTAACAGGAATTCCTGTCCATCTCGCTACAATTGCAGATATCTCCTGCTCTGTTACTTCTTCCCTAAGCAGCCTTTCTCCTTTTTTTGTGCTGGTCTTATTTTCAAGCTGCTCTAATTCTTTCTCTAATGCAGGGATGCTGCCGTGTCTGAGTTCGGCTGCTTTATTTAAGTCATAATTATTTTCTGCTTCTTCCAATTCTCTGCGTTTTCTTTCTAATTCTTCTTTTTTCGCCTGAACATTTAACAGACCTTCTTTTTCAAGCTGCCATTTAGCCTGAAGTGCATTTGCCTTTTCACGCAAATTGGAGACTTCCTTGTTTATCACAAGCAGCCTTTCCTTACTTAGCGGGTCTTCTTCCCCTTTTAAGGCAGCTTCTTCAATCTCTAGCTGCATGATTTTTCTTGTCAGCTCATCGATTTCAATTGGCATAGAATCTATCTCTGTCCTAATCATCGCACAAGCTTCATCTATTAAATCAATTGCTTTATCCGGAAGGAATCTGTCTGTTATATAGCGGTCTGATAAGGTTGCTGCAGCGATAATTGCTCTATCTTGAATAGAAACACCATGGTGTATTTCAAATCTTTCCTTCAGACCTCTAATAATAGATACTGTATCCTCTACCGTCGGCTCAGCAACTAAAACCTGCTGAAATCTTCGCTCTAATGCTGGATCTTTTTCGATATATTGTCGATGTTCATCTAAGGTTGTCGCCCCGATGCAATGAAGCTCACCTCTTGCAAGCATCGGCTTAAGCATGTTTCCCGCATCCATTGCTCCATCTGTTTTTCCTGCGCCGACAATTGTATGAAGCTCATCAATAAACAGGATGATTCTGCCTTCACTATTTTTCACTTCTTGCAGGACCGCTTTAAGCCGCTCCTCGAACTCTCCCCTGAATTTTGCTCCAGCGATAAGGGCACCCATATCTAACGAGAAAATAGTCTTATCTTTCAGTCCTTCAGGTACGTCCTTTCTGACAATTCGCTGAGCAAGACCCTCGACAATCGCCGTTTTGCCGACGCCAGGCTCTCCGATTAATACTGGATTATTCTTTGTTTTTCTCGATAAAATTCTAATAACATGCCTAATTTCATTATCTCTGCCAATGACAGGGTCCACTTTTCCTTCTTTCACATCTGCTACAAGATCCCTGCCGTATTTGGAAAGGGCCTCATAAGATGCTTCTGGGTTTTTACTAGTCACTCTTTGGCTCCCCCTTATATCTTTAATTTTTATTCTGACCTGTTGGCTGTTTATGCCGATTTTATCAAATAGACTGCGCACTGCAGAGTTTCCGACAGCAAAGACAGCGAGCAGTATATGCTCGACTGAAAGATAATCATCACTCCATTTTTCCTGCTCTTTTTCTGCTTCATGCAGGACTTGCTGTAGTGTATTGGTTATATAAATGGAACTAGACTGATTACCGCTAAGTGTAACCTTAGGCTTCTTATCAATTTCCTTCAAAAGCTCCTGCCGTACCAACTCTGTGTCTTTATCCAGTTTTTGCAATACAGAATCCAGCAAATTATCGGGACGCTCTAAAATTGCCAGAAATAGATGAATATCATCTATTTCTTGATGGTTCTGTTTAAGGGCGAATGCTTGGGCATCACTAAAAGCTTGTTGCACTCTTTCCGTCATCATCTCAGGATTCATAAAAAAGCACCTCTTTTGACCATATTTGACCTTTACTTTTATTATAGTATTTCTTCTCCATATGTAAAGCCATCCGAATGATCGGATGGCCATTTTTTATTCATTAAACCCGGCTTAGTTACGGCCTTCTTTGGTATGACCAAAGGCGGTTATGGTTCGATGTTTCTGGGAAACGATCTCCAGCTTTCAATTTCAGTTTTTGGGGATTATTGACATTACTTCCTGTTTCACCGATTTCTATATATACACCGTTATTCGGGGCTTTCTGCCCTGGTCGAAACTGTCTATTTTGTCCCATATAAACCCTCCTAAGCTTTAAAGATCCACAGTGTCTTCCATGAACTGCATTATTATTATTTCCCGTTTTTCCAAGCTAATAACGGAAATTATTAACTTCATTAACGCTAATTTATTATTAGTTTAGTGGAGATAATAAGCATAAAGAAAAAAGCCTATCGAAATAGGCTTTAGAAACTTAACTCAATAATTCAACAAGCAATGCTTTTTGGGCATGCATTCTGTTCCCTGCTTCTTGAAATACGTACGAGTTCGGTCCGTCAATGATTTCAGCTGTTACTTCCTCTTCCCTGTGTGCAGGCAGGCAGTGAAGGAACATGTAATCAGCTTTAGCATGTGCGACGAGCTCTTTATTAACTTGGAAACCTTGGAAATCCTTTAGTCTTTGTTCGTTTTCTTCTTCTTGACCCATGCTGGTCCAAACGTCTGCATAGATAGCATCTGCATCTTTCACTGCTTCCACTGGATCTTGGACAATGGAAACGGCGCTGCCGCTTATCATTGCAAAGCTTTTTGCTAAAGCAACAATTTCCTCGTTCGGCTTATAATTTGCTGGTGTTGCTACAGCGATATCTATTCCAACTTTTGCGCAAGCAATCATGAGCGAATGTGCGACATTATTTCCATCGCCAATATAAGCTAGCTTCAGCCCTTGCAGAGTCCCCTTCACCTCAAGAATAGTCAGCAAATCAGCCAGCGCTTGGCATGGATGATGAAGATCTGTTAATCCATTAATGACAGGGATTGTAGCATGTTCTGCCAATTCTTCGACCGTTTCATGTGCAAATGTTCTAATCATAATCGCATCCACATATTGAGATAAAACCTTTGCCGTATCAGAAATAGGTTCTCCTCTTCCAATTTGCAAGTCGCGGGAGCTTAAGAAAAGGGCCTGCCCCCCGAGCTGAAACATTCCAGTTTCAAAGGAAACTCTTGTTCTTGTTGAGGACTTTTCAAAAATCATTCCCAGCGTTTTTCCTTTTAATGGTGTGATTATTTCTCCATTTAAATGTGCTTCTTTCAATTCCTTCGCTTTATTAACAAGCTCGACAATTGTCTCTGAAGAGTATTCAGCCAATGTGAGTAAGTCTTTGCCCTTCAAGTCTGTTAGTGACGTTAATATCATACGGTGCTCACACCCTTTTTCGATTTATTATGCCATTCATTAATAGATTGGACAGAAATAGAGTCTGCTTTAAAGGACTCAATGAATGCCTCTAAGCTTTCCTGTTGTGTAAATGTAATTAGACGATTTCTTGTTGCTGTTTCACGGAGAAGCTTGTCATCTGCTCCATTTTCTGGGTTATAAAACGCGACTGTTTGGTCTTCAGCCAACAGTGGTCCAGCTTCCTCTGCTGTTTTTACTGTTAATCCAACTGCCTCTGCCTTTTGCTTTATAGCAATGTCGAAGTTGTCAGATTTTATGATAATTTGTTTATTCTCGACTTTTTTCAATGTCGGATGGAATACCTTTTTCAAGCCTTCTGCTATTGAATCTGCAAGAGCAATTCCTTCCCCGGTAGATCTCATTTCCGGACCGACTTTGGAATCAAGTCCTTTGAGAGCATAATTTGAATAAACTGGGTATTTAATGCAGACAAAGTCGAGATCATTCTTGAAGGTTTTCTCTTCTTCTGACAAATTATATTTCCCGAGCAATATTTTTGTCGCAATTTGAACTAATGGGACACCTGTCACCTTGCTGACAATTGGAACGGTTCTGCTTGCACGTGGATTTACTTCTAATACATATACCTTCTCGCCATCAATAATATATTGAATGTTCATAAGACCTTTGTATTTTGTATTGCCGACAATCTTTTTCGCATATGTCAACATTTTGTCTTGTACAGACTCTGTCAGAGTTTGGGCCGGTAGCATCGAAAGACTGTCACCAGAATGGACACCTGTCTTTTCGATATGCTCCATGATTGCTGGAACACATATGTTTTCTCCATCTGCTGCCAAATCCAATTCTGCTTCATACGCCTCTAGGAATTGATCAACAAGGACTGGATAAGGAATGTCTGTTTGCAGATAAGCATTCAAATCATCGTCATTATTGATTCTTTCCATCCCTTTTCCACCGATAACATAGGAAGGTCTAATGAGGACAGGGTAAGTCAATTTATTCACAGCAGTTAGCAAGCCTGCTTCGTCAAAGGCAATATCTCCTTCGATATGAGGAATGCTTTCTTCATCAAGCATTTGATAAAACAGATCTCTGTCTTCTAAAACATCAATTGTTTTGCTGTCTGTGCCGAGAATTTTCACACCGTATTCTTCTAATCCTTTTGCCACATTTATGGCAGTCTGTCCGCCAAGCTGAACGATTGCTTCTTTAATTCCCTCTGAATCTACGACATTCATAATATCTTCGATTGTCAGTGGTTCAAAATACAATCTGTCTGCTGTCGCAAAGTCTGTGCTCACCGTTTCTGGATTATTATTGATGATGATGGTTTCGATATTTTCCTGCTTTAAAGCAAATACACCATGAACAGAGCAGTAATCAAATTCAATCCCTTGACCGATGCGAATCGGACCGCTGCCGATAACAAGCACTTTACGCTTGCTGCTTTCTGTCTGCTCGTTCTCTCCATAATAAGTGGAATAGTAGTAGTTCGTTTTTGCTTCAAATTCTGCTGCACATGTATCAACCATTTTATACACAGGCAATATACCGAGAGCTTTGCGTTTGTTGCGCACATCCTGTTCTGTACACTGCCATGCTGCTGCAAGGAATGCATCGCTGAATCCTTTTTCTTTCCATAACTGCAATGCTTCTTCTCCTGCTTCTTCAAGAGAAGTGGAAAGAATAGCCTTCTCCATCTTTACAAGCCCATGGAAAATCTGTAGGAAGAACAAATCGATTTTCGTTAAGTGATGGATTGCTTCCATCGTTTCTCCTCTGCGGAGCAATTCTAACAACACAAAAAATCTTTCATCTGTTTGATCTTTAGCCTTTGCATACAATTCATCTGTACTTGCAGCAGCTATTCCGGGAACAGTCAAATCATTCCCTTTAATTTCCAAAGATCGAATTGCTTTTAACAGCGCTCTTTCAATATTGCGGTCAATTCCCATAACTTCTCCAGTTGCCTTCATCTGTGTTCCCAGCTTTCTAGTAACACTTGGGAACTTGTCAAATGGCCATTTTGGAAATTTAACAACTGCATAATCAAGAGCTGGTTCAAAGCTCGCAAACGTATCTCCTGTAACTGGGTTCACGATTTCATTAAGTGTATAACCAACCGCCAATTTCGCTGCCATTCTGGCAATCGGGTACCCTGTCGCCTTTGAAGCAAGTGCTGACGATCTGCTGACCCGTGGATTGACTTCAATCAAATAATACTTCTTGCTGTTCGGATCAAGAGCAAACTGAATATTGCAGCCGCCGATAATTCCTAAGGCAGAAATAATTTTAATAGAAGCAGAGCGAAGCATTTGGTATTCTACATCCGTCAATGTCTGTGAAGGAGCAACAACGATACTGTCACCTGTATGGATACCGACTGGGTCAATATTTTCCATATTACAAATCGTGATACATGTATTCATGCTGTCACGCATTACCTCATATTCGACTTCCTTAAAGCCAGCAATGCTTCTTTCCACTAGACATTGGCCGATGGCACTTTCTTTAAGACCGCCGCTGACAAGTCTTTTAAACTCCTCCATATCGTCAGCAATTCCGCCGCCTGTTCCTCCTAAAGTGTAAGCAGGGCGTACGATAATGGGGAATCCAATTTCTTCCGCAAACTCAATTGCTTCTTCTACTAAATGAACGATTTTGCTTTCTGGAACTGGTTCATTCAATTCATACATGAGCTGGCGGAATGCTTCACGATCCTCTCCCTTTTTAATGGATTCAATCGAGCTTCCTAACAGCTTAACATCGTATTTTTCAAGGATTCCTTGTTCACTTAATTGGAAGGCAAGATTTAAACCTGTTTGCCCGCCTAATGTTGCAAGCAAGCCATCAGGCTGTTCCTTTGCAATAATCATTTCCAATACATCTGGAGTAAGCGGTTCGAAATAAATCGAATCTGCAAAGGTTTGATCTGTCATGATGGTCGCTGGATTATTATTGACAAGGATGACCTGGTAGCCCTCCTCCTTTAATGCCATGCATGCTTGTGTGCCAGCATAATCAAACTCTGCCGCTTGCCCAATAACAATAGGGCCTGAACCAATTACTAATATTTTTTTAATACTGTTGTCTTTAGGCATATGCAAAAACTCTCCCATTGTTTGCTTTAACATTTTCTATAAATTCATCAAATATATAATGGCCCTCTGAAGGTCCAGGATTTGCTTCCGGATGGAACTGCACTGTCTGCAAAGGATACACATTATGTGTCATACCTTCGACAGAATTATCATGCAAGTTAAAGAATCTTGCCTCACAGCCAGTGTTTGCTAGACTGCCTTCTTCCACCACATAGCTGTGGTTTTGTGAGGACATAATCACTTTGTTATTTCGCTTATCATAAACAGGATGATTTGCCCCTCTGTGTCCGAATGACAGCTTTGTTGTGTCACCGCCAAGAGCTAATGCTGCCAGCTGGTGACCAAGGCAAATTCCTAATGTAGGATAAGCTTGAATTAACTGTTTTATAGTCGGCAATACACTCGTTAGCTCTTTGGGATCTCCAGGTCCGTTTGACAACAAAATTCCATCTGGCTGCAGTTTCTTAACTGCTTCAAATGCTGTGTCATAAGGTACGACGGTTACCTTACAGCCTCTCTCCACAAGGGCATCGAGCATGCTTTCCTTTTTGCCGAAATCGACCAGCACGATATGGTAGTCGCCTTCGCTGTATGTTTGCTGTGCCTTTTCTGACACTTTCGGTACCTTCGAATCCTTTATTAATGAGAAGCCTGCTTTATCAACTTCCCCGTTTCCTGAAAGAATGGCAGGCATGGAGCCTTCCGTACGGATGTTCTTCACGATTGATCTTGTATCAACATGGCTCAGCAAAGGAATATCCCATTTTTCCAAATATTCAGCAAGTGAATGTTGTGACTGATAATGATAAGCCTGCTTGTTTGCTTCATAAACGATTACACCTTTAACATGCGGCTTTTTACTCTCAAAATCTTCTTTGTTAATGCCATAGTTTCCTATAAGCGGATACGTAAAGACGATGATTTGATCTTTATAAGAAGGATCTGTTAAAACCTCCTGATATCCTGTCATTCCTGTAAAGAAGACGATTTCTCCACAAATTTCTTCCATTGCGTTTGTAACGAATTTTCCTTTATATTTCGCTCCATTGCTTAAATGCAAGTATCCTTCCATCTTTAGCACACCTCTATAAGTCTTGTATATTTATTTTAAATTTCTTATAATTATACATCACACTGCAAAAAAATACATCTTAAATTGCAATATTGCTGTAAATTTTTAGTTTGCTTGCTAATATTTCTACTGCTTCCTTTAACTGTTCTGTAGTTATATTCAAGCTTGGTAAAAGTCGTATTACCTTTTCTCCTGCATTCAGAACAATCAAGCCCGATTCTCTTAAGTCACTAAGCACATTGGCTACAGGTACTTCAAGTTCAATTCCTATCATCAAACCTAATCCGCGGATATCCTTTACCGCTGTATTTTCCTTCAGATTTTCTGTTAACAGGCTAATAAGAAATTCGCTTTTTTGCTCTACTTCTTGCAGAAAGCTTTCTTCAAAAATAATCTCCATTGTTTTTGTCGCTGCTGCCATTGCCAGAGGATTGCCTCCAAATGTAGTGCCATGACTTCCAGGTCCAAAAAATTCTACTAATTCTTGTTTCGCTGCAATTGCTCCGACTGGAAGGCCATTTGCTAACCCTTTAGCCGATGTGATGATATCGGGATTTAAGGAAAAATGCTGAAATGCAAATGGTTTTCCTGTTCTGCCGATTCCTGTTTGAATCTCATCTATGATTAACAATGCACCTTTGCTTTTTGCTAGCGCTTCTGCTTCTTGCAGAAATTCTTGACTAGCTACATGAATGCCGCCTTCACCTTGAACAATCTCAAGCATGACTGCCGCAACTTCATCTGTCAGCACAGCTTTTAATGCATCTATATCGTTAAATGGCACATATACGAACGTTTCAAGCATTGGACCAAAGCCATGCTTAATTTTCTCTTGCCCTGTTGCCGACATTGCTGCAAAGGTTCTGCCGTGGAAGGACTGCTCAAATGTGATAATTTTTGTTTTGCCGGTAGCTTTTCTTGCAAGCTTGATTGCTGCTTCATTTGCTTCTGCACCACTGTTGGCAAAGAATACTGCATCCATTGAACTTGCTTTCGCCAATGCTTCGGCTGCTTTTTCCTGTATTTCTACCGGGAAAAGATTAGAAACATGCCAGAATTTTTCCAGTTGTGCTTCAACTGCTGCCTTTACCTCTTCATGGCAATGGCCGAGATTGCAAACACCGATACCTGCAGTAAGATCCAAATATTTCTTACCTTCTGTACTGTACATATAGCTTCCTTTAGCTGATGCTGGCTCAATTTCCCATTTAGAATAAGTAGGAAATAAATGACTCATTTACATAACCTCCGCTTTCGCTACAATTTTTGTTCCGTTCCATCTCTCATCTGCATAAAATTCTTTTTTTCCTGATACGATCATGGCACTGTTTAAGCCACTGTCAATAGCAGCTAACGCCGAAGTAACTTTCGGGACCATACCTCCTGTAATCTGCCCTTGTTCAATATACTGCAGCACTTCTTCTTTTCCTATTAAACTGGCAATATCTCCATCAATGATAATGCCGTCTACGTCTGTTACAAAAAGACATTGCTCAACCTTTAAGCTTTTAGCAACAGCTGAAGCAGCATAATCTGCATTAATGTTCAGCTTAATGCCTTCTGCTGTAATTCCAAGGGGAGTCACAACTGGAATATAGCCTTCTTCTAACAGTCTTAAGATTAGCTTATTGTTTACTTCCTCCACATTGCCAACAAACCCAAGATTTTCTTCATCGATAATACTTGCTGTAAGACAGTTGTCATCCGTTCCGTTTAAGCCGACTGCATAAAGATTATTCTTCCTTAATAAATCGACCAGTTTCCTGTTGGTTTTTCCAGAAAGGACCATCTCCACAACTGCAAGGGCCTCTTTTGTTGTTTTTCGCAGCCCATTATGAAATTCGGCTTTTACAGATAATAAATCAAGCATTTCATTGATGTCAGGGCCGCCGCCGTGGACAAATATAATGTGAAAGCCATCTTGTTGCAGTTTTTTTATGCTGGTGAAGAATCCTTCGGAAAGCTGATCAATGACGCTTCCTCCACATTTAATAAGTATTGTCTTCATCACGTGCACACTCCTATGTTCGATAGCTTGCATTGATTTTGACATAATCATAGGACAGGTCGCATCCCCATGCTGTTCCTTGTTTGTCGCCATTATGCAAATCAACATGAACTTGAATATAGTCCTTGCTCAAATAGTCAATTGCTTCTTCTTCCGAAAAGCTTTGCGGCTCACTGTTCTTCAGCATAGTAATCGGTCCGATTGCAATATCTACAGAAGCTGGGTTTACATCCGTTTTCGTTTGGCCGATAGCTGTAATGATTCTGCCCCAGTTTGCATCAGATCCATACATCGCTGTTTTCACGAGGTTGGAACCGACAATCTGTTTAGAAATAACTCTTGCTTCTTCCTCTGTCTTACAGCCCTTCACATTTACTTCGATTAATTTCGTAGCACCCTCGCCATCTTTGGCAATTTGCTTTGCAAGACTTTCACATGAAGCAGATAACAAGTCAACAAATACAGGATAATCAGGGTGGTCTAAAGTAAGCTCTTCATTTTTTGCACATCCGTTTGCCATTACAAGCACTGTATCGTTTGTGGATGTATCTCCATCAACAGTGATTTGATTAAAGGATGTTGGAATCACTGTACTTAATGCTGTCTGCAGCACATCTGAAGATATATTCGCATCTGTTGTCAGGAAGCCAAGCATTGTCGCCATATTAGGATGAATCATGCCAGATCCTTTGGCAGCTCCGCCGATAGTAACTGTCTTGCCACCAATTTCAGCTGTAAAGCAGCATTTTTTCATGACTAAATCTGTTGTTAAAATAGCCTCTTGGAAACTGTCTGCATCCTCTTGTGTATTTCCAAAGATAAGCTGACTGATTCCTGCTTCGATTTTATCCATCTTCAAGTATTCGCCTATAACACCCGTTGAGGAAACAGCTACATACTCTTGTTTTGTTCCGAGATGATTTGCCAGCAATTCGCGCATTTTATAAGCATCAATTAAGCCTTTTTCACCAGTACAGGCATTTGCACAGGCGCTGTTAACAACAACTGCTTGAATGAGCTTTTCTGATTTAATAGACTCCTGCGTCACCTTTAGCGGCGCTGCTTGGAAATGACTCATTGTGTAAACTGCTGCACAGCTTGCAGGTACTTCGCTCACAATCGCTCCCAAATCTTTTTTATTGTAACGCAGCCCAGCGTGCAAACCTGCCGCTTTAAAACCAGCTGGTGTGACAATGCTGCCATTCACTAGTTCTTTTATTTGAGAGGTTTGCTCTCCATTTGATACAACCTGCATAAATACTCCTCCTTATGGATACATCGGCACAAAATTCAAGCCCGTACATTCATCCAAGCCGAACATAATGTTCGCGTTTTGTACTGCTTGCCCTGCAGCGCCTTTCATTAAATTGTCAATTACTGATATAATAGTTAGTCTTTTAGTTCTTTCATCAAGATGAATGCCGATATCGCAATAGTTGGAACCATTAACCTCTTTAATGGAAGGATAATTACCTATTGGCCTCACCCGCACGAAAGGTTTGTCTTTATATGCCTCCATAAACAGTTCATGTATTTGCTCTGCTGTATTTTCTTCCTTTAGAGAAGCATAAATAGTCGCCATAATTCCTCTGTTTACAGGAAGCAAATGTGTCGAAAAAGTAACAGGACGGATAGAGTCATTCCAGTCTGTCAGCTGCTGCTCTATTTCAGGAATATGCTGATGTTCATTCACTTTATATATCTTTAAATTTTCATTCATTTCTGCAAGCATAGTCCCCCTAGACGGTGTCCTGCCTGCACCAGAGATTCCTGATTTCGCATCAATTATGATGCTGTCCGGCTTAACAAGATTTTCTTTAATAACAGGTGCTAACCCAAGCAATGTTGCAGTCGGATAACAACCCGGATTAGATAACCAATCTGCCTTTGCGATTTTTTCTTTATTCCACTCAGACAAACCATAGACAAACTTGCTGACCACTTCACTAGAAGCTGGCTGTTTTTTATACCAGTTCTGATAATCATCTAAATTTCGAAGACGCATGTCACCAGATAAATCAACGATCTTGATTGGTTTATCTGCAAAATCACTAATAAGTTTGCTTGATACACCAGACGGCGTAGCAAAAAAGACAACATCACAATTCTCTGCAATAAGAGAGGAATCTACTTTTTCTAATTTATTTTCAACGATGCCATATAAATGGGGATATTCATTCCATACAGGGACTTCATCCCTTGTTGTATGGACAGAGTGAATAGAAAATTCAGGGTGATTAGCTAAAACCCTCATCAATTCAGCTCCGCCATATCCAGTTGTGCCGATAATTGCAGCTTTCATCATTTCCTCCTTCTACAGGAAACTCTGTATATTTAATCATTTTTATTTATAAATATTAATATTCGATTCTCTTATTATAAAAACTTAGCATTATAAAATCAACCGTTTTTCAAAAAAGAATTAATTTTCTATTTTCTTTACTAATGATATGTGCCATGGTGTTGTCTTGCCCTTTCTTTTTACATAAAAAAAGAAAAACACCTATTCTTAAAAAGAACAGGTGTTTTAACGTTATTTATCAATTAACATTTCCTTCTAACATTATCACTTGCACACGATCTCCGGCCTTGTAGCCAGTTTGTCCTCCTGGCAGGACAGTCAACGCATTAGCATGGCTAAGGCTGCTGACAATATTGGACTTATCTGTCCCGCTTGGTCCAGTATATAATACATCTTCATCCAGGAAGGTTCTGCTTCTAATAAATCTTGTGAACGCATTGGAAGTCAGGAAATCCGCTGTCAGTTTGGCAGTCGCAGTTGGCAAATGCGGTTTTTCTGCAAACAGCATCGTTCTGACAATTGGCCGGGCAAAAAGCTCAAAGCCGACGAAACATGCAGATGGATTTCCAGAAAGGCCAAACAGAAGCTTGCCATCAAGGCTTGCCACTGTAGTCACACTGCCTGGGCGCATGGCAATCTTGTTAAAAAGCACTTCTGCTCCTAATTTCTGATAAATAACGGGCAGCAGATCAAAATCACCGACAGAAACGCCTCCCGTTGTTACTAGAATATCGACAGCATTTAAGCTCTCTTTAATAGCTTCATAGCTATCTTCCAATATATCTGCAAGCTTCCCAAAATATACAGCTTCAGCTCCAGCCTGCTTAATTTGTGCCATTACCATATAAGCATTGCTGTTCCTGATTTTGCCCTCCTCTAAAGGTTCATTAACCTCAAGCAGTTCACTTCCTGTTGCGAAAACGCCGATTTTTGGTTTTTTCGCAACAGGTACTTGCTCATAGCCGAATGTTGCCAACAGAGCAACAATACCAGGGTTAATTTTCGTTCCTTTTTGTACAAGGACTTCGCCCTCTTGTACATCCTCCCCTTTAAAAGAGATGTTTTCCCCCATTTGCACTTGCTTAGTAACAGTTATATACGGTTTGCCGTCAACTGAAGATTCAGCCACATCCTCCAGCATGACAACAGCATCACAATCCTTAGGCAGCATTGCTCCTGTCATGATTCTGACAGCCTCGTTCTTGCCGATGTTTTTTTTGCATACATACCCTGCACCAATTTCGTCGATTACTTCCAAGATGAGTGGATTTTCCTCTGTACAGCAAGCACTAGCCTTTGATAGAAATGCATATCCATCATATGCGCTTCTATCAAACCTTGGAATATCGTGGTCGGCCTTTATGTCTTCTGCCAGAAATCGGTCACTGCTGTCAAAGATCGAAACATATTCCGTTTTCCCCGCCAGCTTACAATCCATTACTTTCTTTACTGCTTCCTCCACCGCTATCGGAGTTCTTCTTTCCACCATCTCATTTCCCTCTTCTCTAACCGCCAATATAGGACATTTCTATCTTACTGTTGCTTCCCTTTGCCTCAGCTGTTCGCAAATCAGAATATCTGTCTGCTCTTGCTTGCCATATACTTTTAATATAATTCAGCAGTTCCTCATCTGCAGCGCCGTTTCTTATGAAGGATTTTAAGTCATGACCATTACCATTAAACAGGCAAGTATATAATTTTCCGTCTGCTGATATCCGTGATCTTGTGCAGCTTGAACAAAAAGATTCTGTCACAGAAGTAATGAATCCGACATATGTACTGCTTCCTTTATATAAATACTTTTTTGCCACTTCCCCATAATAATCAGGCTCTGCTTCTATTAATTCAAACTCTGTTTTTAATATATCTATGATTTCCTTTTTTGAAACAACTTCATCCCATTTCCAGCCATTCGTGCTGCCAACATCCATATATTCAATGAAACGCAGCTCAATCTCCTCTTCTCGGCAAAACTTCGCCATCGGAATAATTTCTGACTCATTCAGTCCCTTTTTGACGACCATATTGATCTTAACTCCAAGCCCGGCTCCTTTAGCTGCTTCAATCCCCTTTTTAACAGGATTGGTACCAACATTTCTGCCATTAATACTCCCAAACAGCTCATCATTCAAACTGTCTAGGCTGATATTAACACGTTGTAAGCCCGCCTCTTTAAGTGCTTTAGCATGCCGCGGCAAAAAAATTCCATTTGTCGTTAAAGCAATATCCTTGAGTCCGTCAATCTGCATGAGTTTTTCGATGAACAAGTGGAGATCCTTCCGAAGCAAAGGCTCCCCTCCAGTCAGGCGGATTTTCTCCACACCAAGTGACACAAAAGTCTTGGCCAACCGCTCCAGCTCAGTGAATGAAAGCAGTTCTCCTTGCGACAGAAAGGCATAATCCTTCCCAAATATTTCTGCAGGCATGCAATAACTGCAGCGCAAATTACAACGGTCAATCACACTTATTCTCAAATCTCTGAGCGGCCTATTAAGCAAATCCTTCATTTGATGACAGTCACCTCCGGATTATTATATTCGCCGAATATTCCAAAAAAATATAATAAAATAAGGGAGACATCTCTCCCTTACGACATTCTTATTGCACGCCTAATGCGATTTTTGCATATCTTGACATTCTGTCTTTCGTCCATGCTGGCGTCCAGACAATGTTTACTTCAGTTTCCTTTACTTCAGGTATGTCTGTCAATGCTGCTTTAACTTGATCAACAATTACTCCTGCAAGCGGACATCCCATTGCTGTAAGTGTCATCGTTACTGTGAGCACCCCTGATTCATTCAAGTCAAGGTCATATACTAGACCAAGATTAACAATATCCACACCTAATTCTGGGTCGATTACAAGCTCTAATGCACCCATAATATTATCTTTTAATGCTTCTTCCATTTTACACCCACTCCTTTATACTTCTTTATATAACAGACCCCATCTATTGGATCTTATTTCCTTCTTACATACTTCTATCTTATCATAACAGAGATTAACTATAGAGAAAAAGAATTCGCATAATCTAGAGCTAAAATAACCGTTTTTTACAAGGAGGCCTGATTTTGCAGGAACTCCTCAAACCATTCAATCGTTCTCAGCATCGCCTTTCTGCTCACCTTATGGCCTGTATGTTCTTCCGTAATATAAGATAGTTTCTCTGGTGTTTCTTCATATAATGGAAGAATTGTTTCATAAAACTGGCGGGAATACATATATGGCACCGTTTCATCCTTCTTTCCATGCCAGAACAGCAACGGTCTGTTTTCCAGCTTTTCAGGCTGTTTGCTTAAATCAAGTTCTCCAAGCCTTTTCAAAAGCCTATCAATTTCCTCTTCAGAAAGTGGAAGCTCATAACCCCGTTTCTTTACTTCCTGAATCGTGTAATTTGCGAACTTCTCATAATACGGCATCCCCATCAGACAAACAGCAGTTTTAATCCATGGATAGCGGCTTAAGGCACCTAATGTAACAATTCCGCCCATGCTTGTTCCAACAAGACCAATTTTATCTTCTTGTATAAGTCCTTTTGCTTCAAAATAATGCTTAACATGCTCAATGTCTTCGATTGTTTGCAGCACAATATCCCAAAACTGCATATTCAGCTGCATTCCTGACAGATTTGCCTCTCTTTCGCCATGATAAAGGGCATCAGGCAGAACAATTCGAAATCCTTTTTCTGCTAGGTTATAAGCAAAATGGAGATTATGCTCCTTAGCACTCGTAAAGCCATGTATAAATTGGATAAAAGGAAGGGGCTGATCATAACTTTCTTTTGCGACAATATGCAGGATTGGTACGTCATTAATTTTTATTTTTTCGATAATAATCATTTATATGCCTTCCTTTGCTTATATTTTTTTGAAAATCCTTTTTTATTGCGTTAACATATAATTAAAAGCAAGCTAGCAAGCTTTTATGGTTAGCTATACAAGTTCTTTATTGATTCTTAACATTTGAGCATTACAATAAATGCATATATTCCAATCATCAACGATATGTATAAACTAAGACTTAGCATTATTAAGTTTATCACGAAGTCTTTCTATTTACTAAATATTGCTACTTAAAAAGCTGATGGTGACTCACCATTAACTTTTTATAAATAATATAAACAAACATTTAAGGAGAAATTATGACAGAAAAACATCTAATTGCTTTAGACCTTGATGGAACATTACTTAAAAACAATAAGACGATTTCCCCTTTAACAAAAAAAGTAATCGCAAAAGCAAAAGAAGCCGGTCATATTGTAATGATTGCAACTGGAAGACCTTATCGGGCAAGTGAAGCTATCTATAAAGAATTGGATTTGGATACACCAATTGTCAATTTTAACGGTGCTTTCATCCACCATCCTCGCTCACAAGAATGGGGCGTTTATCATTCTCCATTAGATATCGCTACTGTGAAAGACATTGTAGAGGCTTGTGATAATTTTGACTATCATAATATCGTTGCAGAAGTAATCGATGATATATATTTTCATTATCATGATGATAAATTGCTTGATATCTTCTCATTAGGAAATCCGAAAACGACTACAGGCAATTTGTTGGAATTCTTAGAAGCACCGCCAACATGCTTGCTTATCCATGCCGAAGAAAAGGATGTAGTTAAAATACGTAAGCATTTAACTGATGTTCATGCCGATTTAATTGACCACCGTCGTTGGGGAGATCCTTACCATATAATCGAAATTGTCAGGACAGGCCTCAGCAAAGCTGTCGGACTGCAAAAGGTTTCTGATTATTACAATATTCCGCAGAAGAATATTATTGCTTTCGGTGATGAAGATAATGACTTTGAGATGATTGAATATGCAGGAGTCGGCGTAGCGATGGGAAATGGCTTGCAGGAATTAAAATCACGGGCTAACCATATAACATTGACAAACGAAGAAGACGGCATCGCTGTGTTTTTAAATGATTATTTAAATTTACAAGCACTATGATAAATACAAAGAGCCTGGTAACAGGCTCTTTTTTTGGTTAACATTACCGCCTATTTAATTGCTGCTTTGACCAATACTATTTTATAGAAGCAGTTTGCAGCTGTTTCCACCATGAAATGATCGCGCTGTCTCTAAAAAACAACTTGCGGAGGGATTATCTGCTATGGGAAAACGAAATAAATCAAAACGCTTCGTACAACAGGGTGTAGACTCAGTATCTAAGCATGATCAACGTATTCCATATCATATGACATATGCAGAGGCCGAAAGCTATAAAATGGCTAATTCGAACGAATCTACTCACGGAGGACTTTAAATGGGAAACCGATTATTTCAAGAAGCACGACAAGCAGTAGAAATGGCGAAGTCTAGTGGCAGTGATAGTGAGATGATTGCTAAAGCCAAAAATGCATTAAGTTCCGCCTATGCCAATACGACGAGTGCTGAACAAGAGCAGCTGTCTGATTTGCAAAAGGAGCTTGAGCAGCTAGAATCCCGTTAAGCTAATAAGCTAGCCATCCACTAATGGAGGCTAGCTTATTAATTATGAAGGAAACCGTTCCAATATTACTGGATCGCTTTGTTTTCCATTTACTTCTTGAAAATAAAGAAGCAATGTCCCATTTTTCGGCAAATCTTCTGTTTTTATCTTCACATTCACCTTAAAACTCCCAACGTCTGTAACGGCAACAGGCTGCTTTGACAATAATTCTTTATGTCCATCTTCTACTGTAAATGTTAACCGCTCTTTCGTATGAGCAATTCCTTCTATTGTATATATTCCCTTTTGGCCGGTAGTCTTAATATCCGTAACGAAAGGAACAACTAAAGTTGTCTTGGCCGTTATGGTCTCTCCCTTGTTTTTCTTTCCTAACAAGGTTGCTTTAACAGCATATTCGCCACTCGGTACTAGCTCACCGTTATTTTTTCGGTAATTCCATTTCTCTACCCATGTATGTGACTCATTGGATTTGAGCTTTAGCTCCTGCAGTGCTTGGAGGAAGGACTTATCTGCTGAATAACGGTAAACTTCTTTTCCTCCCTTTGCTCTAATCGAAAATTCATATTTTTGCGAGGAGGAAAAAACAAGTTTAACGGCTTTATCCCCAGTGTTTAAAACAGTCATTCTGATTTCCGCATAGTCTTTATTCGGTTTTGCAGAAATCTCAAACTGCAGATTATTTCCCTCTGCATGTATTCGATCACCGCCAAAGGAAAAAAGGCTAAAAGCGAGTGCTGCTGCAATTATGACACGAAGCACTATACCGACTACCTCCTTTATTCTTTTCTGAAGAAGCCGAATATTTCTGTTGTTTGCACGATATTAGTAAATGCTTGCGGGTCTACCTCTTTAATGGTTTTTTCCAAGTCATATAATTCATACCGTGTAACAACTATCATCATCATATCCCTATCTTCATTGGAAAAGGCTCCTTTTGCTGGAACCATAGTAATCCCTCTTACTAGCTTCTCATGAATTGCCACTTTTAATTCATCGGATTTTTTTGTGACTATCATCGCTGTCAATTTTTGATGCCTTGTATGTATCGCATCAATCACCCTTGTGGATGCGTACAGTGTAACAAGGGTGTACAGAGCTTTTTCCCATCCATAAAGATACCCTGCTGTTATGATGATAATGCTGTTTAATGTAAAAAAATATGTGCCGACAGGCTTGTCCTGCATTCTCGAAAGAATCATTGCAACAATATCCATTCCGCCTGTGGATGCACCGATTTTCAACGTAATCCCGACACCGACAGCTGCAATAACACCGCCAAAGACAGCATTCAGCAGTATATCATCTGAATAGGAATAAACCGGAAGAAGTTCAAGAAATAAAGACATGAATGCAACACTTAGAAAGCTATAGCATGTAAATGATTTCCCAACCTTAATCCAGCCTAGTATGGCAATAGGCACATTGAGAATAAACAGCAATATTCCTGTCGTAATAGGTGTAATACTTGAAATAAGCTGTGCCACACCGGCAAACCCGCTTGCATAAACATCTGCAGGTATTAAGAAAAAGTTCATTGCAACAGCGTTCAAAAGAGCCCCAACAATTACTACAACTAACTTCTTCGTTAATGTCCAATACATAATAATCCCCCAGTACTATATTTGCTCCTAAGCTTTTTAGGATTCATTGTTTTTTTGAATAAGATTCTATAAACTAATAGTATGCAACACCTAAATAATGCATATGTATACATACCAGCAATCAATATACCATAATTTTCACTAAGTGAAAGTCATATAATGAAAAAAAACACAGAAAGAAGATGAGCTTATGACATATAAAATATTAGCGGACAGTGCTTGTGATCTGCCTCTTTCTTATTATGACGATAATGATGTCATTCTATTTCCATTAAAGGTAAATTTGGAAAACAAAGAGTATGAAGACTTAAAGACAATCCAGCCGAATGCTGTATATGACGCAATTAGAAACGGTGAAGTACCAAAGACCTCCCAGGTCTCTCCATCCCTTTTTGAGGATGTTTTTACGGAAATGGCTGAAAACGGCGAAAGCGGCATTTATGTTGCCTTTTCTTCGCAGCTTTCTGGCACCTTTCAAACAGCTAAGATGATTTATGAGCAAGTGAAAGAGAATTATCCTGACTTCCACCTCACTATCATTGACAGCAAATGTGCTTCTCTTGGAGCAGGGCTTGCTGTGCAAGAGTGCGTAAAACAGCGCAGTCTTGGCAAAACTCAAGAAGAGGCTGAAGCTCGAGCGCGCTTTTTTTGTGAACATATGGAGCATCTCTTTACTGTGGAGGATTTAGAGTACTTAGCTAAAGGCGGCCGCGTTTCTAAAGCATCTGCTTTTGTCGGAGGGTTGCTGCAAATCAAACCGCTTCTTCATGTGGAAGACGGCAAGCTTGTTCCGCTTGAAAAAATCCGCGGTAAAAAGAAGCTGCTTCGCCGCATGCTTGATGTGATGGAGGAGCGCGGAAATAGTCTTAACACACAGACTATTGCAATCAGCCATGCTGATGATTTAGCGACTGCAACCGAACTCAAAAATACCATTATGGAGCGTTTCCAGCCGAATGATGTGTACATATCCTCTATCGGAGCTGCTGTCGGCTCCCATACTGGTGCAGGAACGATTGCATTGTTCTTCCTAAACAGCAAGTAAGACAAATCGAACCAGTAAGGCTGTGCCTGCATACTCCCTTCTCCTTTCAGTCATACTAATAATGTTCTACAGAACAGCTAATGAATGGAGGAGTATACAGACATGCCAAATACTTCTGATAATAATAAAAAGCCAAAAGACAATAACGCCCGCTTAGAGCAAAAGAATTTGCTTCGCGAGAAAAATCGTAAATTGGGCAAACACCAATATAGCAAAAAGACAGATCATCTATAAGAAAAAGAGCAGCCCCATGGCTGCTCTTTTTTATTCGTCTTCTTTCTTCAAGTGTGTCCATCCATGTTCTTGGTAGATTTTATTTTCCTTCATCAATCTGCCAAGAGCCCTCTTGAAGGAGCCTTTGCTCATCCCAAATCTCTCTTGGATTTCCTCTGGCATACTTTTGTCTGTGTATGGCATCTGACCTTTTCTTTGCTCAAGATATGCAAGCACTGTTTTTGAGTCCTCATCAAGTGCTTCCTCTTTTCGTGGCAATAAGGACACATTGATTGTACCGTCTTCCTTCACATCAATGATACGGCCATTTACCTTTTCTCCAAGACGCGGCTCTACTTTACGCTCTGACTCATGGATAAAGCCTTTAAAGCCTTCAGCCGTGTAAATCCAGCTTCCAACCTTTGCTGTTCTGTAAATATGGCCGTGAATGTTTTTATTATAGTCTTTTCGTGTAGCCTTAGTCGAAATGCTCTCAATAACAGGATCTGTCGCAGGCTTAACATAAAGGAAATTATTGCGGTCTACCCTTAATGTAATATAGAGCAAATCCCCGACTTCCGGCCAAACTTCTTCATGAACAGGCAGATCATCCTCGCCAAGAAGCATGTCCTTTTTCAATCCAATATCAAAAAAGCAGCCAAGCCCTTCTTTAATATCCGTTACTTTCACCCAATCATATTCTCCAACTGAAATGGACGGTATATTTGTGCTTGAGCACGCTCTGCCTTGTGAATCCGTATAAATGAATACACGGACCTCATCCCCAATTTCAAATTTCTGATCTGTTTCACTAAAATGAAGCAGAACATCTTCACCTTCTTCTTCCAGTGTAAGAAAATATCCAAATGTTGCTTCCCTTGCGACCGTCAATATTTCTACTCGGCCTATGTAATCTCTTAAAGACACTATATTGTCCTCCTTGAATTATATCTATCGTAAACTGTTTTGTACCCTAAAGTTGTTACAACTGCTATATTTTACTATAATACAGACATAAAAGGAAATGGGTGAAAGCCCCATACTAACCAGGAGGTATTTCTATGTCTAAAGAAAGTTCATTCGACATTGTCTCAAAAGTAGATATGGCAGAGGTTTCGAATGCGGTACAAATCGCAATGAAGGAAATTCAAACACGCTATGACTTTAAAGGCAGCAAAAGCAATATTACATTAGAAAAGGAAGAGCTTGTTCTACTATCCGACGACGAATATAAGTTGGAGCAGCTAAAAGATGTGCTGATCAGCAAAATGTTCAAGCGCAACATTCCTATTAAAAACTTGGATTACGGAAAAATCGAAGGAGCATCTGGTGGCACGGTCCGTCAGAGAGCGAAATTGGTTCAAGGGATTGACAGAGACAATGCTAAAATTATCAACACTCTTATTAAAAACAGCGGCTTGAAAATTAAAAGCCAGCAGCAAGACGACCAAATCCGTGTAACAGCAAAAAGCCGCGATGATCTGCAAAAAATCATCGCAGCTGTTAAAGAAGCAAAACTTACAATTGACGTTCAATTTGTAAACTATCGCTAAAACACAGCCTGACCATTTTTTTGGTCAGGTTTTTTATCTCCTGAATTTTCCATGTTTATCCTTGTCTATAAGGGAAAAATAGACAACAAACAAAGAAATAAAAAAGGAGTTGTTTATGATGAGTTCAAACAGCCAACAAAACCAAACATTTCCACCACAGCATCAAAATCAGCAGCCAGGTATTCAAACTGAAATGAATCCATTACCAACGGATGTGAGCCCCAACTATAAAGGCTCTGGTAAGCTTAAAGGCAAGACGGCAATCATAACTGGCGGAGATAGCGGGATTGGTCGTTCTGTTGCCATCTATTATGCAAAAGAAGGAGCTAATGTTGCTGTTGTGTACTTAAATGAACATGACGACGCTGAAAAAACGAAGGAATTAGTCGAAGCAGAAGGTGTTAAATGCATCACCTTAGCAGGGGATGTCGGTGAAGAAGATTTCTGCCAAAAGGTTGTTGCAGAAACAATTAATGCATTCGGATCATTAAATATACTCGTTAATAATGCCGCTGAGCAGCATCCACAGGACAGTCTGCTGGACATAACAGCTAGCCAATTGGAGAAAACGTTCCGCACAAATATTTTCTCTATGTTCTTTTTAACAAAAGCAGCGTTGCCGCATTTAAACGCTGGCGACAGCATCATCAATACAACTTCCATCACAGCCTATAAAGGAAATGAAACACTGCTTGATTACTCATCAACTAAAGGTGCAATCACTTCCTTCACCCGTTCCTTATCCCAATCACTTGCAAAAGATGGCATTCGGGTGAATGGTGTCGCGCCAGGTCCAATCTGGACTCCGTTGATTCCATCAACATTTGACAGCGAAAAGGTTTCCCAATTCGGCGCAGATACACCATTTGGACGAGCTGGCCAGCCAAATGAACTCGCTCCAGCTTATGTTTATTTAGCAAGTGAAGACTCCTCTTACGTCAGCGGCCAAATCATGCACGTCAATGGCGGATATGTTGTAAACGGGTAAATGCAAGGAACACATCTGTGTTCCTTTTTTATATGGTTGTAAAAAATTTATTTATGGTAAGGTACTTTGGAAAACCTCTTCTTTCAAAATAAAAGTTTTCACTGTTTAGACATTTTAACTAAATTATTTAATTTTATTTATTTACTTTTACATATAATCATGTTATTGTACTTTTAGTAATTCCTATTTAACCGATAGGATTTAAATGAACTTATACATAATTATAGGGGGAAACTACAATGGACATATTTTTAACCGTTGTTAATATTGTCGTTTTACTAGTTTTGCTTGGCGTTTTATACTACATGCAAAAGAAACACGTATCCTTTTCAAAGCGTGTATTTACCGGCTTAGGTCTTGGTGTTTTATTTGGTATCATTCTTCAATTAATATATGAACCTACTTCAGAAGTAGTAATTCAATCAAATGACTGGTTCAGTCTTATTGGAAGCGGATATGTGAAGCTTCTGCAAATGATTGTTATGCCGCTAGTGTTCATCTCCATTATTTCTGCTTTTACTCGTTTGAAAAAAGCAAGCAATATTGGGAAAATCAGCGGTCTTGTTATCGGAACATTATTATTGACTACTGCAATTTCTGCAGGAATTGGGATTGCTTCTGCAGTCGGATTTGACTTAAAAGCAATTGACATTACTTCAGGTGATGCTGAAACTCTTCGTGGGCAGCAGCTTGAGGAAAGCTTGACACAAGTGGAAAGCACAACTATTCCACAAAAAGTTCTTGAATTCTTGCCAGCTAATCCATTCTCAGATTTAACTGGTGCTCGTCCTACTTCAACGATTGCTGTTGTAATCTTTGCAGCCTTTATAGGTGTGGCATTGCTTGGCATTAAACGTAAAAATCCAGAACAGGCAGCATTCTTCGAGAAAATGATCGAAGCTGTCTACACAATTATCATGCGTATCGTTACACTAGTATTGCGTTTAACTCCGTACGGAATTCTTGCCTTAATGGCAAAAACAATGGCAGGCAGCAATCTTGATGCTATCGTTAAACTTGGTAAATTTGTAATTGCATCATATGTTGCTTTAATAGCAATGTTTATCGTTCATTTGATTATCCTTGCTGCTTTAAAATTAAGTCCAGCAAAATATGTGAAAAAGGTGCTTCCTGTGCTTTCATTCGCCTTTACTTCACGCACAAGTGCAGGAACACTGCCTTTGAATATTGATGCTCAAAAATCTAAACTTGGTGTTTCTGAAGCAATCGCTAACTTCTCTGCTTCATTTGGTGTTTCTATCGGACAAAATGGCTGTGCAGGAATTTACCCTGCTATGGTGGCTGTTATGATTGCACCGACTGTAGGGATTGACCCGTTATCACCTGGTTTCATCACATCTTTAATCCTTGTTGTTATGCTTAGCTCCTTTGGTGTTGCCGGTGTCGGCGGCGGAGCGACATTCGCTACATTAATCGTTCTGTCTACATTAAATATGCCTGTTGCATTGGCTGGATTATTGATTTCTGTTGAACCGCTAATCGATATGGGACGTACTGCTTTAAATGTGAGCGGCTCAATGGTTTCTGGAGTTGTTGCAAGTAAAGCACTAGGTGAATTGGACACTGATACTTATAATAAAGATATTGATGTTAATACTCCTACAAGCAGCACAGCTGTTTAAAGAGTAAATTAACCAGACATTGAATGTTCAATGTCTGGTTTTTTTTTCGCCTTCTTTTCCCTTATAGGTTTTCAGCAAATTGGCTACACTGTTGAAAATGACTTGTAGGAAAGGGAGTGTGGGGAAATGATTGATTTGGCTTCCATTTATCATCGGACTGGAGATAATTTCTGCTATCTTTACAAGGAAGATATACTCCATATCCGCCTCCGGACAAAAAAAGACAACGTCCATGCTGTCACCTTGATTTATGGCGACCAATATAAAACCAGCAACTACAGATGGCAAAATTCATTGCTTGAGATGCAAAAGACAGGCTCTGATCAGCTTCATGATTACTGGCAAGCCTCTGTTACAGATAGTCTTAAACGGCTTCGCTACGGTTTCATTATCAAACAAGGAGATGAACAGATTACCTTTACAGAAAAGGGCTTCTTTCCTTTTTTGCCCGAAGATCCAGGCTATTACTTCTGCTTGCCTTATATACATGA
Organism: Niallia laureatilytica; assembly: GCF_046613985.1. Lineage (NCBI taxonomy): Bacteria > Bacillati > Bacillota > Bacilli > Caryophanales > Bacillaceae > Niallia > Niallia laureatilytica. Next base: position 173,419 of record NZ_JBKKHP010000002.1, on the reverse strand, counting down.
AACAGAACTATTCACACCGCCAGATTGGGTGAGAGAAACAATCTGGTATCAAATATTTCCAGAACGATTCCGCAATGGCGATCCTGACAGAAACCCAATCGAAACCGCTGTTTGGGGGCAAGAGGCACCTGGCTTGACGAATTATTTCGGGGGAGATTTGCAAGGCATCATCGACTCATTAGATTATCTGCAGGATTTAGGAATTACAGGCATATACTTAACACCGATCTTCTATGCCAATTCCAATCATAAATATAATACAATTGACTACTTGCAGATTGATCCCCATTTCGGAGATGTCAGCATTTTAAAACAACTTGTGAGCGAGTGCCATATGCGGGGAATTCGCGTCATGCTTGATGCTGTATTTAATCATTGTGGTTATATGTTTCCGCCATTTCAGGATGTGCTGAATAATGGAGAGAGATCTCCTTATAAGGATTGGTTTCATGTCCATCAATATCCATTAAAGGACAGCTCTGGCTTTCATTACGAGACCTTCGGCTTCTATGAGGATATGCCAAAGTTCAATACAGCTAATAAAGCGGTAAGAGATTACTTGCTGCATGTTGCTGAATATTGGATCAAGGAATGTGATATTGACGGCTGGCGGCTAGATGTTGCCAATGAAGTCGATCATGCCTTTTGGCGGGAATTCAGGAAGCGTGTTAAGGCGGTAAAACCAGATTGTTTCATCTTAGGAGAAATTTGGCATGATTCCATGCCTTGGTTGAGAGGCGAACAATTTGATTCTGTTATGAACTATCCCTTGCTTTCCAAGTCTTTGCAGTTTTTTGCTTATGACATGATTTCTGCTAAAGGATTCGTCGAGGATATGACCTCCATTGTCCATGCATATCCAGACAATGTTAATAAAGTCCTCTTTAACATTATCGGCAGCCATGACACACCTCGGGTTATGCAGGAGTCCCATTATAGACCTGAACGAGTTAAGCAGCTGTTTACTTTTCTATTCACTTTTCCTGGCACACCATGTATTTATTACGGCGATGAAATTGGTCTTGATGGCGGAAGCGATCCTGGCTGCAGAAAATGCATGGAATGGGATAAAGAAAAACAGAACGTGGAAATAAAGGAATATTTAAAAAAACTGATTTCGATTCGAAAGTCTGCTGCTATCCTCTCGGGAAACGCAAGCTTTGCCTTCCTTCCTGTCCTAAATAATTGCATTGCTTATTGCCATAGGAACGAAAATGAAATATTTATGACTGTGATGAATAACAGTCCAGACCAAGTAAGTTATCCATTGCCTTTCTCACTAAAGGGAAAAAAGTTAACAATGCCACTAACATGTCAGGAATATGCTGCCGAATCAGAACATTTAAACGTGAATCTCGGTGCTTATGAAAATATTCTTCTCCATTTTTATATTTAGCTGGCTGAACTCATCGCCCTTTCATCCAGCTTCTTAAACTTGGAAAAAACCTCTTGTTTAACTGAATAGATAGTACTATCATTTACTTATTATGTAATGAAGGGGGTAAATTGTGGAACAGACAACAGGCACAAAATCAATTGCCATCCCATTGGCAATTTCCATTATAGCTATCTCCTTCTCTGCTATTTTTGTCAAATGGTCGGATGCTCCAGCAACAATACTGAGCATGTACCGCATGTGGCTCGCAGGAATTTTGATGCTTCCAATGGTCTATATAAACAGAAAAGAATTTAAGAAACTATCAAAAAAAGACTGGTGGTTCCTCCTGTTCTCAGGAGCTTTCCTTGCTCTCCATTTTGCACTGTGGTTCGGTTCTTTGAAGCTGACAACAGTAGCTAGCTCTACTATCATTCTTGCTCTTCAACCGCTCGTGTCATTGGCGGGAGGATTTCTCCTTTACCGTGAAAGGACAACGTCAAGCGCCATTATGACAATGGGAATTGCTATAATCGGCGCCATGATGATTGGCTGGGGCGATATTGGCTTAAGCAAGGCAAGCTTGCTTGGCGATTTACTTTCCTTCTTAAGCGTGATAGCAGTTGTCGGCTATTTGTTAATTGGCCAGTCTATTGTGAAAAAGGTGTCCCATTGGGTTTACACTTCCACTGTATTTTTATTTGCTGCCATGCTGCTGACTATTTTTAATCTATCTTCTGGAGAAGCATTTACAGGCTATCAGCCAAAGGAATGGGGCATCTTCTTGCTGCTTGCAATCGTCCCATCACTTAGTCATGTAATTAACAATTGGCTGTTAAACTATGTAAATGCGACAACTATTTCGATGAGTATTTTAGGAGAACCTGTCGGAGCAACCATTCTTGCTGTAATTCTTTTAAATGAAAGACTTTCCGGTTCACAAATTGCCGGCGGACTATTAGTGCTGGCAGGTGTTTTTTACTTCCTTCTGCAACAGCAGAAACCGAAGCCAGTTCAGCATGAAAAAACAATATAGCAGATTGAAATTAAAAAAACTGGAGGCTCTCCAGTTTTTTTACGTTTGTATAAGTTCAAACTCAAGGGCAGCCTTCTCTGTTCCATTGACAATAATGGCAATACGGTGAACACCAGGATAATGTCTTCTTGTCGTCAAGTCTTTAAAGGAATGGTTCTTTGCGAAGGTTTTCTTCATGCTGCCCCTCCACTCCAGCTCAGAAAGATGAAAAACCTTCCTGCTGCGAGTGCCGTTTGCTTTCACATAATCTATGGCATATTCTACTCTTACTTTATGTGGTGTTTCGATCCTCGATATTAAAGTGAATGAAAAAGCAATATTCTCACCCCATGCAAGCTTTTCAGGTGTTATCGTAAAGTCCGCCAAGCTTAAGCTGTCACTGCTCTCATATCCAAAGATTTGCAATACACGAGGATCACCCTTCTTGAGCAGCGACCTGCTTGCATGTTTCACAATCCAATCCGTTTTTTGACTGTTGCCATACCAGCTCTGTGCAATAGTTACTGCCAAATCAGGATTAATTCGCGAAATATCATTTAAATTATTGGCTACGCTCTTTCTGACATATAATGCTTCATCTTCTTTTAACTTCTCCAAAATAACCAAAACAGGAGTAGGATCTTTTTTTAGAGCAGGCACTGACAGTCCCCATGGCAGTCTCGGACGGCAGCCCTCACTTGCAAGCCTGCGAATATGCTCATTCTCGCTTTCAGCCCATTCTTCCATCTGTGCAAGCATTCTCGTCTGGTTCTTGATAAGAAAAGGCCTTACTGCAAACTCTGACGTAGAGAATTCTGTAAAGAAGGCAAGGGTTTCAACAGAAAGCTCCCATTCCTCCAGCCCGTATTGCTCCACAAAATCGGGGAAAATAATCCCGCCTAATCCAGTAAAGGACGGAGCGCATTTGCGCAAGATTTCGATTGCTTGCTTGTAATCCTGGGGCAAAAACGGAGCAAGCGACAAGGTAATCTGGCGCATCCTTTCCTTAAGTGCTAGCTCCTCCCAATCAGCCTCAAACAACTTGGTGCGGAACGCTTCCCTTTCGAATGCAGGGTAATTTAATGTAATAACATCCTCTAGTTTAGTGATAAACTGCAAATTATAAATATTTTTTAATGGCTCCATAAAGACCTCTTAAACTCTTTTTTCTAATCATATAAGTAAGCGGCCTAAATATCAAATTCTCAAGCTTCCTTCATTCTTTAGCAAGCCAAACCTGCATTTCCCCAACCGAGCGGTTTGCCCAAGCATAATAAGGAATCAGTGTAAGAGATGCTGCTTCATAAAGCTCCGCCATCCCTTGGCTGTACAACTGACTTTCCCATTCCTGCTCCACAACTCTTTTTTCTGCTGTAACATCAATGAGTCCCGCTCCACCAAACAGTTCTGAATCGTACCGATAATGATATTGTTTGTTCTTTGGCAGGCGGAAAAGATGAAGGCACTTCCCATTGTCTGCTTCCTCCATACAATAGACGATTGGGCCGCGCTGGATGGCAATCTTATTTAAATCTGCTTTAACATGAGGATTTGCTGACCATTCCTGGATGCTCATATCCAAGGTGACACAGATTTCATCTCCAGTTTCCCAAGTCCTTCGTATCACCATATAACCATTCATCAAGCTGTCACTTATTTCGATGCCATTAACAGTAACTTTATACGTTTTCGACCATGCTGGTATGCGCAGGCAAAAGCCGAATTCAGCTGGCTCTTCCAGCTGAAACTGAAACTTAGCCTCTCCCTCCCATGGATAGTTTGATTCTTGCGTAATCTCTATCTGCTTACCATTCCAATCGATTTCTGCCTTATTGGCAATATATAAATTTGCATAAAGACAATCGCCTTTTTGTGAGTACAAATACTTATGAATGGATGCAAGCAGGCGGGCCAGATTAGGCGGACAGCAAGCACATCCGAACCAAGCTGGCCTTGTCGGCTTCACATGGCTTTTTCCCGGGTCCTTCAAGCTGTTCTCAGGATTAGACTCAAGGGGATTAACATAGAAGAAATGCTTCCCATCTAAAGCCATTCCGCTGATCACACCATTATAGAGTGCTCTTTCTAATGTATCACTGTACGTACTGTCAGCTTCGTTTTTCAGCATGTTTTGCGCAAAGAAAATCAGACCGATGGAAGCACAAGTTTCGCAATACATCGTATCATTCGGTAAATCATAGTCACTAGTAAATGCTTCTCCATGAACGGTTGAGCCAATTCCGCCTGTAATGTACATCCTTTTAGCTGTAATGCTCTTCCACAATTTTTTGCAGGCTTGCAGCATTTCTTCATCTTTGCTTAAAAAAGCAGCATCCGCCATGCCTGCACATAAATACACAAGCCTAACTGCATGCCCCTCCGCACTTTCTTGCTCAAGGATTGGCTTATGTGCCTGATAATAGCTTAGCGGCAAATGGTTCATTCCCCCAATCACCGCATTCTCGCCAGCTTCCTCTTGCCATTGTCTTACAAAAAAACTAGTATCCTGTCCTCGCTCGTATAAAAAGAATTGGCAAAGATTTAAGTACCGCTTTTCCTTTGTAAGTTCATACAGCTTAGCAAGGGCAAGTTCGATTTCCTCGTGTCCGTCATAGCCTTTTATTTTTCCTGCCTCATTACCAAAGCTTGCATCAATACAGTCCGCCAATTTGCAGGCAATGGTGAGGGCTTTTTCATTTTTTGTTGCATTATAATAAGCTACAGCTGCTTCCATATAGTGACCGGCACAATACAGCTCATGGCTTTCGGCGAGCCTTTTAAACCGCCGTTCGGGAGCCTCAATTGTAAAATATGTGTTTAAATAGCCATCCTTCTCTTGGGCAAGTGCCAATAAATCAATAACACCATCAGCCAATTCAATCAGCTGTGGATCATGCTCCTGCTCAATAGAATAAGCCACTGCTTCAAGCCATTTATATACATCACTGTCCTGAAATACCCAGCCGTAATGCCGGCCCTCCTTCAGCCCTGCAGCAATCTTGAAGTTCTCGATGGCATGACTTTTTTCAGAAGGAATGTTTTGGTCATTCCGCTCCTTTTCGATTGTTATATCAGCCCTGTCATTGAGCACTTCCCATTGATATGGAATCATTTCTGTTTTCACAATGTCGGCATATCGCTTCCAAAATTGGTCGTTAATTATTACCTTATTCACATGTATCGACTTGTCTGCTTGCACATTGTTTGACATTCTTATTCCTCCTGCTTTTTACGGCTTTTTTACGTACATCCTCCCCTATTGTAATCGCTTTAAGGGTGAGTAAAAACTGCTAAAACAGTAGATTTAGTGGTGAAATCCGACTTCTAAGAAATAACATTCACAAGATATTTTCGTAGATTGTCTGTCGTTATCTACTGGCATTTATGCTAACATTATTGTTAACGCTTACTCTTTTATTTAAAAATACAATAAGGTGAACAAAAACGACATTTGGTAGAAAAAACAATATGCAAGGAGCGAGATGTAGATGGACCAGCTTTGGAAATTCAACATTGAAAGACCGCTTGCTTATTACAAATGCGGCCGTTTTGTCAGCAGTGACGACTGGCAGCATAAACAAATGCGGCTGAAGAAGGATTTTGAGGTTATTATTGGTTTAAACAAATCTGTTTACATCCAAGTGGGCCACCATCAGTATGAAGTCAAGCAGGGGAATGTTCTGCTTATACCACCAGAAATTGACTACTATGGATATGCTCCTTCTCAAAAAGGAGCAAGCTTTTTTTGGATGCACTTTATTCCTTTCTGTGAGACAGATATGTATCCAGTTGAGAAATTTATTAGCCATTTGTTGGCAAGTGATATAGAAGCACATAGGCATGCAATTAATAATGCCGTTTTTTTGCCTGATTATTTTAGTCTTTCATACAGTGATAAACCGTTTATCTTAATGAAGCAAATTTTAGATATAGCAAATGCTTCCTACTACAGCACCTTCTCTGTCGACTACTTGCTGACAGAGTTGTTAATTGAGCTTACTGAACAATACAGCAAACAGCTGCTCCATCAAAATACGATAAGTGAAAAGACGCAAAAGTTCACCCAAATACTTGAATGGATTAGAGTCAATATTCACGAACCCCTTAATGTAAGAGAAGTTGCTAACACTTTTTCCATGAACCCTGATCATCTGACAAGGCTGTTTAAAAAGAATATCGGTATGAGCACAATTCGTTATATCCATACATTAAAGCTTAATAAAGCAAAAGAACTCCTTTGTACAACGAATAAAACAATCAAAGAAATTGCCTTTGAGCTGCGTTTCGATGATGAGAAATACTTCATGAAATTATTTAAAAGCTATGAAGGAATTACCCCAAGTAAATTTCGTGATGCCTACACTAAGACGTATACGAACACAGTGTCTGTCGATCCTGACATTCCTATGCCGCCACACTTGAGAACAGCAATAATCATAAAATAAAGCGGGAGCACCTGCTCCCGCTTAATATTAATCTACAATATTAATATTATAGTCTTTAAACCAATAATGAAGTTGTGCCAAGTGCGCAAGAAGCTGCGGACCTGTCATAAGCTGACCGAACCAAGGCTCTTTGAAGGCTGAGCCACCAGTATTGATAATCTCCTTGAGCTGGTTATAATCAAAGAATTCGTATAAAGCCGAATCCTTTTCTGCCAAAATTCCTGTCAGCATATCTGTGACCGTTTTCGTGTAAACAGGGTTATGTGTCTTTGGATAAGGACTTTTCTTGCGATAGAGTACTTCATCTGGAAGAATCCCCTCAAGTGCTTTGCGGAGAAGCCCCTTCTCTCTGTTTTTGTAGTTTTTCATTTCCCAAGGTACGTTCCATACATATTCTACTAATCGATGGTCTGCGAATGGCACCCTGACTTCAAGACTCGCACCCATGCTCATCCGGTCTTTTCTTTCTAATAGAGTTGTCATGAACCACAGTTGATTCAAATAGAACAGCTCTCTTCTTTTTGCATCCTCTGCACTTTCGCCTTCCAATTTTGGTGTTTCAGCAATAGTTTGATTGTATTTATCATACATATAATCCTCAAGCTGCAGCTTGCTGCTCCACTCTTGTTTTAGCAACCCTTGTCGCTCCTTGATTGAACGCATCCATGGAAATCCTCCTCTTGCAAGATCTGCTTCTCTCCGGAACCATGGATACCCGCCGAAAATTTCATCCGCACATTCACCTGACAAGCTCACGACAAAGTCTTTTTTAATTTCACGGCAAAACCACAGCAAGGAAGAATCAACATCAGCCATTCCCGGCAGATCACGGACAGTAACAGCCTCATGGAGAAATTGGGCAAGCGTTTCCTGTGTGATAATGCAGTTATGATGAATCGTACCGAAAGTGTCCGTCATTTTCTTAATATAAACACCATCAGAATTAGGCTGAAATTCATTTGCTTTAAAGAACTGGTCATTGCCTTCATAATCAATGGAGTATGTGTGCAGCGGTCCTTTGCCTGATTTTTCATATTCCATTGCAGCAATAGCTGTAATCGCACTGGAATCGACCCCGCCAGAAAGGAAAGTGCTTAACGGCACATCTGATACTAGCTGTCTCGTTACAGCATCTTTGAACAGAAAGCGCACCTTTTCAACTGTTTCTTCAAACGTATCCTCATGCTGCTCGCTTTTCACATTCCAATAACGCCATATCCTCAAGCCATCCTGCGAAAATTTCAAGGCATGCCCAGGTCTTAATTCTTTAATGCCTCTGAAAACCCCTGATCCAGGTGTATGGGACGGTCCAAGTGCAAATACTTCCGCCAACCCTTCTCTGTCTAATTCTGCCTTCACTTGAGGATTGGCAAGTATAGCCTTGATTTCCGAAGCAAATAGTAAGCTTGATCCAACCTCTGCATAGAACAGCGGCTTAACACCAAGGCGGTCTCTGGCGATAAACAGTGAATTTCTTTTTTCATCCCAAACCGCAAAAGCAAAAATTCCATTTAAGTATTGTAAGCAATCCTCGCCCCATTCCATGTAAGAAGCCAATAAAACTTCTGTATCAGAATGGCCATTAAATGAATATCCTTTTATTAGTAATTCTTTGCGTATGTCTTCCGTATTGTACAATTCACCGTTATAACAAATCGTATAATCAAAATCTTGTTTTACTTTTGTCATCGGCTGGATTCCACAAAGGGGATCTACCACAATCAAACGTTTGTGGCCAAAGCCTGCATGAAGGGCACTCCATACATTTGTATCATCTGGACCTCTTTTTTCCAGCGTTTCTGCCATAACAGACAAAGTATCCTCTTCTTTTCTCAGATCTTTTCTGTAATCAACCCAACCTGTGATTCCACACATGATGATCATCCTTTCTTCGTGGAATTGTGATTAGATACCAATCAGTATGGAGTATTGTATGCATGATTAGAAAAATGGTTATTTGTCCTGATAAATGAATCTAATAAATCATTCCTGCTGCATCATTTTAGATCTTTGCATGGCAGTTTCACCTAAAAACTAAAACAAAAATAATAATGGCATTCAGTTATAAATTTGAACTTTAATGTCTAAAAAGAATTTATGGGAAGTAATTGGGAGGTTTACAAAGAAATGAACAATCAGCAGAGACTAAAGCTTATAGAGTACCAAACCCGTGCTTTTACACAAGGAACAGTCGAATACATCAATGACCAATGGATATTTTTCGACGATGAAACAGAAGAAGCAACCATGCTAGATGAATATATTCATCAAGAAGTGGAATTATTCTGCTTTAACAAATGGAGAAAAGGAATCCTTTTGGATGAAGGAAGAATCAACAGCTCTGGCTCGATTTATGGGATGTGCACAGAAGATAAAATCAGGATTCGCAAACATCTTGTATTCTCGTTAGAACGCCTTCTTGACGAGATCAGCGATGACAGCTTTTATCAGTTCATCACCACCCTGAATTCCATGAAGTTCTCTATTTATGACTGTATATACTGTTATAACCAATTAACCTTCTTAAGAGATGACAAACGAAAAAATGGTGTGAATATGATGATTTTTGATAATCAGGAAGGCCTGTGCAGTGTCAATCATCATTTCTATTATAATGAGAAAATTACCGACAGATTTGAGTTTACCTTGAATACTGGCAAACGGATGATTATCGAAAAGCTGTCCTCTTAAGAAAAAAAACTTCAGCAGAATATCTGCTGAAGTTTTTTTGCGTCATATTTTTTCCCAGCCATAAACGAGCTCATAAACTGTTTTGCCGCCAATTTTGTCCTCCATCCTGCCGATTTGCTTTCCTCCTATGGCTTCATAAAACCGGCATGCTCCATTGCCTTCTAGTACAAGCACAATCATGCTAGTTAAGCCCATACCCTGTAGATGCTGTTTTACAGCATCTGCGAGCTTTTTGCCAATTCCTTTCCCTTGGTATTCTGCAAGCAAATAAACAGCATATAATTCGCCATCATACCCTTCAAACTTGCCGCTCCTTTCCTTGCCGCCGCACGCAAAACCGACAATCTTGCCTGCCCCGGTTTCCGCAACATAAACATGGCCGCCTGGAATAGCTGATATCCACATTTGCTCCCGCTCTTTATAAGATAATTGCTCTAAAAAGGCGTCAGGAATCATGTTCTTATAAGTTGTTCTCCAGCTGTCAACATGAACCTTCGCAATGCCTTTCGCATCAGCTGTAACTGCTTTACGCAACTTCATTTCTTTACCTCCCAAACCTGTAGCTTGTTCACCTTTAAAGGGAAACTCCGCGTTTTTGTCCAGTTTACTGCCTGCATAACCAGCGGAGAGGAATTATCCATCGTTAACTCGTTCAGGTCCATCCATACAGCTTCAAGGGAATCTTGTCCAACAAACTGCTCTGGGGCAGTGATAACCCCACTAAAGTTCCTCACTTCATAAAATACAGCTATATGATGAACATGTGTGAATTCTCTCCATCTCCAGGGAAACATGAAATCCGTGATTCCAATATTTTCTTTGTGACAAATCTCAAGACCTGTTTCCACTAGAAACTCTCTGTCTATTGCCTCTGCTAAACTTTCCCCTTCCTCCAAACTTCCCCCAGGCAAATCGAAGCGGTTGCGATACGGTCCTTGACTCTTGTGGATAACAAGCAAGTATTCACTATCAAGGAATATACCATATACACCAAAAGCTCTATGAAACTTGGCGTTTTCTTCCATCATACTCCCCCCAATTCTATTTTTATTCTGGGTTTCCCCTTTTTTCCCCTCTTTTTTGACATTCCCTTTCTTCTATTAACTAAAATAAATGAAATAGTAAATTTAACATTGTTCAAATATTATTAAATTAACAAAACAGTTTATTATTAAATTATAAATCTCAATATATTTACAGTAATTAATCTTTATGTTATTTTTATAAAGATAATATAGATTTAATTAACCATTCGTTTCGAAAGAAGGGATTTCCATGCAACTAGGGATCGACAATTCCTCATTAGTTGTTTATGAAGCACTAGCCAGCGAAGTTCGCATCAAGATTATTCAACTCCTCAGCAAAAATAAAATGAACATTAAAGAAATTGCCGAGGAATTAGAAATCAGCAGTGCTATTGTGACAAAGCATATAAAAAAATTAGAAGATGCTGGTTTAATTAAGACAGAAAGAGTGCCAGGAAAATCTGGACTGCAAAAGATTTCGATTTTAAAGGTCGATCATATTGAAATAAATTTTCCCAAAAAGATATTTCACTCGTTTGCATCCTATGAAACTGCTGTGCCAATTGGACATTATACCGATTATGATTTAAAGCCGACATGTGGACTAGCCACGGAAAAAGAATTTATCGGCCGTGTCGATGAGCCCCGCTACTTTATGGATCCAAAGAGAATGGATGCAGAAATTATTTGGTTCACTCAAGGGTTTGTGCAATATAATATTGCCAATTTCTTGAAAAAAGATGAAAAGCTGCAGCAATTTGAAATTAGCTTGGAAATTTGTTCTGAATTCCCATTCGCCAATGATGTATGGCCGTCAGATATTACCTTTTCATTGAATGGAATTGAATTAGGAACATGGAGAAGTCCTGGAGATTTTGCTGATACAAGAGGAAAGTTCACTCCTGATTGGTGGCCTCATAATATCAACCAGTACGGGCTGCTCAAAACTATCCGCATCACCAACCATGGCACATATATCGATGGAGACCCTATGTCAGGCATCACAGTCGATGATTTAGATACAAGCACAGACAGATGGACCTTCCGCATAGAAGTGAAGGAAGATGCCGAGCATGTCGGGGGCGCGACTGTATTCGGGAAAAAATTCGGCAACCATGACCAAGATATTAACTTTAAATTGTATTATCTATGAAAAAAACCGCCTTTTTTGGCGGTTTTTTTTTCATCAGCTCACAAGCTTTACAAGCATATGAGCCAGTTTATGCTGTTCCTCTTCATTTCCTGCTTTCCAAAGCTCTTGAAGAAGTTTTTCCTCTCTGTTGCGCGGCTCCTCTTTTGCAGCTAAAAAGTCTCCTACCTTCTGGGCAGCTTTTGCAATCTGTTCTTCATTTAAGCCTAGCTTATCTGCTTTTTCCACCTTGTCGGAAAGGTATTCCTTAAATCCTTCAAAGCTTGATAAAATTTCATCCTTTTTTTCACTACTCATATTCTGAAGCTTATCATTTACTTTTGTTTCTACTTTGTTTTCCATTATGACTCACTCCTTTTCTAGTGTTAGTTTCTATATTCCCAATGTAAGCCTGTTAAAACTATTATTATTTTATTGGAATATATTACTATCTACTAGAAATTTAGCAAGACCAATGAGCCGGTTTAGATAGTGTGCGAGGAATCTTAGTATGACTATCTCCTTTTGCGGCATTGAGCTGAATTTGAGTCAGAAAAATACTGCCAGTTAAATCAGCTCCCCTAATATCAGCATCGCGTAAGTCAGCACCAATAAAATCAACATTTCTTAAATCAGCATTTTGTAAGTCTGCTGCGATTAACCATGCACCTCTGAAGCTCTCTCCCCGCAAATTTTGATTGCGCAGATTCGCTCCGATCAGGTCGCTCCCTTTTTTCTTTTTCCGTCCTTTTTGAAGCTTGGTTTTTTCAGTCACCTTTTGTCTCATAAGCTCACTCACTTGTTTTAGAAGCTCATTAACCACAGCCCGATGTGCAGGAATATATAGCTCCATAATCTCTGCTGGCTCTAATTCCGACAGCCTTTTCGTCTCCTTAAAGGCATTTGTAAGCTCTGCTTTTAATCCTATTGCAGATTTTAGCTGAAGTGCTTCATCTAAATAGCAAAGCATTTCATGCAGCTGCTGCATGATTGGGAAAACCTTGAACATATCCTTTGCAACAGCGGGGGAATCCCGCCAAGTCACTCCCTTGAAGGTGAACTGCGAAACCTTCTGACCGGCACCAAAGCACTCGAATACTGTACAGCCTTTATAACCTTTCGGGCGGAGATGCTGGTGAATGCCGCACAGGTAATCTTCCCCGAGATTTTTGCAAGGCTTCCCTCCTTCCTTGTCTTCTGCAAACTCCGCCGATTTACCAAACGGCAAAGCTACACAGCATAAACCAAAACAGTTTTCACAATCTGGCTTATATGAACTATAGTAATCTATTTTTTCCTGAATCCCACTTTTCATTTTTCCACTTCCTAATAATCTACTTTCTATTAGCCCTAATGCACTTTTATTCAAAAAGTGCTATTGGTGGTTCCTTTCTATACATATGAACAAGCATGGCATGTAATTGGCCACGATGATGATAAATATGAGCCAGTATTTCCAACAGCCACTCATACCGCGTATAAACCGTGCCCCAATACGACTTGATTTGCTCGAATAATTGCTCATCAGAAAAGCCTTCATATGTGCTCTTGAGCAATAAGAATGAATGATCAATAGCTGCCTCCATTTTTGAGAGACTGCTAAGTTTATGTTCAACATAAAAACTCTCCATCTCCTCTTTTGACATGCCAGAGGCAATCAATAAATCTGCCTCACATATCAATGAAAGATGCTCTAATAATTCGCCAATGGAGAACTTCGTTAACGTAGGCCTAAAAGTAAGGTCTTCCTCACGTAAAGACATCATCAGTTCCTTTATTGAATCGACCGCAATCCGGATTTGATTTAAGGCTGCTCCACAATATTTATTCATGCCTTTGCACCTCTGCTACAACTCATACTCCATATTTTTGGCTGTATTTATCGCTGCTTCCTTTCCATAAAGCCGGCTAATAAGATGAAAGGACATATTAATACCGGCTGCTATCCCTCCTGATGTAATGACGTCGCCTTCATCGACAAACTTGACACCGCGCTTAACCTTTACAAGTGGAAACTCTCCCTCCAGCCTGTCTATGTCCATCCAATGAGTTGTTGCGCTTCTGCCATCCAGTAAGCCTGCTTTAGCCAGCAGCAGTGCACCTGTGCATACAGAGGCCATCACTTCTGCCTGAATGGATTGCTGCTTTATCCATGCAATGACATTTTGATTATGTATTTCATGGACTTCAGCACCTTTTCCACCTGGCACAATGACAATATCAACCTGGGGATGGTTTGAAAAGCTGTAATCAGGCTTTACTTTCAAACCATTTCGAGCGTTAATAAGCTCTCCTGTCTCTGAAATGGTCACTACATGAAAGTAATGATTATCATGCTCTTCTGGTGGGGCATATAAGGAAAAGACTTCATATGGTCCGGCAAAATCAAGGACTTCCACTTCATTAAATAAAAGAATACCTACAGTTCGCTTCTTCATGGGAAAGATTTCTCCCTTCCTAAGTCTTTAATACTTCAACATTTGACAACTATTTCCTTCTTTTTTAGAGCTATTTTTCTCCTTAAAAAAACCCTTCCTTTAAGGAGGGGATTGTGCTTAAATATGTCTTCGTTCAATAAGCCGTATACCTATTCCCAGCATTAATGTTCCCATCAGTAAAAGAATGCCGACAGGATACAGCAACTCCATTGGTCCTGCACCGTCAATTACACCTTTCTTCAACAGCTCCATCCCATATGTGACAGGCACAAATTTGGACAGCAACAGCAAAAAGTCAGATGTAACGATTTCCAGTGGCCAGTATGCTCCGCCCAGCATCGCAAAGCTCACTGCAATCAAGGGAATAAAGGCATTAAACTGACTTACTGTTTTGACTAGCCCTGTCAGCAGAATGGCTAATGCAACAATCGCATATAAATACGGAATAACAGCACCGAACACTACGGCAAAATTACCATTGAAGTCAACACCTGTACCGAATTTAAATATATGAAAAATAAGCATTATTTGTAAATATCCTAACAGAAAGCTGAAAAGAAGATGGCCGAGATAAAGCTGTGTTTTGCTTGTGGAGGACAAGATAAATCGGTCCCATATGCCGTTCTGTTTATCACGCAATATTTCTACAACCGTATTTGCTACGGTGTATATACTAAAGAATAAGGTAAATCCAAATAATGCTTGAAGAGATTGATCATAGCTGCTCTCTTCCTGTGATTTGGCAAATTTTATTGGCAGCAGCGGATTTTCCGATATTTCTGCTATTTTTCTCTCCGCTTCCTTTTTATCCTGGGCGCTGCTGAAGATTTGTGCTTGTTTAGAATGATTTTGATAATATTCTTCTAAATAGCGGTGCACTGCCATTGAAGTTTCCGTTTCTGCAGCCTGATAAATGGTATATGAATCGTCCTCCAGCGCTGCCCCAAGATCTGCCTTTCCCTCTTCAATTTGTTCCAATGTTGCTTTTTCAGATAATAATTTAAACTGAAAGCTGTCACTTTCATTTAATTCTTCTACTATTTCCTCTGCTTTTACAGTATCCTTAGCAAACACAGGTATCTCTACCTTTGTGAATGAGCTGGAGCCGAGTAAATAAGCAAAGACAGCACAAATAATTGCGGTAATGAGAAACGACCCAGGTCTGCGCAGAAATTTTCTGAATTTCCCCCAAAGTATCCCCTTCATGCTAAAGCACCTCTTTTCCTCATCAATAACACAACTGAAACAAGCAGTAAGATACCGCTAAAGAGGAGAATCGCTTCCATTTGCCCAGCTATATCCATCAGGCTGTAGCCTTGATATACTTTTAAATAGGCTGTAATTGCAGCCCCTAATGGAGAAAACTCACCAAGTGTCTCCATGAATCCCCCACTAGCACTCAAATCAAAATAACTTCCGCCAGCAAAGGCAAGGATAGGAATCAGCATATTAGTAAACAATGTAGGCACATTGTTGGAATTTGCTCGGAATGATAAAGCTGCCGTAAACACAGCGAAGCTTGCTGCCAGTATGTTCAACAAGAATGTCACAACAAAATAATGAATAAAGCTGGCAAACACAACATCATATACTAATGCAGATAATCCAAATAATAAATGCAGCTGTATAAAGGAAAGGGAAAATGTTGATACAAATATGCCAAAGAAAAAGGTATATGGCGACACATTTGCCAGAAGGATGCGCTGGTACATATACGACTCTTTCTGCTGGTAAGCAAAGCCTGCTACAGTAGAAGCTACAAAAAAGACAAACATGACACACATTCCTATCGCATAATAAGAAAAGGAATCCACTACTTTTTTCTTCGTGACATTTTCTAGCTTTCCGACAGCAGAGCTATTTGTCGGTGTATACTCACTGTTCAATTCGGCAGATATATTCATATAAGAGAGCTCTTTCTGATAGCTCACCAGTATATCTTTTAACACAGTCGCTGCCAGAGATGTGCTGTCTGTCTCTTTAAAGCTCCACTCTGCAGAAATTTCTTTGCCATAAAGTAATTTCTGATAAAACTGTTCTGTAAAGCCCGATGGAATTGTCAAAATCCCTGTATACTCACTTTCCTCTGCTGAAGTACTGTTTTCTTCCTCAACTACGGTCATGGTTACCAGTTTCTTTAGTTCTTTATTTTCTTTTATCTCATGCATAAAAGTTGAAACAGGATCTACTGCATAAACAGTATCCATTTGCATCTTTTTCTCTTCCGGACTTACAGTGGAAGCCTCTATTTCAGATACTGTCTCCTTTTGAGCGTTTACAGTATCGTCTTTTAGGACGACCAACAGCTTTGCATGTAAGCTGCCAGACTCTTCTCCTCCATCCATGATTGTGCCCAGTGCACTTCCTAATATTGTAATTAATATAAAAGGCATTAAGAGGAGAACCACCAGTTCCCTAGGTCTTCTCCATATCATCAGAATTTCCTTTTTTACCATATGCCAGAACATGTACTCTCCTCCTAATCCCGAAGCTTTCTCCCTGTCAAATGCAAAAACACATCCTCCAGGCTTGGTGTTTCAATATTGACTGCAAGCACATTCACCTCGTGCTCCTCTGCCAGACGGAAGATATCTTTCAATAGCTGGATTTCCTTCGGCACAATTATAGTAATAGTTGATTGATTAATAGAGAGCTGCTGAACATTAGGCAGATTCCTTAACACCTCCACAAAGGGATGCTTAATCATTTCGACATGAATATTAATCGCTGTTTCTGCAGACAGGATATTTTTGATTTCCTCCTTTAAGCCTGAAGCGATAATCTTGCCATGATCCATAATGTACAACCGATTGCATAGGTATTCTACTTCCTCCATGTAATGGCTCGTATAAAGGACCGTAATATTCTTTTCATTGTTCAATCGCTTTACTGTCTCTAATATGTGATTTCTCGATTGAGGGTCAATGCCGACTGTCGGTTCATCCATTATGATAATTTCCGGCTCATGAATAAGGGCTACCCCGATATTTAGCCGTCTTTTCATTCCTCCGGAAAATGTCTTCACAAGGTCCTTCTGTCTGTCCTTCAATCCAATAATATCCAGCACTTCGTCCACCCTTGACTGCAGCACACTTTTAGGAATTTTGTGCATCTTGCCAAAAAAGATCAGGTTTTCTCTTGCCGTCAGCTCCATATACAAGGCGATTTCTTGCGGGACAACGCCAAGTATTTTGCGCAGCTTTTCCGGTGTCTTTAATATGCTTACATTATGCAGCCGAACATCACCGCCGCTTGGCGCAAGGAGGGAAGAAATCATCGAAATTGTCGTTGATTTCCCAGCACCATTCGGACCAAGAAGACCGACTGTCTCTCCCTTTTCCAAATACAAATTAACAGAATTGACCACTTTGTTATGTTTAAACTGTTTGGATAAATCAATCACTTCAAGCATTGTCATCATCCTTTCTAATGACAGCATAATGTTTTTACAAGTTTTTTCCTATACCTAAAGGTCATTTTATGTGCTGCTTACTAAGTGACTTAAGTCATTTTTTTCTCCATAAAAAAACGTCCCTATTATATAGAGACGTTTTTTAGGCTGATTTAGCCTTTTGCCTGCATTTCCTTTGTTGGTCCAAGTACACCTGGAACAGGCAGGCCAGCTTGACGAAGCAGAACCGTCATTTGTCCTCTGTGATGAACTTGATGTTGAATCAGCAATCCAAGAACAGAACCTTTTGTCATCGGTTTTCCAAACTGGTCGACTGTTTCGCTAAGTGTTTCATCTGTTAAAGACTTTGCAGCTTCAGCGATATCAGCTGCAATCGTTTTGTAAGCTTGTACTATTTCAGCTGCAGTGATATTTTCTGCTTTTTTATCTGTAGCAGGTCTTACCTTAATACCGGCAACTCCTGCAAAAAAAGCAGGACTTGTAGCTAAATGCCAGCCAAGCCAGCCAAGTGTGCTGTGACCCTCAACTATTGCCTGACCTAGCTTCTCATCTGTAAGTGACTCTAATACTTGTACTGTTCCGTGAGCAGAAGCAGTCCAGTCTGCAATAAAATCTTCTGTTTTTCTGTACATATAAACACCTCTTCAACATTTATGTAACACACTAAATCATCATAACATTTTTAGTTCTGTTAAACCAAAACTATGGCTATATAAGGTCATTTTTCACAGCAAAGATAGCCAATTGTGTTCTATCCCTTAGTTCAAGCTTCTGCAGGATTTGTGTAAGATGATTCTTTACCGTACCGACAGACAAAAACATATTTCCTGCTATTTCTTTATTGGTTTTCCCAAGTCCGACATGCTTAACGACTTCTATTTCTCTTTCTGTAAGGGTATCAATTAGGTCTGTCTGCATATAGGGTCTCGTTTCCTTCAGCAGCTTAGGCATGACCTTTGCTGCAACGTCGGCATGTATGCTCATGCCCCCAGCAAGACAGCTTTTAATGCTGTTAATAAGGGCAGCACTATCAGCGTTTTTCAGCAAAAACCCATTTGCTCCTTCTCGGAAAGCCTTAATTGCATACTCCTCATCATTGAAAGTAGTTAAGATTAGTATCTTAATATGCGGATAGCGCCCCCTTATTTGCTTTGTTGCTTCAAGTCCATCCATAACAGGCATGCGGACATCCATTAAGATAAGATCTATGGCAGGAACAGTTTCAAGCAAACAGAGCGCCTCCTTGCCATTCTCCGCTTCAGCTGCCACCAAAATATCAGCATCCTGTTCAATTATCATTTTCAGTCCATTCCTGACAATTGCCTGGTCTTCTGCAATCATTACGTTAATCATTTTTTTATCTCCTCTGTCGGCAGACTTCCTGCCAAGATAAACTGTTGATTCAGCTGCTGGATGGCAAGCTTTCCTCCCGCTTCCTCCAGCCTTCTTGACATGTTGTCAAGACCGAACCCTTTGTGTATGGGATGCTTATGGTTAAAAGCATTTTTTATTTCAAATGTAAGGTGGCCGATTGGCGACACTCCAATTGAAATAAAAACATCTCTCGTGCTTCCATACTTCATTGCATTTGTCAGCCCTTCCTGGATCGTCCGATAAAGAACTGCATTTTTCATATTGCTAAGCTGTGCGTGAAGCGCTCCTTGTTTAGCTGTAAAATGAACATGGACAGCATTCTCACTTTCCAGCTTTTTGATTAAATGAACAAGTGCGGAAATCCCCTGAAGTTCCTCTGCCTGCATGAGGCGGACAGCTCTTCTCGTTTCCTCCAGACATTCAGAGGCTATTTCCTTAATGATGGAATAAGAACTGCCAGGAAGTTCTCGGCGCATTACTTCAACCTGCATAACAAGCGCTGTCAGCTTATGGCCAACAGCATCGTGCATTTCCCTTGCTATCATTGTTCTCTCTTCCGCTCTCGCAGTCCTTTCATTCTGAAAAGCTCTCCGCTTATGCACCCTGAAGTCATTTAATAAGGAGGCATATGCTTCTCTAATATGCCTATACTCTCTGTTCGTTTCGCCAAAATAGTAAAGCACGAGCCCTGCAAATCCATTTACAGCAAGCACAAGCAAGAGTGGATAATTATACAAAGCATATCCTGACAAGCAGTTCAAGCAGGAAATCACAAGGAGCGCCACACCGCTAATTCTTCCCGCCATCTCCTGATTCATTTCCAGTATGTAAAAGAAAGATAGTGCATAAAGGTAAAGAGGATTTTGGCCCTCTCCAAAAAAGATTAACCCTTGTATCCAAACGAGAAGAGCCAAATAGATAAAAACCTTTCTGCGAAGAAGGGGTAGAAGAAAATAAAGAGCAAGCAGGATGCTGCAGGAAAATAAATAGATGTAAAATACATTTTTGTTTTCATACGATGCAAATAGCGCCCCTGCCCACATAGAAATTAATAGCGCAAGCTTTACATAAAATGATTGCAATAAACTCTCTCCCATTCACGTAATCTACTGATAACTTACCAGATAATTCTTTTCATGGTCAATACTGGAACAAAAAGAAGGCTCTGCTTTTTTTGTTAAGCAGAGCCTTCCTTAAACATTATAACGCAGCATACCCAATATACAATACAAGCACAAGAGCGACTGCAAACTGCCCCCACAGGATTCTGACCTTTCTCTCCTGTTCAAGCCGGACCAATATCATCTCCATCATGCTGATGACCCAAAACCCGACAAGTGCCTTCAGCATGTACAGGGCAGTAAAAGTTTCTACACGAAACAGCATAATAGCACCGGAAACAATGATAAAGATATACAAAAGCCTTGCAATCATATGTACGATTTTTCTCGTTCTTTTTTGGTCTGTTTTTCTTAAAAACAAGACTGCAACAAAAAGAACTAATGTGAGCATCCATGAAATAAAGTGGATTTGGCCAAACATATGCCCACCTCCTTCTTTCATAGGATGCACGTTTCTTGCTGTTTATAAAATGGTTTCCGTCAAATCTTATCCAACCGTGTTGCGCAGCACACCGATTCCTTCTACTTCTATTTCTATCGTATCGCCAGCTTTCAAAAATCGCGGCGGTTTGAAGCCTTTGCCGACTCCAGCTGGTGTTCCAGTTGCAATCAAATCTCCTGGCTCAAGCGTCATGCCTTTTGATAAAACACTAATCACTTCTTCTATAGGAAAGATAAAGTGAGCTGTATTGGAATTTTGTCTGACTTCTCCATTGATTTTAGTCGAGATATTCAATTTGTTTGGATTTGAAATAGCTGATTTCTCCACAATTACTGGTCCAAGCGGTCCACTGCCATCCAAGCTTTTTCCGATGAAAAACTGCTTATGCCTTGCCTGCAAATCCCTTGCGGTAATATCATTAAGAATCGTATAGCCAAACACGTACTCCAACGCCTTATCCTGTGGAATCGCCTTACCCTTTTTACCGATGACTACGCAAAGCTCTCCTTCATAGTCCAGTTGCTCTGATACATCTGAATGATCAGGAACTGTTTCATCTGGTCCGATTACAGTAGTCGGGGCTTTCGTAAACACCATCACATGCTCAGGTATATCATCCTTACTCCCCATCTCAATTGCATGCTCCTCATAATTCTTCCCTACACAAAATATATTTTTCCTTGGTGTTGGTATTGGTGCAAGGAGCTTCACTTCATCCAATTCAACTAAATTGCTGCTGTTCTCATTGGCCCAATTAGTCGCCTCTCTTGCTTTATCAATAAAGTCATTTCCCATCTCTATACATTGAATCAAGTCATCTGGAAAAGGACGGCTGCCTGTTCTCTGTTCTTCTGCATCATTAAGCGGAATTATCGTTTTATTCTTCTCATTTAAAACCGCAACAACTTGTCTGCCTTGCAGTAATACTGTCGCAAACTTCATACTATCTCCATCCCTTTGCAAAAGATTTATAGTTTAATATTTATGTTAATTATAAACTTTCAGATAATACTATTCAAATCTATCACATTAAAGTGGAGCAACAGGCATAGGCCAACCTTGCTGTTGAATAGGCTAAAAAGAGAGAAGGCTAACAACTGCTGGGCTAATGTATCACACTCCACAGAACCCCCACATAGAATGTTAAGAATCTTATGTAAAGGATGTTGATTATGCCAGCTATTGTAGGAGTCGCACAGGTTATTTCCATAGGAAGCAGCTCCATCTTTAATATTGGCGATGTCTATAAAATCATGCCGATTTCTAATGCCAAAACATTCTCTGGTTCCGGTTCCTTCAACACTGGTGATGGGTTGAATATAACTAACTACCGAAGTGCCACGAACACAACAGACAATGATGGCATTGATCAAGGAAATTTCCTGAATGCTTAAATTGATTTTCTGACTTTGAAAAAGGTGATAATGATGAATTTTTTCATTCAACAATCTATAACAATAAACACCATAAAAATCGGCGGTATTACAAACTCTTCCGTTTTTCAGATTGGCAGCTCTGGTATCATAAAGCCTAATTCTTATCTATATAATACCGGAGGCTTCACCGAGGCTGCTCCAAGTCCCGTTGAAGAATCAGAGCCGTTTACTGGTGTTAATGTGGCAGACGACAGTGTCGTCATGTCACCTTCTGTTCCATTGACAGCACCTTAAAGACAGATGAAGGAGGTACGAAGGATGTCCCAACAATTCTACCATTATGGCGATCAGATGCAATCCTATCTGCAATACCTGGAAAAAAGAATCGTATCATTGGAGCAAGCTGTCACCGAAATGACCAAAGAAATAACCGAACTGAAAAACAGGCCTTCCGTTCGAGTCGATCGCATTGAATACAGCTTTGATCAGCTAAAAGTGGAAACATTGGATGGGACGCTGAACATCGGTTTAAATCCAGCAGATTTGCAAAAAATCGAAGAACTGGCAATTAATCCAGGTAATTCTGTTCAGCCTGGCGGTCCTTTATATCCAATAGACCCTAAACAAATGATGACAAGATCGATGGAACTGGAAGAAACACTCCTCTCCTATATCCAGCTTGAGCTTCCTGAGATAATTGTCCAAAAACAAGCCGAACTAGGCTTGGAGGAGGATGAAGCTTATATTTCCTTCATTCAGGAAGATGTTACAAAGCAGCTGCCTACAAGAATCCAATATTATTTACAGCAAAGAACCAGCGGTGAAAAAGCAGAGGATACACAACAGCAAAATGAAACGATTATAGAAGCATTAAAGCAGGAAATTGAAAATGGTGTCAAAATATTCTTAAGCAATATTCCAGACAATATGAAGGGAAGGAACAAGGAATGAACTTTCAGGTTTATAATAGAGAGCTGGCAGTTGGTGATATTAAAATCATCGGTGTATCAAGTTCATCTGTCTGCATTGTCGGCGACGTTCAGACAATTCAGCTTGCGTCCACTTTTGACACACCTGCAGAATCACTGATTATCGGACCATTTGTCCCTTTGTTCCCTAAAGGATAAATATGCTTACAAGGACTTCTGTTGTTAATCATATACGTCTAAATATAGCATCATTTTCATCTACACTAGAATTTGGTGATATCTCTTTTTATCAAGCGTTTTCGAGGGCACTTGCTGTACAACGAGAGAAGAAGATTTTCTTCGGCGGAGAAGGTTCCTTTGACCAATATCCGATTTTTTCCGAACCAATTCCCATTCCTCCTATCACTGAGAGCATCAATATAATGTACCATCAAATAAAGCCGGTTATTAAAGTGAAAAACCTTGATATTACTGCCGTCTCAGCCTCATCCCTGCTTCAAGTCGGAAGCACCCGTCATATTTATGCAGAAACGAGGATAAAGCATATAAGACAGCTAGAGAATCACTCTGAGGAGTTAAATAATCAAACTATCATCCCCCTTGAGGAAATACATTCATCACCTGGAACCGCTATTGTTAACGGCAGATGATTTTTTTGGTGCCAGGCTACTATATAAATAAAGGAGGAGGTTCTTTTGCCTGCTATTGTAGGACCTGTTCAAATTGTTAACGTCGGAGAAGGGATTGTTCAATTCGGTGATTCCTTGTTTATTTCCCCAAAGGGAAATTCGAAAGTCTCTTTAGGTTCCGGGGCATCAAACACTGGAGCATTTATTATTACCAACAATGGATTAAGCGCAACGAATTATGTAGACACAAGTCTGCTTGACCAGCCGACAACAGCCAATAACTGACAGACAAAGGGAAGAAGCCTCATTTTCTCCCTCTTCTGTCCTTTGATTTTTTCACCTTCTGCAATTTTGTAGAAGGCTGTTTTTTTATCCAAGCCAAATACTTCGCTATCTTAGGATCATCTTGCAGCAATTCAACCTTGTTCAATCTTACTGCCAGCTCTTCATTTGTATACAGTGCATGGATTTGTTTATGGCAAGGAATGCA
Organism: Niallia laureatilytica; assembly: GCF_046613985.1. Lineage (NCBI taxonomy): Bacteria > Bacillati > Bacillota > Bacilli > Caryophanales > Bacillaceae > Niallia > Niallia laureatilytica. The sequence continues at coordinate 149,528 of NZ_JBKKHP010000002.1, read as the reverse complement.
TAAATCAGCTGTGCCTAAGAATGCCCCGCCCATTTCCCGAGGTGTTAAATGATGGGCTGTCGTCTCTACATCTTCTCTTAAACATAACTCACATGTTCCAATTTTTTTATTCGCTTTTGCCATTTTTCTTCCCTCCTGCCTATTAGCATGTGATTTCTTACCCCAATAAATTAGCAATTCATAAAAAAACTAATAATAAAGGCTGCCCGATATAATTCGGACAGCCTTTTTGTCTTACATCGGTAAGATATTCGCTCCATCAAAGAAGAATAAATATTTTTCATCGATTTTTTTCTTAAGAATTTTCTCCAGTGAATCAGCATACAAGTCAATTTGAACACGATAGCGCGCTTCTAATACTGGCTTGGCCTCCATATATCCGCCTTTAAACCGGTCTAGAATAGAATCTGTCTTATAATCAAGCAGCACTGTGCCTTTTTCATCCTCAAAATAGACGTCGATGATACCTTGGACTAAAACTGGCTCGTTCTCTCCTTGCCAATCCTTATACACAGAGCTTGACGGATAGGCAATGTTGAATGGAATCTCACGAACAAGCTTTTTTGCATTACGCATGCGCTCTCCAAGTTCTGACTGGAAGAAGGAGACAATCTGCCCTGCTTCAATTGCCTCTGCTTGTTCTGGTGTCAGAAGCTCCTTTGTCTGCATTTCATCAACAAGCTGCCTGATACTGTCTTCTGTTATAGCTTCATCCAATCGGATATGCTGCATCACCATATGCATGGCTGTTCCTTTTTCTGCAGGACTCAGCTTTTTCTCCTGCATAAACTTCGGTCTGTTCCAAATCGTTTTGCGACGTGGCTGAATTTCTGTGCCGCTTTGTTCATCCAACCGTTCACTTTGCCTTTTCAACTCGGACACGGACTGTTTGGAACGATATAATGTGCCATGCGGGTACAAATACTTCCAGGCGAGAGTTTTTTGGATTTGCTCTTTATATTCAGAGGAAATGTCCATCACTTTTCCGCTTGTCACCTTTTCCAGCCAGCTCTCTTGTTCTTCCAAATCGTCTACAGTAAGTTTAAGAATATCTTCTTTTTGAAGAATTCGGATTTCCCATGCTGAAGGATGGACAGACACTTCTCCTTTTTCCATCCATGTTTCCAGATGTATGCCAGATGCATCCTTATGTCTTACAAGGGCTGGCCCAATCCAATCTAAATAAGAGCGGGCAGATGCTCTGTCGAACTCATTTAACAGCCAATTGGAATGTCCAGCAGCTTGTGCCCATTTTTGTTTAGACTTCTCGATATCCTTAACAGAGCCGATCAGCACTAATTTTTCCTTCGCTCTTGTCAGCGCTACGTATAGCACCCGCATTTCCTCTGCTAAAAGCTCCATTCGCTTCTTCTTCGTAAATGCTATTTGTGCAAGAGACGGGTAAGAGATTCGTTTTTGAGCATGAATATACTTTGTCGCAAACCCGAGATCTTTATCAAGCAGGAACGGCTTGCGCAAATCCATTGTGTTGAATTCTCTACCAATGCCAGCAAGGAAAACAAACGGAAATTCCAGTCCCTTGCTGCTGTGGATTGTCATGATTCGGACAACATCTTCCTGCTCTGTTAAGGCCCTGGCTGCCCCCAGGTCATTCCCTCTGTCTCTCATCCGTTCAATAAACCGTAAAAAGCGGAAAAGCCCGCGGAAAGAGGTTGCCTCGTATTGACGGGCCCGGTCAAACAATGCCCGCAAGTTAGCCTGGCGCTGATTGCCTCCAGGCAATCCGCCGACAAAATCATAAAAATGCGTATCTCTATAGAGCCTCCAAATCAAATCTGACAAAGCTCCACGCCTTGCCTCTGTTCTCCATTCATTCAATAATTCAAAGAATGGTGCAAGCATCTCCTGCAAGGCGTCATTTTTGTTAACACTCATATATGCTTTAACAGCATCATAGAATGCTCCTTGCTTCTTTTCAATTCTAATTCTGCTCAAGTCTTCTTCTGTTAACCCGACTATAGGGGAACGGAGCACAGCAGCCAACGGAATATCTTGATATGGATTGTCTATTACTTTAAGCAATGACATCATGATGTTGACTTCCGTTGATTCGAAATAGCCTGTCGTCAAATTAGCATATGTCGGAATATTAAATTGCTTTAATTCTTCCATGATGGCTGGCGCCCATGTCATCGAACGAAGCAGAATCACCATATCCTTATACATAGCTGGACGGTACGATTTCGTTTTTGCATCATATACTTCCTGCTTGTGATCGAACAGCTCTCTTATTTTTTGGGCAATCACCCGTGCTTCAAGCTGAGACTGCTCCATTTCCTGTGCATCGAATTCACCAGTCTCTCCGTCACCTTCTTCAGTCGTGGCTGCAGAATTTTGGTTAACAAGAGCCAATTCAATTGGAAAAGCAGCATCCTCTGGATAAGCAGCTCCCTTTGCCAACTCAGCATCTTTGTCATATTCAATTTCGCCGACTTTGACCCCCATTATCTGCTTGAACAGATAGTTTGTACCGTCCAAAACCTCTTTTCTGCTTCGGAAATTTCTGGCAAGGTCAATCTTATAGCCTGTATTCTCATCTGCTTGATAACGATTATATTTAGATAAAAACAGGTTTGGTTCTGCAAGCCGGAATCGATAGATAGATTGTTTTACATCGCCAACCATAAACAGATTTCCCGCTGTTTCACTGTCTGCCGTAACAAGCTGCAATATGGACTCCTGCACCATGTTGACATCCTGATACTCATCTATCAGCACTTCCTTAAACTGCTTGCGGTATTGCACTGCTGCCACAGACGGCACAAGCTCTTTTGCTTCAGGCTCACGTAAAATCTCCAAACAGTAATGCTCTAAGTCAGCAAAATCGACTAAGCCTTTTTCCGATTTCATTCTTTGGAAACGATCGGAGAAGGAAGCTACAAGTCTCGTCAATGTTTCCACATGGACTTTCATTTCTCGCATGTCTTTTATAAAACCTTCAGGCAGCCTGCCGAATAATTCACTCTGCAGCTCCTGCAATATTTTTTTCGCTCTATCTCTGACCTTTTGGGCTTCTTCAATTAAAGCAGGATCATACTCATCCCCTTTGCATGCCTTAGCTCTTGAGAATTTCAATGTTTGCATCGCGTCATACATCGTTTTCCATGAGTCGTCTTTCGCCTTTTGAATAATGTCCAAAAGATGTAAATCATCAACAAAATTGCCCGCTCTTGGCGCAGGACCGAAAGGACGCTTCGTCAATTCTAATCCATATTCCAAAAGCTGCCGAACTCCGTCCAATTGAAGCCCTATATCTGCAAGCAGCTCTTTTGCAAATGGAAGGTCTTCAATTGCCGCCGTTTCCTCGATGTCATACATATTTGCTAAAGACTCCAAATACGCCGACGGAGAAGGATTTGCCCGTGAAAAATCATACACTTCCTGTATGATTTTCTGAAGTGCATCATCACTTCTATCATTTGTGAAGGCATCAACTAAATCAAAAAATGCCGAATTTTCACTTTGTCCATATTCTTCCTCAAATAAATCTTCCACACATTCATCCCGCATCAATTGTGCTTCTGTCTCATCAGCAATGCGAAAGCCAGGGTCCAGGTCAATCATATAATAATATTTGCGGATTACTTCTAAGCAAAAAGAATGAATAGTTGATATATGGGCCTTATTCAATAGAACTAATTGTTTTTTCAAGTGCTGTGATTTTGGATTAGCATTTATCTCCTTTTCAAGCACATCTCCAATACGATGCTTCATTTCTGCCGCTGATGCATTAGTAAATGTAACAACAAGCAGCTCATCAACATTTATTGGATTATCAGAAACAATCTTGCGTATCATTCTTTCTACAAGAACGGCTGTTTTTCCTGATCCTGCCGCAGCTGCCACTAAAATATCATTTCCGCTCAAGCTGATTGCTTTCCATTGATCATCTGTCCAGGTCGCATCAAGCGGTTTCGGCGGTATATCAATACTCTTCATGTGTGTTTGCCTCCTTTCTGATCAAATCAAGTGCTTCTTCCTTCGAGAAGGTTTGCAGCTTTCGATATTGGTTTGATTCAAGACCTTCATCGAACTGACAGACAGACTTGAATGAACAAAATGTACATGGTGATTTTTCTTTTAATTGATACGGAGAAATATCAACATTGCCGCCAATTATTTTATTGCCTGTTTCCACATATTTATGGCGAACAAATTTCTGAAGGGAATAAAAGTCCTCCCTGCTTGCAACTTTAGAACGTTTCGTTAATGTTCCGTCTGTTTTCACACCTGCTGGAACAATAGGTGAATCGCCTTTTTCAAGACTGCCGTCCATCAGCTTAATAACTTCCTCTTTTCCAAGCATTAATCCATTCATCTTAAACTTTTTAAACAATTCCTCTTCGATTTCATCAAGCGTCAAGATTTTCTTGCTGCTCAAGATTGGATTATGGACATGGAAGTATAGCACTCCTGCAGGATTTGCTTCTTTATCAACAAGAATGCTGCTGTTGGAAATAATCAAATCTAAATATGTCAGCATTTGCAAAGACAGGCCGTAATATACTTCATTCATATTGAGTTCATGTGCACTTGATTTATAATCGATTACACGCAAATATACTTCATTATCAAGCTCAGCTTTGTCAACACGGTCAATCCTGCCGACAAGCTCCATTTTCGTGCCATTCTTTAACGAAAAGGCCATTGGCGGAAGCTTGCCTTTCGGCCCAAATTCCAGCTCCAAATCAATCGGTGCAAAGCCGCTGTATTTGGCATGCTCGCTCAGGATGAAAGAAGCTCTGCTAATAATCTGCTCCAGCTTTCTCTTAATATAGTGATGTCTGTTTGTGCTCAGCAATATCTCATTTTGCAATTTAGGAGCAAGCATTTCGACAGCATCTTTTGCTAGAACCTCACATTGCTGTCTCGTCAAATCCGACCACATCATATTTTCATGAAGCACTGTTTCAGCAATATATTTCAAGGCAGCATGAAATAAGTCTCCAATAGCAGGCGCCTCAAGTCTGTACACTTGTCTCTCTCTAAGCTTTAAGCCATGTGTGGCAAAATGAGAAAACGGACATGACTGGAACAATTCCATCCGTGAAACACTCGCTGTTATGCTTTCCCCATATAAATCGCTGCTCGTTTCTTCTGTGAGCTCACTCGTCCTGTTTTGATAGGTTAAGCTTGAGAACACTTTTTTCGCGATTGGCTGGAATTTAGGGTCTTCTATATAGGTGTTATAAACATCCCACCAAAAATCATAAATTTGGTAATTTCTTTTCTTCAGCTGCAGCTGGCCATTTAAGTAAGACAAGCTTGTTCTCATATCAACTGCATAATCGAGCTGTCCGAGACTGGAAAGATCCTTAGGATCAGCCATAAAGTAGAGCGTTTTTGCTTCTGGCACAAAATCGCGCATCCGTTTTACATACACAGATGGCAGCAGAGATTTGCCTTCATCATTTGCCAGCGGGTATGTTAAATACAATCTGTCAGACGGTGTTGTAAATGCTTTGTATGCAAGAAACTCTTCATCAAGCAATCTAGTTTTGCTTGTAGGTGCTAGCTTCATTCCAGCTTCTACAAGACTTTCCCTGTCACTGTCTGCAAAAATCCCTTCATCTGTAAACTTGGCAGGAAAAACCCCTTCATTCATCCCGATAACAAAGGCAGCCTTTATGGTGCCAAGCCTGGAGTTCTCAAGATCAGCAATAAGCACCTGATCTATTGCTGGCGGAACTAAAGAAAACTTAAGGGTATCAAGCCCAGCATCCAATATGGTCGCAAATTGTTTTCTTGCTATCTCCTCGTCTCCTAAAATCTCAACAAATTGATCGAGAAGGTCTATGATGCTGTTCCACGCTTGGTCGTGTTCACCTGCTTTAACAAGCTCCCCCTGCTCTTCAAGCTCCACTTTCCATAATTCCATTTTTTCTGGAACCTCTAGTTCTTCCAAGTAGAGATATAGAGCCTCACATTTTGCTCTTCCTGATTTTGCTCTCTTCAGCCTGGTGGCCAGCCGTGTAATCGGTGCAGCCAATGAAAGGCGAAGCTCATTCAGCTCCTGCTCCATTTGTCTTTCACTGTCTGTCTGTACCCCTTGATCCCATTCTAGCCCTTGAAATCTTCTATATTTCCAGCGTTCCTTGCTCGTCCATTTTTCTCCCTTTATTCCATATGCTAAGCAGTAGTTTTCTAGCTTGTCCACATTTTCTCTGATGTTGCGCTTTTGCATATGCATTGGAAACAGCAGCTCTGTCTTAATTGCCCTGAAAACAGGCTCGTACCGCCAGTTTGTTTCTATTATTTCCAAGGTAGAGCGAATCAGCTCGACAAGCGGATGGAAATGCATCGTTCTTTTCTGGTCAATAAAAAAAGGAATTTCATAATCGGCAAAGATAGTTTCTATTATATTTTGGTATTCTACCGTATTCCGGGATAAGAGACTAATATCACGATAGCGGTAGCCGTTTTTTCTAATAAGCTTTTTAATTTCCCGAGCAATGCCCTCTATTTCTGCCCTCGGATTAACGCTTTCTGCAAACAACACAGCACTTTCTCCAAAAAACGGGAGAGCTGGCCTGCTGTCAAAATGTGCCTCGATATGTTGAAGGGAGTGGTGCATATTTTTATGCACTTCAGCAAAATTTTCCTCCTCTACTTCCACACCGATTTGTCTTGCCATTTCATAAACAGTTGCGTAAGTTTCCTTTGACATCCGGAAAAGGTCTAATTCATCTGCAAAACTGTTTCGGTCAGGCTTGTCCATAGTAAAAGTAATCGTTACATTCTCACAAACCTGGATAAGCTCCTGAATAATTAAATATTCCTGCGGTGTAAAGCTGTAGAAACCGTCAATGTAAACTTCTGCTTTCTTTAAATATTCAGAGCTGTTGATTTTCTCTGCAAGGAGGCGGAAATAATCTTCTCCATCAATATACTTGCCCAGCATATTTTCCTCGAAGCTTTGATAAATAATTTCCAAATCATGCAGTTTGTCCAAAAGAGCCTTGTCGCCATCTCCAGCTCCCTCTATGTCTTGCTGCCTGCTGTCAAGCTCCTCTGGTGTAACGCAATATCTTCTGAATTCTGTTACAAGCTGTTCGACTTGTCCAATAAAGCCGTTCTTGTCTGCCACCTTCTTAAACAGGAACAACTCTTCTTTCTTTTCTTCGATAATGCTGCGGATGAGCATGCTGATTCCGACGCTGTTAATATGCTGTCTCGAGATGCCTCCAGTCTCCTGCAAAACCCTCCACGCAAGTCTTGTAAAGCTGTAAACTTGGGCACGGAACATGCCGCCAAGCCCTTCGCTCGCAGCCAAGCTTTGGTCTGACAGAAATGTCATTTGATCTGGCACTAAGTAAATAATTGGATTGCCTTCAGGATCTGCGAACAGCTTCTCCCGAATCGAATCTATACAAAAGGCAGTCTTTCCGCTGCCTGATCGTCCGGATAATAATCTAACAGACATAATTGCCTCCTCGAACTTAATTTCTCTCTTTATAATATCATAGAAACAAACGTTTCCGTATGAAAGAGTACTTGGATTCCACTTGCCAATATTTTCACGGTTATTCCATAAAAAAAAAGGCTCTAAAAGAGCCCATTCTTAAAAGGAAAATTGAGTATCACGGAGCGGCCAGTAACGTAAAGAAACTTTGCCGACTACCTGATCGATATTTATAAAACCAAAATGTCTGCTGTCCCAGCTGCCCAGCCGATTATCACCGAGCACAAACAGCTTTCCTTTCGGCACTGCTTGTTCTCCAGTAATTTCCTCAAGGGTAAAATCCCCTGTCAGCTTTCCAGCACTTACTTGACTACGGTAAGCATCCAAAAAATTCTCTTCATATTTTTTTCCGTTAATATACAGGTGATCATCCTTATACTCAATCTTATCCCCTGGAACACCTATCACCCTTTTTACATAGTCTTCTTTATCATTCGCGTGGAAAACAATCACATCAAAATGATGAAAATCACTGACTTTATAGCCAATCTTATTAACGACTAATTTATCTCCATCCTGCAATGTAGGCATCATCGATTCGCCCTCAACCACATAATTGGAGAAAAAGAATGCGCGAATGATAACAAAGATGATGATTCCGATAGCAAATGCTTTAATCCATTCTATGCTTTCTCTTTTTATTGCTTCTTTCAAATGCTATCTCCTCCATGCATTGTTTGGAACATTAATTTCCATGTTCTCTTTCTCTTTCTTTTTCTGCCGTAACATTCATTCTTGCCTCGACTCTTTTTCCTACATACCATAGGATAAAAATCGCGATTGCAACTGGAATTGTCCGTATCGGATGTGTAATCATCGACTTCAAGTCATAACCAATAAAGCTTATGGTGCTGATCATGACTAGCTTGCCTGCCACAACAGCAAGAAAATATTGTTTTACACGGATACGGGAGAGACCTGCCACAATATTTACTAAAGCCGACGGGGTGAAAGGAAAACACAGCAAGATAAACAGCGGTCCAAACCCATGTCTCTCTATCCAAACCATGAGCTTTTGCACTTTTTTATGGTTACGAATAAAGCGCAAAAGCCTCTTTTGTCCATATTTTCTAACAAGCAAAAATACGAGCAGCGCCCCTCCGCAAGTTCCTATCCATGAAAACAGGAAGCCGAGCCAAAACCCAAAGGCATTCACATTTGCCAAAATGAACAAAAATAGCGGCAGAAAAGGGACAAACGATTCTAGTAAAGGCAGCAAAATGCCTGGCAACGGACCGAACGCCCGGTAGCTCTCTATTAATTGCATGATATTATCTAGTGTAAACCATTCTTTTATTGTAGCTATATCCATAAACGAAAACTCCTTGGCATATCATTTCAAGCAGGTTTATGTTTCTCAGCAGACCAATACGAAACGCTAGTTAGCGCTAAGGTTACTTAACAAAAATCCGCTTATCGTCCCTAAATACAGTATATTTGCTTTAGTCTCCCTTTATTTAGATAAAAACTCATGTATTTCTTCTTTATTTGTGTCTATATCTACATCAAGCACAGCAGAACCATTGACTCGAAGATCTTGATAAGTCCCATCAACAGGAACTCTCAATGTCTCTACTTCTTGGTCTTTATTGCGAATTAAATCAGACCCAATATACAAGATGTCTTTTGTACTCATGCTCGTATTAATATACGGCATCATAACACCAGCCAATTTAGGGAGTTTAGCAACTGTCTGCACCCCTGAAATTTGTGAAGCAAGTGCTTCAAGGGTTTTTTGCTGTCTTTCTACCCTACCGAAATCAGAGATAGCATCATGTCTAAAGCGCACATAACCAAGCAGCTGCTTTCCGTTCAGCTTTTGCAGGCCAGGCTCCAATGTTACCCCAATATTCTCTGACATCCTCTTTTCGACGTCTATCTCCACCCCATCTGGGAATGTCTCATCAATAAGCGCCTCAAATCCTTGGAAATTGACAATTGCGTAATATTGAAGGTCTATATCAAAGTTCTCCTTGATTGTTTGCCGCAACAGCTCTGGTCCGCCAATTGTGAAAGCTGTGTTAATTCTGCCCTGACCGTTTCCAGGTATATCAACATACATATCACGCATTAAGGAAATTAGTTTATATGTGCCCTTGTCCGGATGAAACTGGGCTACCATAATCGTGTCTGTGCGGTATTTTGTATCTCCTTCTCTAGCATCACTACCTAATAAAAGGACATTAGTCCCGCCATACTGGTCTTTTTCCCCATTAAATTCATATTCAACCTTTTCTATTGCACCATTTTCCAGTGCCTTTTTTTTCCCGGCATTATATTGAACAAATATGTATACAGCCGCAAATATTATCAACAAAACAAGAAACAAGAAAAAGACTCTGCCTTTTCTCAGCTTTCCTTTTTTCTTTCTGGTTTGTCTATACTCTGATCGCTCCATCCTCCATTGTTTCCTTTCTTAGCTTTTATCTATTCTAACGTTTTATGATAAACATAAGTTTCTTTTCCATTGTTACCCTTAAAAGAATAAAATACTCTTACGTATAAAGGATACGTATTATCTATTATCATATCAGATAAATAGATATGCAAACATTTAATTTCCATATTTTTAATTACATTTAAGGAACTTAAGATGATTTTAATATTAAAAGACTCTTTTCTCATCAAAGCTTATTTCGCATAAAAAAATCGCCTGCCTATTAGGGCAAGCGATTCTTTATATTACAAATAATCAATAAACCAATTATTAATATAATTCAAACGGGAAATGCGCAATGTTGGTTTGCCGCTTCTTGATAATTCATGATTGGATTCTGGGAAGCGGACAAATTTCGTTGTCTTTTTCTGCTTTTTAAGTGCAATAAACAACTGCTCTGCCTGCTCAATTGGACAACGGAAGTCCTTTTCACCGTGCAAAATTAACAGCGGAGTTTCAATATTATTGGCGTATGCTAACGGTGAATGCTTCCATAATGTTTCGATATCATTCAAGTCTGCTTTAATTTGCCAATCAGAGAAATAATAGCCGATATCACTAACACCATAGAAGCTGATCCAGTTGGAAATCGAACGCTGTGTAACTGCAGCCTTAAAGCGATTTGTATGGCCGACAATCCAGTTTGTCATAAATCCGCCATAGCTTCCTCCTGTTACTCCAAGGCGGGTTTCATCTATGAAATCAAAGTTTGCACATGCGTAGTCAACAGCATCCATTACATCCTCATAGTCCTTGCCGCCATAATCGCCTCTAACCGCATCGACAAAATGCTGACCATATCCGTGGCTTCCGCGCGGATTAATGAACAGCACGGCATAACCATTTGCTGCAAGTGTTTGAAACTCATGAAAATAGGAATTAGCATACATTGCGTGCGGACCGCCATGAATTTCAAGAACAAGAGGATATTTTTCTCCTTCCTTATAATCAGCAGGCTTCATCACCCAGCCATGTAATTGCCAGCCGTCTCTTGATGTCAGCTCGATTGGTTCTGCTGGTGCAAAGCTATGTGTTTCTGTAAATTCCTTATTCACATCTGTCAGTTTAACTGTTTCGCCTGTTTCTAAGTTCAGGCTGTATAAATCACCTGGTTCTGTCGGTTTGCTGATTGCAACAATCGCCTGCTTTAAGCTTCCGCCAGTAGACAGCCCGTACACATGCTGATTGTCAATCAGACTTGGATAGATTGCTCCCTCCTCATTGCCAAAATAAACAATAGTATTACCATGGTCTGTCGCAAGAAAAACAAAGCTATTATTATCCTCGCCCCATAGAATTCCTGGTGTAACTGCTCCTTGCTGAAAATCTCCAATCGCAAAATCGCCGACATTCACATCCCAATCTTCTGTTAAGCAGCGGAGCTCTTCCCTGTTCAAATCATAAACCCAGATTTTATACAAGGTAGCATTTTCGTATTCTCTACCGCTGCCAATAATGCCGATTTTTTGGCTGTTAGGCGACCAAGTTACTCTTCCAAATTGGCCATTGCTTTCTGTGATTTTCTTCCATTCTTTCGTTTCTAAGGCGTACAGATATACATCCGATTCGAAACTGAAGTCTTTATCCTCACTTTCATCTGCTGTAATAGCAAGATACTTTCCATCTGGAGACCAGCTTTCTAAGTAATAGTCATTTTCTCCTGAAGTGACTTCCTTCAGTTCTGCTGTTTCTTTATTTACGATTGCGATATGGCTGTAACTGCCATTCCAAAAGCCTGCACTGTCTGATTTATATTTCATCATATCCACTTCTAATGCTTGTGGTTTCTCTTCCGTCTTTTCGGTAATTTCCTTATCCTGAAGGCTTTCCTTTTTACCAATGCTCGTTTGGAACGCAATCTCACTGCCGTCAGCAGACCAAACAGGGTTAGAAGCACCATTGCGCACAAATGTAAGCTGCTTTGCTTCTCCGCCGTTTTTGTTCAGCACGTAAATTTGGTTTTTTCCGCTTCGATTCGAAACAAATGCGATTTCCTCGCCGTTTGGCGACCATCTTGGCGATGTGTTGCGATGCTCTCCAAACGTCCACTGATAGCTTTTGCTGCTGTCCTCTAAGCTCTGATAATAGATATTGGAGTAATAAGCATCCTTGTCTTCCGAAATGCCTGTCACTACATATAGAAATCCCTTCCCATCCGGGCTTGCTTGCGGATCAACAATTGATTTTAATTTGTATAAATCCTCAGACGTTACTTTTCTCGATTCTCCCATGTCACAATTCCTCCCTTTATTAGCTATATCTTATTTCGACATTAGAAATAAATTTCCTTCAGGAGCATTGCATTTAATTTCTTTTTTGAAAGAAAATAAGCGAAGGCCAAAAAAAGAGCTGCAGGATTTTTTATTTTACACAGCTTGAAAGGATCAGGCAAATATTGTACTATCTAAATAGAACATTTGTTCTTATAAAGATTTCAAGGAGAAGATTGACTATGACGCGCATACCGGAGAAGGATAGATATATTATGGAGCAAGCCATTTATCTTCCCATGCTGTTAACCGTTCTAAACCGCGACCTCCTGACAATCAAGCAGAGCAGTTTTAAACTAAAGCAGCCTTATATTGACCTTGTGGAAATTACGATGAAGACAATTCATACAGAACTTCGGGAAACAAAGGAATATATGCAAAAGCATAAGATGAAGGTGGAAGAGGTAAAAAGGGATGAAGCCTTCACGATGTATTTATTCCTATACAATGGTTACGAAGAATATCATAACTATTTCAACCCAAGGCTTCGCAATCGTGTCCAAGAGCTATTGGAATATTATCTGTACAAGCGGCATACCGGATGAGAGCAGTTTAACTTGTCTTATTACAGGGTTTACATACTTTACAACGGATTTTCACTGTCTTCCTGATTGTGGCGGATTTTTGTTTGCAGCAAATTTGTTCTTAATATTTGGTTATTGAAGGTATGGAAAGATACATCGATAGACAGTCTTCGGTCATTGCGGAATATAACAGTCGTTTTACCTTCTCCCTCTACTACTCTGTCTGAAATATGATGAAGAAAAAACCACATGCATGCATGGTTTGAAGGAGAATGAGTGGGAAATGCATAAATAGTGCTTTTCGAATCAATGGATATCGGCAATTTATGCTGATAATTCATCAATGCCCTCGTACCCTTTCGTTTCCCCTCATATGTGCATCCGAAATACTCACAGCTTCGCTTAATTATTTTACCTGGCGCTAGTTTGCACATATAAATACTGGCTCCTTCATATATTTTAGAATAAACTTCGCCATTCTTCTGTAATTCAGGCAGGATTGCAAGCGTGTGATAATTCACTTCATACAGGTCGATATTTTTCCGTTTTTCAGCCATTATTGTTTCTCCTTTCTGGTAATTAGAGCACTGCTGTATTAACTTACATCGGTTGCATTATAGCATGTCAATTCCTAGAAATGTAAGCGGTTAGCGAATCGTCTTAAATAGTTCAAAAATCCGCTTTGTTTTCAAAATTTTTAAATTATTTTATTGATATTTTCTTATTTTTGCCATATAATATTAAAAAGGCATCAGGGGTGAGTCCAATGAATGAAAAGTCGTACACAGAGTTAACTAAGTTAAGTGCTATGAATAGACACAAAGCGAAAGAGACTTATGTGAAAGAACTTTACATCGACATGCTTCTTACTGAAATTCAATGGAATTTAGAGAAAGCCAGTTTAATGACTCAAATTGATCACGCCATAGACGAACGAAATGAAGCTGAATTTATTCGGCTGAGCAAACAATATACGGATTTATGTAAGCGCTTCGATAATTAAATTCCGCAGTAGGGCATCTATTTAGGACTTGTTAAGCATTCCTGATAGATGCCTTTTTTTGTGATTTTACTCATATAAAAAAAACGCTATCCCTTCATTAGAGATAAGCGTTTTTTTTTGCCTAGTCAGTATTGTTCTTGATTAAAATACTCTTCTCTTCCAAGGCAGATATTCTTTCAAGCATCGTTGGATGGCTGTAGCGAAATACTTTAACAAGCAATGGCGGATTAACTTCGCTGAGGCCGGTTTTTGCAAGCTTTTGAAAGGTTGTTATTCCTGCTTCAGGATCTTCCGTTAAAGCAACTGCATAATTGTCTGCCCTCTTCTCCTCATATCTCGAAACAACATTAGCAAACGGATTTGCAATAAACAGCAGCATCGAAATAAGCAGTAGGACTAAAGGGAAGGATTGAATATCCTCAACCTTAGAAACTTTTAGAGCAGGACCGCACCTATTAATAATTAGGTTCATCAGCCTGTAAATGAGATAAAGGCCGAAAAATGACAGCACAAGAGACAAACCGATTCCAAAGTAAATATGCTTTTCAACATAATGTGCCATTTCATGGGCCATGACAAACAGAATCTCATTGTCTTTTAGTTCCTGAAGTGTAGTATCCCAAAGTACGATTCTCGAATTACTGCCAATTCCCGTTACATAGGCATTTAAGGCATTGGTTTTGTCTGACATATTCACCTCAAACACATGCTCTGCAGGGATGTTGGACTCTTTAGCCAATGCGAGGATTTTCTCCTCCAGCTTCTCATCACTTAAGGCAGTAAAGTTGTTATACAGCGGGTCAATGATGACTGGCTGGATAAATGTCATAAACAATGTGAATGGGACAGACAGCAGCCACGCATAAAGCCACCAGCGCTTTTTGCTTTTGCTCATCAGCCAATACAGGACGGTAAAAATAACAAAAACAGTTGCATAATTGACCCAAAAATCTATCAGCTCGTCTTTCATCCACGAAGGAAAGCTTTGTGTGGAAATATGATAATCTCGTGAAAGCTTATAGCCCAAATAGCTTAAAGGAAAGGAAACTGCATAAGCCATTAAATGGAGCCAAAACAAATAAATCGCTTTTTGGATGATTTTATATTTTCCTGACTCCTCTCCCCATTTGCGGAAGGCTTTTGAGAAGCCAAACAGCAGAATAAACAGATAGATCAGCCATTCAAAGGGAGTGGAAATAAAGAATAAAAAGTTCTTTAGTTTAGAATATTCCTCACTTAATCCCAGCTCTCTGCTATTCAGAAAGGTGGATGGATCTGCGGCGGATCCTTGGTATTCAAAAGGGAGCTTTGAATCTGCGAAATAAAACAAATACCAATAAAAAAATAAGCCGTACATGATGAATAATAATACTGAGTAAAAACCTATTTTTCTTGCCATTATTCCCCTCCTTGCCTTGTACAACCCTTGTTACTATTAATAAGACTAAAAGACGACATTTAGAACAAGAAGTTTTAAATGGACTAAACAACACCGCTAAACAAAAAAAGCACTGGGCTAATAAACCCAGTACAGCGGATTAATATATTAAATGAAGGAAGTCTTCCTTCGTGATATTGCCGAAATAATGCTTGATTGATGTTTCCTCAAGAGCCTTTTCTAGTTCACTGCGGTCATAGCGCAAACCAATCAGCTTGTTCTCAATGTCAGAAACATCGCCGACTCCAAAGAAATCACCATATATTTTACAGTTTTTAATGATTCCTTTTGCGACATCAAAGCGGACATCAACTTGTCCAACAGGGAAACGATGGGAATGCTGCAAATTGAACTTTGGTGATTTTCCATAATTCCAATCCCAGTTTTGGTAACGTTCCTTTGAAAGAGCATGGATGTTTTCCCAATCTTTTTCTGTTAGAACGTATTCCTGGATATTTTCTTCCCCTTCAAACAGGTAAGCCAAGATAAGGCGTTTAAATTCTTCAATTTCCATTTTCTCTCTCAGGAATTCTGTAATATTAGCAACACGGCTTCTGACAGATTTAATCCCTTTTGATTCGATTTTATCTTTTCTAACTTTTAATGCAGAAACAATATGATCCATTTCTGAATCGAACAACAGGGTGCCATGACTGAACATTCTCCCTTTTGTGGAGAATTGGGCATTCCCAGAAATCTTTCTGCCTTCTGCCAGCAAATCATTGCGGCCGCTTAACTCAGCATCAACACCCATGCTTTGCAGTGCCTTGACAACAGGCTCTGTAAATTTGCGGAAATTATGAAAACTGTCACCGTCATCCTTTGTGATAAAGCTGAAGTTCAAATTACCTTTATCATGGTAAACAGCCCCGCCGCCAGAAAGCCTTCTGACTACGTGAATTCCGTTTGACTCGACATATTCTGTGTTAATTTCTTCAATTGTGTTCTGGTTTTTGCCGATGATGATAGATGGTTCATTTATATAAAATAATAGGTATGTTTCATTAATATCGAGATTTTTCAGCGCATATTCTTCAATCGCCAAGTTAATGCGCGGATCTGTAATGCCCTTATTATCAATAAACAGCATATGTACACCCTCTTTTCCGTTATTCTGATTAAATATAGCATATCTTCTATTAAAAGAATAAACTAGCCCCTTTATACTATAACTAAAATTCGTCGAATTAGCACTTTATTTGTATCCTTTTTTCTTGTGGTAAAGTCAGGAATCTAAAACCTACTATCTAACTCAAAGAAAAGGCCGGGCTCCTTGCCCGGCCTTAACTCACAGGTTTATTCTGCTGCAGTCTCTGCAAACTGGCGTTTATGAGCAACTATGAAGTATAGAAGCGTACCAGCAATAAAGAAGATTGGGTACATTGCCAAAATCCTCGCATTATGCCACATAAAGTCGAAGTCTCCTGTCGAAATGACCGCCCTTAAGCCTGATACTGAATAAGACATTGGCAGCAATGCATGGATATGCTGCATAAAATCAGGTATAAGCTCTAAAGGGAATGTTCCGCCGCTTGTTGTCAATTGGAAAATCAAAAGAAGGACAACGATGAAACGTCCTGGATTCCCCAAAATTGTCACAAAGAACTGAATGATAGAAAAGAATACGAGACTCGCAATAACCGTAAACAGAATAAATAATGGGATGCTCTGCACTTCCATTCCAAGCACCTTAAGCAGCACAAATGAAGCTACAAGTGCCTGCAGAATTCCCACCCCAGCAAGAATGACCGCTTTACTTAAGAACCAGCGCAGTCCGTTTTTAGGAACTCCTTCCGGCTCATTGAATGAGAACACGATAGAAAGCATTAATGCACCAACAAATAATCCTAATGAGATGAAATAAGGAGCCAATCCTGTTCCGTAGTTAGGAACATCTGAAACTTTTTCATCTGACACAGTAACTGGTTCTGCCATCATATCATACGTCTTATCATCAGAGTGGATAGAGCTTGCATCATCAGCACCATCTGCCAGCTTATCTGACAGCTCCTTGCTGCCTGTTGATAAGGAAGCAGTTCCATCTGCAAGATCCTTCGATCCGGATTCTAGCTTACTAGTCCCTTCAGATAAAGCACTAGAACCTGAAGACAATTGATTCATACCTGTCAGCAATGAATTAACTCCTGTCACAAGTTCATTAGAACCACTTGCAGCTTTAGAAAACTCTGTAGAGTATTGGTTCATGCCTGCAATAAACTGCTCCTGGCCTGCAACCTGCTGTTTAGAGCCATCCTCCAGCTGTGCAGTTCCATCTGCAAGCTGCTGAGCTCCAGCTTGAAGCTGCTGTTCTCCGTCACTTAACTGATTCAAGCCGGCAGATAAGCTTTGTCCTCCTTGAGCCAATTTATCTGCTCCTTGCTGAAGAGCTTGCGTGTTTGTCGCAATTTGGCCACTGCCGTCTACAAGACTTTGAAGTGCTGCCTGAACTTCTTGCTTCTTATCCTCAGGCAACCCGTCAAGCATTGGCAGGATGGAATTTACTGTTTCCTGCACTTGTTTTGCTCCTTCATTTACTTGCAAGGCTCCGTCAGCTAACTTTTCAGAGTTGCTGCTCCACTCCTGCAGTCCTGAAGTAAGAGAGTTTGCGCCTGTTTTCAACTCATCTGTTCCTGCTATTAACGAAGGGATGCTGCTTTGTAGCTTTTCCGCTCCTTCTTTTGTTGAAGTGATACCATTTAAAATCGATTGGTCTCCGCCTTGCAGCTTAGCTGCTGCATCAGCGAGCTCTTTATGGCTGTCTTGCAGCTGACCTAATCCATCTGAAAGGCTTTCTGCTCCAGTCAGAAGCTCCTTTGCTCCAGAATTGGCTGTATTGATTCCATCTGTAAATTCAACCGATTTCTCGGCAAGTGTTTGCAAATTCTTATAAACTTCCTGTGTACCTTTATTGACCTTATCTGTTCCGTCACTAAGGTCCTTTGCTCCAGTGCTCGCATCTTCAAGCCCTGATGCCATTTTGCTTATATTTTCAAAAACAGATTCAGCATATGTCTCTGTTACTTCCTTGCCGACACCCTCCTTTATCTTTTCAACAGCTGAATTGCCGATTTGGGAGGAGATAAAATTAAAACCTGGATTAGAGACATATTTTAAATCCAATTTTTTCGGATTATCATCAAGCAATGTCGTTGCATTTTCAGAGAAATCCTTTGGTATTTCAATCAGCATATAATATTTCTGATTTTCTAACCCTTTGTAACCTTCCTCTTTATCTACAAACTGAAAGTCGAAATCCTTGCTGTCCTTCAGGTTGTCGACTAAATCTTTGCCGACCTCCAGTTTTTCATCATTCATTTCTGCACCGCTGTCCTCATTAACGACAGCAACTGGGAGCTTCTCTAAATGTCCATATGGATCCCAAAACGCCCATAGATAAATTCCTGCATATAATATCGGAATAAATATAATGGCCAAGATGGAAATAAGCTTCATCCGATTTTTGAATATTGAGGTCAGCTCTGCTTTTAATAAATTTTGTTTCATTGAAAACCACTCCATTTTACTGACCGTTTTGTTCATTTGGTCATTTTTATTTCTAAAAAAAGAGGACTATCTAGTAGACAATCCCTTTAATAAGGACCTTTCAACAGTTAAGGCGATCTCCTCTGACTGAAGGGGGGGATGGTTTTTTTCCCAATCAAAAATTAAGGAGATATACATTTTAAAGATAATAAATGAAGTCAGCTCAGGGTCACAAGGCTGTATTTCTCCTTTGCTGATAGCTTCTTGTACATGTCCCTTCATATAGCTAAGAATAGCGTTTTCCAGGCGGTTAAGTACTTCCTTCACTTCTAATGTTCCCATTTCCTTTTGCTCTTCAAACAACTTTATCGTAAGCTGATGCTCTTTTCTGTATTCAAGCATCCGAATTAGTGTCCGATGAACATTGTCCATAAAGCTAGAACCTGGATCAAAGGAGGCGTCTGCCTCTGCCTTCATTTCCAAAATAAGCCCTGTGATAATCTCATCAAAAAGCTGTTCCTTATTTTTGAAAAACGTATAAATAGTTCCTTTGCCGACATTTGCTATTTTCGCCACTTGGTCCATCGTTGTTGCTTTATAGCCAAACATAGAAAAGGACTTCGCAGCAGCTTCCAGTATCATCTTCTTCCGATCCATAGCCAAAATGCTTCACCTCAAGTCATGAAAAATAAGTCTGTATTTCTATTAAAAACTAAAAATGACCAAATGAGAAATTTGGTCATTTAGTACAGTTATGAATATAACATATCAAAAAAACTAGTGCAACAAGAAGCGGCTGAATTTTTCTAAGAAAAATATCAGCCGCTAAAAAATTACTTATTTAGAGTGAACAGACAAGCTGTTTAAAACAACCGTTGCCAGCGCATCAATAAATTCAGGCTGTGCATTCGGCATTTCTGGTCTGTAGTAAGACGCACCGATATCTTTTGTAACAACAAGGCACTCATAGTCATTATCATAAAGCACTTCAAGGTGGTCTGCCACAAAACCGACTGGCGTATAAACAAATGCTTTATATCCATGTTTTTCATAAAGATCTCTTGTTAAATCTTGAACATCTGGGCCAAGCCAAGGGTCTGGTGTGTTACCAGCACTTTGCCAGCCGATATAATAATTAGAAACACCAGCAGATTTTGCAATCAAATCAGCTGTTTCTTTCAATTGATCTGGATAAGGATCACCGTATTGAAGAATCTTTTCAGGCAAGCTGTGCGCTGAAACAATTAAAGCAGCTTTGCTTCTTTCTTCTTCTGACATTTTGCTGAAAGTCTCCTGAACCTTTTTAGACCAATACTCGATGAACTTCGGCTCATCATACCAGCTTTCAACACTGTGAATAGTTAACCCGCCAAGCTCTTCGGCTGCTTGTTTCGCTCTGCCGTTATATGACTTAATGCTGAATGTGGAGAAATGTGGTGCTAATACAATACTTACCGCTTCCGTGATTCCGTCAGCATGCATGCTTTTAACAGCATCTTCGACAAATGGTTCAATATGCTTCAAACCGATGTACATCTTAAATTCAATATCTTCTTGAATGGAATTAAGATGGGCTTCGAGTCGTTCAGCCTGCTCCTGCGTAATTTTTGCCAGCGGAGAAATTCCACCTATTGCTTCATAGCGGCTTCTCAAGTCTTCCAACATCTCATCAGTTGGTCTTCTGCCATGTCTAATATGTGTATAGTATCTTTCGATATCTTCTTCTTTATATGGAGTTCCGTAGGCCATTACTAACAGCCCCATTTTTTTTCTGCTCATTTATTATCACTCATTTCTATAGTTTGATTGTCTATTAGGCTTTTTTTGCAGCTGAATACTCATGCACAAAGCTTGTCAGTTTTTTCAAGACAGCCGGGTCTACTTCCGGGAATACACCATGACCGAGATTAAAGATAAATCCGTCCTGCTGCATGCCTTGATCCAGTATTTCCTTCACTCTCTCTTCAATGACATTCCAAGGTGCCAGTAGTACCGCTGGGTCAAGATTGCCTTGAACTGCTTTCGTCACTCCTAAGTCCCGCGCTTCTTTAATAGGCAGTCGCCAATCAAGCCCTACAACATCTAACGGGAGGCTGTTCCATTCAAGGGCAAGATGGCTAGCACCAACACCGTGCATAATAAGCGGTGTGTTTTCGCTTCTTAAATCAGTAAATATCTTTTCCATGACTGGCTTAATGAAAGTACGGTAATCCGCTACATTCAGTGCACCTACCCATGAATCAAAAATTTGAATAGCACTTGCTCCTGCATTTATCTGGGATTTTGCATATGTAACGACCATGCTTCCCAGCTTTTCCATCAATAAAGCCCAAGCCTCTGGCTGTGAGTACATAAAAGCTTTTGTTTTATGATAGTTTTTTGAAGGTCCGCCTTCAATCATATAGCTGGCAAGTGTAAATGGCGCTCCTGAAAAGCCGATTAACGGTACATCCAGCTGCTCTTCTGTCAATAATTTAATTGTGTCCAGCACATATTTAATATCTTGCTCAGGGTTTAACACACCGAGCTTTGCTACGTCTTCCATTGATATAATAGGATTATCAATAACAGGGCCAATACCTGATTTAATCTCCACATCAACGCCGATTGCAGGAAGAGGTGTCATAATATCCTTGTATAGTACCGCCGCATCGACATTGTACTGATCGACAGGCAGCTTTGTAACATATGCACAAAGTTCTGGCTGATGGGTTATTTCAAAAAGAGAATACTTTTCTTTAATCGCTCTGTATTCTGGTTGGGAACGCCCAGCTTGACGCATATACCAGACAGGTACGAAGTCCGTTTTTTCCCCTTTTGCCGCCTTAATGAATGTATCTTTCAATTCCTTGCTCATTCTTAATATGTCCACCTTTCCATTGCTTATGTTTTCCATTGTAATATATAAATCATAAATTCAAAAATAATTTAAATGTAATCATTATTAGATTATAATATTTATAAATAAAAAAGCAATAAAAAAGAATGTCTTTTTACAGACACTCACTATTTCCTTTTAATCTACAGTACTTTTGGATGTATAAATTAAATATATAACTTTTTCACTATCGTTGTATACAAAACTTGATAAATTGTCACAAAATAGACTAATTTACATCTTCTATCTTATTCCCATTTCGCTTTTAACCCAAACGCCACCAAGTAAATTTTGCGTATATTTCTTTTTTAGTCAGCCATTATAAAAAAGTATTACACCAATACAATTAAATTCCAAGGGAGCTTACAAATGAGAATAGCCGCACATGAAGCAAATGCATTGAATGAATTAACATTGAGCTGTGTCAACAGCATTACAAATATGGGATATATGCTGCAGCATGTCCAAGATCCAGAGTTTAAATCCATCCTGCAAAGGCATTTCCCGCTTCATATTCGCGATTATAATATGAAGGTTGAATTCCTCAATAAAAGAGAAGGTGCAACGAAGGAGCTTCCTTTATTAAAGGAAGAAGCGAAGATGAATCAATTTACAGAAATGATTGCCCCGCAAGCTCCTCCTGTTCAGCCGAGAACGCTTGTAGAGAATATGAATGACAGAGAAATGGCCACTGCCTACCTGCTTACTTTAAAGCGTGCCGGCAGAGAATATGCTTGGAATGCAATGGAAATGGCAAATCCAGAAATACGCTCTTTTTGCCAGACAGCTTTCATGATGAGCTGCTCCCATGCCTATGACATGTGGCAGTATATGGTTAAAAAGGGCTATTATGTATTAGAACCAGCAGATGAAATGGCTGTTCAAAAAATGGGATCAATGTACTTGCTTGTCCCAGAAACAGACCAGCAAATGAACGGGTATATGATGAACCAAAATCCAACTGCAGGCCAAAGCAACCAACTGTACCAATAATACGAAGACAAGGCTGTTTGCAACTACAAGCAAACAGCCCTTGCTTTTTTGTTTCTTTAACATGCGAAGTATAGTATCCTTGAAGCATGAAAACGCACTTTTCAAAAGGAAACTCACGAAGGAGGCTGCCATGAATATTTATTTAGCAAGCGGGACGTATGATTTTTTAGTAAAGAAATACGCTGCCAAAATTGATCAACAATCTCTGATTGCGATGCAGGTACTAGGCAGTGACAGCGCTTTATTAGTGCATGAAACTTTGTCATCGTCTATCTTTGCTGCCCCGAGAAAATATGAGACAGCAGGAAGCAACGGAGATTTTTCCGGGAAAAGATTTGCCGTTATGAATCATATTCCTGTCACAGATGAGCATAAGCCATTATTTGAGCAGAATATGAAGCGGTCATTAGAACAAATGGGACAGCAAATAAGTGCATACCGGTTGCTGCGCCCTGTAAAAGGAGATACCTATATCATCCTGTCACTTTGGGCAGAAAGACGTGACTTTATCGTCTGGAAGCAGAAACACCAGAATCCTGATTCACCTATCACAGGCGATCCGACAAACGGCGGAATCCTCCAGCATACTATGTTCAACGGCAAGGCCTATTTGCTCGAGCTTACGATTGCCGAAAAAGGAGCAGTTTAGCTCCTTTTTTTGATAACTCCATTCCTGTTAGCATAAACAGCTGCCTGTGTTCTGTCGGATACATTTAGTTTTGCAAGAATATTGCTTACATGTGTTTTCACGGTTTTAACCCCAATGTAAAGCTCCTCACTGATTTCTTGGTTTGTCATTCCTTCTCCAAGACACATCAGCACCTCAAGCTCCCGCTCTGTTAAATCATCATGCTGTTTCTTTTCACTCGGCCGCAGCTTTTTCAGCATAACACTTGCTACTTTCGGTTCAATAACTGTTTCTCCGGCAACTGCTTTACGAATTGCCTGGACAATCTCATGAGCACTTGCTGTTTTTAAAAGATAACTGAACGCCCCTGCTTCAATGGCTGGAATAACTTGTGCCTCATCATAATAGCTTGTAATAATGATTATTTTGCAGCCAGGATATTCCTTCAGTATCCCTTTTGTCGCTTCAATTCCATTTCCTTTTTCCATTAATAAATCCATCAAAACGACATCCGGCTTTTTCATCACTGCAAGCTTGACTGCTTCCTGTCCGCCAGTCGCTTCAAAGACAAGCTCTATATCCTTTTCTGTCTGCAAATACGAAATCAAACCTTTTCTTACTATATCATGATCATCTACTACAGCTACCTTAATCATGCTTTCCCCCCTTTTAAAGGAACACGAATGTCAATATATGTCCCGCTCCCAACTTTAGATCGTATTTCCATGACACCGCCGATTTCTTCACATCTTTCACGCATAGTTTTCAAACCATAGGAAGTGATTTTTTCTACAGAAAGATCAAATCCATGTCCATTATCACTAATATGTAAGTAAGCGTAGTTGCTTTTGTCTTCCAAGATAATTTGCACCTTGCTTGCATGGGAATGGCGCAGCACATTTGACAGCGCCTCCTGCACTATGCGAAAGAGATGCTCCTGCCCGGCAGTCGACAAATCATCTATTTCATCAATGCTTGCTGCAAACTGTAAGCTCGTTTTTCCCTTCAGCTCTTGTATCAGCTTTATAATACCGTCACATAAGCTGTCATTGCTAAGTTCAATCGGCCGTAAGTGCAGCAATAATGCCCGCATCTCCCCTTGTGCCTTGCCCGCAATTCCGATGATTTCCTCCAGCTGTTTCTTAGCAAGCGCCGGATTAGAATCAAAAACTTTGAAGGCAGCTGATGACATCATGTTTAGTGCAAACAACTGCTGGCTGACTACATCATGAAGATCCCTTGCTAACCGCTGTCTTTCCTCCATGACGGCAGCGTTATGAGCAGTCTGTGCCAAGTTTATTTTTTCATCAGCAAGGCGTTGCAGAGAATTTGCTTGTTCACTCATATGAACTGCCAATCGGTTAAGTTCACCCCTTATATCTTCTGGCATACCGTTTTCTTCAGCCGCTATCCTTTCCGTATACTTTCCTCTGCTTAATGCTGACACAAACAGTAGGATATTTGCACACTCTTTATTAATGATGCTGTTTGCTTTAATAGAGAAATAAATGCCGACTGCAGTAGTAAAGGTGAAACTGCACGCGAATATAAGCAGTATAACGGTCGTAGAAAACGGAGCTTGCGGGTTTAAAAATAAATAGAGCTGCATACCAATAAACAGCAGCAAAGAACTAATAACACTAGTCATAAAATAGCTGTAAAACTGCCCGTACAGAAAACCTTTTCTTTCTCTCCACATCAGATTAGCACCTCTACACTTTCTTTACTGTTACATCGCCGATATTTAAATAAATATGCAAGCTGAGTTTTCTAACAGCCTCATCATAATCAGGAGACTTGTAGACTAGTTTATTTCCTAAGCCATCCTTGCTTTGCTCAAAGATTTGTAAGTCACCGATTTTCACTTCCCCTTCAATCCGCACTGGCAGATTATCAGGAATAATAATCTTAACATCGCCTATCCATCCGCTGATTTCTATATGTGTTTCTTTATCTGGTATATATGCCTTGCTGAAATCAATAAAGTAATTACCGATTGTATTATGCATTGTCATCGGCTCAGCAGGCCAATTTTCTGTATTGATTTTGACGTCTCCTACTAGAGAAAAAGCTCTTTTTTTCTTTCCTTCCGGCTTTTGCTTGATATGGATTGATGGTTTTCCGAAAACCTTATCCTCTTTCGCCCAATTTACATTAGTGACAACAAGAAATTTTGACTTCTTAAACATCATACTTAAAGCAGCAATGATCATTATAAGCGGCCACAGCTTCCAAAAGTCCATAAAAGCAAATGTAAATAAGTGCAGCCGGTCAAGGCATAATAACCCGGCAAAAACAAGGATGAAAATGGCCAGAAAAGTATTAGTCGCTCTTTTTCTTATACCGCTGATTAACAATACAACTCCGTAAACAAGCAGCAGAAATGGGTATAATACGACAAAAAGCCGTTTTATTTCCAAGGAAATGACACCAAGGTTAACAAGAAGAAGGACTATGCCGACAACAAGCAAGCAGAATGAAAACATGATTTGTGCTAAAGATTTCCCCATATGTACCCTACCTTCTATATTGAAACTAGCAAATGACTGCTAGTTTTTAAGAAATTTTTCCAGTCAATAGCATTATTGTACTACTAATCTCTCTTTAATTGTTCAATCCTGCGGCGTTTTTTTCTCCAACTAGAGTAGGAGATTTTAGAGATACCATTTCCTTCCTATAAAAGAAAATGATTCTCTAATCACCCAATCCTATCCTCCTTCATAATCTGTAATTAAATCCGGTCTTAGTCATTTGCCTAAGCTTCATGTCGGATTAGAAGGGAGTCTTCGTCAATGGGTATAGAATTAACAGCACTTCATTGGATTTACGTTTTATTTATTCTATTCATTATAGGCTTCATGATAATGAGAAGAGACACTACAATCGTGTGCATTGTTGGAATTTTTTTATTGGCACTTACTGCTACAGGTTCTTTAAGCGGCTCTATCAGCACGATATTTAATAGTTTCATTTATGCCATAACAGAATTGCTACCAACCATAGCCGTCATCTCCATCATTGTCGCTATGAGTAAAATCCTCACCAAAACCGGAATAAATGATGTGATGATTTCACCGTTTGCAAAATGGATACGAACCCCCAGTTTAGCCTACTGGGTCATCGGCTTACTTATGATGATTATTTCCTTTTTCTTCTGGCCGTCACCTGCAGTCGCACTGATTGGGGCTGTTCTTCTTCCTGTTGCTGTCAGAGTAGGTCTTCCTGCGATTGCAGTTGCGATGGCCAACAAAAGGTGCTTAAAGCAGCGGATTTTATATAAAAAAACACCCCTAAATCATTAGATTTGACGTCTAACAACTTAAAGGCTGTCTAGTGTTTAAGTTTATATATATAGCTAACCTTCCATTTTTTTTAATGTGAAGCCTATTTTCTTTAATGCTCGCTCAAGATTAGCTTCAATCGGTATATTTTGGAAGTTGATATTTGTTTTCGTTGCTTTTAAAGCTATATCAGGACTCAAACCAGTTAGTATTGGGTTGACACCAATCAGCCCTAAAAGATCCACAATTTTTAGTAAATAGCTGCTTTCCAAATTATTAATTTGACTAATACCTGATAAATCTATTATTAAATATTCCAACGAAAGCTGCTGACTTTTCGTTAAAGCTAACAAAATGATATTTTCTGCTGTTTCTTCCCGTATTAAGCCAATAATCGGCAGTATGGCTACACCTTTCGTTAAAGGGACAAATGGTGCAGATAATTGTTGTATTTGCTTGTTTGCATTATCCAAATCAAGTACATAGGATAACAACGATGCCATTGTCTCAAACAGCTCGATATGTTCATTTTCAAATTTAAAGTTTTTAGTATCTAACCCACATATTGTTCCGTAATTTTCTCCATCTCCTGTATAAATTGGAATACCAATAAAACAGCCGCTTCCTAATTTTTTTGTAACCGCTAATGATTTAGTTACATCACTTTTCGTAATATCTCTAATCACAAGAATTTTACGACCATAATCTACACTTAACTTGCAAAAAGTTTCATTAAAAGGGGTGGTTTCCCCTTCTTCCAATAAAATATTATCTTTGTTTAAAACTTTCACAATTTCGTTTGATTGATTATCATTTTTTGCGATAAATAGTGTATTAATATCTATAAATTTACTCATCATTTTAAGAATAGTAGAAGCTGCCTCATCAAAATTCTTAAAAATTTTCAAATTATTATTATATTCAAAAATATCCATTTACTGCTCCCTAATATTTAGTATATTTTTATTAGTTATTTAATTACCACGGGATTTATATTAAATCATTTATTATAACTCACGGCTAGTACATCATCCTTTCATGATGAGTAAAGTTTTTTAAAGTAAAGAATTATTCTCACATATAATTGCAGATTTTCTTTAGATAGACTTATTAACTCGTTATTTCCTATTGCTCCATTACAAACTAATAATTCACATACCCTTCTAAAGACCTAATAATCCATCAAACATTAAAATTCACACCAAAAAGCACCCTTAAAAGGATGCCTAACCTTTTATATTTATGTTTGCTTACAATTAATATATCTTAGCACTGTAAAAAAGAGGTTATGTAACCTCTTTTTTTGGCGGCTCTTCACTATTTCGTTTATTGAGCTGGTCTGTATACTCTATTTCACACTCGATGCTGCAAAAGTATCCATAAAGGTCAGGTTTCTTTTTACATCCTTCGTTTAAACATAATCTATCTTTACTCATGCATGTGCCTCCATTTTACGAACCTTTTTGGCCATCATCCTTCTTCATACTTTGTTTTTTCGAAAGACTTCGAATGACGCCTGGCAGCAGATGTTTATTTACTGCGGCTGCTAATTTTTCTGCCGGAACTTTTATCATAAGATCGCCTCCGCTTACATTTTATGAGCAACAGGCTGTCTATTATGTTAGGAAGCAATCTTAGTAATAAAGTTCGTATTATTGGACAAAATAATAGAGCTTTAATAATTATCGACTTTTCTCATTTCGCGAACTTTACCACTGAAATACTCAGGGACAATACAAAATTATTATAGAATTTTCGTTCCCTTTTCCATAATGGTAAATTTCATTGGGTTCTTCCATTCGAAACTTCTCTGCTTTCATAACTTATATATTGTTCATTCTTACTATTCTAGCTCTTTTGTGATAGTCTTCCATACCTCCTCTTCGCGTTATGCAAACTTAATACACCCTATATTTTTCTCACTTTGCGAATATAAATATTATATTTCTCTTTTTGTGAATTTTCACTACGTTTTTAAAAAATTAGTCTAATATTGATACTAAAGGAGGGTTGGCCATGGGTGAGATAATGGGAAAAAGATTGCGTTTGCTAAGAGAAAAGAGTGGTTTATCACAAAAGTTTGTTGCTGAAAAAATTGGCGTGAAAAATAATACTCTGTCCGGATATGAATCAGGTAATCGGGAACCTGACTCAGAAATACTAACTAAATTAGCTGACTTTTACGAAGTATCTACCGATTATCTTCATGGCAGATCCGATAATACAAAAAGTTTTACAGCTGAAAATAATTATTCTTTAAATGAAATAAACAAATTAATAAAACAATATGGCTTTGAGCAAATGAGACTTTTTGACATAGAACAATGGAAAATTCTATCTCCGCAAGATGTAAAAATAGTGGAAGAACACTTTAAAATGATTGTAAAACTTGCGAAAGAGCGTAAAGTAGAAAGTAATAACGCACCTGGGACGATTTAGCTTCCAGGTGCTATTTTTATTTTACGGTGATATTCCCTAAACCATTTACAGCACCAGCCATACTAAATAAGCTGCCATCATATATTAAATTAATGATAAGCATGTTTTTTATCTTTTCAAGTGAAAAAATGCGCTGAAAAGAAGGAGGAAATCACCAATGAAAGCAGCATTGTACACTCGAGTATCCAAAGACGAGCAATTTCGAGACGGCTACAGTATTGCATCACAGAAGGATCATGGTATTAACTTTATCAAGTCACAAAGATGGGAATTATACGATATTTTTGTAGAAGAAGGTGTTAGTGCAAAGAACTTAAACCGCCCGGAAATTCAGCGATTAATTTCAGATGCAAAGGAGCATAAATTTAATGTGGTCGTCTTTTACAAGCTTGACCGTCTTGTCCGATCTGTTAGAGATTTAGATGATCTTCTTCAACTTTTTGATGAGAATAATATTGCGATTAGGTCGGTAACAGAACCGTTCGACACAACCACAGCAATTGGCCGCTTCTTAATAACATTAGTGGCTGCCATCGCACAGTGGGAACGTGAAACAATATCAGAACGTGTAGTTGTTAATATGACCAAAAAAGCTTTATTAGGCGAACGTAATGGCGGGAAAGCCCCTTTTGGATATAGCTATCAAAATGGAGAGCTTGTTATTAACGAGAAAGAAGCTTGCTTCGTAAAGGATATTTTCAGACTTTATAATAGTGGTAATGGCATGCGTAACATCTCCTTATATCTCCAGCACTTAGGAATTAAAAAGGACATACGAACTATAGGAAAAATGATAGATAACCCTGTGTACATGGGTAAGCTTAGATGGGGAAATAATTCCGATTTAGATGTGATTATTTCTGATGATGTTAAGCATCCAGCCATTATTGATGAGACTACATTCAATCTTGCTCAACGGTACAGGCAGCAAAGAGCAAAAGAAGGAAAAAAAGCTACTTCTCCCTTTCATTTCTCTGGAGTGTTACGATGTGCAAGATGTGGCAGTTCCTTATCTGGATACACAAAAAAATCCCGTGGTAGCAAGCATTATATATGTATTACTAAAAAGAACGGCGGCAATTGCAATCTCCCAATGATTACAGAAAAAGTACTAACAACTGAGTTATTCCACAACCTGTCAGCAGATGATTCAGAACGTTATCTACAATTTTCACAAGAAGATTTAAAAAATTACCCTATTGAACAACCACACGACCAATCACAAATGATAGATACATTTAAAAAAGACCTGGCTGCCATAAGGACTCGCAAAAAAAACTGGTTGATGGCATTAGGCAATAACGTTATTTCGCAAGAAGAGTATCTAGAAATGACTCAAGAGGATACGAAGAAAGAAGCATTACTTTCTGAAGAACTTAACAGCATGGTGGAGGAATATGCTCCATTAGATTATCACTCTGTTCTATCTCTATTTAGTAACCTCCCTCAAATGTGGGTGACAGCGAGTGATTTTGAAAAGAAAAGCTTTATAAATGACCTGTTCCAAACGATAACAATAGATGTGCCTGCCAACTACCGCAGAGCTCCCGGCAAAACTCCCTCTATCATTATTAAACACTTCAAGCTTAACTAAAAGGACTCTTTGATGGCTATACCAGTTGCAATGGCAATGAACCTGTTCGGTCATGGCATTGCCTTATCCGGTGACTATGTCATTCAAGCAGCACCAAAGCTGACAGCAGACGCAGCAGGCATTTCTGTCGAATCTGTCATGCAAGCAAGCATTCCCCTTGTCATAGTCATGGGGCTTGTGACAACACTCACTGCATTTTTCTTAATAAAAAGAGATATAAAAAGCGGCAAGCTTACACATAAAACAGGCGTTACCAGCTCTGAGACAACAATCCTTCCAAAAAAAGAGAGCTATTTACTGTCCAAAACACAAAAACGTTTTTTCTCCATTCTAATCCCCATTCTCTTTGTGCTTGATGTTGTTGCAATGTATATACTCAATCTCCAAGGCGGTGATGCTACAGCCTTGGTAGGTGGAACGTCTATTTTTATCCTTGTTCTTATTACCCTTGTCAGCTATAAAAACAAAGGACTTGAAAAAACAACAAGCTACTTAATTGAAGGGTTCCAGTTTGGCTTTAAAGTGTTTGGTCCTGTTATTCCAATCGCCGCATTTTTCTATCTCGGCGACTCTGGGTTCACTTCAATCGTCGGCGACCATCTTCCCGATTCCTCACTAGGACTCGTCAATGACCTTGGTGTCGCATTAGCCTCAACCGTTCCACTTACAAAAGAAATAGGCGCCATTACTTTAACAGCAGTAGGTGTCATCACAGGTCTGGACGGCTCCGGCTTCTCAGGCATTTCCCTTGCAGGTTCCATTGCCGGCTTATTTGCCCACGCGATTGGCACTGGTATTAGCACTTTGACAGCGCTTGGGCAGATTGCAGCGATTTGGGTTGGCGGAGGTACCCTAGTTCCCTGGGCCCTAATCCCCGCTGCTGCCATCTGTAACGTCGATCCGTTCGAGCTTGCAAGACGGAATCTTATCCCCGTTGCTGTCGGCTTATTCGTTACGACGATTGTGGCCATAATACTGATATAAAAAAAGCTCCATCTATGTGAAGGATAGATGGAGCTTCTGCTTGTAAGAAGCTAAAAAATTATGTTCTTATCTTTACTCGCTTAGTAAGTTTTACCTGTAGCACTTCATAAAGAGCAATCCACAAATACAGCCAAATTAGCCCTAATGCGTAGCCGCCGATTACATCGGATGGAAAGTGGGCGCCGAGGACTACTCTGCTTACTCCTATCAGCAGGATAAACAGAAAGGCGGCAGCGGTAACTAGCCATTTTTGTGTGCTTCCTTTTAATTTCCTTGCGATTAGGTAGGCGATAAACATATATAAGACAAAGCCAACCATTGCATGGCCGCTTGGAAAGCTCATGCTGTCTGCGTCGGCAATATCATGAAAATGCGGTCTCGGGCGGGCGATTGCGTCTTTAACGATTTTGTTGAATTCATTGCCAAGACCAACGCTAAGCACAAAGGCTGCCATTCCTAAATAATCCTTTTTTCTTATCCATAGCCATACTAGAACAATTATCGCGATTGCACCAATGCCTATTTTATCACCAAATGCTGAGATAAATTCAAAGAAAGAATGAGTGCCTTCAGGGAATAAATCCATTATAGTCTTTTGGATGCTTCCATCAAAAAACAGGTCTTTTCCTTTTGCTATTACAGAAACAAAATAAATAAAAATAAACAATGATAATGCCACTAAAGCCAAAGCTGTTTTCGATTTCCTGATGGTCATTTTTTCCTCCGTAAGTAAAGATTGCTTTTTATTGCCTATTTTATCAAATCTTTCTTTTCGTGGAAATATGGTTTACAGGTAATTTTGCTTCCTCCCAATATGAGGGTATCACTCGTGATTTTTGTTAAAATGCCTAATTCTGTAGCAGTTTTTTGCCGTTTCCCCAAGCTGTTCCAAAAGATTATAATTAGCCACTGCTCCAACAGCAGCACCAATTACTGGAACTAACTGCAGCATCTTCACGAAATCGATATAATCTCTGTATTCTTGCTGAAGCTCCTGCCAATTTAGCTTTAGCACTTCTTCCTTCTTTGCATCCCAATTTTCAATAATTTCTATTAATTCCTGTTTTCTGTCTTCACTAGAAAAGGCAAGTTGAAAGACATACAGCGAAAACACTCTTTCTTCATACTCCTCTGGATCATGTCCATACAATGATGCTGACTCCATTAAGAATTTCATCTTTATTGCTAACAGCAGCGGAAAATCAGCCAATCCGACAAGAATACCACCTGCTCCAGTTCCCGCTCCTTCTACTGCTGCTGCTTTTTGAAACTGAGTGATTTTTTTGTCCATCTCTTCATCCAATGCTTTTAATGTTCTTTCAGAGGACGATGGTTTCTTCGTTATTTTATTTGTGCCGGCAAGTGTGCCTGTTATCATCTGCTTAATTGCTTCCGTTATGACTTGATGAACCTTTTGAGGAATATAACCATTCATTTTGGTCTGTGCCTTTTTAGATACTCGATTAAGCATGGTAGGTCTTTTTAGAATACGTCTTTTCCAGTCCTTTACTTCTTGTCTGACATTGCTTTCATAGTCCTTCATCTGTTTCACTCCCTTTAACCTATACATACGTATTATTCATTTAATTGTTCCCTATGCCGTAAACTTCGCAAAAAAAAAACTCCTAGCTGGAGTTTTTAAAGCAGACATCATGCCTGAAGTTTTTTATTCATATAGAGAGAGACAAAGACAAAGGTGAAAACAACACTTGCGATAAGCGTCATAAGACCTGCCGTGAAATCTCCCTTTAATGCTACAACAGCTGACAATATAATCCCTTGCAAGTAAAGAACAGTGCTGATTGTCTTTTTAAAGGAAGATTTACGCATATCAATGGACAGCGGATAAAGACTGATCCATAACTTATCTTGATAGGCGTTCCACAATGGCATAAGCTGAAGACCTGTCAAATATAAGAACAAGACCGCAAGCAACACTTGTCCCATTCCAAAGGAAAGGAAAAACAACGCAATTCCGCCTATAACTGTTAGCCTGACGGACAGACCTAAATAATCACCTGAACGGAAGAAGGTCCGCCAATACAGATGGCTGAATACAAGCTCTTGCTTATAGCTTATTTTGGATACGAAAACATCTAAAAGCTTCCTTCTCTTAATTCGGTTACGCAGATGAGGCACATCTGTGAACATATTTGCCAACTGGTAAAAACCAGCCATACGCTTTTCATCTTGTGCGATTAAATATTCCCATTTAATACCCATATGTTTTGTTGCCTTCTGATAATAGACAAGCAGTAGAACAGGGATTACAAGGACAGCCAGCACAAACAGAGGCGAGGCATTAGAGAAAAGCAAAAACAAGATAACTAAATTTATGCAAAAACGGATAAGTGTGTCTGTTGTATGATGACTCGCATTAACAAAATGCTGAACTTGCCAGCGTATTAGTAAGTTTACACCTTTTACAATACTTAAAATAAGGAAGAAATACCAAAAACGATTAAACTGCCCATCGTTCACACTGGCATACAGCGGCATTAAAATGCCAAGACCCATTAAAAGGATATAAACTTGGAAAATAAAGCTGACCAGCATGCAGTTGATAAAGTATTTCCTCATTCTTGACTCGACAGGAATCAGAAAGATTCTGTCAGCATCCTTTAAAAACGTATAAATTGGGCTTTTTGTTACGAGTAATGCGAGCAACAGGCTCATGATTATCGCAGCCGGAAAACCTTTAGAAATCCCTTTAAGCCACTCTTGATAATAATAAGAACCCGCCCCTAATAAAAATACAAGGACTAGAACTAGATGCCCATTTAAAATATAGCGTAAATAGCGAACATATTCCTTCACTGTAGAGCTTAACCTGTCTCTCCACAGCTGCTTCTCACTGAATTCAATCATGGCTCTCTTCCTTTGTCAGCCGGATATATATATCATCCAGGGTTGCATTTGGCATTTGGAATTCCTGCTTTAGCTCCTCCATTGTCCCGGCACATTTAATTTTGCCTTCATGAAGAATGATGATTCTGTCGCAATATCGCTCCGCTGTGGCAAGGATATGTGTCGACATAAGGATGCCTGCTCCTTCTTCCTTCATTCGCTTCATCATGTCAAGGAGCGATTGAATTCCAAGAGGATCAAGTCCAACGAAGGGCTCATCGACGATATATAAAGAAGGCTGAACTAGGAAGGCACACATAATCATCACCTTCTGTTTCATCCCTTTGGAAAAGTGAGCTGGAAACCATTTTAATCTTTTTTCCATTCGGAATTCTTTAAGAAGCTTTGGCATTCTTGCTTTATATTGCTCTTCCGAGATACCATATGCCATCGCCGTCATTCTTAAATGCTCCTCTAATGTCAGCTCATCATATAAAATCGGTGTTTCTGGAACAAATGTAAACTGCTTGCGGTAAGCATCCTTGTCACTTTCAAAACTGCTGCCATTTATTTTTATTTCTCCTTTATGCGGCTCCATTAACCCGATTATATGGCGTATTGTCGTGCTCTTTCCCGCCCCGTTTAATCCAATCAGGCCAACAATCTCATTTGAAGCAATCGAAAAGGAAATATCTTTTAAAACCGGGTTACGGGTATAACCCCCCGTTAAATTCTTCACTTCCAAAAGCGTCATCAATAACGTACCTCCACTTATGTATTACCTATAGTTTATCAACAAACAGCGTTAATTTGAAATTTTTCCTTGGCTTTTTATTTTTTTGTGTATATATATCTCCATAACGGACATTCTAATTATTGAAGAGGGGCACCACTAAAATATTGTTGAACCAATTCAATAATAAAAATGAGGTGTTTGCAAAAGATTATTTAGATTAAATAATCAACTGAAACTTCCATTCGTTCAAAACAAGGGGATGGTTAGCTTGCATTATTTGTTAAGTATACCAGAAGATCAATACACCAATAGTTGCTTATCCAAGTAGTTAAAAATTCCATTACGGAATGAGGTGTGGTGTCGCAGACTGTCATCTATTCTTTATACGTTAACGCATATAAAGACCTAATTTAAGGGGATGGTTCGTTTGAACAATGATCGATTTTTCTCATAGAAAACAATTCATTATTAAATGAGGTGTTTATCAAAGAGAATGACCTTTAATCGAGCGCAATAAGAAGTTCCTCTTCAACGAGGCAGGATCTCTTGATCCTGTCTCTGTTTTTTGTTTTTAGAATTTCCTCTCTATGATAAAATAAATAGAAAAATGAACAGGAAAAGGAGAAATTGTTAATGAGTGATTGTATTTTCTGCAAGATTGTTGCAGGGGAAATTCCTGCCAAAAAAGTATTCGAAAACGAGCATGTTGTTGCATTTTTAGATATCAGCCAAGTAACAAAGGGCCATACTTTAGTTATTCCGAAAACGCATGTAAAAGATCTTTATGAATTAACGCCTGAAATTGCTAAAAACTTATTTGAAGTTGTCCCTTCTATCGCAAACGGATTAAAAGCAGCTTTTGAGCCGGTAGGGCTGAATACACTTAATAATAATGGTGAAAAAGCAGGTCAATCTGTATTCCATTATCATATGCACCTTATTCCCCGCTACGGAAAAGGCGATGGCTTTGGAGCCGTTTGGAAAACGAACTTCGACGCATATTCTGATGAACAGCTTTCCCAAATTGCAAATGACATTAAAGAAAAGCTGTAAACAGAAAATTTTTAAAAATTTCTACATAAAAAAGCTATTATCCAATAGCTTCATGAAATCGTTATCAATGATTTACACATTGGATTTTCGAGTATTCCAACACATATATTATTTTCGTAATGTAACAACAGCAGCTTTGAAGCAGTGAAATTCGCTTTAAGGCTGCTTTTTTTATCTGTACAAATCTTCACAATTTGATAGTATAAGGGTAAACTTCCAATCAAAATCGTAGTAAAAGCACAAGGAGGAAAAAACATGAAACGCGCGTATAACTTTAATGCTGGTCCTGCAGCATTGCCAGAATGGGTATTGCAGGAGGCACAAAAAAGCTGGATGGATTTCAACAACACAGGCATGTCCATAATGGAGCTCAGCCATCGCAGCAAAGACTATGAAGCAGTCCATAATGAAGCAAAATCTCTGCTTGCATCCCTGCTTTCTATACCGGATGATTATGAAATTCTCTTCCTCCAAGGTGGTGCAAGCCTGCAGTTTACTATGGTGCCAATGAATCTTCTGGCAGATGATAAAACAGGTTATTATGCACTTACTGGCGTCTGGGCGGAGAAAGCACTTAAAGAAGCTGCAAAAGTAGGAAAAACAGAGACTGCAGTTTCAAGCAAAGATGATAACTATACGTATATTCCTGATCCAGCAGAAATAGAAGTTCCTGAGAATGCGGCATATCTTCATATTACAACGAATAATACTATATACGGAACTCAATGGCATAAATTCCCGACTGGGTTGAAGGTTCCATTGATTGCTGATATGTCCAGCGATATTTTGAGTACACCACTTGATATCAAAAACTTCGATATCATTTATGCTGGTGCACAAAAAAATCTAGGACCATCAGGTGTTACAGTTGTTATCATAAAAAAGGAGCTCATTAAAAAGAACCCAGAGCTTCCTACGATGCTGAGCTATGAAACACATGCCAGCAGCAACTCCTTATTCAATACACCTCCAACTTTGGCTATTTATTTATTATCACTTGTGCTGAAGTGGGCGGAAAACCAAGGCGGTATTGAAGGAATCGCAGCAATTAATAACCAAAAAGCGGAAACACTTTATCATGTCATTGACAACAGCGAAGGTTTTTACAAAGGCCATGCCGTTAAAGACAGCCGCTCTAAGATGAATGTAACGTTCACGTTGCAATCTGATGAACTGACAAAAAAATTCCTGGATGAAGCTAAACTTGCTGGATTTGTGGGACTGAACGGCCATCGATCTGTTGGCGGCTGCAGAGCTTCCATTTATAACGCTGTTCCATTAGAGCATGTTGAGGCTTTAGCTCAATTTATGAAAGACTTCCAGCAAAACGCTTAAAACAAGGCTTTACACAGATAGGTTTCGCCTATCTGTTTTTTTTGCCTTTCTATGGGTAATGACATATATATGCAAACCTAACCTAAAATAGGCTATAATTAGAAAAAAAAG
This sequence comes from Niallia laureatilytica, assembly GCF_046613985.1. Lineage (NCBI taxonomy): Bacteria > Bacillati > Bacillota > Bacilli > Caryophanales > Bacillaceae > Niallia > Niallia laureatilytica. The sequence continues at coordinate 112,011 of NZ_JBKKHP010000002.1, read as the reverse complement.
ACGAGGTGAACATGATGAGTGGAAAAACATTTCTATCAGGATTTATCATTGGCGGGCTTGCAGCTGCAGCAGCAACCTTATTCACTACCCCTGTTTCGGGTAAAGAGGCAAGAAAAGCATGTGTGGACAACAGCAAAGCATTTCTAAAGGAATTCAAAGATTTAAAAGAAGACCTTATAGAAATTAAAGACAGCATTGCTACTGCCAGCAAAGAAGGGAAAAATGTCATCGGCACCTTCGTGGAAGATATAAAAGAATCGCTCGAGCAATGGAAAACAGAAATTCAACCACATCAAGAACAGCTGAAAATCGAACTAAACCAAATTGAACAAACAGTAACTGAATTAGAAAACGACTTAAAAAAGCAACAATAACACACAAAGAGAGGAAAACTAACATAGTTTACCTCTCTTTGTGCTAAACCCCTTCATCTCCTCCTGAGTAATGTTAAATTTCCTTACATAAAAACATCTAAAATTTGGAAAAATAAATATACGCGTATAGTAAATATAAAAATTCATGTAAGAAAAGTATAACAAAGTACATATTCTGACTTTTTAAAAAACTTATTCTCTATTCATTCTTTCTCGATTTGTTTTTAGAGTATAGAAATATTTCAATATGAAACTATTTTTCAGATTTTAAAATCTGATGTTTAAAACCTTGATTTCAAGCAGTTCGGTCTTCTTAATATTTCTTTCACTCCAGAAAGTTACAGTGTATAATGCTGGTAGAAAAAGGGTGAATTTTTATTTAATTTTAGAAATAATTATACAATAAAACGTTTTCTTTCAAAAAATATGCTTATTTCTAAAAATTTCGCTTATTTTTTCTTTATTAATTTTTGTTTTATTGGCATAATGATTATAAATATAGAAAAGTAGGTGAATAGATTTGGGGATGAATGAAAAAGAATGCTCGATGAAGGAAGCTTTAATGTTTACTCAAAGAGTAGGACAACTCAGTAAAGCACTATGGAAATCAATTGAAAAGGATTGGCAAAATTGGATTAAGCCGTATGATCTTAATATCAATGAACATCATATTTTATGGATAGCTTATCAGTTAAATGGCGCTTCCATATCAGATGTGGCCAATTTTGGGGTAATGCATGTCTCAACAGCCTTTAACTTCTCTAAGAAATTAGAAGAACGAGGACTGCTGCAGTTCTCCAAAAAAGAAAATGATAAACGGAACACTTATGTTTGTCTCACAGAAAAAGGTGAGCAATTGTTCCTTAATATCATGGAGGAATACAATCCTGACAACAGCTCAGCATATTCAGCTGCATTGCCAATCAAAAACTTATATGGAAAATTTCCAGAATTGCTGGAAATGATGACAATCGTCAAGAATATTTATGGAGACAACTTCATGGAAATATTCGAAAACTCCTTCAACAATATCGAAGATTCATTCGTTGAACAAAATGGGCAGCTTAAACATAAAGAACCGGCGCCTATGAAGTAATCCACATATACTCGTAAAAATGGAATAAAGGGCAAAAAAAAGATGAGACAGAGTCTTATCTTTTTTTGTTTTAAAACACCAGTAAATAATCAAAAACAACTATTGATTTTTTGCCCTATTCGTCGTAAAGTAGCAAGGTGAGTTTTATTAAACTAGAAAATTTCTCCTTTTGGAGGGTGATTACTTTATGAACTGCTGGAAGACAATTAATTTTCATAAACAGTACGGCTTTCAACGCATACTTTTTATGTCTTCCTTAACAATGGTTTTTTCTTTTTTGTTCCTTTACACTCCGACAATTGCATTTTTTGGGTATAACAGTTTAAATGACAACTACTTTTTACCTTTTATGGCAGCATTTCTGCTCGTTTATCCTGCTCATAAATTGCTGCACTTTCTGCCGGTTGTCCATTTAGGCAAAAAAATAAAAAAATCAATTGATATACACTATGGTATTTTTCCGTTAATATGTATTAGGGCAGCAGACCCAATCGGGAAAATTCAGTTTATATTTGCTTTGATTATGCCGATGCTCGTCATTAACACTGCATTGGTCATTTGCTGTTTCCTGTTTCCTCATTATGTCCATTATTTCTTAATTTTGTTTGCCTATCATTTCGGGATGTGTGTACCTGATTTTATTCGCATAAAAAGCTTATGGAAATCTCCAAGGTCATGCTATGTAGAAGAAAATGAAGATGGCATTGAAATTTTGGTCAGCAATGTCAGCTAATGCTGGAGGCAACACTTGCGGTCAGGACATAAGATAATAAAGGAAAAGGATGCATGTATTTAATTGACATATCATAGGATATAATACTATCTTTTTATCCCTTAATTTGATATTGTAAGTATCATACAATAATTCTGTTTTAAGGAGGGAATCAATGATGATCTCCATTTTTATTATCTTAGCCATATTAATATTATATAATATTAATAGAATGACAAATGCACTATGCGCACAAAAGGAAATCCCGGAAGAGAAACAGCCGAAGGTTTTCCGCACAATCAATGTCCTTATAACGATTCTTTTGATTTCTTCCTATGTTGATTTATTATTTAGTTGACATAAACGGACAATATGCTCCTAACAAGGTGCTTCATATCCCTTTATTGGAAGGAAAGCAGCGATGATTATTCATCGCTGCTTTTATTTTCTTAGAGAGTATTAGTATACCCAGCTTGCTCCGATAATGATAAGCAAGATGAATAGCACCACTAATAATGCAAATCCTCCGCCGTATGCACCTGTACCTGACATGAAGACTCCTCCTTTCTATCAGTTGAATTCATGTTCTGCATTACTTTGGCTCTTACAGCCAAGCAGCGCCAACAATAATTAAAAGAATGAAAAGTACTACGATTAACGCAAATCCTCCGCCGTATGCATGACCCATAGTAACACCTCCTTTTAAGGCTGCTACTGTATCCTTTTGATAAATGGTTTAAGTCTAATAAGACTAAAGACTTGCTTGCCAAAAGTCAGTTACATGCAGCATACTAAGCTGCCCCCATCCTGACCCTTTGCACAATTCAGCACGAATAAGCCACCGGCTAATTCTTTAAGCTGTTTTTCAAGCTCAATGTATCATATGTCTAGGACCTAAAAACGGAACAGGACATTTACCCAATTTTTAATTTGTTGCTTTTGCCTATCGTTTTTCTTTTACATTAAAAGGGATTTTTGCTCTTTTGAAAATTTATGATATAGTAATGATGGATGTTACAGATAAAACTAACTTAGGAGTGTTTAACTTGAAAAAAAGGCTACTATCCATCTCTCTCGCTGCTGGCATCATTGGACTTAGCGCATGCAGCAATGGTGGTTCAGACGCAGTTGTAAAATCAGATGCAGGTGATATTACTAAAGATGAACTCTACGATGCGATGAAGGAAAAATACGGTACGACTGTACTGCAGTCCCTTCTATATGAGAAAGTACTTGAAGATAAGTATGACGTATCCGATGAAGAGTTAGACGAGAGAGTTGATAGCATTAAATCACAGCTTGGCGATAACTTCGAATTGGCCCTTCAGCAATATGGTTATAAGGATGAAGATGAGCTGCGTTCGATGATTAAGACTGGAATGCTTCAAGAAAAAGCCGCAGTTAAAGAAGTTGATGTAACAGAAGATGAAATTAAAGCATATTACGATGACTATAAGCCTGAAATTAAAGCTCGTCATATTCTTGTTGCTGATGAAAAAACAGCAAAAGAAGTCAAAAAGAAGCTTGATAATGGCGAAAAATTTGAAGATCTAGCGAAGGAATATTCTACAGATACTGCTTCTAAAGAAAATGGCGGTGACTTAGGCTGGTTCGGTGCTAACACAATGGTTGCTGAGTTTGAAGAGGCAGCATACAAGCTGGATGTAGACGAAATCAGTGATCCAGTCAAAACAGAAAATGGCTACCATATAATTCAAGTAACAGATAAAAAGAAAAAAGGCAAATATGAAGATGTAAAGGATGACATGGAATATGAATTAAAAGTGTCCAAGCTTACATCTGATACAATCAACAGTGCCATGGAAAAAGAACTAAAGGATGCAGATGTAAAAATCGAGGATAAGGACTTAGAGTCCTTGCTTGATGCAACGTCTACAAGCGGTTCAACAAACACAACTTCAGGCAGTTAACAAAAAAAGGGAAACTAGAGATATACTCTAGTTTCCCTTTAATTTTCATATGCGCGTTCTTGAGTATTTCCGCTTTTCTTTTGTTTTTCCTCTTCCATCCTCTTAATATATACTTCTCCTTCCTTTTCGATATATTCATTCTCTTGCTGCTTGTCCTCTTTTCCTGTCTTAACAGCCATAAATGCACTTACAGCAATACCTCCTAATACAAACAGAACCCACATCGGAATCTCAAACATACTATTAACTCCCTTCCTCTTAATTACTACATCATATGCTAGATAAACTAGAATATTCACCTTTTCGCAGAAGCCCTCACTAAACAAAAAAAAGGTCTCCTTTATTAAAAGGAGACCATAGGATTAAATTATTATTTATGGAAAGAAGGTTTGTAAAAGGAACGGTTTTCCAATGGGAAGATTCTTTCTGAAAACTCGCCTGGCTGAACACGTTCAAGCGCTCTGTCTAGCATATTCATTTTAGCATCCAGATTATCTATATAATGAAGAATTTCTGCCTCTTTAATCAGTGGAGCTTTCGGGCTGCCCCACTCTGCTTTTCCATGATGTGAAAGCACCAGATGCTGAAGGACCATTACTTCTTCACCTTTAATACTAAGTTCATCGGCTGCTTTGCCAATTTCATTTACCATTATTGTAATATGTCCAAGTAAGTTTCCTTCCACTGTATAAGTCGTTGAAATTGGACCTGACAGTTCAAGCACCTTCCCTAAGTCATGAAGGATTACACCGCTGTACAGCAGGTCTGTATCAAGGCTCGGATAAAGAGTGGCAATAGACTTAGCTAAATCAAGCATGCTAACAACATGATAAGCAAGTCCTGAAACGAACTCATGATGATTTTTTGTTGCAGCCGGATATTCTAAAAATGCTTGCTGGTGCTTTTTCACGAGATGTCTTGTAATCCGCTGGATGTTAGGATTTTTCATATCAAAGATATACTGATTAATTTTCGCCTGCATTTCTTCTGTTTCAAGCGGTGCTGTTTCAATAAAGTCAGATAAGCGTACACTATCCTCATGGGATGCTGCCTTTATTTGGCGTATTCTTAGCTGCAGCCTGCCTCTGTAGTTTTGGAGGTCTCCATTTATTCTCACAATTGTTTGGGGCTGATAAGACTGTGCATCTTCATCAGTAGCATCCCACAGCTTTGCTTCTATTTCTCCGCTTTTATCCTGAAAAATTAATGTTAAGAAAGGTTTGCCATTGCTGGCCATTGCTCTCGCTGAACTTTTTATTAATAAATGTGAATCAAACTGGTCCCCAACCGCATAGTGTAGGATTCCTTTTTTATCCAAGGCTTTTCGCTCCTTTTTCATCTTGTACAATCTTTTATTTAATCTATTCGTTCCTAGTATAACACTATCTATATTAACGGTCTCGCTCTAAAGAGGGCAGCAGCAGAGAATGTATTTGACCATCAGGAAAATGCTCCAATAGATGGGTATGACATGTAAAAAAGAGCAGCTGATTATTTCTGCAAGTTTTTAAAAGCTCAAGCACTTTCTTCGTCCGTTTATTATCAAAATTGACGAAACTGTCATCGATAATAATCGGCAGCGGATATTTCTGATAAAATGTCTGTGTCAAGGCAAGTCGAAGCGCCACATAAAGCTGTTCTGCTGTTCCCCTGCTCAGCTCTTTTGCTTCAAAAAAGGTGTTATCCTCCCTTTCCACCAAAAAGCCGATGCCTTCTTCCTTCGGCAAAATTCTAACGTATTGATTGTCTGTTAAAATAGCAAAATACTCCTCTGCCTTATGCAGCATAACTGGGAGCTGCTTATCTTTGTAGACATTGACTGTTTGTGTCAAGAAGTGCTTGGCAGCAGCAAATTTTCCCCATATCTTTACTTCCTCTTGAAACTCATCCTGCAGCTGTTTGAAATGATGCAATTTCTCTGTGTACGTTCCGCCGCTTTCGGCTTGACTTATGGTTAGTTGATTTTCAGCACTGGCCTTCATAATCTGTTTTATTCTTTCTTTTGTTTCCGCTAACCTTTCAGTTAACAGTAACTGCTCCTGTTCCGGCTCATCGATTGTGCGAAGAAACTCGATCTCTTCCTGTGTTAGACGAAAATGCTCAAGTTTTTGCTTTAGTGTGGAAAGCTTCTGCTCTAGCTCGATTTTTTCTGCATATAACTCTCCCTTTTTCCGGTATTCCTCTTCTGTTTTCACTTCAGCAATGTCGAGCAGCGCTTCGGTTTCAGCGGAAAATACCGACAGCTCTCCTGCTAACCCATGCAACTCCTGCCTGCATTCTTCTAACGCCCGGTTGTTCTCCTGCCAATAAATCTTTCTTTCATTTTCTTCTTTCACAGCATTCATTAACTGGTTAGACATTTGGGCAAGTGAGTCTGCTTTAAAGGAGAAGAATTTTTCATACTGTTTGGAGATTCGCGCTCCAATAAGTTCTAACTCTGTCTCTATTGCCGTTATTTCCTCAATAACCGCCCTTTTATCCTTAAGCTTTACCTTCCATTCGTCTAACAGCAAATAAGCATCGTAAATATAATCATATGCGAGAGAAGCAGGTATCCTCAATGTATCGCCAAGTTCTGCAAGAACAGTTTGATGCTCCCTGTATTGCTGTTCCCAGCTTTCATAGCCGCTTAAAATTCTCTCATACGCCTTCGTTTGCTGCTCCAGCTTTACTAGATGTAAGCTGTAGCTTTCTCTTGCTTGATTATCCTTCTCTAAGGCATGCTTGGCTGAAAATGCATCAGGCAATTCAAAACCGCCAGTTTCCTCTCTCATGCCAGCCTTATCCCGCTTTAGCTCTTTTGCTTTTCTTTGCAGCTCTGACCGTTCTTTCTTCGTTGCCTTCCTTCTATTAAAAAAGAAAAGAATGGCTGCAATACTGCCTAACAAGGCTGCAAGCATTAAGTATAGGAGCTGTTCAGCTGCACCTGCCAGCCCGATTGCAATCAGCATGATTAGAACGAACAGAAACTGCATATTAGCTGCAAGATGGACTTTCCGATTAGCCTCAAGCTGTTTTTGGACGCTTTCGATATCCCTCTGTAGAATTGCAAGCTTTTCTTTATGCCAGCTTATGTTTTCCGCTGCTTTAAGCTGTGTTTTTAGCTCTTTGCGCTTATCCTCTGAAAGCAGTCGACTTTTCAGTTCAGCGGTTTCCCTTTCCATGCTTTCGAGCTGCTGCTGTTCTTCCTTTAATCTCGCATCAAGCTCTAATCTGGAGGCCTTAAGCCTTTTTTGCAAGGCATCTGCATTTGCACATTGCTCCTTCATAAAGATGCTCGTATTAATATCAGAAATATCCTCTTCTGTTATTGGCACATGCAATTTCGCCTGCAAAACTTCCATTTCCTTCTCCAATAAGGATAACTGGTTCAACAGCTGGTTCTTTCGTTTTTGAAGCTCTTCATAGACGGGCATTTTCCCGCTAGCCTCTGTTATTTCTCCAGTAGCTGCTAACAGCTCCTCATTAGGCTGAAGTTGCCTGTCTTTGTCTTCTAATCCTTTAATCTTGTTCTGCACATGCTGAATTCGGCTTTGGACTGTTAAGATTCGGTCTTTGATTCGGTCCCATCTGTCCATACCAGCATTGGGAAACGTCAAATCAGCATACTTTTCCTCTTTACGCTCTAAAAGCTCTGTTTGTGCTACTATTGGAGCCGCTTCTAACCAGCTCTCCAGTTTATTAATGTCTTCCTTTAGACTGACAGCATTGTCTTCTTCTGCTTCCAGCTCTTGGGCCAGCTCCTCTCTTCTTTGCAGCAGCCCGCTGTATTGCTCATTTGTTTTTTCTGCATTTTTCAGCTGTTGGTGAGCATCCTTTAAAGACACCAGCAGTTCGTTTAGGACTGGCTTTTTTCCATTTGGTCGAAAGCGGGCATCCAGCTCTTTCTGCAGCTCTGTATCTGTCCTTGCTATTAGATCAGAACCGATTACACCTGTTGAAAACAGGAATCTTCCAATCTCCTCGCTCTTTAATCCGTGGATATTTTGCAAGCCATCAAGATTAAAAGAAAAAATCGATTGATAGAGACCTTTATCTACTCTCTGCAGTAATTCACCGAGCAAATCCTCTTGCCCTTTTCGGCCGTTTTCCAAAATGACAGTAACATCACCGGCTGCTTTTCCTTTAACACGCTCAATTGTTGCCATACCATGTTCAGGAAACCATGCTGTTAATTTACCGCCATACTTAGCTTGATTTTTCGGCTCATAGCGGAGCTCTGTCTGAACCTTTGAAGGAAACCCAAACAGAACGCTGTGGATGAAGCTCATGATCGTCGACTTGCCTGCTTCATTTTCTCCATAAAATACTTGAAGATCTGCATCCAGATTATACGTTATATTCTCTAGTTTTCCATACCCGTAAATAGTTATTGTTTTAATCCGCATATTTTACCCCCTGGCTGCTCCGTTCAGCATGTGAAGAAGCACCCGCTCCGCTTCTACTGCTAGCTCTTGCTTCTCTGTTTCCGTTAATTCTGAAAGATATCGGTAGGCACCTGGGTGACGATAAAGCGGCGCAACAGCTTCTGCGATTGAATCGTAGTCTGTAACAGCTTGAAAAAGCTCAGCAAAAAAAGCAGATTCTGTTTGCAGCTGCTCTTTATCCCAGCTGCTGCGTTCTGTTATCGATAAGCTCGACACCCACACAAAATCCGATCCCTCCAACTCGTCAGCTTGAAGGATTTCCAGCAGTTCTCCTGCGTGGAAGCTGCCAAGTTTTTCTGCGTTAACAGCATTAATGGACATGATTACAGGTACTCCATTGTCTCTTTCGATATTTTGCGCGCTTTGACATAAGCGCAAAAGCTCATCAACGTTTTTGGCTGCAGCTGCATCTATTTCAACTGATTTCCATAAACATGCCGCTGTCGGGATAAATTCTAGCTCTGCAGCCAGCTTGCTTAGTTTTACGTAGTAGCAGCCCTTCTCTCCTGTTTCCTTTTTATGCCTTCCTTGAATGTTTCCTGCATACACTACCGGCGGTTCTGCTTGCAGTATTGCTCTTTTATGTATATGACCCAATGCCCAATAATCCATCTCCTTTGAAGCTAACTCCTGTAAGTTAAAAGGAGCATATGGACTGTGTTCGCTGTTTCCTTCCAAACTGCCATGCAGTATGCCAATATGGTAATCTGCTCCTGCCTTTTTTTCAAAGCTGTTTACTCTTCTGTCATAAAGATGTCTCGCTTCATAACTGAAGCCATATAAATGAACTGTCGCATTGTTTTTTCTGTGCTCAAAGACAGTGACCTCGGAAGGAAAGATATGTACATTGTCCGGAAAGTTAATCTCCAGCCACTTGCCGCTTAAATGGTCATGGTTTCCATGGATGATATATACCTCAATGCCAGAGGTATTCAGTCTTTCCATCTCTTTCCGGAAAAATATTTGCGCTCTCAAGCTTCTGTCTTCTCCATCATAAATATCCCCGGCAATAAGAACGAAGTCGACCTGCTTGGCAATGGCAGTATTAACAATCCTTTTGAACGACGTAAAGGTGCTTTCCCGCAGCTGTGTTCGTATAGGCGCAGGCAGATTTTTCAACCCGAGCATAGGGCTGTCCAAATGAAGGTCTGCACAATGTATAAATGTTATCTCCTCCATAATGACCACCTCCTTTTTCTTTTATATTATCATCCTTAAAATACGAATGCACGTTCTAAAAAAGTTATAACTGAAGTTTCATTCCAATCGGAAGACAGTGACTGTCGTACCCATGCCCTAACTTAGCTGTTTTTGCCACAGGAATTCCAAACTTTTCTGTGGCAGCAAGCACTAGCTCCTCTGCTGTCGGCATGCCTGCACTCTGCTCTAGCTCCGTAAAGGTACCTAACAGGATGCCATTGCATCTCTCAAGAAAACCAAGCTGGGTAAGCTGAGCAATATAAGAGGCAATCGCAGCCGGTCCACCACCGAGGCTTTCCAAGAAAAGCAGCTTATCCTCTGGATTTGGCATATAAGGAGTGCCAGCCAGTTTCAAGAAGCATCTTGCATTTCCGCCAATAACAGTACCCTCCATACTGCTTCCTCGCAGCCATGTATATGGAAATGTTACTAATTCATTCGGATTGTGCCAGTCAGCCAAAAACACTTTCGTAAACAATTCCATTTGAAAGGCACTGTCTGGTCCCAGTAAATTGGTTGTTTGATAATGAAGATTAGGAACACCAGTTAATGTAAACAGGGCATTATTAAGGACAGACAGGTCGCTCATGCCGACAAAAGGCTTTGGATTTTCTTTAATTACTTCCATATTGATAGATGGGAGCAGCTCGTTGGCAGCATTTCCTCCTGACAAATCAAAAACGGCCTTTATTTCCTTATCTTGGTATAATTCCGCTAATTCTGCTGCTCTTTCCTCTGGTGTACCGCTGAATGGCGTGTTACCGACAGCATAAAAGGTTTTCGCGTAAACGGCATGAACACTAAACTGTGCCAATATATTTTCTAATGTTAAATATATGTTTGATTTGGAGCGGTCTCTGCCGTCAGAGCACGCAATAAATCCGACTTTATCACCTTTATGTAAAATACTCATCCTGACATTCCTTCTTTCTAAAAGACTACTGTTAATTGTACGGAATTGACTCTGAAATCGCCAAATATTTTTCCTGCTATTAATAAAAAAAGACTCACGAATTTCGTGAGTCTTGTGATGTTATTCTTTTTTCGTCAGTTGCAGTGCTTTTTTAATGTCTTTAAAGGAATTCGATTTGCCGTACATCAGCACTCCACCTTTATAAACTCTGCCGCCAAAGACTGCTAAGAGGATGATAGAAACGGCCAATATAAGCATTCCTAAGATCGGTTCCCATACCGGAAGGCTCAGCATGCCTGCACGCATAAACATCAGCATTGGCGTAAAGAACGGAATATACGAAGTAATCGTAATGAATGTCGTATCGGGATTACCTAAGCCGAACATCGCAATCATAAAACCTGCCACGACAACTAAAGTCATTGGGGTAATCATCTGCTGAACATCTTCGATTCGGCTGACAAGAGAACCGAGGAATGCTGCAAGTGTGGCATATAAAAAGTAACCAAGCACAAAAAACAAAACAGCATAAATAATGGTGGCTGCAGGTATGCCGCTGAAGCCTAGAAAGCCATCAAGTGTGCTCATATCTTCATTATTTGTAACAGAAAAATAGCCAACCACTAGAAGCACCACTAATTGTGTTATACTCACCAAGCCAATACCAAGTATTTTTGCGAACATATGCTTAATCGGTGACACACTGGAAATTAAAATTTCCATAACCCGAGATGATTTTTCTGTCGCTACTTCCATCGCTATCATATTAGCATAAAGGATGACTGCAAAATAAATAAGGAATAATAAGACATAGACAAGCCCTCTTGCCTGGTTCAGCTCTTCTTCTGATTTTGCATTTTGTTCAAGAGCAATATGTTCAAATTCAACAGGCTCATTAAGCTTTTCAAGCTGTTCACTGCTGAGATTTAACTGTGCTGCAGCAAGCTGGCTCTTTACAGCCTGAACCAATGTCTCAATACCGGTTGCTGTCGAGGAGTCTGTAATATCCATGCTGTAGAAGGATCCCTGCGGCAGATTTTCCTTATCATAATCAAGAATTAACAATCCTTGATACGTACCGTCCTCCACCTTTTGTTTCGCTTCCGCTTCACCGTCTACATAATCCTCTAGCACAATATCTTCGTTAAGGGTTTCTGACATTGCGGCAACAGATGAATATAGTTCTTTTGTGTTGTCGATGACTGCAATCTTGTCTATATCATCATCGTTAAACACTTGGATGATGGACTGGAGATTTGTTAAGCCTAAAATAAGCAGCAATGTAATAACCGTTGTGAAGATGAAGGATTTTGTCTTTACCTTTGTCCAATACGTATGCAATAAAATAATCCAGAAACTATTCAAGTGAAGCACCTACCTTTTCGATAAAAATATCATTTAAAGTCGGCTCCTCTAACGCAAATTTCCGGACGAAGCCTTTTCCTACGATATCCTTTAATATATTTTCCGCGATTTCCTCGCCTTCAATCTGGAGAGCAGCGCCTTCTGTCGTTTGCTTCAGCTTGACAACACCAGGAAACTTTATTAAATAGGCCAAATCGAAATCAGCATGAATAACAACATTTTTCTTCCCAAAGCTGCGTTTAATTTCCTTTAAGCCCCCATGGACGACTGGCTTTCCTTTATGCATAATACAAAGATTTTCACACATTTCTTCCACATGCTCCATCCGGTGGCTAGAGAATACAATTGTCGTTCCCGAATTTTTTAAGTCAATGACGGCGGTCTTCAGCTGCTCCACATTAACCGGATCCAAACCGCTGAACGGCTCATCCAAAATCAGCAGCTTCGGCTTATGAAGCACAGCGCTGATGAATTGAATTTTTTGCTGATTACCCTTTGACAGTTCTTCCACCTTTTTTTCTAAATAATCGGATATTTTAAAGCGTTCCAGCCATCCTTTCAATTCTGTCAACGCTTCCTTTTTATCCATTCCTCGCAATCTTGCTAAGTAAATAAGCTGGTCCTTTACTTTTAATTTCGGATAAAGTCCCCTTTCTTCAGGCAGATAACCGATTTCTGGACTTGTCGAATAGTTGATGCTTTTCCCGTTCCAAGTAATGGTCCCTTCACTAATATCTAATATGCCTAGCAGCATGCGAAAGGTTGTCGTTTTGCCAGCACCGTTTCCTCCTAAAAATCCAAACATTTCATTTTCTGGAATTGATAAGGATATATTATCGACTGCAACAAATGAACCGAATCTTTTTGTAACATTTTTTATTTCTAATGACATTCCGATCTCCTCCTTCTTTCATTCATACGAAAAGATATGCTGAAGGTTTCACAAATAACTGTAAAGATTGGACAAAAATAAAAAAAATCCCATGAAGAATAAACTTCATGGGACTTTTTATGCTCTAGTGAGATAAAAAGACGAGCTGGTATAAAAATAATACGGCGAATATATAAACGAGTGGGTGTACAGATTTACCCTTGCCTGTCACTAATTTCAGCAACGGATGAGATATGAATCCTAGTGCAATTCCTGTTGCAATACTTGAAGTAAGCGGCATGCTCAAAATCACAAGAAAAGCTGGGAAAGCTTCATCAAATTCAGACCAGCGCACCTGTGCAATTGCTCCCATCATTAAGCTTCCGACAATAATGAGGGCAGGAGCTGTGATAGCAGACAAGCCAGAAACAGCGCTGACAAGCGGTGCAAAGAAAGCAGCAATAATAAACAATACAGAAACCGTGACACCAGTCAGTCCTGTTCTTCCTCCTGCTGCAACACCAGAAGTCGACTCAATAAATGCAGTCGTCGGGCTTGTCCCGAACATAGCACCAACAGAAGTTCCGATAGAATCTGCAAGCAGAGCCTGTCTAGCTTTAGGAAGACGGTTATTCTTCATTAATCCTGCTTGTTCAGCAACACCGACCATCGTACCAGTCGTATCAAAGATTGTCACAAGCAAGAAGGAGAACACAACTGCATATAAGCTATGCTGGAAAACATCACCGATTGCTGAGAAAGGATTTGTGATAATTAGTCCTTCTGGCAAGTGAGGAACAGCTGCAAAACCATCAAATGACAGCTGGCCTGTAAAGAAAGCAATAATACCTGTTGCGATCATTCCCAAAAATAAGGCGCCTTTAACATTCATCGCAAATAAAATAATTGTGATAGCAAGACCGACTAAAGCTAGCACAACAGAGGGAGACTGCAGGTCACCAAGACCAACAAGATTTTCCTCATTATCCACGATAATTTGTGTCTGTCTTAAACCAATAAAAGCGATAAACAAACCGATACCTGCAGTGATACCATGCTTTAAATTTTCCGGAATTGCCTCTATCAGCTTTTCTCTGAATGTTGTTAAAGAAAGAATTAAGAAGATGATTCCTGCAACAAAAACAGCAGATAAAGCAACAGTATAATCAAGGCCTTCTTGGCTTCCGACAACCGAATAAGCAAAATAAGCATTTAATCCCATACCCGGTGCTATAGCTATCGGATAATTGGCAAATAAGGCCATCCAAAGTGTACCAACGACAGCAGCAATAATTGTTGCCATAAATACTTGGTCAAAAGGAATGCCTGCACTTGATAAAATAACAGGGTTAACGATAACGATATAGACCATTGTCAAAAAAGTAGTGAAGCCGGCTGTTATTTCCGTTTTCACATTTGTATTGTTCTCTTTAAGTTTAAACATGTATACCTCCGAAAAAACGAACATTTTTACACAACTCTTTTATATTATTCGTTTTCTAACAAAAACGCAATCTTTTTCTTCGCCTTTTATTTAGAAGTTGCTGGCGTTTTCTTTAGTCTACGAAAAAAGGAAGACAGTAAAAGCAGTGTCCTGCTCTTTCTATCTTCCTTCAATAACGCTAATTTTATTTGTATTAAAACGATTTTTCTGCTGAAAAATGTTCTTCTAACAGCGCTAATTTTCTGTCTGTATATTCTTCAAAGCTGTCATTATATGTTTTAGGGTCCTTCGGATTAGAGAACTGAGTGATTTTTCCTGTTACTGGATGGATAAATTTGCTTGAAGCACCGCAGCCAAGACCAATTACTGTCTGCAGTTCTTCCATCATCATGATGTTATAAATGCTTTCCTGGCCAACCTTGGAGTATCCTACATTCTCCAGATTGCCAAGAATATTTTTTTGTCTGTACAGATAATATGGCACATAATCATATTTGTCTGTCCAAACTTCAGCCATTCTCATCATTTCTTGGATTTCATCTCTGTCAGCAACTTTATATTTCGCTTTATTTCTCGTCATTTCAGAAGCCCGTTTAAATGACAATGTATGAACAGTCAGTGATTCAGGCAATAGTTCTTCCGTTTTATCAAGGCTGTGCTGGAACTCTTCCACACCTTCTCCAGGAAGGCCAATAATTAAGTCCATATTGATATTATTCATTCCATGCTGTCTGGCTAGATGATACTTGTCAATCGTTTCTTCAACAGTGTGATGCCTTCCGATTGCTTTTAATGTTTGTTGTGTATACGATTGTGGGTTAATGCTGATGCGGTCAATATTCCATTTATTCAGTACTTCCAGCTTTTCAGGAGAAATGGTGTCTGGCCGGCCAGCTTCTACCGTTATTTCTCTGATGTTTTGCACATCCGGGAAGGATTCATTCATTTGCTCATAAAGCATGTCCATTTCCTCAGCAGTTATGCTTGTAGGAGTTCCTCCACCATAGTAGACGGTCGTTATCTTAATATTTTTAGATTTCAGCCATTCTCCAGTCTTCTTTATTTCATGATGAAGACCTCCTAAGAAGGAAAATACGGAACCTTGTCTGCCGTTTATAGCATAAGCCGGAAACGTACAGTACGCACATTTAGTTGGGCAAAATGGAATCCCGATATAAATGCTTACTTCTCTTTTCAAATCATATAAATCGGGAATAACCGCAAGCTGTCTGTTTATAATGCGCTGCATGAGATCGATTTTCTCATCCGACATTAAATACTCATCCTTTAATGCCTGATGCGCCTCTTCGATTGGCGTTTGGTTTTGCATATGCTTATGAAGAAGCTTTGTCGGGCGAATTCCCGTCAAAATTCCCCATTTTTGAATCATGCCAGTATAATCTTGTAATACCTTTAGGAAAACTTGTGAAATGGCATTCTTTTGTTCCTTAAATCTTTCCTTTTCATCAAGACCGGCTACAGCTTTTTCGCAATCGAATGCTGACTTGCCGTCTATTTTTCCTTCAACAAAAAACCGGTCGTCTGTTTCTGAAACATCAAAACGTATTAAAATATCTGCTTCGTCTTCAGCGAAAGCAACCTTAGTATCTTCAAAAAACAAGTTGCCGATATGCTCTAATGGTCTGATTAGTCGGTCGTCATGTAACCCGCTTATCGAAATTGATTTCATTTTTATATTCACCTTTAATTATCATAGTTAATAGCTTCTAAAATTCCATTATACTTCAGTCTACAAAAAGTGACCAGCCAGGTCAAAATATTGGCTAGAAAAACAAAAAATTCCTTACGCTCTAAGGAATTTTTTGGTTTATTAAGATGAGTATAATAATTGCTATTTAATAATGTTCATTTTGCGCAGAAACTCAATAGGCTGCTGTTTACGAAAATGCTCCTTTACCATGTAAGCAACTCCGTCCTGGTTATTGGATCTTGTCACCCAATCGGCTGCAAATTTCAGCTCACTTGGCGCATTTCCCATAGCTACTCCAAGGCCGGCTGCTTCTATCATATCTTTATCATCAAGACTGTCGCCAATTACTACTACTTCCCTTCTGTTAATACCGAGATGCTCTGCCAAGTACAGCAGCCCGTTGAGCTTATTAACACCTTCAGGCAGCACTTCTAAGCGAAGGTCATTCATTTGGACAATATTGATTTCATCAAACATCTTGTCTAAAACCTCTTTAGCATCTAAACAATCTTTCTTGTCTTCGAAATACACCTCAATTTTCGGAGCGCTGACAGGTTCTTCCAGCAAAACTTCACTAAGAACTTCTACAAATTGATGGGAATAAAACACAGGATCGCCAGAGTTAAACACTGTTTTAGCAAGCATATTATGGTTAAGCCTTGACTTATTCGCTAAAGAAAATTTCTCATGCACGATTCTAATCTGACAAATAAACCCTTCTAGGAAACGGACAATTTCATATGTAAGTTCATCAGTCAGCCTGTTTACGTACAATGTTTGGTCGGCATTGTCTGAAATAAGTGCACCTTGATGTGTCACAATATAATTATTCAGCTTTAATGCTTTGGCAACCTTTCTTGCGGAAGGCAAACTTCTTGATGTGACTAATGTTACATATATTCCTTTTTGCTGAACGTATTCAATTGCATCCTTCGTGGATTTGCTCAGACGTCCATTTGATTGGATAAGAGTCCCATCAATATTTAAAGCTAATAAGCGATAAATCATCTTGTTCCCCCATTTCAGGTTGTTTTGTCTTTATAAACATGTATGAAAAAACCACCTGTATTAGAACCGGCTTTCACGAATTATCCGTTTTAACCAATGCAATCTATGCTTGTTGCTGGAAACATTTACAGACTCGTAAACTGCATAGATATCTCTGTCTGTTACAAACTATTGACTGTAACACCGACAATCACTAAAGGAGGAAACAACAATGTCAAACAATTCAAATCAACTACTAGTACCTGGAGTCTCTCAAGCATTAGATCAAATGAAATATGAAATTGCGACTGAGTTTGGAGTAAACCTTGGTGCTGAAACAACTGCTCGTGCCAACGGTTCTGTTGGTGGAGAAATCACGAAGCGTTTAGTGCAAATGGCTCAGCAGCAGCTGTCTGGTACTCAGTTTTAATGTAAGCTAGTTTAAATAAGCAACATTATAATATGGAAAAAGTGCCCAAAGCATAGCTTTGGGCACTTATGTATTTCTGCTATTTTATTGCTGCGGAGCTCCATAAAGCTCTTCAAGTGGCTTCATAATAATTTGGTTAAGCTCAGTAATAGCAATGCTCATACGCTGTTCTGCGTCCATCAGTTTGGAGATAGACTCATGCTGCTGAACCAATGCCACTGTCTTTTGGGCTTGTTCCACTTCTTCCTGTGTAATTTCAATCCCTGACATTTGTTTTTGCTGCAGCTGCATTTGAATGTTGCGGAAGTTTTCAAACATGGCCTTTGCAGATGGGTCAGCATTAACCAAGTCATACATTTTTTTTAAGTTTGTATATTCATCACTTTGACGAATAGCTTTTTCTAGTTCATAAGCAGAATCATGAAGGTTTACTGCCATTATTAACAACTCCTTTTTAACAATTGTCTCCACTATATCAAACTATGCTTCATATTGCCAATAAGACCCTTTATTTCATTTAAGACTGGACAAGTGTTCGCTGTTAAGACCGGACAATTATATAAATTCACATGCAATTCAACAATGCCCACAAAAAGTCTGCAGTACCCTTCATCCCTTTAGATACATGCACAAATCATTCCATTTAACATACGATACCATATCAGCTTTAGCCTATAAGAAAAATTAAACTAAAAAATTCACCTTACAAATGAGGAATTGCGATGAAACTAAATTTGCTTCCCCTGTATATGAAAGAAAATTCCTCCTTCCCAGCAAACAAGGAGACGGTACTACGTTTGAGCCACTCCTTAGTTCATCATTGGGAAATAGATCGCAATAATCCTGTTCTGCTTAACTTAGGTAGCACGGCAGTTCCTGTCCTAGTTGAACCTGTACATGAGGATAAGCAAGCGATATTTTTCTGTGACAGCTTGCTTCAGTCATTAGCAGTGCCAAATCAAGATTTAACACTGCTCAGTCATTTCAATAAACAGAGCCAGACATTAACACTTGGGCCGGTAATAGCCATTTTGACAGATGCTCCTGCACATGATTCTGCGGAAGATGGACCTTCTTTCCGTTCCATTCATCAGTTTTGCGAGGAATTTCAGCAAGAGCTGTCACGCCTTGGCGGAATTCTTTATGTATGCAGCCTTTATGATTGGAAAGAAGGATATGTCGAAGGCTATTCTTACCAGCAGGACAGCTGGAAAAAGACGGCCCTGCCATATCCCAATGTTGTTTATAATCGCATTCATATACGCAAGGCAGAAGCATCAACGCAATTTAACGACCTAAAAAAGGATTTGCAAAAACGAAATATTCCTATCTTTAATGCACAATTCTTTTCTAAATATGATACCTCCTTAATCTTAAACAAACTTCCTGCATTAAAAAAATATATTCCAGAAACGAACCTGCTCTCTAAAGAGGTACTGGAAGCAATGTTAAATCTATTCAGCACTTTATATGTAAAGCCGATTCATGGCAGTCAAGGCCGGCAAATTATCCAGATACGCCGCGAGGAACATGCATGGAAAACGAGCGTTTCTTCTGGTAAAGAAAAAGGAAAAATCCGCTTCTTTTCTTCATTTAATAAATTATGGAGATGGCTTTCGCAATTGACTAAAAAACGCGCTTATATTTGTCAGGAAGGCATTAACTTTCAACAATATCATAATCGTTCCCTTGATTTTAGAATTCTCTGCCATAAGGATATACGGCACCAATGGAAGATAACCTCTATTGTCGCCAGATGTGCCCAGCCAGAAGCATTTGTCGCTAATTTGTATCAAGGTGCAGAAATGATCTCATCAAAATCTGTGCTTCAAGCATTAGTTGGTGAAGCTTCTGCTAAGCAGGTGGAGCAACAGTTTAAAGAGATATCTCTTCAGACAGCTGAGGCCCTGTCGTCGCAAATGACCGGAGACTTAGGCGAGCTCGGAATTGATATGGGCATTGACATACATGGCGGGCTTTGGATTATCGAGGTCAATTCTAAACCGTCTAAAAATCTTGATTCGGCAACAAATAAAGGAAGGCCTTCTACAAAGGCATTACTGGAATATTGTTTGAGCCTTTCTTTTCCACATATAAAAAAAGGAGAACAACAAGATGTCTAGTTTTGGAATCATGTCACTCTCATTAGAAAATGAAAAAAGCTATATCACGGAAATTGCTAAACTGGGAAAATCGCTGGCCTTTGATGTTTATCATTTCGTACCTTCAAGCTACAATCCTCTCACAGAAAAGGTATCTGGCAAGATTTTCGATAGTGAGCAGAACTGCTGGCTCACACAAGACTTTCCCGTCCCTTCCTTTTTATATGACCGCTGCTATTACCAAGAAAATTCTCATTCTAGACAATGCAAAAACATCGTTGAGTGGCTGAAACAGAAAAAGGATATTGTCTTTATTGGCAATGGGCTCCCAAACAAACTGAAGCTGTATGATGTATTGAAAGCTTCTAAGCTGGCCCCTTATATTCCTAAGTCAAAACAAGTAATTTCAGCTGATGAAGTATTAGAAGATTTGCGATTTGTTAATCCGATTATCTTAAAACCAATTAACGGCTCACAGGGAAACGGCATTTATTTTATTAAAGAACAACATAAGCGCATTTTTGTCAGAACAGATAAAAAAGAGCGACATGTGGAACATATCTTTAAAGATAAAGAAAAATTCTCACGCTGGCTGACTACTCTGCTTCAGAAAAATGATTATTTTAGCCAAAGCTATTTACCTTTATGCAATCAGGATAAACAGCCGTTTGATATTAGAGCACTGCTGCAAAAAAATGGGCAAAACAAATGGGAAATCATTGAAAAGGGGATAAGACTTGGCGCCAAAGACAGAATCATCTCCAATCTTAGTGCAGGAGCAGAAGTAATTCCTTTTAAACAATGGCTTGATACAGCTCCCTATAAAATGAAGAGTTTTATTGAGAATGAAATAAACGACATTCTTTCTAGCCTCCCACCTATATTAGAACAATCCTTTCCTGCCCTCTTCGAGTTAGGAGTTGATATAGGTATTACCGAAAATGGCTCGTTATGGATACTCGACGTCAACAGCAAGCCTGGCAGAAAAGTCATTCTCCTGGCATACCCAGACTTGAGTGAAAGGCTGTATAAAGCTCCGCTAGCCTATGCAGCCATGCTGCGAGATGGACAGAGGAGGAACAGCAATGAAAAAACTTTACTCTATTGAAGTGATAAATGATTGCACTAATACAATCTACCTTCCTGCAGATGCATCAATACCAAGTAATCTTAAGCGGGCTGCCTTCGGAACAATGAAGGTAGAAGCTTTCATTGCTGTCCAAAAATTCGGAGGCAATGTAATTAGAATAAGTGAAGATTTAATACAAGCCTTAAAGATACCGCCAACTCTTCCTATCTTACATGTTTTTTACGATAAAGATGTCTTGTATATCGGTCCGCTTGTTGGAATATTCACCTCTGGCTTCAGCTCAGTCGAGGTCAAACCAATCGGTGAACGCACTATTATCTTTTCAAAGCTGTTAGCTGTCCAAAACACAGCAGGTGTCACCGCCTTTTTATTTGGAGCCCAGCATATTGATTGGGATAAAGGCACAATTAACGGACTGTTTTATCATGATGGCTGGAAACGGTTTGAAGTTCCGTTTCCAGATGTTATTTATGATCGTATCCCTAATCGCCGTACAGAGAGTTTGCCAAAAATAAAGAAGGTAAAGTACCGTCTTCAACAGGAATATATGATTCCGTGGTATAATCCAGGCTTCTTTAACAAGCTTGATATATATGAACGTCTGCTTCAAGAAAACAGCATTGCCGATTTTTTGCCTGAAACGCTTCCCTTCACTTCTTTTTCTGTCGTAGAACGAATGCTGAGCAACTATGGGCATATTTACATTAAACCGAAAAATGGCAGCCTGGGAAAAGGAATCTATCAAGTCATCTATAATAAGAAAGACGAAAACTACTATACACGTTTTAAAGAACCGAGCGGAGAAAAACGACTGCTTAAATTCGATACATTAGAAAAGCTGATACAGCATATTACAGCAAAAACAAATATTAATAATCTTCTCGTCCAACAAGGCATTCATCTTATGCGCTCAGAGAAAAAACCGATTGATTTCCGAGTTCATACTAATAAGAATAAACAAGGTAAATGGGAAGTCACCGCAATTGCCGCCAAAATTGCCGGTGCAGGCAGTGCAACTACACATATGAATAGCGGCGGTATTGTTAAATCGATTGACGAGCTCTTAGATGTTGACAAGGATAAGGAACAGCTTAAAGAGAAGCTTATCAATTCTGCATTAAGAATATCTAAGACACTTGAGAAGTACACGGAGGGAACAATCGGAGAGATTGGCTTTGATATCGGAGTAGACCGTAAAGGAAGAGTTTGGCTTTTTGAAGCAAATTCTAAGCCTGGAAGAAGCATCTTTAAACACAGTTCACTAAAAAAAGACGACTTACTGACAAGAAGAATGTCGCTAGAATATGCCATCTACTTGTATGAGCAGAGCATTAAAAAGCCTGAGGATATATTTAAATGAATATTTACTATGATGGCAATGCAAAGAGTTGGCATTTTAATCAGCCTGGATTAACCTTCGGAAGCAATCAGCTTCCGTTGCTGCCTTTATTCCCTTTCCTTAAAGAGTTCCAGCCATTTAAAATGATCTACAAGGCAAACAATGCAGGCCCCATTGTCGGCATACTGACTTCCTACAATTCCAAAAACAAGCTAATCGGCAACCGGTCTTTATTTGAAAAGCTGCAAAGAGAACTAGATTCTTTTGGGGGAATGATTGTCGTCTTTCCTCCTGAAAGACTGACAAATACTAAAATTGACGGTTTTACGTATGTCACAGCTAAAGATAAATGGCTTCCTATAACAACCCCTCTTCCCCATGTTATATATAATCGTGTGCCTTTCCGCAAAACAGAGGATGGCGATCATTTCGCAGCAGCTATTTCTATCATCAAAAGCTTTGACATACCATTTTTCAATCCGCATTTTATTCATAAATTTGCATTATATCAAGCATTAAAGCAACAGGAAATATTAGCAAAGTTTCTCCCTGAAACCGCACTGCTTCAATCTGAACAAGAACTGATTGATTTCCTCCAAAGACATGGTTCCATTTATGTTAAATCTGCTTCAGGCTCTAAAGGCAAGGATTTATACAGGCTAACTAGAAATCCTGATAATTCCTTCCTCCTCGGAGACATTCAAGGGACAAGAAGCTTTCATACATTACAGGAAATTATCGAGGATTATTTACCACAATGGACTTCTAAGGAATATATTGTTCAGGAAGAAATAGATGTGGATGTTTTCGATGGACAACGCTTTGATTTTCGAATACTGGCTACTTATCTCGACGGTAATTACCGCTTAACGGGAGTTGGTATAAGACAGTCCTCCCTTCAAGATGTCACAACACATGTGCCTGCAGGTGGAAAAATCATTCCATATGAAGCTGTGCGAACAAAAAAACATGATCACTTTATTAAGCTTGCTATTGAACATTGCGGAGCATTATTATCAAGCCAGCATGGATTTTTCGGAGAATTTTCCATTGACGCTTGTGTGGATAAACAAGGCAATTATTATATTTTTGAAGTAAACTCTAAACCGATGTTATTTGATGAGCCAGAAATTGAAACGAACCGCTGCAGACAGCTAGCCCAGCTTTTTTATGAGCTTGCTGGCTTTAAACAGCAAGAATGAAATACACCTTCCTGACACATTCTAACGGCAGGAGGGATATTTATGGGAAATAAAAACGATGACCTGCAATATGAAGGTAAAAAAGAAGCTTATTTAGACATCGACAGAATGATAAACGAAGGGATGTCTGGCGGAAAAGTCTTTCGTCACGATACTAGCACAAATATTGAAGAAGCAAGGGAACTTGGAGAAGAAGCTCCCCCTAATAAATGAGCTTTCATTCGACACAGTCATTATTAGACTGTGTTTTTTTGATTGCCGTTTTTCTGTAACTATAATAAGATAATGGTAACGATTACACTTTACACAGGCCAGTTTTTAGGTAAAAAGAAGCAATCGTACTTGCTTACTTTTTCAAACGCTTTCATCTCTAAATGGAGGAATGACGATGAAACAAAAATTATTAACCTATTTTCCAGGTGCGGTAGAGCAGTCTGCACCTCCTTCTCAACCACAGCTAATTGACTACCATTGGTTTCACATTGAAGGGGAAAATGGGTGGTTTGGCTTTCAAAAAAATGAGATGAACGATTCTCAACTTGATTTATTAAAAACGCTTTTTCAGCATTATTTACCGAAAAACAACAAGGAAAATACAGAGGACTTTAAATGGAGCCAATTCTTATTTTTCGGCGGTAGCATGCCAGAAAAAGTATGTAAAAATTTCCGGGTTATACAATTTCAAATAAATAACACTCCTATTGATAAAGAAGCTGTAGAAACTGTATTCAAAGGATTTATTCACAGCAGCAGCATCATTATTTGGAATGGTGCTAATAGAGGAAGTATTTTAGAGCGAGACGGGCACTTTCTTGAGGATGAGGAATATTCCTCTTTTGCTGAAGCCCTGCAGTCCGATTTTTATTTTACGATAACCTTTTATATTGGAAAAATCCTGCCCTTCACAATGGAAAGTCCTACCGTCTTTACTCAGGAACGGGATTTTTTCACAGCCGGCTTATCTGTGATTTCTTCTGAAAGAGTATTATCCTTTGAAACAATCCTTCCTCATCTATTAATAAGCAGGCTTGATCAGCATGAGCTGGAGCCATTTAAAAACTGGTTCTCTATCTTAGGGGAAGATAAGGAATTGCTGTTAACAATTAAAACATTCATTGAAAACAACGGACATAATACAAATACAGCAAAAAAACTATTTATCCACCGCAATACATTGCAATACAGATTAGACAAATTCACTGAAAAAACCGGATTGCCTTTAAAAAATTATCATAACTTCTTTACCGCCTATTTAGCCTGCCTATATTTCAGCCAAAAAAAGGCTTAGAAGAAACAAATCTTTCACAAGAACGTATGTTTCCATTTATTAACTGGTAAACTCTTTTTTCTTGGCATATAATAGAGCACTAGAATGCTAGTTTATATGCTAGAAAGAAATGAGGATTATAGTTGAAAGGTACAGCACATTCTTGTATTGGCGCAGGGGTTGGATTCGCAGCGGCGAATTATTTTGATGCCTCCCCTTCCACTACATTGCTTTTAGTCGGGATTGGCGGTATTTCGGCACTGATGCCTGATATGGACATTGACGGCAAGCTAAGCAACAAAATTACGATTTCCCATAAGGTGTTTCGATCCATTGCCCAAGCAGTTGGAGCATTGATGATTTTATACAGTATTTATGCCGGAAGCGCGTCAGAGCTGTTATTCAGCATTGGTGCAGGGATTGCCATCATACTCGTTTCTAGTTTAATTAAGCAGCGGCATATGTTAACAATCACTGGCGCTGGTGTTTTGTTTGGCGGGGTTTCCCTTCAGGAATACTGGCTTATCCTTTTGGCTGTCTTTATATTGATTGCTTCATTCGTACCGCATAGAAGCTATACACATTCCATCATTGGAACCGTTTATTTTGCCTACATATCGTTTCATTTTGCACAATCTCTGCAAATTGATGGTGTGTTTTGGACATGTGTATTAGCTTATATCAGCCATCTTGTAGCAGATATGTCGATTTTCCCATTTAACAGAAGAGGAGTTAAATTATTTCTTCCCTTCTCATCGAAGGAATTTTGACAAGGAGAGGACAAACAGTTCCTCTCTTTTTTTATAAAAAGAAAGCGCTTTAGTGCAACTTGCTCAAAACAACACTGGTTTTTTTCATGCAAACCGCCAATTTGAAAACGTTCCCAAACATGTTACATTATATATATCAAATCGCAGGGGGTATGAAAAAGATGGCAGAGTTAGTCTTAAAAAATATCTATAAAATTTATGATGAAAAAGTAGAAGCGGTTCGCGACTTTAATTTACATATTGAAGATAAGGAATTTATCGTATTTGTTGGGCCTTCAGGCTGTGGTAAATCTACGACATTGCGTATGATTGCAGGCTTGGAGGATATCTCAAAAGGAGATTTCTTTATTGATGAACAGCGTGTTAACGATGTTGCTCCAAAAGACCGCGATATTGCCATGGTATTCCAAAACTATGCCTTGTATCCACATATGACTGTTTATGATAATATGGCATTCGGATTAAAGCTAAGAAAATTTCCAAAAGCAGAAATTGAACAACGTGTGAATAATGCTGCAAAAATTCTTGGCTTGGAGCAGTACCTGAAAAGAAAACCAAAAGCATTATCAGGCGGTCAGCGCCAAAGGGTAGCCCTTGGCCGTGCCATTGTCCGTGATGCAAAAGTGTTCTTGATGGATGAGCCTCTTTCCAACCTTGATGCAAAACTTCGTGTACAGATGCGTGCTGAAATTTCCAAGCTGCATCAACGACTGCAAACTACTACTATTTATGTTACGCATGACCAGACAGAAGCGATGACAATGGCTTCAAGACTTGTTGTTATGAAGGACGGCGTTATCCAGCAGGTTGGTGCTCCGAAAGAAGTTTATGAAAAACCTGAAAATGTTTTCGTTGGCGGATTTATCGGATCTCCAGCAATGAACTTTTTTACTGGAAAAATCGTGGACAATAAATTAGTCATCGGCGATGCATCCTTTGTCATCCCTGAAGGCAAATTGAAAATCCTTCGTGAGCAAAACTATATCGGCAAAGAAGTAATCTTCGGCATCAGACCAGAAGATATTCACGATGAGCTATTATTCTTGAGCAGCTCTGAAAATACAAGCTTTGATGCAAGAGTTGACGTATTTGAATTGACTGGTGCGGAAAGCTTAGTATACTCAACGCTTGCTGGGAAAGAGTTCGTTGCTCGCCTTGATTCAAGAGCTAACTTGGCAGCAGGAGTTACTGTTCAACTAGGCTTTGATATGAACAAAGGCCACTTCTTTGACAAAGACTCAGAAAACCGTATCCGCTAATATCAAAGATTAGGAAGGGGAATTCCCCTTCCTTTTTTCTATTCCTGAATAAAAACTAAATCCTCACGTTCACATGACGGGCATAGGACAAGATGGGGACATAAATGCTGTTCCAAATCGGGATAGCCGTTCTCCAGCTTCATTTGGTCAATTGGCATATACGCACTATAGTCATCATAATAATCCATAATTCTTCCCTTGTCCTCTACCTGCTGTCCGCAATCGGCACAGACTTTGTTCAGTTGTTCAAAGCCATTGCATAAAGGGCAAATATTCATTCCTTCACCTCATTAAAACCTTTCATATTTCCGTTTATTTTTTGTTGGTCAAGAAGAAACTATTCTTTAGGAATTATTTTAAACAAGCAGAAAAATTGGAATAAATTTCATCTAAAAACAAATGCATAGAAACACAGCCACAGACCATAATAAGATTACAAGCAGCGACAAAGCATTGGGCCATACCAAGCGGTAGTAAGATTCTCTTACTTGCTGGTGCAAATCCAGCTGGTCCAACCAAAAAAAAACTAATTTACAAGGAGCTGGAAACACAATGGCAAACAACAATTCATCTAACAACCTTTTAGTACCAGGAGTATCTGAAGCTCTAGATCAAATGAAATACGAAATCGCATCAGAGTTCGGTGTTAACTTAGGTGCAGAAACTACTTCTCGTGCTAACGGATCAGTTGGTGGAGAAATCACTAAACGCTTAGTTCAAATGGCTGAACGTCAACTTGGCGGTTCTCAATTCTAATTTGCACAACTTAATATAAAATGGCCAAAGCCCCCATTTTTTAAAATGGGGGCTTACCTAATTAACCTGCTTTCGTACCTTGCTGGAGTTGGTACATTTGATAATATCTTCCTTTTAGGTTCATTAATTCTTCGTGATTCCCTTTTTCAACTATTTCCCCATGATCTAGGACAATAATTTGATCCGCATTACGGATAGTCGAAAGGCGATGTGCAATGATAAAGGTGGTTCTGCCTTTTTTGAGCACTTCCAACGCGTGCTGAATAATTTGTTCTGTTTCTGTATCAATACTGCTGGTTGCCTCATCCAATATGAGTATCGCCGGATTAAAGGCAAGAGCCCGGGCAAAGGAGATAAGCTGACGCTGTCCGCTTGACAATGTGCTTCCCTTTTCAATAACAGGCTCATCGTATCCATTTTCAAGATTTTTCAGAACCCTGTCTGCACCGACATCCTTTAATGCTTTCTCAACCATTTCTCTCGTGATGGCAGGATTATTTAATGTCACATTGGAGGCAATCGTTCCTTTAAACAAAAATGGATCTTGCAGAACGATTCCCATATGCTTCCGTAAATCTTGCCGCGGCATTTTGGAGATATCCTTGCCGTCTATTGTTATCGTTCCTGATTGAATATCATAAAATCGAAACAATAAGTTCATGATAGAGCTTTTACCTGAACCGGTATGACCGACAAGCGCAACAGTGTCTCCATGCTTTGCCTCAAAGGAAATGTCTTTTAAAACATATTCTTCTTTCTTGTATGCAAAGTTAACATGATCAAACTTAACATTGCCTTTGTACCTCTCCGTGCTAGGCTCTGCCACATCAATGCCATCTTCACGAAGCAGTTCAAATACTCTGTCCCCGGCAACAAGTGCTTGCTCAAGATTTGCCAGTTGATTGACAATTCCCTGCACAGGCTGGAACAAGCGGTTAATATAATCAACAAATGCATAAAGAACACCTAATGATATCGCAGAAGACACGCTTAATGTCTGACCTGCAACAAACCAGATAAATGCTACGAAGATTAGGTTTCTCAATACTGCTACAAGATTATGGGAAGTCAAGCTGTTTAAATTCAGCATCTTGTTCTGGTAACGGAAATGTTCTTCATTCAACGTCTCAAACTCACCCATTGTGTGCTTTTCTTTACCAAAAGCCTGAATGATGTTCATCCCCTGAATCGATTCATTTACCATACCGTTAATGTCGCTTATTCTTGCTCTTATCACATGATTATATTTAGCCGCAAAGCGTCTGTATCCAATCATCCATACATAAAGGATCGGCAATAGGATGAGGCAGATTGCCGCAAGCGTAGGATTAAGAATAAATAAGGCAACATAAATTCCAATAATATAAATTCCGCTTGAGAAAAAGTTGGAAAGAACGGTCACATACAGCTCTCTTATTGCTTCTGTATCATTTGTAACCCTTGCTACAACCTTGCCTGCAGGCAAATTATCAAAGTACCTAATTGGCAGGCGCTGGATTTGCGCAAACACATCTTCCCGCATTTTTTGAATAATTCTGTTTGCAGATTTCTGCAGAAATAAATGCTGTCCATACTGAAACACAGAAGCAACGATAACAAGCCCGAAATAAAAGGCAAGCAGCTTAATAATCGATGGAACTTCCGGTTTGTAAAAGGCAAAAACCTGTTCAACTCTGAGACGGTCAGCCTCGTACTTGGCCACTTCATTTCCTGATGAGATAGTCAAGATCCCATCGGCATAGCTTCTCTCTCCGTCAAAGGAAATTTCCTCCTCTATAAACAAAAAATCCTTTCCGGCCTGCAATACTCTTGCATCAGCATCATCGGCTGCCTGTGGTTTCCCTTTCGTATAATATTTGCCTTTATACTGCACGGCCCCTTCACCTGAAGACGTTTCATACCAGCTGTTTTCGATTCCCATAATATGATCATCAATTATTTTTTTTGCGATAAAAGGTCCTGCTAAATCTGCTATAACTGCAATTGTCAGCATAATTAAGGCAAAGATAATTATTTTTTTAAACTGTAAGGCATACTGCACTAATCTTTTGCCAGTACTCATGCTTGCACCTCCTGTCCTGCAGACTGTGCGGTTTTTGTTTGCTGGACTTCAAACTGTTCTTTGTACCAGCCATTTTTTTGCATAAGCTGTTCGTGTGAGCCGCGCTCGACGATTTTTCCATCCTCAAGGACAATAATCTGATCAGCATGCTGAACGGCTGTCATGCGATGGGTGGTAATAATTGTTGTTTTTCCTGCACGTTCTTTTTTGATGTTTTGGATAATACTCTGCTCTGTTTTCGCATCGACTGCTGACAACGAATCATCCAAAATAAGAATCCCAGGATTTCTAATTAACGCCCGCGCAATGGATATTCGCTGCTTTTGACCGCCTGATAATGCAACACCCTTCTCTCCTACAAGCGTTTCCAATCCTTCAGGAAGCATTTCAATATCCTGCTGAAACGATGCCAACTGAATCGCATCTTTTAGCTGACTTTCCGATGCGTTTTCCTTGTTGCCAAACAGAATATTTTCTCTCACTGTTTTTGAAAATAGGACGTGATCTTGTGGCACATATCCAATCCAGCCGCGAAGTTTATCCAAGCTGATATCATCAATGCTTATTCCATTGACAGAAAGCTCCCCTTTTCCTTTTGGATACTCTCTGAGCAGCTGCTTAATAAGCGTTGTCTTTCCGCTTCCTGTTTTCCCAACAACACCAATTGTTTCTCCCCTTGTGATTTTCAAATCGATATCATCGAGATTTTTCACAGCCGAAGATGGGTATTGAAATTGGACAGAATCAAACACGATCGTATCAGGAACAGCAACTGCTTTACTGTCACCATGGTTTAAGACATCAGGCTTATAATCTAATGTTTCCTGCACCCGGTCTAATGAAGCATTTCCCCGTTGCATAACATTCATCAGCTCACCGATTGCAAACATCGGCCACACAATCATACCGAGGTAAACATTAAAGCTCACAAGCTGCCCAATCGTTATTTGCTGCTGAAAGACGAGATAAGATCCATAGCCTAAACCGATAATATAGCTTAGCCCTACAAGAATACGGATTGTCGGTTCGAACAGTGAATCCACTTTCGCAACTCGAATGTTTTTATTGTAAACATCCTCTGTCATGTGGTGAAATTCTTTTTCGTCATCCTTTTCTAATACATATGCCCGAATAACTCGGACCCCAGCAATGGATTGCAGCACGCGGTCATTTAAATCACCAAAAGCATCCTGAGCCTCCATAAAACGTTTATGAATTCTATCTCCATATATTTGCATCATAATTGCCATAATCGGCAGTGGCAAAATGGCAGCAAGTGTGAGCTTCCAGCTTACTAAAAGACACATTGTGATAAGAATTGTAATCATAAACGCTGTTGAATCAATGAGTGTCAATATACCAAATCCTGCTGTAATGCTGATTGCCTTCAAGTCATTTGTCGCTCTTGCCATTAAGTCGCCTGTACGGTTCTTCTCAAAAAATGTCGGAGTCATCTTCAATAAATGTCCCATGAAGTTGCTCCGCAGCTTCCGCTCAAGCACTATAGCCCCTCCAAACAGCTTATACATCCAAAAATAAGTTATCACATAAGAGCTGATTGTAATTGCCGCAATACCCAGCAAATACTGGGCTGTCTTTGCTTTTGTCAGAGTCCCGACATTTATTTCATCAATAAACATCCCGAGCAATTGCGGCGGTAAAATATCAATTACACCAACAATGATTAACAGGACAATAGCAACCGTATATCTTTTCCAATGTTCTTTAAAAAACCACTTCAATTTTAATAATATGGAAAACATGCTGTTCTCTCCTCTTCTAAGCTAACTTTACTAGCCGCTTTCTATATCCTTTCTATTTGCTCCATGACTTCTGTTCATTACAATCATTAACATCTTCCTCCTTAAATTTTCAAGTATCTATAGAAAAGAGGTTTTCCTCTATTTCTCGCCACGAAAAAAGAGACAGACCCGCTACATGCGTTTCTGTCTCTTTTTGATGCTCATAAAACGGCCGTAACAGCCACAAAATGGCAATTATGGTTAATGCATCAATTATTTAACAGAAGCGAAGGCCACTGACATATGAAATTTGTTACGATTTAGATTGATTTTGTTTGTCATGTCAGTCGCCTCCCTTCATTTCATTAATTTTCCAATATAATATAATAGAAGATTAACATGCTCCTATACTAAAGTCAATTGCCAATATTTCGACAAATTACCCTTCAGGGGCAGGCACAACCGCTTCCCTCTTTGCAGTTTCTCCCGAGGTTTTCGCAAGCTTTGGGAGCACTAGACTGTAATAGATGCCAACGACAATAAAGCAGGCTCCCACTAACCAGAATATAGCTTCAATAGAAATTACACCAGGAAAGCCGATCGTAATAACACCTAATGTAATCGACTGTGCAAGCATCATAAGCGGGTTTATCCAGCCCTGTACTCTGCCCATCATTTCAGGCGCAATAATGGTAGGCATCCACCCTCCTATTGCAATATTAATCAGTGGCAATGCTAAAGCAATAAAGAAATAGAACACCATAAATACTGCTGTGGTAGCGGCGAAAGATGCTGCGATAGTAAATATAGCTACAAACAGTACACCAGTAATGATGAGCTTATGAAGCTTGACCTTTTGAGCAAGCAATGATGCTGCCAGACTTCCAATCAAGATGCCGCTGCCAAAGACAATTCCTAAATATATCGACATTTCCTCATAGTTTAATGGAGAAAGCTTATATTTTAAAATGAACACCTGCATTACACTAAAACCGCCATTAACAACTCCAAATGCAATAAACCCGTAAATAAGCGCAAGCAGCAGCTTGTTATTTAGAATGTACGTAAAACCTCGTTTAAAATCCTGCCAGACAATCTTTAAGTTTAAATCCTGAATGCGGTGCTCTCCATTTGGCATTCTAATATTTTCACTAAGAGGCGTCAGCTTGATAAGCAGGCTGCCAATTAACAGAGCTCCTGCATCTATCAGTATTGCTCCATATATCCCTAATGTCCAATAAACAAAGATCCCTAAAGCATTGCCAAAGAGCATAAAAATACTGTTCACGAATTGATTAAGCCCTGCTGCTATTGTATATTCATCCTTCTTTAAAATCCCCTGCATAAGCCCTTGCTCTGCCGGAAAAAAGAACTTAAGAACAGCGCTTCTCAGGAACAGAATAAAAAAGATGAGCGGCATCCATCCGATGGCAACTGCCACAAGCAGGCATAGTGAAGAAAAAGCTGCTACCCAATTGCATGTATAAGCAATTTTTTGTCTGTCCAGCCTGTCTGCAGCTACACCGACAAACAAAAACACAGCCAGTGTAGGCACAGAATACATCAGCTCTGTTACAGATGCATATGCAGGCTGGCTCGTAAACCGGTCCAGTATATAGTACATAAACGCAGTCAGCCCAACTAAACCGCCTAATTGCGAAGTAATGTTGGCCATAAATAACTTCCTGAAATCCTTATTGCTGAATACCTCTGAAAATTGCTTCACTTTGCATCCCTCATCTTCTTATGTGATAAGGTCCATTCTACCTTTTTCTGGTAGTTGCGATAATAGCCAGTAGATGGTTTTGATTTCAGCCTTAAGTCGGAGTTCGTTTAGTATTTAAGTCGTGTTTTCCCATCTGAACGTTTAATTCGAGCAGATGCGGGTACTTGTTGTTACATAACAAAAAAATAATGGACGATACTTCAAATATAAAATTCTAAAAAAAGGAGCAAGGATAATGGAGACATTTTTGAAAAAGGTTACACTTCATGAAAATATGACGGTGAAAGATATTTTATCTTTCTACGAGGCAACAAAGAAATTTAATGTGAAATGTCAGCTGCTCTGCAAAAAACACGTCGTGGAGACGACCAGCCTTCCAAAGCTTGTTTCTTTTTTCTTAACGGCAGGCGCAAGACAAGATATCCAAATTAAGCTGGAGGGAACTCAAGCAAACACCTTTTGGAAGAGCCTGCTTTCCAATGGTGAAAATCCCTTCGTAAAGTCATATAACAGAAACAATCTAACAGAAGAATATTAAAAGAACAAAAAGCTTGAAATGATTGATCATTTCAAGCTTTTTGTTGGCAAATTATTGTGCTGTCGATAATTCTTGAAATCTTTCCATTGATTCCTTTTCATCAAAGCTTGAAAAGATGCGAAAATGATCTTCATCAATAATTCTGTAATGCTGGCTAATGATGTTTTGCTGAAAAATAAAGCCGTTTTTCCGGTCGACTTCACGCCACCATACTTTGCCTCCGAGCGTCTTTTCTTTCCGATAATCCATGCCGTCGCGCGCAACTGTCTCTAGCACTTCCAATGGCTCATTCCCAAAAAGGAAACGCACTGTTTCTGTTTCCCTAAAAAGCGCACACACAGCAACAACAGTCGACCAGCCTGCATATAGTCGTCCTTTTTCAATCTGAACTAATGTCTTTTTAGACAAGCCAATAACCTCTGCCATCTTATCCTGGGTATAACCTGCTTCCGTTCGTATTAACCGCATTTTTTCCGATACATTAAAAATAATCTCTTCTCTTGTCAAAATGCATTCATTCCCTTATTAGTTATGTGTAATTTTACACCGATATCTATATTATAAGCTTATATAAGTCAAATTTCAATTTTTAGCCTAATCATTTATAAACCTTGCTTGACTAACCTAGAATAGGCCTGCTGCACATTTTGCAGCAGGCCAGTATATTTAATGCTGTTTGTAATTTTTTAAGATATCCTTCAGCTGCTCGCCGCGACTGATCATTGCTTCTGCTGCCTTTGTCACATTACTGATTGCAGCAATTTGTTCATCTGTTGATGAGGATACCTCTTCAACTGCAGCTGCTGCACTTTCAGAAACAGCAGATATTGCAGTAACAGATTCTAAAATATGATTATTTTGATCTACCACGGATGCAAGCTCATTTCCCAGATCCTTAACAGCATGGATTGTTTCATTAACAGCAGCCGATATGTTTGTGAATTCATTTTCTGTCCCATTGACGGCATTATTCAGCTCTTCTGATTGAGAGGTTGTTTCAAATAATGCTTGAACCGTTTTTTCAGTTTCCTTTTCTATCGCTTGAATCATTTCCTGAATTTGCTTTGTCGCCAGATTCGTTCCTTCTGCCAGCTTTCTTACTTCACTGGCAACAACAGAGAATCCTTTGCCATGCTCTCCGGCACGAGCCGCTTCAATGCTGGCATTTAATGCAAGCAGATTTGTCTGTTCGGATATCTGGTCAATTGTGACCGTGATTTTTGAAATATCAAGGATTTTTGTATAAAGGCTTGAAATTCCGACACTTACCTCATCTGTCGCTTTCTTTGCCAATTCATTTGATTTTTTCAGTTGGTTTATCATTTCTTGCCCTTTTTTAGTTGCCGTTTCTGAGCTATGAGCGGCATTATCAATTTGGTCATTCTTTTCATTCATTTTGTTAATAGAATTATTCAGTCTGCCCATTTCCTTATTTACATCCTCTAATGCTGCAGCCTGTTCTCCTGCACCATGGGCGATTTCTCCCATCGCTCTGCCTATCTCCTCTGAGCTTGCAGATGTTTGCTCAGCAACAGCTGATAGTTCAGCAGATGATTCTAAAATTAAATTACTAATATTGCTGCTTTCATTCAGTAAATATTCAAGCTGATCTTTTAAATTCTCCATCGCATTGCAAAGTATCCCTACCTCATCCTTTGATGAATGAGCTTGCATATTGATATTCATATTGCCCTCAGACAGCCTCATGAAGGATTCGCTTACATTTGCTAATACAACAAACTTCCTTCTCCAGACTATGTAGAATACAGCAGAAAGTACGACAGCAAGAATTAATGCAACAGCTCCAATCAAGAGAACAGACTGTTCAAACCCGCTGTTTAACAAATATACTGCCGTTCCACTTGCAGCTGCACCAACTAGGACAGCTAGGAATACAAGTGCCACCATTTTAGCTAATAAACTTTTCTTTTTCACAACAATCTATCTCCCTTCACAGCAAACTAGTTCGCTTTATAAAAGCGCTAACAACATAGGATAAAATAACTACTCATTTACTATGTCTATCGGCGTATATAGGAGAATATTAAGCTATTTTTTATATTTTTTGCAATATTCCTTTTCTAGTCAAAACGCCTATTCTCGTTGGAATTTAAAGCATTTCTGATAACAAGAAACGTTAGTTTGGCATAAGCTAAAGGGAATTAATTATCATTCATAGAAGGGAATGATTCTATATATTTCATTTAGCTGTCGATCATGAAATCCACATCCGCATGCTTCATATGCAGGATAGCAATGAGCTCTTTCAGCTTGTTGACCAGAATCGTGCCTATTTAAAGGAATGGCTTCCTTGGATTGATCATATTATCTCTCCTTATCAATACCAGTCGATCATTCCTGACTGGCATAAACAGCTTGCAGATAACAATGGCTTCCAGGCCGGAATTTTTTACAGAGACAAACTTATCGGTATGATATCTCTTCAGCAGCTGGACTGGATGAGCCGCCAAGCAAGCATCGGCTATTATTTAGGAGAAGCTGTCCAAGGAAAAGGAATCATGACTAAATGTGTCGTTGCTGTTTTAAATCACGCTTTTTATTATTTAAACCTCAACAGAATTGAAATACGCTGTGGAGTTAACAATTTCAAAAGTCAAGCAATACCTGAGAAGCTTCACTTCAAAAAGGAAGGTATCCTTAGGGACGGAGAATGGCTTTATGATCATTACCATGATTTATATTTGTACAGCATGCTAGAGCGAGATTGGACAGCATTAAATCGCCGTACCTAATCCCCTCCTTTTCCCCTTTTGAATTCTTCTAAAAACACTAAAATGTTTAAAATTATTGGAAATGCGCTATTTAAAAAATAATGCTATTTAAATTCTTACTAAGAATTCTGCATTTAGTGCAGACTAACAATTAGTTTAGGAGTAGCAGCAAAGACAATAACGAATGGTGTTGAGCGCAGTGATTATTTCCAATCTTCTTCTCATACTTGTACTAATAGCCTTTTCTGCCTTTTTTGTTGCAATCGAATTTGCCATGGTCAGAGTGCGACCAAGCCGGTTGAATTCTTTGGAGGCAGCTGGACATAAGAACGTAGCTTCTGCCAAAACAATCACGACCCATTTGGATAGCTACCTATCTGCTTGCCAGCTCGGAATCACCATAACCTCATTGGGTTTAGGCTGGCTCGGTGAACCGACTGTGCTGAAAATTATGGCGCCGGTTGTAGCAAAATTACAGCTGCCAGATTCTGCAGCACATATTATTTCCTTTGTGCTGGCGTTTTCTGTTGTCACTTATATTAATGTTGTCATTGGGGAGCTCTTTCCTAAATCTATCGCTATCCGTTATGCGGAAAGAGTCACCTTGTCTTTATCGAAACCTCTCATTTTGTTTTATAAAATCACCTTCCCTTTTATATGGGTATTGAATCATGCAGCTAGACTAGTAGCCCGCTTATATGGGGTCAAAAGCACTGATACGAATGACAACGCACTGTCAGAAGAAGAGCTTCAGCTTATTTTGAAGGAAAGCTATCAAAATGGAGAAATAAACAGGACGGAATATCGTTATGTCCAACGAATCTTTGAGTTTGATAACAGACTTGCTCATGAAGTGATGGTGCCGCGAACAGAAATGGTAGCATTATCAGAGGACATGCCATTAAATGAGGCCATTACAGCAATCAGCTCTAATCGCTACACAAGATTTCCGATTATGAAAGACGGGAATAAGGATATGATTGTCGGCTTTATCCATGCAAAACAAATATTGACTGATTGTATTAGAGACAGCTGCATGGATAATTCTCCATTAAAAACGTATATTCAACCGATTATTCATGTGATGGAAACAATACCAATCCAACTGCTCTTAATAAGAATGCAGAAGGAACGGACTTCCATTGCCATTCTTCATGATGAGTTTGGCGGGACAGCAGGGCTTGTTACTGTCGAAGATATTTTAGAAGAAATAGTCGGAGATATTATGGACGAATTCGATGTAGACGAAAAGCCTTCCATCGAGAAAATCGGCGAAAACCATTATCGAATGGATTCTAAACTTCATATAAATGATGTGAGCCAACTTCTCTCCATTTCCATTGAAAATGACGAAATGCACACGATTGGCGGCTGGCTGTTTTCTGTCAGCTCTGAGTTAAGTTTAGGAGATTCTATTGAATATGAAGGCTATATATTCAAAGTAGCCGAAGTACAAAACGATCACATTTCTTCTATAGAAGTGGTAAAGGCAAAATAACTACATAAGAGTGCGGTCAAAGCTTAAAGACCGCACTAAATATTGAGCAAAAAGACAAACAATGCTTAAACATATTTTTTTCTCTTTCACATAAAATGATAAATAAGAGCTTTAGCCATCATTCAATAAACTGAAAATTGAAAAATTGCATCGTTTGACTGCGCAGTTTGGCTTAAAGTATAATTATTATTATATCTAACGGAAAGATTGAGGTGGTACGATGGGATCGTAAATCTAAAAAGAACTTCTGATTCTTTTCCTAAAATGATTGATCATATCCTAGAACCTACAATCAGCTTTATACAAACTAAGACTAGATCACATTCATTTTAAAAAAGGATCCAGAAATATAGACATGTCAATTAGCCATTTGAAAATTTAATATCATGTATTAATCAGGAGGTGACTCCTTACTCGCCTATTGCGGGATAAGGAAACTTATTGGACATATTTAACTTGGTTATTATAGCCATTTTGATTGCTTTTACTGCATTTTTTGTAGCTTCAGAGTTTGCTATTATCAGAGTGCGCAGTTCTAAAATTGACCAGTTAATGGAGGAAGGCAACAAAAATGCCATTGCCGCAAAAAAAATCATCACAAACCTTGATGAATATTTATCGGCATGTCAATTGGGTATCACCATTACAGCACTTGGCATCGGGTGGCTTGGTGAGGAAACAATTCATGACATTCTGTTACCTTTATTCCATTTTATTCACATTCCGGAAGCAGCTGTGACAATCTTGTCCTTTTCCATATCATTTGCCATTATTACGTTTCTTCATGTAGTAGTGGGAGAATTGGCTCCAAAAACATTCGCTATTCATAAAGCAGAATTAATTACCTTAATGGCAGCAAGACCATTGATTGCTTTTTATAAGGTGCTGTACCCATTCATTTGGGTCTTAAACGGATCTGCAAGAATCATTACTCGCATGTTTGGATTAAAGCCTGTTTCTGAAAATGATTTAGCCCATTCGGAGGAAGAACTTCGCATTATTGTCTCTGAAAGTTTTAAAAGCGGCGAAATAAACCAATCAGAGTTTAAGTATGTAAACAAGATTTTCGATTTTGATGATCGCATCGCAAAGGAAATTATGGTTCCGCGTACAGAGATCATCTCATTGGAACAAGAAAGCAACCTTGATGACCTAATGGACGTCATTCAAGGTGAACAGTTTACAAGATACCCTATTACAGATGGTGACAAGGATCATATTGTCGGCATGATTAACGTCAAGGAAATTATGACCGCATTGATTCGTTCAAAAGATTTAAGCGCGAAAAAGCTAGATTCCTATATTCGTCCAGTTATCCGAGTCATTGAAACCGTTCCAATCCATGATTTGCTCGTTAAAATGCAGAAGGAACGAATTCATATGGCGATATTAATGGACGAATACGGCGGAACCTCAGGTTTAGTAACAGTTGAGGACATCATTGAAGAGATTGTCGGTGATATTCGCGATGAATTTGATATGGATGAGATTCCAAGCATTCAAAAGGTGAAGGAAAACCACTTTATCCTCGATGCAAAGCTGTTGATAACACAAGTCAACTCCCTGCTGTCCATTGAGATGGATGATGAGGATATTGATACATTAGGTGGCTGGATTTTGACTTCTGATTATGATGCAACAGAAGGAGATATCCTGACATTCGATTCCTACAGCTTTAAAATAATTGAAATGGAAGACCACCATATTAAATATGTGGAAGTAATGAAGATGCGCGAGCTTGAGGAGCTTCCTGAAAGCTCCAGCCAAAGGCAGATAGCTCCTCAAGCTGTTTCCCCATCAGAAGCAGAAATCGTATAAAAAGAGGAGGGACAAATCCCTCCTCTTTTATTTTTCTTTTATTCTCCATTGCCGGCACTTTCGTCAAACTTATATCCTACTCCCCAGATTGTATGAATAAACGGCTGTTCTTTTGTGCCAATCTTATTGCGGAGCCTTTTAATATGAACATCCACTGTTCTTTCATCTCCATAGAACTGATAACCCCATACTCTGTCAAGCAGCTGCTCTCGAGTGAACACCTGTTTCGGATTGCTTATCAAATAATAAAGCAGATCAAATTCCTTCGGAGTCAAGTTGGAAAGTGTCTTGCCATTATAGATTACTTCTCTCGTTTCTTTGCTGATTTTAAAATGTTCGCTTGTCAGGAAATTAGAATCCACTTTGCTGACAGCATCCTTCTGATAACGGCGGGTAACAGCTTTAATTCTCGCCATCAGTGTCAATGGGCTGAAAGGTTTCGTCACATAATCATCTGCACCCATCTCCAGTCCGAGCACCTGATCTGACTCACTGTCTTTTGCAGTCAGCATGATAATTGGAACAGAGCTGACCTCTCTTATTTTCCTGCAGATTGTCACGCCCTCCATTCCAGGCAGCATCCAGTCGACAATGATGATATCCCACTCCTGATTTTCCATAAAATAATCTAGCGCTTCTTTACCATTATGTATAAATACGCCTTCATAGTTTTCCTTTAGAAAAAACATCTCCAGCATGGAGCATACACTTTCATTATCCTCTATAACAAGTATTTTCATATCCATTCATCCTCACAGGCATTAACATGCGATTTAATTATCACTATTATAGCAAAAAAAGCATTTAAGCATTACTTCTGATGCAAAAAATCGTTATGTATAGCCTCATAAAAGAATGGGCATATAGACAAAAAACCGGACATCTGTCCGGTTTTTTCCTTAAATCCAAGTAGTTGTTTTTTCTAATGGCAAGCGGTCTGTTTCTCTACCAGGAGCAGCTGCCTTTCCGACTGTGATAAGCATTATCGGCAAATAGCGCTCAGAGATTTGGAACTCTTCCACAAACTTCCCGCGGTTGAAACCGCCGATAGCACATGTATCCAGTCCTTTGCCTTTTGCTGCAATCATTAACTGCATAGCAGCCAAGGAAGCATTAGAGTTAGCTGCATCTCTAGGATATACGTCGTTAGAGTATGCTCCTTTAATCTGGCCTTTAATAACATCAGCAAGCTCTTCTTTTATTCTGCCTTTTTCCATATCTTTCCCGAATACTTCTTCTGCGTTTTTATCTGCTTCTAAATCACCTAGCACAGCGATAACACAAGATGACTGTGTTATCTGTTGTTGGTTGAAAGCAATCGGAAGAAGTTTTTCTTGTGCTTCATTTCCATGAAAAACAACAAAATGCCAATGCTGCAGATTCCAAGCAGACGGCGCTCTACCTGCTAACTCAAGAAGCTCTTCAATTTCTTCCTTTGATAATTGATAGCTCTCGTCGTAAACTTTCACTGCTCTGCGTGCTTTTAATATATCCATAAACTGTTCACTGCTAATTTCTGTAGTCATTGGTACCCTCCATTTTACTTACTTTTTGTAACTAACTAATGAAATAATAACCTTGAAAAGTTTTTTCGTCAAGAATATGATAATATATACACTATTATTATTATGGACATAAGGTATATCCTTGCTCCCAGTATTAAGGAGAAAACATGATTGACATTATCGCATTAACAAAACAGAATACGTTAGAAACTGGCCTGACTATGGAGGACTTGCAGGAAGGCAATTATGAGTGGTATTGGATTGATTTCAATAGCCCTGTGGATAGTGAAATTGAATATTTACGGGAGCCTCTTCAATTCCATCCCCTATCTATTGAAGATTGCCTCCATAATCTGCAGCGTCCTAAAATAGACTATTTTGACGAGTATACTTTTTTGGTTACCCACAGTCTTGAAGCTAAAACATATGCGAAAGAAGAACTTAATCTTTTTATAGGTGATAATTATATCGTCAGCTTTCATAAGGAACCTTCCATCGAAGTCCAATTTGTGGCCAAAAAGCTCTTAGGTGAAAAAAAGCCAGCTAAGTGGAGTCAATTCACTGTACTTTATGAATTATTAGACCGACTTGTTGACAACTATATACCCATTATTTATGAAATTGAAGATTTTCTGAATGAAATTGACGAAAACCCTGAAAACAAATCAATGGAAGTATTATTAGACAACCTTTATGAAACAAGGCATCGATTATTATCTGTGCGCCATACAGTTGTGCCGATGAGAGATCTCCTCTATACATTGTTAAACACAAAAAGATTAACAGCTGTTTCTAATAAACGGGAATACTACTCAGATATTTACGACCATTTATTGAAGCTGGCAGAAGTAATTGAATCTAACAGAGAAATGACTGCTGATATTAGAGACAGCTACCTGTCTTATAATGCCCACCAGTCCAACCGCATTATGCAAATCCTGACAGTGATTACAACCATATTCATGCCACTGAGCTTTCTTGCTGGCCTTTACGGCATGAATTTCCGGTATATGCCTGAGTTAAACTGGAAATATGGTTACTTTAGTTTATTAGGAACAATGGTTCTGATAGCTTGCTGCATGTTCTTATACTTCAAACGAAAAGGCTGGTTTAAATAAAGCCAGCCTAGCTTCTTCTTTAAGCTTTAGAATATGCCAACTAAACATCTGTATGATAAAATAATACTAACCCCTCTATTTAGAGTATCCCCTTTATATTTGCCCTTTTTAAATTTTAATAATTCTTAAAATTCACTATATTGATTGGAGGAAACTGAATGGAATCACCACAGCTTGAAACATCTATAAATATGGAAAAACCGCAGCATAAAGTGCTGCCTAAAAGCGTTCTATTGAAAAGAGCACTTTTTATTATCTTAGGAAGTGTCATGATGGGAATTGGCATTGAAGAATTTCTTGTTCCTAATCAAATCCTTGATGGCGGAATTGTCGGTATTTCCATTATCCTTTCCCACTTGCTATCCGTTAAGCTAGGCTTCTTTATCTTCCTTTTGAATATTCCGTTTTTTTACATCGGTTATAAACAAATTGGGAAGACATTCGCCCTTTCCACATTATTAGGAATAACGGTTCTTTCCATAACAACCATTCTGCTTCATGATGTACCTGTATTTACAGAAGATTTACTGCTTGCAACTGTTTTCGGCGGAATTATTCTTGGTGTTGGCGTTGGCATCGTTCTTCGTTTCGGAGGCTCATTGGATGGCACCGAAATACTCGCACTTCTTTTCAGTAAGAAACTTCCCTTTTCTGTCGGAGAAATTATTATGTTTTTTAACTTTTTTATTTTTATTACGGCAGGTTTTGTTTTCACTTGGGATCGTGCAATGTATTCCATCATCGCTTACTTTATTGCCTTTAAAGTGATCGATATTGTCATAGCTGGACTCGATGAATCAAAGTCAGCCTGGATTATCAGCGACAATGCTGAAGTGATTGGTGAGACAATTATCGCAAGATTAGGACGGGGGGTAACTTATCTGAAAGGTGAAGGTGCCTATACTGGCGATAATAAGAAAGTCATCTTCTGTGTCATCAACAGATTGGAAGAAGCGAAGCTGAAGCTGATTGTAGAGGAGCTGGACCCAACTGCTTTCCTTGCAGTAGCTAATATTGCAGAGGTTCGAGGCGGACGCTTTAAGAAAAAGGACATTCATTAACATAGAAATAGAGTCTTGCGCTTTTGCCTGACTCTTTTTTTGCTTTAACATCGATAACGTCTATTTAATCTTTTACTTGTCAACACTTAAAACTAGCTATTGTTTGCTTCCGCTTACAAGCATCGATAAAATATGACATAAGAACTTAA
Organism: Niallia laureatilytica; assembly: GCF_046613985.1. NCBI lineage: Bacteria > Bacillati > Bacillota > Bacilli > Caryophanales > Bacillaceae > Niallia > Niallia laureatilytica. Next base: position 68,816 of record NZ_JBKKHP010000002.1, on the reverse strand, counting down.
AAAAGAAAAAGGGGGAGACATATTGAAAAAGAAGGCAACCATCTATATTACTTCGCTTTCTTTGCTCGTCTGTTTGATGTGGATGTTTGGTCTCGGCTGGGTGCTTGTCGATTATGCCCAAGGCTCTAAGAAGGAATTAGACACATCCAATAAACCTGCAGAAGCAGCACCATCTGGAGGGGTACAGCTTTTAGCTCTAGGAGATTCTCTTACAAGGGGAACTGGCGATGAGGCAGGAAAAGGCTATATCGGCTATCTGAAAGACAAGCTGTCTGATAAAACAGATGAAGACATTACACTAAAAAACTATGGTATTAAAGGCCAAACCTCTACAGAGCTCTCGGCCCAGGTCAAGCAGCAGGAAATACAGCGGCAAATTAAAAATGCCGACATCATTTTTATTACGATAGGCGGAAATGATTTATTCCAGGGTGGAGAAACACTATCCCATTTTGATGATGGTACTGTTTCCAAATTATCTGCAACCTATAATCAGAATTTAGAGGATATTTTGACAACAATTAGAGCGACAAATGAGAAGACACCAATTTACCTGATTGGTCTCTATAATCCTTTCAGTGATTTGGAAGATAGTGAGCTTACCTCTAAAATTGTCCGGGACTGGAATTATGAAAGTGCGGAAACGAGTGCAGCTTTTGCGAAGACAATCTTTGTTCCTACATATGATATTTTCCAGCAGAATGTCCAAACCTATCTTTATTCAGACCATTTCCATCCGAACAAACAAGGATACGAATTGATGGCAGACAGAGTCGCTTCCTTAATTTCCTGGGAGGTAGAAGAAAATGAGTGAAACAACACTGGCAGTTAAAAACCTGACGAAAACGATTGGGAAAAGAAAGATTATTAAAGATATCAGCTTTGAACTGAAAAGCGGAGAAGTATTTGGTTTTCTTGGACCAAACGGAGCCGGAAAAACAACAACAATTCGAATGCTTGTCGGTTTGATTAAGCCAACCTCTGGTTCCATCCAAATTTGCGGCTATGATGTTAAACAGGATTTTTCTAAAGCAATGGAAAGGCTTGGTTGCATTGTAGAAAATCCAGAGCTATATCCTTACTTAACCGGCTGGGAAAACCTGCAATTTTTTGCGCGCATGTTAAAGGGGGTTGATGATAAACGGATTGAAGATATCATCGAGCTTGTCGGTTTGAAAGACAGAATTCATGATAAGGTAAAAACCTACTCACTCGGGATGAGACAGAGACTTGGCATCGGGCAGGCACTTTTAAGCAGACCTAAAGTTTTAATACTTGATGAGCCGACAAATGGTTTAGATCCATCCGGCATAAGAGAAATGAGACAATTTATCCGCTTTTTGGCGGAAAAGGAAGGCTTAAGTGTTTTAGTTTCAAGCCACCTCCTCAGTGAAATCCAGCTGCTTTGTGACAGAGTCTCAATCATCTTGAATGGCAAGATTATTCATACAGAATCTGTTCAATCCTTGCTTACTGCACAAGAAAGAATTATTTGGCGCTTTACTCCTATGGATGTTGGTATTGATCTATTAAAGAGCGTCTCTCCTTCTGTCAAAATTGACGGCGAAAACGTCATTACGCCTTTTTTAGAAGAAGAGGCAAGCAAGTGGAGCAAAATGTTGTTTGAGGCGAATGTTAATATAATTGAAATGAATAGACAAATTCCTTCTTTAGAGCATCTCTTCCTTGAACTGACAGGAGGTGGCACGATTGAGTAATCTTGTCTATAACGAAATGCTTAAGCTTGTTAAGAGCAAAAGGCTGTATATTGTTACCTTAATTATTGCCGTGATGATTGCTATGTTCACATATGCACAGTTTCGCGAAATGGAAAACTTAAAGAAACGATTAGGAGATGTGGATTGGCGGACAACCTTGCAGCAATCCATTATCGACACTCAAAATAGAATAGGCTCAAGCGGGATTTCTGACGAATGGCGGAATCAGCTAAAAGTCCGAATCAGTCAATCCCAATATTATCTTGATCATGATATTAATCCGCAGGAGCCTGGGGCGCCAACATTTCTGCGAGTGTTTCTTGATAACTCTATGCAGCTTTTGCTGCCGTTAATGGTGATGATTGTCGCAGCCGACCTAGTTTCATCTGAAAGGAGCATCGGCACCATAAAGCTGCTCTTAACAAGGCCGGTCCGCCGCTGGAAAATATTGCTCAGCAAATACATCACATTGGTGCTGTCCATCTCGTTCATCTTGTTTATGTTCGGTTTATTTTCTTATCTTATCAGCGGACTGTTCTTTGGCTATGTAGGCTGGACTGCTCCAATCTTGACTGGATTTACGGTCCAAGCTGGAGAGCTTAATACTGCAGGAGTCCATCTCGTTCCTCAATGGCAGTATATATTGATGGTGTTTGGTTTAGCCTGGTTTGTCTCCCTTGTTGTCGGGACCCTTTCCTTTATGCTGTCTATTCTTGTCAGGAGTACAGCTGCTGGCATGGGAGTGATGCTTGCCTTTTTAATTTCTGGGACCATCATCTCTAATATTGCATCATCATGGGAAGCTGCCAAATATTTATTTATGGTGAACTTGAGGCTAACCGATTATTTGCAAGGAAATATCCCGCCTATTGAAGGCATGTCCTTGCCGTTTTCGTTAACAGTATTGGCAGTTTGGGGAATTGCGGCATTAGCTGTTTCCTTTTTCACTTTTACAAAAAAGGATGTCTATTAAAAAAAATCTGGGTTCCCCCCAGATTTTTTTTATGGCTGCTCAGGTTCGCTTACCGTTAAAGAAATAAACTTATCATTCTTTATATCATGTTTAATTGTCACTTGAACTGTTTTCTCTTTGCTATTTTCCTTCACTATGAACTGAAAGCTGTCTTCCACTTCCATTGTCGATATTTTCTTTCGGCCCATGTATTTATAGTCTGTAACAGCTTGTTCAGGATAATCTGCTTTGACTACAGCAATGGCAATGCTCCCATACTTTTCATAATCCACTTTCTGGACTGCTATATTATGGGATGGAAACAAAAATCCCATAATAAGAATAGAAGCAACTAAAATAGGAAAAGCCCGATTTTTCATAGTAATCCTCCGTTTGGTTTTTTTCCTATTATCTGTAGTCTAGATTCTTTTTATGTACATTTTCCAATTGTTTTGCTTCCTCGAGCAAAACAGACGTAACATGAACATTCCGCTTCCATTCTTCACCGAATGTGTCCATTGGCGGATTTGTCTCTTCAACAGAAGGACAAATTTCAATGGTGAATGCAGGCAAATGATAGGTGCTGATAAACCAGTCTGTATAACCTGAGCCAATTGCGTCCACATCAGGAGTGCCGAGGTCATAGCCTGTTGTTTCTGCCAATTTTGCAGCAATAGCTCGGTCTCTTTCTGTGTTTTCCTTATTGTTGTATTCCCAATAAATCTCTTGGCCAGAGGAATGATAAGCGACAGCAATTGTCGGCTTGATTTTTTCCGTCAAGCTTACGATCGCTTGAACCTCTTTTGCTTCAAGCGGTTTTTTGCCTTTATAATTCTTATAAGAAGGCTTCGGACTTTCACCCTTCAACTCATCCCAGCCTGCCGGATATTGACGGTTTAAATCAATTCCTCTTCCATTGCTTTTCCAGCGGGTGAAGTCTTTCGATCCTTCATTCATCCTTTTTAAAGAAATACGTGAAAACAGCGGAAACTTCTGCAGGTCTCCCTGCTGGATGGTAACACCATCTGGATTGAGCATCGGCACAAACCAGATAGAATACTCTCCCATACGGTTATACAAATCCTCCTGCTGCACTTGATTTTCAATCATTTTCATCATTAAAAGAGCAGTGATCCACTCTCTGCCATGATGCGCTCCGCTAATCAGAATGGATTTTTCACCTTTTCCAACTTTTATTCCGTACAGCTTTCTCCCATATTCTGAATAGCCAATTGTATGTACTTCCAATTGCCTTTTGTATCTGCTTTTCATTTTCCATATATCTCGCTGATATTCATCATATGTGTATTGCTCCTCCCTGCTTAGCTCCTTTCCTAAAACTTTAGCTGAAGATGGAAGGAAAAGTGCAAGGCAAAGCATAAAAATGGTTATTTTCTTCATATTGCCCTCCTTTTCCCTTTTATTTTTTATCAATTACAGATTTTTATTCAGCTTTTTTATACAGGTAAAAAAAGAAAACCCTGATAATTCAACATAGCCAAGTTTTAGAATGAGATTTTGTTCAGATCAGCTATATACTATAAGTATCTCCTTCAAACAAAAGGAGGCGGACAGCTTGAATAAAGTCGATTATGATCGTGCACTGTACTACACCCATCGTTCAGAATGGGATAATCTTTTAATATTAATGGTGCGCACTAAGGATCATTTTCTTTCAAAAAAAATTGAACATTTCCTGCACGCCTATAATTTCGAACATGATTATACTGTAATCGAGAATCATTTATATTCTTTGCTCCGCTACATTGACCATGCCAACGACAATGTAAGCGGATATGACATTCACACAACAATGATGTAAAAAAGAATTCCACCAAAAAAAAACCGCGGTTAGGGTTCCGCGGTTTTTACTTCATTAAAATCTTTTATGTTTATAATTAATTTCATAAAGATCGTCTCTTCTGTCCTTCAAATGTCTTACTGTACCATTTTGCCGTTTACGGCGAAGCACTTCTAAATCTACATCGCCAATCATGACCATTTCAATATTCGAATTCGTCTCACCGACAATTCCATCTCTTGCAAATTCAAAATCAGATGGTGAAAAGATCGCAGACTGGGCATATTGAATATCCATGTTTTCGGTCTGCGGTAAATTACCGACAGTCCCTGCGATAACAGTGTAAATTTGGTTTTCCACAGCTCTTGCTTGAGCACAATAGCGGACACGTAAATATCCTTGGCGGTCTTCTGTACAGAATGGTGTAAAGATGATTTTTGCACCCATATCTGTCGCAATCCTTGCAAGCTCCGGAAACTCAATATCATAACAAATCAGAATCGCAATTTTACCACAGTCTGTGTCAAATACACGAACTTGATCACCTTGGCTGATTCCCCACCATTTCTGCTCATTCGGAGTAATATGAAGCTTATATTGCTTCTCAATGCTTCCATCTCGTCTAAATAAATACGAGATATTATAAATCTCTTCATCGTCTTCTTGCACAAAATGGGAGCCCCCGATAATGTTAATATTGTATCGGATCGCAAGACTGGAGAACAGCTCTATATACTGCTCTGTATATTGCGTCACTTTACGGATAGCATTTATCGGTATCTTCTCGTCAAGGAAAGACATAAGCTGTGTTGTAAAAATTTCAGGAAATACAACAAAATCAGATGAGGCATCTGATGCAACATCTGTATAATACTCAACTTGGTTAGCAAAGTCCTCAAAGCTGTCAATTTGCCGCATCATATACTGAACTACACAGATTCTGACAGGATAACTGCTTTTGAAAAAACGCTTTGACTGCGGCAAATATTCAACATTATTCCACTCCATTAACGTCGCATATTTGCTGGACTGCTTATCATCCGGCAGATAATTAGGGTTTATGCGCATCATCGTAAAACCGTTAATCAGCTGGAAGGATAATACAGGATCGTAAATCCGGTGATGGATAACTTCTTCCACATACTCTCTCGCAGACATTTCATTTTCATATTTATAAAAGTTCGGGATTCTGCCTCCAATAATGATGCTTTTCAAATTTAGGCGGCGTACCAGCTCTTTGCGCGCTTCATAGAGGCGATGACCTATTTTCATTCTTCTATACTTTGGATCAACCATAACTTCAATACCATATAAATTATAGCCGTCTGGATTATGATTCGTTATGTACCCTTTGTCTGTAACATCATCCCATGTATGTCTGTCATCATACTCATCAAAATTGATAATCAGGCTAGAACATGACCCAATAATTTCTCCATTATATTCAGCAACAAATTGCCCCTCCTGAAATAAATCCAAATGGCTTTTTAGCTGGGCTTTCGTCCACGGTTCCATGCCAGGAAAGCACTCTGCCTGAAGCTGCATAATTTTGTCTATATCTTTATATTCTGTATTTCTAATAATCAACCGCTTTTCAAACTTGGATAAATCTAGTTTTGTCATTTAAGCTGCTCCCTTTTTCCACTTTTTAATTCTACATTTCCCTATTTCCCTGTAAGATAATCTTGTTATGAACATAATATTATGTATATGCAAAAAAAAGAGCCGCAGGCTTATCCTGCGGCATCTTTATATTAAATGTTCATTGGCTGCCTCTGCATAAATACTTAGGCTTTTATCTTTTTTTGTGAAATTATCCAGACGGAAAGGGAAAAATAACTCGAACTCATCTAAAATCTCGACATTCTTTTCGAATAATGAATCGTATTGGTCACTTTCTTCCGCATTCTCGACGATTGAAATAATGGTCTGCAATGCTGCTATAACTTGGTAGGAGTTTTTTAGGGTGCTAAGCATATAGGCTTGCTCTTGTGTTAGACGCAGTACATTCAAACGTGAGAACTTGTTAATTTCATCGTCAGAAAAAAAGTCGGGGAAAATGGACGTATAAAAAGTTTGTATAAGTTCGTTTATTTGCTCTTCCTGTGCAGGTGTTGAAGCATAAGCTACCTTCATTGGATTTTACCACCCTCTTTAAAAATATACATAAAGTATTATCAATAGAATAACATAGACCACATCCAGTTTTCCGTGGTAATTAAAACCATGATATGATGGGTTATGCAAGATTATTAATAATTGCCAAAACCAGCACTAATGGAGGTTTAATTATGCATTTCGAAAGAAAAGGCGAATGGATGCAGCTGGCTATACCTGATAAATGGAAGAATATGTCTCTTGAGGACTTATTCCGCACGGTAATGCTTGCATCTAAAAAACAAGTGCATCTTTTCAAGATGCAAAAAAAAGTAATGCTGAACAATAAAATAATCACAAATTGGCTCACAACATTAACTACTGGTGATACGTTATCCATTAAGATGTTTGATTCGCAGTCTGCTAATATAGAACCTACCTATATGGAGCTAAACATTGTGTATGAAGATGACTTCTTATTAATCATAAATAAACCTGCAGAGATAGATACCCATCCTAATTCCTTAGAAGATGTTTCCTCCCTTACAAACGGGGCAGCATTTCATTTGTTAATGAATGGAGAGGAACGACAGCTTAAACATATTCATCGACTAGATCGGAATACAACAGGCTGTATATTATTTGCCAAGCATGAACTAATTGGAAATATGTTAGATTATGCTTTGCGGGAACGGAAAATAAAAAGAACCTATTTAGCTCTTGTTCACGGATATGTTAAAGGAAAAAAAGGCAAGATTGACAAGCCAATTGGTAAAGACCGTCATCATGCTACAAGAAGAAGGATCTCAGAAAATGGACAAGCCGCTGTCACCAACTACAGAAAGCTTGCTTATTTTCCTGAAAAAGATTTATCATTAGTTTCCTGCAGTCTGGATACTGGCAGAACGCATCAAATCCGCGTCCACTTAAGTTCCATCGGCCATCCTCTTGCAGGAGATATTCTGTACGGCGGAACACCTGTGTATAGCAGGCAGGCTTTGCATGCAGCAAGGCTTGAGCTGACACATCCGATTACAGGGGAAAGCTTAACAGTATATGCTCCTTTCCTTGATGATCCGCCAGTATTTCCTGAAAATGCACTTACGCTGCTCGGAGAATAAAAAAACGGGATAAAGGCACTCTGCCTTTATCCCGTTTTTTAGTTATATTTACGCTGTTTTGCGCATCTTTCTCAAAATAAAGCTTAAAACAAACACTAGAATTACTGCTCCAATAATACTTGGAATGATAGCGAAGTCAGCAAGTGTTGGACCCCAATCTCCTAGAATTAATGACCCTAACCATGCACCGACAAATCCGGCGATAATGTTACCGATAATTCCTCCTGGAATATCCTTCCCGACAATCAGCCCTGCAAGCCAACCGATAATACCACCTATAATTAAAGACCAAATAAAGCCCATCTTAAACACTCCTTTTAGTTCCATTTTGTTAAGTAAAAATTGCGATAGCAAGGTAACATTAGCTGCAGCTTGTTTGTAATTCTTTTATGCTATCTGCTTGTACTCTATATTTACCACATGTTTTTATTTTTAAACCTAGCAGTATAACAAGAAGGTGCAAGCCGTCAAAACAGCTTGCACCTTCTTATATACTTTAGATTAAAAAATCATTTTATCTGGATCTTGGCCAATTCGTTCATTCATATTTAGGCTGTCAATTAAATTCATTTCTTCCATGCTTAAGCGAAAATCAAAAATATTTCCGTTTTCTGCAAGGCGCTTTATCGAGGATGTTTTTGGTATGACTATGATGTCATTTTGAACATGCCATCTTAATATAATTTGCGCTGGTGTCCTGCCATGTTTTTTGGCAATATAATTGATTGTCGGTTCGTTCAGCAGCCTGCCGTTGGCCAGTGGTGACCAAGCTTCCACTTTAATATTTAGCTTCTTGCAGTATTCTCTTAATTTCTCCTGAGTAAGGCGGGGATGCAATTCTATTTGATTTACAGCCGGCTTTTCATTACAGGTGGACAAAAGTTTGCTTAGATGATGTTCTTGAAAATTACTGACGCCAATCGCCTTAACAACCCCTTCTCCATACAAACGCTCAAAGGCTTTCCAAGTCTCGATATATTTATCCTTGCCAGGCCAATGTATTAAATATAAATCTACATAGTCCATATCCAGTCTTCGCAAACTAGCTTCAAAAGCTCTTAACGCAGCATCATAACCATGCTCATCATTCCAGAGCTTCGTTGTTACAAAAACGTCCTTCCTAAAGACAGCGCTTTCTTTTATTCCTTCACCAACCTCTAGTTCATTATTATAGAAGGAAGCAGTGTCAATTGACCGAAACCCAAGATCAAGTGCTGCCTTGACCGTTTCCACTGTCGGCCTGCCACCTTCAAGATTATAAGTGCCAAGACCGATAAGAGGCATTTCTATCCCATTATGCAGTTTCAAATTATGATGGATATTCATAGACACCTCCAAAAGAATGAAGACATAAAAATGGTTGCAGCAATTATGATTGCTGCATTAAGTTAGTTACTACCTATATGTATTATTTTCGCAACATATATAGAACTGTTTTTTCCCACCATTTCCAAGGCAGATGCTCTTTTAGGAAGATAGTCATTCCCACACCTTTTCCAAGACGATACCTCAGCTTCGGCTTTTTCGTTTCTGCTATCACAACGATTTTACGGGCAACCTCCAGTGGATCTCCATACTTATGTTCTCCCTGTTTTAAATAAGCCTCAACACTTTCCAGCTGACTGGCGTACGGGGAGCTTGCGAGCTGCGATTTTTCTGTAATTTTTTTCCCCTCAGTCCAAATATTTGTTTTATAAGAACCAGGCTCTACTAATGTGACATATATCGAAAAAGGAAGGAGTTCTAGTCTAAGCGACTCACTCCAGCCTTCCAGGGCAAACTTTGAGGATACATACGGACTTAAGCCAGGGAAACCAATTTTGCCGCTTATGCTGCTCATCATGATTATTTTACCGTATCTGTTGCTTCTCATCATTGGAAGAAAAGCTTGCGTTACAGCAATAGCACCAAAAAAGTTTGTTTCCATTTGTTCCTTGTACTCTTGCAGCGAAATTTCCTCTGCGAAGCCTGCCCCCGCAAAACCAGCATTATTAACAAGAATATCAAGCTTCCCCTGTGCTTCGACCTTTTCTTTCAATGCTGTAATGGATTCTGTGCACGTAACGTCAAGTATTTCCAAGGCAATTCGTTCATGCACCTCCAATTTCTTCGCTACTTCTATTAGCTTGGCCCCTTTTTGCCTATTACGAACTGCTGCAATGACTTCATAACCCTCTTTAGCAAACTCTAATGCTGTGATGAATCCGAAACCGCTGCTCGCTCCTGTTACTAGAACTGTCTTTGCCATTATATCCCCCTTATAAGCCGTTATCATATTCTTCCTTCAAAATAGACATTAAATAAATGGACTCATACCGCCCCATAATTTTGACGGCTTCCCGCTGCAGCCCCTCTACGTGAAATCCTGCTGATTTATATAAATCCTTGGCCCTTTTGTTATGTTCCACCACATCAAGCCACAGTCTGTTCGCATTTTGCTGAGTAAATGCCCAACTTTTAATTAACAGCAGCATTTGTCTTCCATAACCTCTCCCTTTATGAGAAAAAGCGGTTCTTTTCAATTCTATGCTGTTGTTTTCGTTTAGTAAGCCATTGACTAATAAATAACCGACAGGCACCTCTAAATCTTTACTAATAACAGTTAAATGAAGAAGGTTTTGATCCTGCACGATTGCATCTATATGCTCATCGACTGTCCATTGCTGGATAAACGGAGAGTTTTCCGAATCACTTTCTGTTCTCAAAATATACGGTAAATCCTCTTCAGTTGTTTTCCTAATAAATATCATATCATTTTCCAACATATCACTCACTCCAATGGCAAATATTAAATCATATATTCTATTCCATATCAGAGGTATTGTGACAAGCTTAATGTTTAACAATAACAGTAAAACAAAGAAAAGATTTGTAAATACAGTATAAAGAATGTAAATAACATAAGGTTCCAATTTATATTTTTTGTAAACCAATTATTAAGTTTTTGTAAATTTTTCGTCTAAATACTTTAAGATTCGACAATTTTCCTATAAACTATGTAAGGCTTGACTATTTTGGGGTCTAAATTAAATCGGGGGTAACAATTATGGTTTTCAAAAAACAAGATAAATTCGCTGTACTTTTAAATAATATTGCAACGAACTTAAAGGAAGGCGCTGACTATTTCGCAGATTACAAAATCACTAACGTAAGCGACTTAAAAACGTTTTCCGAAACCATGAAAGAAATTGAAACAAAAGGTGATACATACATCCATGATGTAATTACTGAGTTAAATAAAGCTTTCATCACTCCTATTGAAAGGGAAGATATTCTTGCACTTTCTATGAGCATGGATGATGTTCTTGACGGACTTGAGCATTGTGCTGCTTTGTTTGAGATGTACAATATCACAACAGCTGACGAATTCATGATTCGTTTTGTTGAAGCAATTAAAAGCTGTGGAGTAGAAATTCAAAAATCAGTTGAACTTCTATCAACGAAAAAACTTCCAAAAATCAGAGAATATGCAATTCGTATTAAAGATACAGAATCAAAATGTGACGGCATCCTTCGCCAATCAATTAAGCATTTGTTCTCAGTAGAAAAAGATCCAATTCGCATCATTCAATACAAAGAAATCTACGAAAACTTAGAAGACATTGCTGACTACTGCCAAAATGTTGCCAACACACTTGAAAGCATCATTATGAAGAATGCGTAAGGAGTCCTAACAAAAATGGATATGATTTTATTTATAACAATTTTGATTGTCTTTTTTGCATTGGCTTTTGATTTTATCAATGGCTTCCATGATACAGCAAACGCAATTGCGACTTCTGTATCGACAAAAGCGTTAAAGCCAAAGCATGCCATCATCATGGCGGCAATAATGAACTTCGTTGGTGCGATGACATTCACTGGTGTAGCAAAGACTATCACGAAGGATATTGTAGATCCTTTCCAATTAGAAAATGGTTCGACTGTAATATTGGCAGCTTTAATCGCTGCGATTTTCTGGAATCTATTGACATGGTACTTCGGAATACCAAGCAGTTCCTCCCATGCAATTATCGGTTCCATCGCTGGTGCAGCGATTGCCGCATCTGGCTTTGAAGCCCTTAACTATAATGGATTTATGAAAATTATTCAAGCCCTGATTCTTTCGCCAATTATCGCTTTTGTAATGGGTTATATCGTCTATACATTATTCAAGATCTTCTTTAAGGATCTTAACTTAACAAAAACGAACCGCAGATTTAGGATTTTCCAAATCTTCACTGCGGCATTGCAATCATATACACATGGTACGAACGATGCCCAAAAAGCAATGGGTATCATCACAATGGCTCTTATTGCTAACGGCTATTTAACAACAAGCGATATCCCACATTGGGTTCAATTCGCCTGTGCGGCAGCAATGGGTCTAGGAACATCTGTCGGCGGATGGAGAATCATCAAAACTGTCGGCGGAAACATTATGAAAATCCGTCCTGTAAACGGGGTTGCAGCAGACATTACTGGTGCGATGATCATCTTTGGAGCGACATACATCCACCTGCCAGTCAGCACAACACATGTTATCTCCTCTTCTATTCTTGGGGTAGGTGCATCACACCGTCTTAAAGGGGTAAAATGGGGTACAGCTCAAAGAATGCTGATCACTTGGGTAATCACTCTTCCGATTTCCGCAACTGTTGCAGCATTATGTTATTATGTTTTGAATCTGTTCCTATAAAAAAGAGGTCCGATATGGACCTCTTTTTCTATACAGTTGAACGAACGACAAGCTTGGCCTTCAGTTCAATTGGCATTTCCTGTTTCTTGTCTTGCAGCTGCTGAAAAAGCTGAAAGGAACGCCTGCCCATTTCGACAATAGGCAAATCCATTGTCGTAAGCTCGAGGGCTTCAGATATTGGATGGTTATCATAGCTTAATAATGCCAAATCCTCTGGAATGTTCATCTGCTGCTTTCTTGCTTCTGTCATTATGCCTGCTGCTACTTGGTCGCTCGATACAAGCAAAGCATCCGGTCTATCCTTTAATTCCAACAGTTTTTTAACGACTCTTTTTCCATCTTCAATTGACAGGCAGCTGTCAAATACCCATTCCTTCTCTGCAGCCAAACCTAACTTCTGCAAGCCTTCATAAAAGGCTTTTTCCCTCAGCCTGCTGTTGGCGCTTGTCGCCCTGTTGACACAGTAGCCTATGTGCTTGTATCCATTGCTATGCAAAAAGTCTAAACCTTGCCTGAATGCACTGTAATGGTCAATATAGACTGCAGCGATATTTTCCTCTGTTACCTTTTCACAGACTATTATCGGATGGTCACTTGCATATTTGCGGAGAATGTCCATATTAGCAGTGTGGGAGCCGATAATCATCCCGTCCACTTGTTTGCTTTTTAGTTTTTCAAGCGCTTCCTTTTCTTTGTTCACATCATAGTTCGTCTGAAATAAATTGATGCTATAGTTATTTTTCAGCGCCTCTTCCCCGATACCGTCAAGCAGGCTTCCATAGTATGGAACAGTAATATATGGCACCATTACACCTATCATGCTTGTTTTTCCTCGCGACAGGTGAACAGCATTCAAGTTTTGGCTGTAATTTAATTTATCAATTGTCTCTAAAACTGCTTTTCTTTTTTCTTCTTTAACATAAGGATGATTATTTAATACTCTTGATACGGTTGTAACAGACACTCCTGATAATTCTGCGATTTTTTTTATATTTCCCATTCGTTCTCTTACTCCCATACAATTTGATCTAAACGGTCACCTATAAAATACCAAGGCTAGCTGAAATTTTCAATGGGGATTTTAATGTGTTTCAGAAGTTCCCCTTCTATTTCAGACAACTCGTCCATATATTTTATTAATAGTATGAACGCAGTTAGGGTGATTTTCAAATGACAGAAAAAATCAGCGCCATATTAATCGGCAGCCTTCTTATCGGGATTGGTGTTAACGGCTTTTTAGTCCCTCATCATCTTCTTGATGGGGGTCTTATTGGCATTGGCCTCATCTTACATTATCATTATGATATCCCGACAGGCTTATCTATGATACTTATCAGCATCCCGATTTATATCATTATTTGGTTTTATAATAAGCAATATATCGCCTACGGTTTATTGGGTTTTCTCATCTCCTCTGGAATGATTGACGTTTGTTCCTTTATGCGCGACACATTTTCCACCAATATTTTAGTCAGTTCTGTGATTGGCGGCAGTATCATTGGAGTGGGTATTGGCATTATGCTTCGCTTCGATACAAGTACAGGCGGAACAGACATGCTTGCCCAAATGCTGTCTAGTATTTTTAAATTCCCTGTCGGCATTATCATCTTTATTATTGATGGTCTTGTTTTATTAGGTGGATTAAGAATCGTCGGTCTTCCTATTTTAGCCGCTTCGTTTTTAACAATTATCTCTGTGGCCCTATTTACTAGTTTGCTAACTAAGAAAGTGAAAACTGTTTAAGCATGGAAAGAAACCTGCACACATATGTGCAGGCTTCTTTTAAAACTTTATTGTTCTTCCGGGATAAGCACTTGCCCAATCTTGCCCATTTTGAGCAATGTTTGCATAATAGCCCGGGAAAGCTGACTTGGCGGATAAGGTTTCACCAAGTAATCAATTGCGCCTAATGCAATGCCCTTTTCCTTCTCATCCAAGGCAGTAGAAACGACAATTGGAATGTTTTTCAGATACTCAGAATCTTTCATTGCTTTCATGATATCCCATCCGTCCATCCTGCTGTCTTCCAGCATTATGTCTAGAACGAGCGCATCTGGCTGTACTTCCTCCATTTTCTTAATTCCATCCATTCCATTTTTGGAATAATAAACTTGGAAGCCGCTTTCCTGCAATTCCTGAATAATCAGCTCAGCCAAGCTGTAATCATCTTCTACGACCATAACTTTATAACGGACCTTTTCATCTGCGACTGCGTCCTTCTCCGAAGTTCCCATATTCCATTCCACAATCGGAAAGCTCATTGTGAAGGTGCTGCCTTTTCCATATTCTGAGTCTATTGTGATATCTCCTTGATGTGCTAGCATGATTTCCTTTACAATCGCAAGACCTAATCCAGTTCCGCCAATTTTGCGGCGGTCCGAATTATCAATACGGTAGAACTTTGTAAACAGCTTATCACGGGCTGACTCTGGTATTCCTAACCCTTGGTCTTTCACAGCTACTTTCAGCATGCCATCTTCCTGATAGAGGCTGATATCAATAGTTCCGCCTTCAGGAGAATATTTAATGGCATTGCTCACAATATTAGTGAAAGCCTGCTCGATTTTAGACCGGTCTCCTAGTATGAACGAATTCTTTTCCGTATTATGAATTGTTATATGGTGTTTAGTTGCATTGACCGCTTGGTTTTCCACAACTCTTTCCATGATTGGCAGCACTTCAATATATTTTTTCTCATATGTCTGCTTGCCTGCTTCCATGCGCTGTACATCAAGGAAGTCATTAATCAATGCTGTTAATCTTTTCGCTTCTCCGTATATTGTGTTCAAATACTTCTTCTGACGCTCTGGTTTCAAATCACGATTAATAATGAGCTCTGTAAAACCTAAAATGCTCGCAAGAGGTGTGCGCAGCTCATGACTGACCGTACTTACAAATTCAGACTTCATCTTGTCTACTTCATATTCCATTGTAATATCTCTGTATACGAGAACAGTCCCGAATTTCTCATCGCCTCTGTATAAATGTTCACTATAAACCTTAACTATCTTATCTTCCTTCAATTTATAGGTGAATGACTCTGCAGAAGAATCTCTCATAGACTTACTAATATAAGCAATCAGATCGTCTGTTTCCTCTAATTTTTCCTTCAGCTGCCCTGTCCATTCCTGCCACTTTTGGCCGACAAATATATCAAGCATTCCCTTGCCTGTCATGATCTCATAGAACTTGCTGTTAGCATGGATAATATCGCCATTTGGACTTATTAATTGAATTCCTTCTTGAACATTATTTAAAATATCTGTGTTTAGCAATCTGTCTTTCTCTGTTTGTTCGAATAAGTGAATCTTATCCAATGATATCTCAATCTGTTTAGCTAATGTGCTGAATTCATCCATTTCCAGCTCTGTAAAGCCGCAAGCAAACCTGCTTAGCATCATGATTGCTGTAATACTGCCGGCAGCAGACAAGATTGGGATATAAAGATCATGCACCCTGCCTTTTTCAAGATGATAGCCTTTTTCTGACACATCTAAATCTCTGATGATTGTAAAGCTAAGCTTTTCCTTTTCCAGACGATGATACATCCCTGTATGAAGATGGTTCTTAAATTGCTCTGCTCCTTCATTTGATATGCCAAATGCAGCAAAATCTCCACTGTCTGCTTCTACGATAATACCCCTGTCTGCCTTAATAACATCACACATATTTATGATGATGCTCTCCAGCACCTTCTGCTTATCAAGAGAGCTCGACAGGCCGTTAATAAGCTTGTTTCTGCGCAATAAAGCATCTTCATTGGATTGTACAGTCTCCAGCATTTTTTCTAATTCAAACTGCTGTGCCTGCAGTTCATCTTGCTGTGCAACGAGCTCTTCGTTCTGTGCAAGCAAATCTTGCTCTTTCTCTTGTATGCTCAGATACATCCGCTCAAAGGCAACAGATAATGTAGCCAGCTCATCTTGCCTTTTCTTATCATGCTTAATTTCTGCTTCATTTCCCTTTGCCACTTCATTGGCTGCAACTGCAAAATCAGTCAATGGTTTCCCAATCCTCTTGACCATCACTCTGCCGATAAGCAATACTGCGATAAGAACTAGAATGATATAAATTAGAAAACCGACTTGCAGGATGGCGATATGAGTAGTCAGCTTGCTTACCTCACCGCTCAGCGAGTTCGAAACAGACTGTAGGTAATCAGCCATTTCTCCTTGAAAAGAATTAACCCTTTCAGTCGCACCATTATTGGCAATAGCAGCAACTTCCTCTCTATCTCCGCTTTCAAAGTAAGCTATTGCTTCTGGCATTGTTTCATCAAAATAAAACCGATAAAACGACGCCAGCTCTGTTGAAAAGAGTGTGTCTTCTTCTGTTTCAAGCCTTTGGTCAAACTGCTCTATCAGCTTTTCGATCTCAGCCTGCTGACTTTCTGCCGATTCTTTTAAGGCTGTGTTATTGTAAGCGAAATATCCTCTCACATTAAACATTGCATCATTGAGCCTTGTTTCTAGCTGTCTGACTAACGCTTGTTTTTCAACAAGCTCTTCTCGGTTACTTACATACTCATTGTTTACAGAGTTTTGCCAATAAACCAGCACAAGCCCTCCAATAATAAACAGTAGAATGAAAAAGCATATTAAGGCCATAAATTGCCTTGATATGCTTTTTCTTATATAGGAATTAATCTTCATCAAGAATATCCCCTACTTTGTCTAATAGTGCGAGCGGACTGAAAGGCTTTGCCATAAAGTAATCTGCTCCAGCTTCTAATATATGGTTTTGTTCATTTGTCTGGTTTTTTGCTGACAGCATCATTATTTTCAGATGCTTCTTCTCTTCGTCCGCTCTAACCTTTTGGATTACTTCCAGCCCTGTCATAATCGGCATCATATAATCAAGTATTAACAGATCATAGTCATTTTTTGCGATAAGCTGGAGAGCCTCTTCTCCATCTGGTGCTTCATCGACCACGTAATCTTCATCTTCCAGTGTATCTACTATCAGCATTCTCAATACATCTTCATCTTCAGCTAATAATATTCTTTTCATATTTCTCTCTCCCTAATTCCCTATTTTGGAGAAGGCCTCTTGCAGTATATAATAGGATTGTTTTAATCGTTCATGATAGGCTGGTTCTTCCCAGCTTTCCCATTCAAACAGTTTAGTGTCTTCTTGATGAATAGTGTTGTCACTGCCTCTTTCAGGCAATGTTTGCACAATCTTTTTATCTTTTTCCATTACAACCGCAAAATAAATGCCGTCAATGGTTTCGCTGCCTTCCATGCCCTTTTTCCATAAGTCTGCCAATACTTCCTTCTGACTTGGGTCTTTCACATTTAATAAAGCCCACGGCAGGCGAAGCTCGATTGTTTTCTTATCTTTACTTACACTAATATCGGCCAGACTATTGAAATCTTTACTTTCCGGATTGCCGTTTCCGTATAATAATTTTCCTGTTTCATAGGAGTTAAACGGAATTTTTTCCCCTTGTATTTCCAGCTCTTTATTAAGCGCAAGTCTGATTGGATGATACACACCGTTGTTCTTTTTACTTGCATAGCTTTCTTTTTTTATCATATTCAGCAAGTGCCCATAGTGGAAATAATAAGAATCATAGTAGCTGTCAATCAGGATATGCGAATCATCCTGTTCCCCAATCTTAACAGCAAAATCGACACCAAAATCTGTGTTCACTTTTTCCTTGCCATCAAGAACTGTGCTCATTTGCCCTTGATCTGCAAGTGTATCTAATAGAAGATATGTGTGATCAACGTTTAAGTCAACCGGCTCCTTATAAGTGAATTTAAAGCTGATTTGCTGTTCATCAGACGTGACACTCACATCTTGAATATCATTTTCTTCCTTATTATCAGCATTAGCAGTAGTATACAGTGGCGACACATTCAGCTTTTCCCAATCCTCTGTGCTGCCATCAATATAGATGGTTGGCTCATATTTACCAGGATCAAAGCTTAACAGACCGAAATGCTGCTCATTTGTCTGGATATTGGACCAAAACGGTCTTCTGTTCGGATTATCATAATCCATCGTGTTCCATGTTCGCTTAAACCATTCATCCTGCCATGTAAACACTAGTCCGCCTGCATACTTCTCATCAAGAATCGTCTGATAAAGACTCGCATCCATATTTCCTTGTTCTTCTTCTGAAATAAAGCCTTGATTCATGCCATTAACGTTCTCATGAGTTTTGCCCCTAGATGCTGGCACTCCGAACTCTGCAACTAACACTGGCATATTATGAACCTTTCGCAATTGATTTAAATAGGCTGCATAATTGCTTTGCTCGCCTTGTTTATTCTTATATGTCGAATAGCCTTTTTCATAGTTCAAGAAATCTGGATAATACGGATAAACATGATAAGCCGCAAATAGGCCAGCATGAAAATCATCTGTTTTAGTTATATGGTTGGGATCAACAACCGCCTTATCTTCATCCTCACTCGGCTCTGCAGGATGGTCAAGCAAGTCTGTTGTCACCCAGTTCGTAAAGCTCATCGTATGCTGCCACTTATATTGCTTAGCTTCATAATCTGCTGCATAGTCCATTAACTTTGCAACCCAAATCTCAAACGGAGATGCAGCTTTTGTCTCGAAATAAGTGCCTTTGTATTGTCCTAAGCCACTGTGTTCTTCATCGGTATGATTAACAACATCAGGGTCCCACTCTGTTCCAAGCATAAATCCTAGCACATATTTGGAAACATCATACTCATACTTTCCTGAAGCATGCCCAGCCCTTTTTGGCAAATCTGCATTTCCATGAATAATGTCAATCATGTTTTTAATTTCTAACTGCGCATCTGCTACTACTTCTTCTGAATAAGCATCCTGCTTTTCTGTAAGAACATCTTCATTCACCCAAGAACCGTGGATAAGATACAGAGGCTCTTTTGCACTTTGATTATATTCATACAAGGCTTGATAAAAACCTGGTGGATGAAGCGTGTACACCCTGATTGTATTAGCATGCATCGCACCGATTTCTTTGAACCAGCGGTAATATTCATCCTTTGTAATGGATGTTTCACCTGGAAAGGAGCCTGGTTTTGAAATCCCCATATTTACCCCTTTAATAATGAGATTTTCCCATTTCCCATCCTTTTGAACTTGAATATATTCAGCATTTGTCCGACTGTTCGTTACCATTCCGTCAGCCTTTACTGTCTCTATAGTACTGCCTTCTGTATTATTATTGTGAAGTCCATCCTTCAGCAGGTTTTTCATAAGCGGCACATAAGTATTCCAGTAAAAGGAATTTCTGTATGTGACATATTTCTTCCATAAATCAAAGCCGACTGTTTGATATAAACTTGGAACTTCTGCTTCATCAGCATAATCTCCTGCAAAATAATAGGAAGTGTATTGTGTATTGGCATTTTGCACGATTGCCGGGAAAGTGCTTGGAATTCCGTAACCTTCCAGCTTTTCTTTACCAGTCTCTGAAACTGGAAGCTTATATTGGGCCAGCACCTCTTTTTGATCTTTTGCTGCGATAATATCAAACCAGTAATCATAAGTGGATGCCAGCTCTTCCTTTAAGACAGATTGACCTTTTTCGGTAGTGGAAAATGCGACACCACTGTCTGTTAAGTCCTTGTTATTTAAGACGACAATATAATCATCCTTATTAATCAGTACAAGTCCAGAGCCTGTAAAGCTCCATTCCTTGCCGTTCTGGTTTTTATAGTTATCCTTTACCCAAACAGGTACCTCATCACCATCTAAATCGTCGAAATGCCTGCCGATCCAGCCGCTCCACGATACATTAAGCAGATTGGTGATTTTCTCCCTTGCCTCATCACTTGTAGGACTTGCAAACGTATTAAATTCAGCAATAAGTGTTTTATTGTCTGATTGGAAAAGAGCATTCTCTATTTTTTCTGCATCCTCTATTTCCAATCCGCCATATAATTTATCCGATCTCTCCCCAAGATTATTGCTTCCATAAAATTCTTCTTCATAGACTCCATACTGATCTGTCAAATACAAAACATCATAATCACTTAAATCATCAGGGAGTTCGCTGATTTTATAGCTGTTGTCTCCGCTCGGTTTAAAGCCTTTATAATCACTTTGACTGAAGTATTTGTCTTTGTTAGCCTTCACATATTTCTGATTGTTTAATATATAAACAAGGCCGTTATGCTCCCTGTATGTCTTATCAGGAACAGTCTTATCCATAATCAGCACATTCAGTTCCTTTGTCCCTTTAAACTGCCAGAGCCAAAAAGGACTTAATAGTACCGCAAGCCCAATCATGACAAACAGAAAAAAAAGCAATGTATTCCTTCTTTTCATTTAGATACTCCTTTACGACTCATGTCCCCCCAAGATTTTTCACCTTTAATGAGCTGCCAAATCCCTTCACAGCGCCAAAATACTGTCATCGGCCTGTACCATAAAGATTCTGTCAGGGAAAAGAAAAACAGCTTCAATAAATGGGACACTTTTGGATACTTGCGAAGACTCCATTCCTCGAGCAAGACTGCTGCCATTGAAAAAATCGATCCATAAATACAAGAAAGCAAAAATATAAGAATCGCAAATTCCAAATAAATCCCGCCAAAGAAAATCGCGATTACCGTATATAGATATCCTAATATTTCTACGATTGGACCTAAAAACTCTATCAGCCAAAAATAAGGGAAGGAAATCATTCCGATGCTTCCATACTTCGGATTAAATGTCAGCTTGCGATGATTCCAAAGGCTTTCAAACAATCCCCTATGCCATCTTCTTCTCTGTCTCCTCAGGAACTTTATATCCTCTGGAACCTCTGTCCAGCAGACAGGATCAGGCACATAGACAATTCTTTTATTGACCTTAGACTCCTTTATAATTCGGTGAATACGGACAACAAGCTCCATATCCTCCCCTACTGTATTTGTTTGGTAACCTCCAGCCTTAATCACCCATTGCTTCGAAAATACACCAAAGGCACCTGATATGATTAACAGCAGGTTATGCCTGCTAAGCCCAATGCGGCCCATTAAAAATGCTCTTAAATATTCAATAATCTGCATAATAACAAGGGGATGGTTCGATAAACCGATCTCCAATATATTTCCGTCCTTGATCTTACAGCCATTTGCAATTCGGATGCTTCCTCCTGAAGCAACTACCTCCTCATTGCTGTCCATAATCGGCTTCATAACTTTCAGGAAAGCATCACTTTCTAAAACCGAATCTCCGTCCAATGAGCATATATAAGGATAGTTCGAAAAGTTCAAGCCGACATTTAAAGCATCAGCCTTTCCGCCATTATCTTTATCGATAAGAAATAGTCTCGGCAAGAGCTTTGACTGGTAGATAGCCTTAATTGGCTTCGTCTCCACCTGTTTGCGGACTACCTTTTGAACCTCTTCCATATCATAATACTCAATCATTTTTTGCAAAGTTTGATCCTTAGAGCCATCATTTACAACAATGATTTCATACTGCGGATAATCAATGCTCAATAAGGAGCGGACACTCGGAATAATTCCTGCTTCTTCATTATATGCAGGCACAATTATCGAAACAGGCTTTGTATACAGACCGTCAGCAATATCCTCAAAAGACTGCTTTCTATTAAGCTGATATTCTCGTCTAAGCTGCATCATTGATACGATAAGAATAGCTGTGTAAAACGTGATGATAATAATCATATATATAGAAATAAAACCGCCAAAAAACAATACCGCATTTTTCCACCATTCTAAAACCAACTTAATTAGCTCCTTTTAAAATTCCTTTATTGACCCACTCCCAGGCCATATCCCGAGCAAAGGCATCTTTTGAATGCTGAAGCACCTCTTCAAGCACTTTTGTACCATCTTTATATTTCATAATTGATTCTGCCGCCTGAGATCTTACAAACCATGACTGATCATGCAGCAGTTCCTTTAATAGCTTCAAGGCTGTTTCTTGTTTGGCAAAGCCAAGCAGTCTTGCCGCCATCATTCTTTCCTGCCACACACTTGATTGGCATAAAGGAAGATAGTTATCAATATTAGGAACAATCCCTATGTTCGAAATTGCTTTTAAGCTTCTCAGCCTCAGCTCTCCCTCATAGGTTTGAAAAACATTTTCTAAAAAAGTAATATGCTCCAAATCCTTTTTAACACCCATCACATCGAGAATTGCCAGTTTTAGCTCTTCCACACATTCATCAAACCGGGCAATCATCTCTTCAAAAATTGGTGCTTCCAGTCTTGTTAATATGCTTCGATAATCCTTTTCTGCTAAGTATTCCTGCTTATTAATCAGCATAAAAATATCGGTATATTGAAAAGAAGCAAGGATGCGGTAAATCTGGATTTTTTCCTCTTTCGACCGCTTCTTTTCCTGTTCAGCCAACTTAATTAATTCCTCTTTCAGCTCCACCAGCTGAAAGCTCTCAATATGATACAGTGTGTTCATACGAGTGCTCCATTTCCTTGCATTTACATTTTTTCGGTAATAACCTGTCAGATTAGCTGCTGCAAGAATTCTTAAGCTTTGTCTTTCCTGATCTCCCTCGAGTATGTCTGAATACTTTGTAAGGAGCTCCTCAAGTGCTTCCTTCTCTATGTTTGAATCAGCAGAGAAGGACAGCTCATAGCTTCTGTCCTGTAAGAACAGGAAGACATCCTGGGCTATTTTTTCCTTTAAATCATTTATTTGCTGCCGCCTGTTGTTTTCAAGAAGCTTCCTTGCTATTAAGTAAGCAAGGAGGATTAGCAAAATACTGATGGAACCAACTGCAACAACAACTAATAACATAATTTCCTTTGCCACTTTAAACCATCCTTTTAATGAGGCGGACAATCCTTGCCTGAAGTTCTGTCAGACTGAAAGGCTTTGTTACATAATCATCCGCTCCCAGCTTCAATGCTTCCGCAATATCATTTTCACTCTTTCTGCCTGTCAGCATAAGCACATTAACATTGTTACGGTACTGAGATTTTTTCACGATTTGCAGTATCTCCAGACCATCCATGACTGGCATGATGCCGTCAAGAACTAGGAAATGAATGCCGTTTTGTGCGAGCCTGTCAGAATCAAGGAATTGCATCCCATCTTCATAGGCTTTTACATCAAGGGTAATATTATCAAGCTCCAAAGAACTGAAAATATTAATTAAGATGGAGCGAATCAGTGTATCATCATCAACAATGGATACATTCAAAAGCTTTGTTGCTTTTGAAATAATGCGTTTATTAGCTGTTTCAACCCTCGCCCTGCCATTCTCCTTAGCCAAATATAAAGCTTCATCTGCTGTTTTTATTGCTGCCTGCAAACCAATCTCTGTATTTTCAATTCGATACACTCCTGCTGAAAATGTGAGACTAAAGGTTTTCTCTCCGTCTGTAAATTCAACTTGTGAGAACTTATCAAGCATGCGCTCCAATACGTCTTTTATTTCCGTCTCTGTCGCTCTCTGGAACAGAATAACAAATTCCTCCCCGCCATAACGGAACAGTGTATCTGTACTTCTAATACTCTTTTTCAGAAATTGAGCGAACTCCATCAGCACCTTGTCACCGACAATATGCCCGTATGTATCATTAACTCGTTTAAAATAATCGATATCAATCACAGCGATTGTTCCATTTGCATTCAGCCTTCCCATATCACTGATAAAACGATTGTACGAATCTTTAAGAAATTTGCGGTTATAAACTTGGGTTAATTCGTCTATCAAAACCGATTGATCAAATATCTTTTTCCTTTCGAGATGGCGTTCCACACGAATTAAAAATTCTTCCACATCAATCGGTTTTTCCATGAAATCATCTGCGCCATTTCTATATGCTTCAATTCTTGAGTCTCTGTCTGTTTTAATGCTGCACATAATTTTCGGAATAAATGCCCGGTTTGTATGATTTTGGATAACACTGAGCACATCGTAACCAGATTGATCCTGAAGGTTGATATCAATGATGATGCAATCAGGATGCATATTATAATACTGCTCAATTGCCTTATCCGCTGTCGTGTTTGCAATAACCATCCAGCCCTTGCTTTCGAGCTTATCCTTCAGGAAAATAAGCAAAGAAATATCATCATCAATAATTTGAATAAGCGGTGCGTCCCCTTCACGTAAAGCAGGAGGCTTGCCAATTTCTTCATGGAAATGCTCATATTCATAACTGATTTCCATCAGCCCGCTCAAGAAATCCCTTAGTTCCTGAATGGACCATGAGTCTTTTCTATTCTCTACTTTTGCCAACAGCTCTGAAGCAATACCGTAAAGCATATCAAGCTCCAACGTGCCAGACGTCCCTTTGATTGAATGCAAAAACCTGTATACATCTCTGTTTTCAATCAATGTTATCTCGTTATTATCAAACCAGCTTGTAAGCTGATCCTTCATTTTCTTAAGTAATATTCCTTTGTATTTATCAAAAATCATTTGCCACACCTCTTTAAAAATATTCCCTTACGCATTCTCCTGTTATCTCTATATTTTTATCTGGTTAGCTTTCCCCTCAAAAGCAAAAAAAAACCAGCCCAACTCATGAATAAAGGCCGGTTGCACTAATCGCTCCAAACAGCTTAAGTGCCCAAATAAAAGCTGTTTTTCTTCGCGGTCCAAATGGTCTATTATGTTCATAAATAAGCTAGTAATATTGGTATTGTTGATAATGATTAATGTTTATTATACAGAATGAGATTCTAACTTTAAAGGCTGAAATATGGAAAATATTAAGGAATAATGACCTATTTTTTATACGAAAAAATGCCAAGAAGTTAGTAAAGACTCACCACCTTGG
Source organism: Niallia laureatilytica (assembly GCF_046613985.1). Lineage (NCBI taxonomy): Bacteria > Bacillati > Bacillota > Bacilli > Caryophanales > Bacillaceae > Niallia > Niallia laureatilytica. The sequence continues at coordinate 43,730 of NZ_JBKKHP010000002.1, read as the reverse complement.
CATTTCTAATTAAATGTTCGTCCAGAAGAACAACATATTACCTATTCCGAACGACCTGACATTTATTTTTTCTGCAATTCTTTATTTTTTTCGGTGCATCTGTCCATTGCAGCCATAACTGCTCCCCTGAACTGCATTTGCTCTAGCGTAGCTATCGCTTCAATGGTTGTTCCCCCAGGTGTGCATACCTCATCTTTCAAGATGCCAGGATGCTTACCTGTTTCCAGCACCATTTTTGCAGCCCCTAATAAAGCCTGGGCCGCGAGCTTGTAGGATGTATCTCGCGGAATTCCGCTTCTGACACCGCCGTCTGCCAATGCTTCAATAAAAAGGAAGGCATATGCTGGCGATGAACCGCTAATAGCTGGAATAGCATCCATCAAGCGCTCCTCCATTACCTCTACCTTGCCGAAGGAAGAGAACAAGTCAACAATATACTGTACTTCTTCTTCCGTGACATTGCCATTCGGGCAAACAACACTCATTCCTTCTCCTACAAGAGATGGTGTGTTTGGCATTGTTCTAATAATCTTGCTTTCACTTGATAATTGCTCTTCCATATAAGCAAGATCAACACCAGCTGCAATCGTCACGATGATAGCATTCTCCTGTATAGATTCCTTGATTTCCTGTAATACCTCTGTATATAAATATGGCTTCACCGCAAGAACGACAATATCTCCATACGATGCTGCAATCTTATTATCAATTGTTGTTTTGATCTCATATTGTTTAGATATCATTTCCGACGTAGCAGCCGTTTTTGCACTTGCAATTAAATCCTCATGTCTTGTAAATCCTGACTTTAGCATACCGCCAAAAATAGCCTGCGCCATTTTGCCGCTGCCAATGAAACTAATCTTCTTATTATTCATGTTTACGAACCGTCCTCCTCTATTTATACTCTATACTTTTACACAGTAAAGAGAGAAAATCAATCCCATTCGGAAAATTGTGATAAGAAGAGGAAAGGTGGCTATTTAATGATGATATTATGCAAGTAAATGGTTCAAAAATGCACAGATTCATGCAATAATAAAATAAACGAGCTCGATAAATAAAAAAAAACATATTTCCACCAAAGAAAGTCTACTAACCTGTCATAAGCTTTAGTCATCACTTGCTAGACGGCTTACATGATTGTTCTCTGGAAGAAATATGTCATCTGGTTTTCTATGAAATATTTTAGCTATTCTTATCGCATTCTCATACGATAAACCTCTTTTGCCATTCTCTATTTGCCAATAGTAGGACTTCGTGATGCCTAGTTTGCTGGCCATTTGCTGATAAGTATAGCCATGCTCCTTTCTAACATACCGCAATTTAAGTCTAGTCAACCCTCTCACCTCTTTCTTAGTCGAAACCGTTATCTTTATCTCTATTATACGTAAACCTAAGGTTAACTTCAATCTTTTACTATCTTTTTAGTTAACTTATTTTTGAACATTTACTGTTAGCAATAAGTTAACTTATAATAGAACCATCATATGGAAATGGAGGGGAGAATAATTTGAGTTTTTCTGAAAGATTAAGAGCTTTAAGAAAATCGGCTAATATATCACAGCAAACTTTAGGGGATGCAATGAACGTGACAAAAGTGTCCATTTCTGGATACGAGACCGGCAATCGCAAACCAGACACAGAGACACTCCAAAAACTCGCTGATTTTTTTGATGTCAGCACAGATTACCTTCTAGGAAGATCTGCCGTTATGGAAACAGCTTCGCGATACGGCAGCGATAACCGCTTGGCAGTAGCTGTAGAAGATTATAATATAATTACCGCCATTCAAAGACACCCTGCCCTCCATAAAGCACTTCAGGAAGAACCAGCAAAAGTGGCCGGCCAACTATACCGCTTTTGGTCGTTTATGCAGGAAGAAAAAAAACAATAGCCCTCAGAAGAAGTTGGAGTTCCCTCTTTATCCCTCAAAATATTTATCCTTTTCTCTCTAACAAAAAAGAAGAAGAGGTGCAGTCGCTCGACTGCACCTCTTTCATTTTATTCATTACCAAGCTTTTGGATATTTTCATAAATATTTTGTATATCCTGCAGCGAGTTTAGCAACTCGCTATTCTGAAGGAATTCTGGCTGGAAGGTACCATCTTCAATTGCTTTTGTATATTCTTCAATTTGAGTTTGGATTTTTTCATTTTGCTCACTAATTTGTCCATGCAAATCTTCCATCACTTGCGGCACTTCCACTTGATTGAACTCACTGATTTGTTTTTCAAAATCAGTTAATGTGCTTTCCAGCTGTTCAACTGTTTCCGGATTTGTAACTGCTTCCTGCGCCTTAGCCGGAAGGTCTTCTGCGAACGCCGCTGCTTCATTAGCATACTCTGTTGCTTCATTAACATAATTAATAGTATTTTTCGTCTCTTCCACTGGTGAGCATCCTGCTGCTACCAACAGCATGATCGGGAGAGCCAGCAATAATTTTTTCATAAAAATCACTCCTTATTTTTTTCCTTTTCTTTTTTCCCATTCTTTCTTTAACAAAGGTAAGCCTTTTTTCTTAAGAATTTTCACTCCTTCTTTTTGGAGATAATTTTTCATAAGTTTTTTTAGCGTCGACATGCAGACCCGCCTCCTTCCCTAACCATCGTTTTGTTTGGAGCAGTTAAAAAGGCACAGCAAAAAGACCTCACCAAATAAATGGCAAAGGTCTCACAAACAACATATGTTGCCAATAAAGCCGAGGTCTGCTGACCTGTATTGACGACTTTATTGTACAGTTACTCCCCTTTTGACAAAAGGTTACTTTCATTCAATTATTAGCTTAATTATATAATATTTCTGCGTTACCAGTCAAATAAGGCAAGGTTTTAGGATGAGCTCAATGCGATAGCAAGGCTTGTTTTTGCTTCTTCATATAATAATAGTTCCTTCTTATCTAAAGCATATGCGAGCAGTAACACAAGTGTATACACAGCCTTAAATCTGGCAAGCTCCAATGTGACACTGTCTGTTTTGCCATAGACAGCATAAAAAGCCTCCCTTTCTTCTGCTGGTATAAGACTGTAAACAATCGCTAAGTCAACTGCACTGTGGCCAATATGGACATCGCCCCAATCGATAATGGCTGTCAGCTCCTTACCTTCGTTTACAAGCATATTACCTAAATGTAGATCACCATGCACTAGCACATGCTCACATGGGACTTCAATATGCTCTATTCCTTGGCAATAGTCTCTCGCCTTTTCAAAAACTTGACTGTTATCAAGCAGACACAAATCCTCGAGTTTTTCCATCATTCCAGCTTTCCGTTTCCCTATGTCCAGACGGCCCAGTTTATCATATGGAACTGGCACTCCCTTTAAATCCTTGATAGAAATAGAATGTAGTGCCTTTAAAAACGCTGCTAGTGGCCCGATGAGCTTAGTTCGGTTTTCCTGTGTTAATTTATGCGGCATTTTGCCCTCAAGATAGCTGTAACCTAAGAAGGACCATCTGTAGTCTTGCGACTTTTGTCCGAAAAAAACCGGCACTGGTATTTTTATCGGCAATAATTGCTGTATTTTTGGCAGCAGGACAGCCTCTGTTTCCATTAGCTCTCCCGCGATTTCCCTGCGTGGAAATCGAAAGACATATATGTCATTCACTGCATATATCGTATTGTCGAAGCCTTCACCTATTTCCTTAATGCTTTGGATAGATAACTCAGGAAACTGTTTATTAATTAAAGCAATTGCCAGCTCTTTTTCAACCACAACCTCAGGAGCCCAAATATTCCCCATTTTTTCACCTCAAAAGATATCGCCTTAGAAATTCTTGTACTATTAGTTTATTGTATAATCCACTAAATATCTAATCTTTGTTACCATACATCAATTCCGTACTATAGGAATAAAGTTCAATAATATTCCCAAATGGATCTTCACAATAAACTAAATAATACGGCTTGCCTGCCCAAGTATTCCACATACTGCTCCTGATCTTTCCGCCGCTCTTTTGTATTTCAGCAGCCTTTTCCTTTACATTATCAGCAATAATACAAAGGTGAAAAAAGCCAGCTTCCTGAATATCTCTTTCCCTTTTTATTGTTTTCGGCACCTGGAACTCAAACAGTTCTATCCCAACTTGGTTTTCTCCTATTAAATGAGCATTGCGCATTTTTTTTATATGGTTTCCGAGCAAGTCATTTGTCATATTATAAGCATCCTCTTTCTCCTGCTGAAAGGAATACGGACCGGCAATCAGCTTAAAATTTAGAACCTTTTCATACCAATCAATCGCTTTATCTAAATCTGTTACAGCTAGGCCGATATGGGTAATTACAGCCATTATTATCTCCCCTTTTTTACAAGTATTTATTTCTATTTATTCCCATACGATTATTGTTAAAACAAAAAAGAGCTGGAATCTTACTCTTCTCAGCTCTTAACATCTATTTTTTTATGATGATATCCTTCGGTTCAACTGTCTTAGTTTTAATAATGAACATAGAGATTAATTGGACAATTGCAATGCAGCCGAGAATAATGCGCATATACATATGCGGAGCGAAATAAGCACTTATCCCAATACAGATATAGCAGGTGACCAGTATTTTTATTTTTTGTTTCTTCGTCAACTCACCTTTTTTAAACCCTTTTACATATTCCTCATAAAATCTTGTTGAGCGGAAATAGGCGTTAAGCCGTTCTGAGCTTCGTGTATAGAAAAAGGAAGTCAACAGCAGAAATGGAGTTGTCGGAAGTAAAGGGAGAAAGATGCCGACAAGGCCAATCCCTAAAAAAACGGTACCTAATACAATATAAATCCATTTATATAATTGCTTCAATTTCTTCTCTTTAACTCCTTTCAATAGCTTACAGAATTATGCAAGACAGCTTTCTACCTCTATACCCTTATTATAGTGCAGGCATAGCCTTGTCTTAACTGTTCTTTTTTAATGTATACGAAAATTTCACATTTATGTGGATAAATAAGGAAATTCAAAAGCGGTAGCTTTCCTTTTTCTTTTTATCACGCAAGTACTGAAAAAACTTTACCAGCAATACAGCTGTGACAAACTGTAAATAATCAAATACAAATACAAACCAAATATTCATCCACTTATACATCTGAAGATAATCAATTGCCTGAGCAAAGCCACCAAGCACAATGCCTGTCCCAATGCTTGCGAATAATCCGCCAATATACAAATTTTTCTTTCTGTTTATACAATATTGATATGTCAGCATAAATGTGACGGGAATAAAGGAAGTGTTGATAGACAAGTTAATATTCATCAATGGCATCAGCGGATAAGGGTGAGTCACGAGGCCCTTTACAACTGCAATAGAATCTAAATAGTTCATCATAGCATGTATCGCAAAACCAAAAAATAAAATTTGAAAAATCCATTGCCGATCAAGCCATATGAGCAATACAATAAGCGGTCCTACTAAAAAGACAATATTCAGCCAAAAATGCCAATCCTGAAAATCAGCGAACTTACTCCAGTACTCTGTATGAAATGCATCCGCCTTGTTTGTCATTTCCCTCATTTTATCAACCATCTGCTGTTGCTCAAGCTTCATCTATACCACCTGCAATTATACTTTTTGTCATTAACATCCCCAATCTCCACCTAAATACACCCTTAGAAGGAAGATAATTGCTATAATATAGATTTTCTGTCACAATTAAGGCACAGTTATTTCCATTTCCTTATTTAGAATGGAGGCAATAAGATGAAACAAATCCATGAGACACAAATGGATGAAACAAACTATATTAATACTGTTAATAACGATGAGATATTTGTTCCTTATGAATTAAAGGAAGCACAGAGAGCTACTGGTGATCGTTTTCCTGTGAAAGATTATGATGTAAGCACGTTTCCAAAGCCTGTTCGGTATGCTGGCTATTTGCTCGGCTCCTTTCTAGCAGCTATGCTTGTTTTTGTCCTTGTTTCTTTTTGGTTACAGTAAAGAAGTAATAGACCTTACTTCTCCATGTGAAGTGAGTTTCTAAAGAGAAATAAAGGATTTTACAATATGAATAATACTCCATTTAAAAAGGCCTCTGATGATTTTCGTCATCAGAGGCTTTAAAATTCAGCTTCAATTGGTAGATTCTTCATCTACCTTTTTTAATGTAACAGGAGTATCCTCTCTCTGATTATTCTCTACATCAATCTTGTTAGATATTCGCAATGCAGACGGTGAACCGATTGAATCAATACAGTGGGACCAAAAAACAAAGGCAGGAATAGAAGTTCCAATTTAACTCTCAAAGGGAGATAGGATTTATACACTATATGGTTGGCGAGGAACTGCCTGAAGGAACTTATGATTTCATTTTGGACGACAGCTCGGTCCCTCTTGATATTTTTAGGATAGATATAATCTTCGACATATTTCTACATTTATCCATATACAGCAATCAATTTAAACAATTAAAAAGACCCATGTCTGCTCCAATGCAGTCATGGGTCTTTCCATATTTTTAATTCACTAGTTCCAGTGATTTTTCTATTTTTTCTTTATCATGCTCAAGCTGTTTATTTACATCATGGGCATAATACATACCATTTTTCATCATATAATTGGCAATCTTCGCATGGTTATCAATTGCTTCATCTAGCTGCTTTTTTAATACTTCCCGTACTTCCGGCGAAGCAGTTTCTGTTAAGGCCACGGCATACGTTCTGACAGTTGATTTAGCTGAAACCAGCAGCTCTGTTGCAATCAATTCATCACGCATTTTTCCTGCAGTTTTTAATTTATCAACTATACCCATTCTAATCACCTTCCCTTTATTTTGATAAGATAGCTTGCAGCTCCTTAATTGCTTTCTCAGAACTGGACACATCATTGCTCAAAATCATTTTTAAGGTGTCATCCTCCACAAGGGATTGCAATGCATAAGATTTCACGAGACAGCTTTGTTTCAAAGTAAGCACTTCATGTAATTCTAGCGTTTCATGTACTGCTAATTTTTCTGAAGCCATGTTTACTCCTCCTCCCTCATCCTGTCTTATATATTTGATATAACCGGAAGGAGCTGAGCATAAACTATTTTCCCATAAATATATTTACTGTTTTATGCTCTTAACGATTCGTGAAGGAAAGTGGTCAAGTATTCGGTACTTGTGATTTTTTGATTGCAAACCATGCTGTCTGTGCAAACAAAATTACCAATAGCCTTGTAGTAATCTGGATTTTTAGATTTTTTGGCTTTAGTGATAGTAGAGAAGTAGGAAATCTCCCCAAAACAATTACAAAAGGAGCAAAGATTTTTTTTATTAGTTGGTATAAATCTTCCTTCTATACCGACCAGCTTTCCATCTAACTCATAAACAATAAATTTTTTATTCGATCGTAAATCATTCCAGCTTAAATATGTTAGTCGGCTATAGTCTATTTTAGATAAATCAGGCAGCTTTAACTTTTTCTGCTTTGGAAACATTTTTTTCAGCTCCTGCTCTTGCACAGTTGGAAATGCTAATAAGCAGGCTGAAAGCTGCTCAATATATCGGTCAAACTCTTTGTCTGTCTTTAATTTGGAAAGATTAAGCATGCTTTGTTGTTCTAATGAAGCACTCGGAAAAAGGCTGTGAATTTTGCTGTTGGCTACATCAACTACAGCAGCTAAAACCTTTGCTGGGACATTTTTTTTCATACTGTCATTAATTAAAGCAACCTGGTTTTTTATAAAGTTCAGCTGTTCATTATTAATAAACGGTTCCATTTATGTTCACTCCATTTCTTTTGTTTATTTTATAGAAAAAAGCAGAATTCTAAAATGGAAAGAATAACTTAGAAGCATTTGTTACATAAAAAAACACTGATGAAAATCATCAGTGCCGTTTATTTGAGTAAACAATTTTCTTAATCGTTTCAGTGGAAAGATAATATGCCTCGGCCAGTTGAGCAATACTGCTGCCATTCCTAAACGAGTTTTTTATTTCAGCATTGCGGCGGTCAAAATGTTGCCTTCCTCCGCTTGAACTTCCCCATTTTTGATACTCAGTTTCCTGTTTAGGTATATATAATGTTTCCCCCTGAACATATTTTTGGATCTCTAAGAGAAGCTTTTCAGGTAAAACTTTGTTCGCATTCGTATATTTCATTTGTGCTCCACCCCTTATTGATATTGAAAAAATAAGGTGCAAAGCCATAATATTAGAAAAGCGTGTTAAGCGATATAATTAAATGTTTCGCCCCATGCAAAGAATCGCCTTCCCAATAACAGGCTTTGCATGAGTGGATGAAGTACTAGATAATTTTTTATGATTATCCATATGTAAGCACCTCCCTTTAAACCTTATTATAACGGATTTCAATAGGCGTTTGGTTTGTTTCTGTTTTTTTAATTCGGACAATCACCATTTATCTTCACTGCACATATCTTTACAGTAGCCTTTTTTTGCAGAGGAGGTAGTAGAAATGGGAAAGTCAGGACTTGTCCCTGATAATACAAATATTAAGAAAACAAGCGGAACTCCTAATCTCTTTTTTGATTCAAAAAATAATGTGGAGTACGAAAAAAACCAAGATAATATTATTTATAAAGTAACTTCCACCCAGCTGCCTGCTATGGTTGGCGGTGCTTTTGCAGATGTTTATCTTTCAAAGGGAAATATTCGCGAACCACATTGGCATCCAAATGCTTGGGAGCTGGATGTTATCATTTCTGGTGAAGCACAAATTTCCATTGTTGATCCAGATACTAATAAACTCCATACCTATAATGCTAAACCAGGTCAGGTTGTGTTTATTCCAATGGGCTGGTGGCATTGGATTACTGCAGCTTCTGAAAATTTGCATATGCATCTCTTCTTTAACAATGACCAATTTGAAACAGCATTAGGATCAAATATGTTACGGCTTACCCCGCCAGAGGTTTATGAACTATCCTATGGAGTTAATGCTGAAAAAATAGAAGATGTTTTAAGTCCTATTAAAGAGGCTGTTGAAATTGGCCCACCTAAACTGGAGAGAACCAAACAAAAACAAGAAGAAATTGTTATCAATATTAGCGGCAAGAATGTAAAATTATAAACTAAAAAAATGTTAATATAGATACCATTAATAAAACAGCTGCCTGCTGGCAGCTGTTTACTTTAGTTTGAATATATTCTGCCAATTGTCTGCTCATTACTGATTGCCACTTTGTTTTGTGCTTGCACTTCTTTTAATTTTTCTGGTGTTACATCATTTCCTAATGGATCTATAATCGTTGTATTTAAAAGAATGCTGTCCATAGAGCCACGAAACGTTTTAATGTATTCATTAATAAGTCCTTGGCGTTCGTTTGTTTCTTCTTGTGTTAAATTCCTTGTTTTAGAGATTTTAGCTAATTCATTTATTCTATTCAAAGTTTCTCGCATTTTTTTAACCTCCAGATTTGATGTATTAATGTTAGTTTAACATTTATCTTGAATTCAAGATAAAATACAAAAAATAAAGTATTCTTATTTGGTTACATTTTTATATTATCTCGAATTCAAGATAATCTTATAATACAAATAATGTTTTGTCAATATATTCCTTCAATTAAATTATGACTCCCTTTGTACAAACCATCCATACTAAAGTCGAAAGTTAATGATCAAACTATGAGGGGAAACATTTTGAAGGTCTGTAAGAAGGGGGATTATAAATGAAAGAAGAAAATACGGTCGTAGACCTGCACTTGAAAAAAGAAATAGAGGAGGAACTAGACTCCTTAAAGTTCACGAAAAACTTCCGCTCTGCTACTGCTGAAGAATGGTATTTATTTATGAAAAACTATGCTGATCCTAATACTGGCGGAGCTGCAGGAAAAGCCATTATTCATTATAACTTATACGGAAATAAAGAAATATTTATTAATACAACTATTATTTTTGATGATGATAAACTCTTTAACAATGAGCTTCACCCACTTGTGTATGCAATCGCAGACGAAGTAATCAACAGGCTGGTGGGTTATGCTGACACCTTATTATCAGTTCACGCAGGAGCAAACTCTTATCATGCGGAATATAAATCCAATTAATAATCTAAGGAGGAAATCACATAATAAAAACGGAGGTGAAAGAAATGAAAACAAAGGATGATTTCTCTGAAGGTGCTAAAATCACTGATAAAGCTCATACATATGGGCCGCCAAATGGAGGTACTGCAAATTCCCATTCTCCACAGTCTGTTCCGAATACAGAAGCAGCTAAAACAGGCAAACAGAAGTAATAGCCTTTCATAGCAAAAAAGACCTTGGTGATTTTTCACTAAGGTTCTTTTGCAATATTTACATAGCGTTAGCATGCTTGTCTGCATTACTGTTATTTACTTAAAACCCTTAACCACAATATCCGCTCTTTCCATCGGCTGATGGTGCTTAACATATAAATCTTCTGCAACCATCCAATTATTCTCCCATAACTGTCTAGCCTCTTCACCATCTCTATTAAGTCCTCGTCTTAACCTGATTTCACGGGGACAATCAACCCAGATAGTTAAATCATATATATTGGCTAGTTCCTTGCGAATGGAATAAACTCCCTCTATGATGACAATGCCACCGACGGGCACGTTATGCCTCTCTGCCAAACTATCTGTCTCCCAGTCGTATCGTTGATAAGCTCCTTCTATGTTTCGACTAACAGGTATAAGGATATTAATTAATACACGTTTCCAATCAAAGTCGGCACCAATTGGCTTATTAGCAGGTTGTGCTTTGATTATTTGTGAGGATGGTAAATAAAAATCATCCATATGTACAACTGTTACAGACGAACAAGCTTCCTTCATCAAGTTTGCAAAGGTAGTTTTTCCTGATCCTCCACAACCGTCTATTCCTATTAACATTGTGGATTGTTTTCTTGGTGTAGAATCAATTATCGTTAGCAGCTGTCTATATTTGTTGAATTCACCGTTTTTAGTATAAAAAATCACTGTATCACCACTTTTCATCATGTTAAAAACCCGCCGTTACTGTTAGTTTATGAAGCGAATAAATTGTTAATGCTGATAGCAAAAAGGATGTGATATTTATGTATGCAGAATTATCGAAGAATGAACAAGGCAGATACGCACTTCCTAATGGAGAATATTTCACAACAGATGACGACATTGAAGCTTTCATTCAAAACCAATGGGTAAAAACAACTGTTCATCATAATCATGAGGACTATTATTTAGTCGGTTATCCAGATATTGCTTTGCAAGGGTTAATGGCTAAGTATCCTAATGTAGTTTAATTTGTGTTTTTAAAAAAACTAGGCACTAGTATTAGGTGCCTAGTTTAAAACCGTTTATTTATAAAAAGGCAGTTAATCTTTTTCGCAAGATAAACTGATTGCATGAAAGCTCGTCCAATAGTTTTGAAACCAACTTGATCCCAATACTTTTCTTCATATATAAACGATGTATAACTACATCCTCAATATATGCTTTATAATGCCCATCTGAGACTGCTCTAGCGTAGCCAATAAGCGTATCACCCTTCCAAGCACCAACTGATGGCACTTTGTGTAATATCTCTTCCATATCTAAATCCAGTCTTCCTTGCAGCCAGCCTGTTTCGTTATACAGGCTCAAAACATCAATCGGTTTGATTTTTCTTTCCGTAAAGGTCTTTATTTCGATATCCAACTCTATTATCCTCCAAGTCTTATTAGCTTTTTAAATCATCTATTCATTTGGTGCACTCTTTTTGAAAGTTTTCAGTAAACGCTTTGCATCCGCAACAGAAACATCCTGAGTGATCATTTCGTATTCATAATCTCCCGACACGCCTATAAAATGCGCCTCTTTAGAATCTTTAATTTCATACACTTCCCATTTAATCTCGTTCAAAGTAAACGAATCGATTTTATTGCCCTTCTCTGTATTAAAATCATTTAATGAACTTACAACTGATTCTTCAGGATATGCTCTTACATATAGCACTTGCGATCCAGAGCCAAGGTCATTTCCTACTTTTTTATAACTGTAAGTTAAATACGCTTGATTAAATTCTTTATATCTTTCCAAACTTGCTGAGAAAATCTTTACATCTGAACTCGTAAATTCATACAGAAAAGGCACCTCTGACCGCAAAGTGACTAAAACGGACTCAACCTCTTCCACATTGGTATCAGCACTCTCTACAATACTAATATCTTTTTCTTTAGGGTCCTCATATTGAATATCCGAATAATGTTGCATAGAATTATAATTTTCTAACTTAGGTATAAACTCTTTTGCATCAATTGTTACATTTACTGATAATTCTTTCGGATGAAGATAACTGATCAATTGTCCTTCTTCATCGTAAAATTCATACATTACTAAGATTCCTGTATCTTTATCCACCCAAAAACGAAAGCTCTTTTTATCTGGCTGCATAATATTTTTATTAGCCTCATTTATTTCTCCATGCAAAACAATCGTATTATGACCAAGCAGCTCTTCATTTTGCCTCTCAATTTCCCAAACATTACTAGATCTTAAATATTCCGCTGCTATCTCGTATGGAAACAGAGATACATCTCCTATTGCTGGAATTTCTCTAAATTTCTCTTCAGAATCATATAGCTTATTTATTGGAATCGAAAATACATCTTTCGGCTCAACTGTCTCCCTCTTTGGTGTCACTTCATAATTACTTGTACTGTATGTGTTCCGATCATTATCTATATTCCAAATGGTTTCGTCATTAAAAAAGATTTCGTTCGTTGTAATTGGATCATCTGTTATAAACTCATCAGGAATATTAAATATTTTTTCATATCCACCAATTTCTTCTTTTAGACTAAACTTATATTCCACGTTATTGTTACTAGTTGAACCGTCATAATATCTATCAAACATCTCATATGCACCGGAAGCCGTTTGAAAATTATCTACTGTATTTAAAAGTTTACTTAATATATCTTCTTTTTTCATATCTTCATAATTTTCATCTTGATGAGGAGGAGTAATAATGGAATTATTTTTACCAACATTATTTTTATCACTGTGGCTGGATATAGGTTCTTCCCTTTGGTTAAGTGTATGTATCATAAAATAACTTATACCTATTAGAAAAATGCAAGTAAAACTAAGACTCAAAATTCGCGGATATAGACTCCTCGTATTTTTCGCTTTTGCAAAGTTAGCGTTGGAGATTTTTTTCCTTACTTTAGACTTATTTATTTCTGTAAAGTCTAATTCTTTCAAGACTGTGTTATCCATCGTTTCTTTTAAATCCTTTAACATTTTATCCATCGATTTTTCCTCCTTCACCTATCATTTTCTTTAAAGAAAGCCGTCCCCTATGTAATCGCGATTTTATTGTCTGTATGCTAATACCAAGCAATTCTGATATTTGATTGTAGGAAAACTCTTCATAATAATATAGAATAATAACTTCACGGTACTTAATTGGCAGTGATAATACCTTCGTTGATAATTCCTGCCTGTTTTCCACATGCAGTATTTCTGATTCTGGAGTATGATTAGTGATCGAACTTTTTGAAAGCAGTTCTGTTAACACTATGTTTCTAAAACTCCAACTTCGTAACCGGTCCTTGCATAAATTCACTGTAATACGATAAATCCAAGTTTTATAGGAAGATTCCTTTCGAAAAGTATCCAGGTTCTGATAGCATTTAATGAATACCTCCTGTGCGATATCCTCAGCGATTTGTTGCTTTTTCACAAAGGTGAATGCTAACCTAACGACACTTTGACCATATTCGTTCATTAACCACTCGATTATTTCCCCCCTGCTGGAATGTTTCCCATCCAGATTATCTTTATTATTTTTCTCTAACATTCTTTACACCCTTTCAAACTTTAGACGATGCTGAAAAGGTATGGTTGCAGATTTTTTATTTCTGCTACATTTACAGCAAAAAACACAGCTCCCAAAAAGAGCTGTGTTAATCCATTACGCATACATCTTTCCAGATTCTTCTTTGCGGAAAAAGCTCGTCATCGCATTGAAGACATCTGCCTTTTGTCGCAGCAAGTAATGACGAAACTTCTCGTTTGAGATATTTTTGTAGGCGGACATCAACGTGCTGTGGCGATTGTATTGATTCACCTCTCCATATCCAAACATATTGGAGACTTCCATCAATTCTTCGACAAGCTTGACACAGCGGGCATTGTCGGATGTGAGGTTGTCGCCGTCTGAGAAGTGGAATGGATAAATGTTAAATCTGCCTGGATCATACTTATCATTAATCAATTCAAGGGCCTTCCTGTATACAGAAGAACAAATAGTACCACCGCTTTCTCCTTTAGAGAAGAAGTCCTCTTCTGTTACAACTTTTGCTTCTGTATGATGGGCGATAAATTCAATTTCCACCGTCTCATATTTTGTGCGGAGAAATCTTGTCATCCAGAAGAAAAAGCTTCTCGCCATATATTTTTCCCAAAGTCCCATCGAGCCGCTCGTATCCATCATTGCAAGGACAACTGCCTTTGATTCTGGCTTTGTAACTTCATTCCATGTCTTAAACTTTAAGTCTTCAGGGTATATTGGATAAAAGCCTGGCTTGTTGTTCATTGCATTCCGTTTAAAGGCAGACATCATCGTCCGTTTTTTATCAATATTCCCCATCAGCCCTGTTTTCCTAATATCGTTAAATTCAATGTTTTCGACAACAATCTGATCCTGCTCTTTTCGCTTTAGGTTAGGCAGCTCTAATTGCTTAAAGAGTGCTTCCTCAAGCTCCATTAAGGACACTTCAGCTTCAAAGTAATCTTCTCCTGCCTGATCGCCGGCTCCTTGGCCTTTGCCAGGTCCCTTTTGGCCGCCATTTCCATCGCGAGCCACAACATCGCCAACTTGGCTGTCTCCGTTTCCTTGCCCAACATGTTTATTTTTATCATAATTATAGCGGATTTTATATTCATCTAAAGAACGTATTGGTATTTTCACTACTTCTCTTCCATTAGACATCACGATGTTTTCTTCCGTAATTAAGTCGGGCAGATTATTTTTGATAGCCTCCTGCACTTTTTCCTGGTGTCTTTGCTGGTCGTCATGGCCTTTACGATGGAGGGACCAATCTTCTTGGGAAATTACAAACTGGTGATTATTTTCATGTTTTGTCATCCTTACCCCTCCTAAAAATAAATTTTTTCAGCACCATTTTCTGGTTTCATGCATAAACTAATTCGGGCACCATCTTCCAAAAAATTAGTGATTACTCTATCCTATGCATGACGCTTAAATAATTTACTAATAATTTAGATAATTCGCTAATTTGGTCGAATGACAATATAACTTTTTTCTATATGGATAAAAGAAGGAACAGACAAGTCCATTGCCCGTTCCTTCTCCTTCATCATCATCAGCGATTTAATAGACTTCCGACATAGCGCAGCAAATCATTAGCAGATGTAGAATTGTAGCCATGCTCATCAATCAGGCGTGCAATAACTTCATTCACTTTTTTCAGCTGCTGCTCATCAGGTGTTTTAGTGGAAGTCGTAATTTTAACGACATCCTTCAAGTCAGCAAATAATTTCTTTTGAATTGCTTCTCTCAAACGGTCATGAGAATTATAGTCAAATCTTTTCCCTTTGCGGGCATATGCAGAAATGCGGATAAGAATTTCTTCACGGAATGATTTTTTCGCATTTTCAGAGATCCCGATTTGTTCCTCAATTGAACGCATTAGTTTTTCATCAGGATTGATTTCTTCCCCTGTAAGCGGATCACGAAGTTTATTCTTGTTGCAATATGCCTCCACATTATCCAAGTAATTATCCATAAGCGTTTTAGCTGATTCCTCATAAGAGTAAACAAACGCCTTTTGTACTTCTTTTTTCGCGATTTCATCATATTCCTTGCGGGCAAGGGAGATGCAGTTCAAGTACTTTTCACGCAATTCATTCGTAATTGATGAATGCTGATCCAAGCCGTCCTTCAAGGAACGAAGCACATCTAAAGCATTGATCGTTGTGATGTCCTTGCGAATGATTGTTGATGAAATCCGGTTGATTACATATCGTGGATCAATCCCGCTCATGCCTTCATCGCCGTATTCATTTTTCAATTCTTTAATGTCCGCGGAGCTGAAGCCCTCCACACTTTCACCATCATACAGGCGCATTTTCTTTACAAGATCAATATCGCCTTTCTTCGGTTCCTTCAAGCGAGTCAATATCGTGAAGATTGCCGCGATTTTTAATGTATGTGGAGCAATATGGACATCTGAAACATCACTTTCTCTAATCATTTTTTCGTAAATTCTTTCTTCCTCAGACGCCTTTAAGTTATATGGCACTGGCATTACAATGATACGTGAATGCAATGCTTCATTTTTCTTGTTGGCAATAAAGGAACGGTATTCCGTTTCATTCGTATGTGCCACAATCAGCTCATCAGCTGAAA
Source organism: Niallia laureatilytica (assembly GCF_046613985.1). NCBI lineage: Bacteria > Bacillati > Bacillota > Bacilli > Caryophanales > Bacillaceae > Niallia > Niallia laureatilytica. The sequence goes on along the minus strand of NZ_JBKKHP010000002.1, from coordinate 27,440 downwards.
TAAGGGCAAAACGGCCTGCTTTGAAATTTCCTTCTTGTGTTAAAGAAAGCAAATGCCATAGGAATTTCTCATCACATTTAAGCATTTCCTGGAACTCCATCATCCCTCTGTTCGCTTTGTTCAATTCTCCATCAAAGCGATAGGCGCGCGGATCAGATTCAGATCCATATTCGGCAATTGTGGAAAAATCAATGCTGCCTGTCAAATCAGCGATATCCTGAGATTTCGGGTCAGACGGGCTAAATGTACCGATACCAGTACGTTTATCTTCAGAGAAGAAAACCCGTTCCACTAAAACATCTTCAATTCTTCCATTATATTCTTCTTGCAGTCTCATCAAATTCAATGGAGATAAATTCCCCTCAATGCGAACTCCATATTCGTCATAAAAGTCTTTGCGTAAATTATGCGGAATCATATGAAGAGGGTCTTCATGCATTGGGCAGCCTTTAATTGCATATACAGCTCCCCTGTCTGTGTACGTATATTCTTCTAATCCTCTTTTCAGCATGGTTACAAGTGTTGATTTACCGCCGCTGACTGGCCCCATAAGCAGCAAAATCCGTTTTCGGACATCTAGACGTTTTGCCGCAGGATGGAAATACTCTTCTACTAAGCTTTCTAATGAATCCTCTAAACCAAATAGCTGATTCGAGAAAAATTTATATTCCTTTTTCCCATTTACTTCATCAATGCCAGCGTCCTTGATCATATTGTATACACGTGAATGCGCTGATTGAGCTACCCATGGCTTTTCCTTTAAGATCTCCAAATACTCAGCAAATGTTCCTTCCCACTTAAGCAAGTCTTCTTCCTGTCTATACATCTCGATTTTTTTTAATATACTCATATGGACCTCCCCTGTCACTTTATCAGAGACGATTAATATAATCTATGCAGGCAGGAGAATGAACATGCTTAAAAAGAAAGGTTTGTTTTTAAAGCCTAGCTTTGACTCATATATTAACGGGAAGAAATGCCCGTAAAAAAAGGAATTCTCGGGCTAAGAATTCCTTTTTTATCTTTATTTCAAATCAAATTTTTTACCTTCCACGAATTCCTTCATGTACAGGCGGGATTTTTTATCTAGCATGCCTATCATTTGGGCAGTCCATGTATCGCTTCTTTCATTGTTTGTTCTTTCTTTATAATAAGCTGAAATGATGTCGTTGTATTCCACCAGCTCTTGTTTGTATTTGTCCAAGTCTTGTTCATACTCATTTTCATGATATACATGATGGAAAGGTACTCTTGGTTTTATATCTGTATGCTGATCTGGGTAACCTGCGACAATCGCGAATAATGGCAGCACTCTGTCTGGTGTTTTTAACAGCTCAACCACTTCTGGCAATTGATTGCGGATTCCCCCAATGTAGCAAATACCAAGTCCCATTGATTCTGCTGCAAGCGCTGCGTTTTGGGCAGCAAGGGCTGCATCAATTAGGCTGACCATAAATTTCTCTGTGCTTTCAAGGGAAGTTGATACATCCTTTCCTTCCATTTCTGCAGCCACACTATGTCTGTGAAGATCGGCGCAGAACACGAATACATGACCGTTCTCAGCAACATAGCTCTGATTTCCAGCAAGCTCGGCAAGCTTTTTCTTTTTTTCCTTATCTGTTATGCCGATAATGCTGTATGCTTGAATGAAGCTTGATGTTGAAGCACTTTGAGCTGCTTCTACAATCGTTGTAATTTGTTCTTTTGTTAATTCTTCATCCTTGAATTTTCTTACAGAACGATGGTTCAGCATCGTTTCAATAACATTATTCATCCTATACATCTCCATCTTTTTGTATTTTCGTCTATATTCATTATAATAAAAGAAACCTACATCTAATAATAATCTGCTCTTAGCCTGCCCATAAAAAAAGGGATAAACCATAAGGCTTATCCCTCAAATATTACTCATATTTCTTATTTAAATCACGATAATCCTGCTGACGTAGCGCTTCATACACAAGGATTGCTGCTGTGTTCGATAAATTCAAGGAGCGGATATTGTCAGTCATTGGAATCCGCAATGCTCTGTCTTTATTATTTTCGATGATATCCTTCGGCAAGCCTGTTGTTTCTCTGCCGAAGATGAAATAATAATCTTTGTCCTTGTCACTGTAATCGAAGGAAGAGTGAGGCTTCGTTCCGAACTTCGTTAAATAGAAAAATTCCCCGCCTTTATTTTCCTCAAAGAAAATCTCGATGGAATCATAGTAACGGATATCGACATGTTGCCAGTAATCTAAGCCTGCCCTCTTCAGCATCTTGTCATCTGTCGAGAACCCTAATGGCCTGATAAGATGAAGCACTGTATCTGTTCCTGCGCAAGTTCTTGCAATATTGCCGGTATTAGATGGAATTTGTGGTTGATATAATACAATATGTAAAGCCAATCTTGTCACCTCTGTCAATTAGTTCATTGTTTATTATACACCTTGCCGGCAAAAAAATAATGATTTTGCTTTCTTTATTGTCCGTCGACAATCGAGAAAAAACGGTATTTTATATTTGGCGTATATGCTGTTGAATCCTCATAACCCCAATATCTCATTCTGCTGTTATACGTATGGGCATTAACTAGCGGTTCTCCATTACTGTCTTTCCCTGTAACGATTGTCGTGTGGTTATATTTACCATCACCTTCAAAGTCATAGCAAATAACATCACCAAGCTTTAGTTCAGACGCATCACTAACGACCTTCGCCCGAAGACCTTGCTTGGATGATTCGAGAAACCGTGGAAAAGCATTTGCGACAGACCAGCTGTAGCTCCAGCTGTTGTTCTGCATCCACCAGCCGCTGCCTCTGTTCGGATAGCCCCTCATTGGCGCTCCCCCTGCATGAACACATTGTGATATATAATTGGTGCAATCCACCTCAAATTTATGATAAGCAGGATTATAGCTGTTCCACCATTTTTCTGCATACTGGACTGCTTTCAGCCTGTCATACGTATATCTCCATGTTCCTTCACGCTCTTCTTGCTCATTTGTTAAAAGCTTTGCTTCATCCGCTTGAATTGGTGCGATTATTTCTTTATCTTCTATTAATATTCCTTTATAAAAGATCCCTTTCCTGTTTTCGATTTCTTCCTCTACATAGAAATGATCTTTTTGTTTAATAAAGTATTGAAAATGTACCAGATAGTCCACTTCCTCTGTTTCTTCCTGCTTTTCAATAGTTAAAATATTTCCACGAGCCTTCACATTAACAATTTCAGCCTTGCGCTTATCAAAAAGCCTCGTCTTTCTTTCCATCTTTTCATCCAAAACAGAACCCCTGGCATCAGCAACGCACTGCTGCATTCTTTTCTCCATTAACTCTAGCAACTGAGTTCTCAAGTTATACACTCCTTTCCATGCTTATACTTATGAAAAAGGATGCAATACCTTGCCTGAAAAATGCAGTAAATAAAAAAGGAGGACTAAAATGAGTCACTCCTTTTGCTTTATGATGACAGCCGCGCAAGTGCATCCTGCATTTCTTGCAGCACTTCAGGGTCTGTTTCCTTATTGCTCAATGTCGTTAAAGCCTGACGTGATTCATCACCGCCAATTTTCCCAAGCGCCCATGCTGCAGTTCCTCTTATGACAGGTCTCGGGTCATTTTTCATTACGCCGATAATATCTGGAACTGCACTATCTTCCTTGAAATGGGCAAGTGCGATAAGCGCATTGCGCTGAATTGGCTTTTTACCTCTCCAAGAGCCGGATATATGTCCATACTTCTCCTTAAATTCCTTATTGCTGATAGTCAGCAGCGGCACAAGGAGCGGCTTGGCAATTTCAGGATCTGGTTCCATCTCGATATGATTATGAAAATCCATGCCTTTGTTTTTTGGACAAATCGTCTGGCATGTGTCACATCCATAAATTCTATTGCCTAGCTTCTCCCGAAACTCTTCGGCCAAAAACCCTTTCGTCTGTGTTTGGAAAGCAATACAGCGCTGGGCATTCAGCTGCCCGCCTTGAATAAGCGCACCTGTTGGACATGCATCGATGCATTTATTGCACTCACCGCATTGGTCTTCCATTGGCGTATCTGGCGTGAAAGGCAGATTAGTAATCATTTCGCCTAAATATACGTACGAACCGAACTCAGGAGTAATAATAGCACAGTTTTTCGCTGACCAGCCGACTCCTGCACGCTGAGCGACAGCCCGGTCAACAAGCTCCCCTGTATCCACCATTGATTTGCATAATGCATCAGGAACTCTGTCCATAATATATTTTTCCAGCTTAGAAAGCCTGTCCCGCAAAACAACATGGTAGTCTGTTCCCCACGAAGCACGGCAGAATATTCCTCGTCTTGCTCCTTTTTTGCTGGAGACACGCTCCTTCATTTTGGAAGGGTATGCTAAAGCAATGGAAATAATTGATTTTGGCTGATCTAAAAGGAGGGAGGGATTCACTCTTTTTTCGATATCCTTCTCCTCAAAGCCTGATTGAAAATTGAGCTCCTGCTGCCTTATCAATCTGATTCTCATTTCTTCAAAGGTACTTGCAGTAGTGAAGCCGATTTTATCAATTCCAATTGTTTTGCTGTAATTAATGATATCCTGCTTCAGTTGATCGTAGTCCATACTGCTCCCTCCTTTCTTCTTCATTGGTTTTTTTACTCATTTATCGCTAAAATAATAGCATAACATATAGACTTTATTTATTGGAGGTACTTATTATTGGATATTTCAATTGACAGAGAACTCTCTTCCCTCATAGCTGGTTTCAAAATTGGCGCTATTTTCTATAACCAGATTGAAGTCGGTGAATCACCGCAAATGGTAAAGGGCCGCTTGCAGCTTTTCCAAGAATCCATCTACTTTGATCTGTTAGAGAAAAAAGTCCAGGATATTCCGTCCGTTCAGGAATGGCGCCAAATCTTTAAAACTGCCGGGAAAGATCCGAACCGCTACCGACATTCTGCTGAAGCACTATTCAGACGGGTACATAAACAGAATTATTTGCAGCCTATCAACAGCAGCATCGATTTAAACAATTTCTTTTCCCTTCAATATGGAGTGCCGATTGGCATTTATGACCTATCGAAGCTATCCGGCGATATTACCTTTAGAATTGGAAAAGAAAGTGAACAGTATACAGGTCTAAACGGCAGAGCCAATTCTCTTGATAACTTAATTATCAGCGCAGATGATGCAGGTCCCTTCGGCAGCCCGTTTGTCGATTCAAACAGAGCTCCAGTGACTTTCGATACAAAAGACGCTGTCCAGTTCGTTTATCTTCAAGCCTCCACCCCGAAGGAAACAGCCGAGCGTATGGTTGCTTCCTTAATGGATATGTTTGTCCAAGTTCACGGAGGGCAGGCACAATTTAAAATTGTAGAATAATAGAGGCGTATGTTCAAGGAAAGTCCTTGTGCATACCTCTTTTGCAGTTTAACCATAAAGTTTATCTGTAAAAACAAAAAGTTATCCACAGTTAAAATAAATCAGAGAGTTATCCACAGGAAAATAAAAAGCTCCCCAAAATGAAAAAACGCAATGCTTCGTTCTTCTTTGAAACGAAACACTGCGTTGTGACTATGTATGGAGCGGGTGATGGGAATCGAACCCACGACATCAGCTTGGAAGGCTGAGGTTTTACCATTAAACTACACCCGCATTTTTAACAAGCTGCTTTACAAAAAGACAACTTATTTTTAACACGTTTTTTATTATATAACTGCAGTTTTAAAAAATCAACCACTTTTCGACATTTTTTTTACGAAGATTACATTCATGCGTAATATTTAACTCATCAGGACTAACTTTTTACTATAGTATGAAGATATTCTTTAATTAGTACCAGAAATAAAGAAAAAGACCGGACATTTTTTGTTCGGTCATTTTACATTCCTAAAATATATTCTTTTTCTCTTTTAATCCGAAAGCAACTGTCAACAACAGCAGCACTCCCATAATGAGTACATACAAATTAACAGCACCGCCCACACCTAACTGCTGGGACAGAAAGCCTAATCCGATTACAGGCAGGCTGACACCTAAATACGTGATGACAAAAAAAGTTGAGACGATATTGCCTTTAATTTTTGCAGGCGATCTTTCATTAATTAACGCAAGGCTTCCTGCATAGGCAGGTCCGTTCCCCCCGCCGATCAGCACAGCAGAAATAAGAAGCAATGTCAGCGATTTTGAGGCGATAGTAATTACTAATAAAATTAAGCCTAACGCCAATAATATATAACCGACTGAAATCATCGTCCGCAATGAGAATTGTTTCAGCAGTATTTGGTTTACTGCTGCTGCGATTAAGCCTAATGCAACAACAATGCCGGAAACAGTCAGCGAAGACACATGTGTGAAGCTTGATAGATTAGAAGGAATTAAGCTCATAAACATGCTGATAATAGACCAAGCGATAAATGACGTAAATGATGCCAAAATAAATGCCTTCACTATTGATTTCGGTACATAAGGCTTTTTCAGCTTAACCGGCTGCAGGCCAGGGCGTGCATTTTCATTCAAAAAGAATAAAGCTGCAAAGCATGGCAGGATAAACAGTAAATGCACATAGTATGATAATCGCAAAGGATATGGCGCAAAGTCGCCAAGCAATCCAGACAGAATCGGGCCAATCGCATTTCCAAGCGTTACAGCAAGGGCACAAATAAGGGCCGTTTTCTTTTTATCTCTCTTTTCGTCTAATTCAGTTAACGCCGCAACCGCAACACCATTTAATATTCCGACAGATAAGCCTTGAAACAGTCTTGCAATCAAAAGCATGCCTAGTCCATTAGCAACCGTAAAGCACGCAGTTCCAATCAGGGAAAACAGTATTCCTGGTATAAGGACCTTTTTTCTCCCAATTTGATCAGAGAGCTGTCCGGCCACGATAATGGCTGGGATAACCGTAAACGCATAAATGGCAAACACTAAAGTTATCATTCCGGATGATAATCCCCACTCTTGGCGATAGAGTGTATAAAGGGAAGCCGGAATATTTGTGCCAAAGAGCGTCAGGAACAAACAGCAAGCAACAAGCCAGAAGGAAACCTTCCTGCTCAGCATGCGCTGCTCACGCATCACTTGAATAGAGCTAGTGCGTTCAAGCAGTCTTTGCTGGAAGGCAGACCTCTGCAATTCAGAAGCGTCGATATCCACAACGTCCATCAAGCCTTGCAGACCTACAATCAGATTCTGAACCTGATGCTCTTCCGCATTGCTCGCGATTCTGATTCTAGTCGCCTCTTTGTATTTTTTTGTTTGAATACTTTCTATATTAACTTCATGTGCTCCAAATAAATTGGATATACGAGCCAGGACTCCCGGCTGATCTATAACTAGCATGGAAATTCGATAATCAGAAGCCATCAGCTCTTCACTCCCCTACTCAAAATATCTTTACTTATATTGTAAGGCATGAATAAATATAAAGTCTATACACTTGTAAGAAAATATAACATGAAAATATCGACAAAATGTGCCAACCGTTATAAATATTACTATATCAAGGTTTTTTGGGCCATTCCAATTAAATGACTATATTGAATTAATTTTATTTTCAGAAAACTTTTGCATACTTTTTGTATATTTATATGAATAAAATTAACTACTATTTCCTGAAAATCACCTATTATTCTTATAAAATTGAACATTCTTTGAACAGTATTATATATTGTGATTTTTTTCACAAATATCTATTGTAAATTAACTATGCACCATTCATAATATGTTTATCAAACGTACTTATAGTGTTAATACTATACCAACAGATTATATTTGGAGGAATCAGCGATGGAAGGCGCATCTCTTTATCAAGTGGAAAAACTGGCACTAAAGAAATGGAAAATATTTAAGCGAAGCAAGTTTCGATTTTTTATGCGTGCTGTTGTAGCAAGCATGTTTATCGGTTTTGGTGTAATTGTTGCCTTTAAGACTGGAAATTTCTTTTATGCAGAAGGCTCACCCTTCGCATATCCTGCTGCAGCACTCGTTTTCGGGGCTGCTATCATCCTGATAGCATATGGTGGAGGAGACTTGTTCACAGGCAATACCTTCTATTATACGTATGCTGCATTGCGGAAAAAAATCGCCTGGCTTGATGTATTCAAAGTGTGGGGAACAAGTTATGCCGGCAATATATGCGGCGCTGTCTTTTTCGCAGTATTTATTTATTTGACAGGTTTATTCAAATCCCATGAGGTCAATGAATTTCTACTGCATGCAGCTCAGACGAAAATTGAAGCACCTATAAGCGAGCTGTTCTTTCGCGGCATTCTTTGTAACTGGCTCGTCTGTCTCGCCTTCTTTATTCCAATGGCTTTAAAGGAGGATATTGCGAAAATATTCGCCATGATATTATTCGTTTTTTGCTTCTTCATCTCTGGATATGAGCACAGTATTGCTAATATGGCAACCTTCTCTATTTCATTAATACTTGACCAAAACCCTGCCATTACTTTGCCTGGGATTATACGCAATATTATCCCTGTTACGTTAGGCAATCTAATCGGAGGTGTCGGTTTTATGGGCGTGATGTACTATTATGTGAATAAGCCATTTATGGATGAAGATATAGAAGAAAAATAAAAGCAAGCCTGCTTATGAGGCTTGCTTTCTTTCTTAACGATTTTGAACGATTTTAGCTCTTCTTCTAATGTGTGCATAAATAACTATGCCTGTTGCAGCTAAAGCTGCGCCTATCAAAAGAATAGTATAATTCGACGTAGCTGTATTTGGCAGCCAGGAATTATCGCTGTTATCATTCGCTGATCTTACATACTGGCTATTGCTTCCTTTGTGATTATCTGTGTCCGTTTTGACATTTCCACTTGTAGTTGTGCTTCCTGAAATGTTGCTATTATTATTGGACGGATTAGCAGCTGGCGGGGCTGCTCCATTATTTCCATGTGATGGATCTGCATTTACTGGTGTTTCATCAACATCTCCGTCAGATGAATTGTCTCCTGGCGTTTCACCATTATCTCCATCAGATGGATCTGTATCTCCTGGTATTTCACCAGTATCCCCATCAGATGGATCTGTATCTCCTGGCGTTTCTCCAGTATCTCCATCAGATGGGTCTGTGTCTCCTGGCGCTTCTCCAGTATCTCCATCAGATGGATCTGTATCTCCTGGCGTTTCTCCAGTATCTCCATCAGATGGGTCTGTGTCTCCTGGCGCTTCTCCGTTATCTCCATCAGACGGGTCTGTGTCTCCTGGCGCTTCTCCGTTATCTCCATCAGACGGGTCTGTGTCTCCTGGCGTTTCTCCGTTATCTCCATCAGAAGGTTCCTCAGGAGTTCCTGTATCGTCCTCTTTTGCACCTTTTATGAAAGTCCAAATAGTTGATACAGCTTTTCCTGTATAATCATCTGCTGCAACAGCATACCAGGCGTATTCCTTGCCTTCTTCAAGCCCTTCCCACTCGACTTCTGCCGTTTTGCCGCTGTCGACATTTTCCTGTTTGCCGATTTCGTCATTCGTATAAACATTAACAGCGAAATAATCAGTTGCAACCCGCTTTTTCTCTGCTTCCAGGTCCATGTTTATAACAAGCTCATCTTTACCTGGATATTCTGCTGGATCATAGAAATTATAATCATCTAAATATGGTGAGTATGTGTTAACAATAATTCGGTTATTGTCCTGATCAAAGTGAAGTAGTTTTAAATAACCTTGACCTCCTTCAGGACCTCCTTGATAATCACCAAGCATTTGGTACACTTCTCTGTCAGCTGTTCCATCACCATTATCGTCCACTTCACTGATAAGTGTTTCTGAATCATGGTAATGACCGCTTAATACTGCGAGTACATTTTTGTTTGGTTTTACAACCTCTTCATACAGCTTTTCACCAATCGGGCTTCTGTTCCCAGAAACAAGTAAATATTCATGGAAGTTAAGGATTGCTTTGCGATCTGGATATTGCTTAAGGACGTTATTCATCCAAGCAATATCCTCATCATCAACGCCCCAGCCCATATACAGCATGATAAAATCATTGCCGCCAGATGAAATTAAATCATAGTGTCCTCTGTTGTTTTTGTAGGAATCTCCATAATAAGACTTGCTGCTGAATCTGTCTGCACCGAACCATTTATAATATTCGTTATAGTCATTCGACAGCTGGTCTACATCATGATTTCCTGCCAAAACACCATACGGAATGCCGTTGTCATCAAGCACCTGCATATATTCATCGGCATATTTCCATTGCTGCTCTTTATCTGCTTCATCAACAAGGTCACCAGTATGGAACACATACTTTATTTTCAGCTGGTCCTTCATTTCAGCAATCCACTCTGTCTGGCGCTTGAAAATATACGGGTAGCTCTCCGCATAATATTGTGTGTCTGACATCCATACAAACGTATAATCATACTCATCTGGAGAGCTTGGGATTTCATCCTGAATAATAACATTAATTTTGGAATCCTTCGCAAACTCTTTGACAGCTACATTTGCTTTTAATTCAAAGTCAGCACTGCCAGCTATCTTATATGTGAGCATTTTCCATTTGTTTTCAACAAAACTCCACGCATACATAGATACTTTTCGGCCTTCAAGCGATTTTCCGCTCCACTCTAGTTCCACTAAATCTTCCTCGCCTACTGATGAATCCAGCTCGACATCAAAACGATGATATGGGAATTGTGTATCAGAATCTGTCGTCAAATATTTTCCGTCAAGCGTTGAAACGGACGCAATTTCATTGTCAGACAGTGCTTTCTCACCTGCTGGCTTTTGCTCGGCTGGCGGCTCTGTGTCACTCGCATGCTGAAAGGCTTTTACATTGCTGCTACTTGCTGAATATTTAAAGCCCTTATAAAAGGAAACATCCAGCTTATCGTTCGTCGGATCTGCAACCTTCACTTTTAAAAGTGGATTGCCTTTTACAGTTTCTGCATTATCTGCAGGTGATACAAGCTCGGGCTTTGTTGGATTTTCATCATTCACTGTAAAAGTCACTTGTTTTTCGGCAATATTGCCTGCCTTATCTACTGCCGTAACAGATAATACATGTTCTCCTGGAGAAAGCTTAGATGACGCTGTTTCATATGGAGCTTCGATTATTTCATCATCAAGCATCATCTGGAACGATTCTACTCCAGCAATTTCATCACTTGCGCTGGCATTAATGGTAAAGGCTCCTCTGTATTCTTGCTTTTTCATGTTTGTTTCAATAGCAGGTGCCGTATTGTCCACCAAGATGGAAACAGACTTTTCATTTTGTCCATCCTTCGCACTTATCGTGTGCTTTCCATCACCAACTGTTTTACTGTCCCAATTATAGGCAGCAGCGCTAGTTTGCTCACTATTAAGTGTAAAATGGAAATGCTCGAAAGGACGATACGTTCCGTCATCTCCCATATCATAAATCTTATTGGGATCACTCTTCTCTGGGTCTCTTAAAATAGTTCCGTCTGCAAGCACAAGTCTGACATTACGCAATGAATAATCATCCCTGTTTTCTTCACTTTCTTCGAGCTGGAACGGCGATGCTTTATTTCCGGCACGGACTGTGATTTCATTGACTCCCTGCTTCAGTTTTTCAGCATCAATCGGAATCGTAAACGTCTTCCAATATGACATATTATCCTTATCAAGCAGCTGGATAATTTCATCACCCATCGTGATTGCATTTTTGAAATACATATTCAGACCGCTTATTTCAACAGCCAAATAGGCTTGTGTTTCAAGTGACGGGTTCATTGCTGCTGACAATTCTTTTCCATCAATAAAAAGCTTTACTTTATCAGCGTCATGATTACTCGACGTTCCTTTCAGCAGAACATTGCCGCTGACAATGCTGCCATCCTTTACATTAAGGCGAAGCTCTTCTGCATTTTCCGGGTTATTAATCTTGATTTGCTGCTTTTCTGTCTGCACTTCATTCACACCATCGGATGCAGTCAAATAATACTCGACATACTCTTTAGCAATAAAGTTGGCAGCATAAATGCTCGTTGTATAGAGATTATCATTGCCATCCTTTTTCAACAGAAGGCGCTCATATTCCTGTTCACCATTTGTCCGATAATAAACAGCAACTGTTTTTACCCCGTTATTATCATTTGCTTTTGCGGAAACTGTAATATCCTCTATTCCTGTTTCTGTTAGTGCTGTCGTATTTTCAATTGTCGGCGGTGTTGTATCTTCCTCCACAGCAACTGGCTTGCCAGGCACTTGACTTGCTTCCACACTTCCTGGAGTTCCTAACTTTTCACCGCTGCTTACCTTAATTGCAGTTGTGGAGCCGTCCTGCGGATATTTATACAAAATCCCCTTGTTAGCGGCAGTATCATCCACACCGAGAACATCATTATAGTAAGCTACACTAATCTCTTCTTGTGTATTTGTTGCAACGGCAATTCCCCTTAAATCACTGTTCGCCATTCCATCACTCTGAATGCGGACAATATCTTTGTTTTCCATAAGATTAGTCCCGTAATTAGCGTTAAAGTCGGCAACCGTCTTATCTCCATTAGCATTATTAATGATCCAGAATACCAATGTCCCTTTCGCCGGAATAACAACATCCTCAGGAACCGATGGCCAGACAACATCACTTGCAGGATCTGTTCCATATCGGTATTGAATCTTATAATCTTTAAAGTTTACTGGTTTATTCGTATTGTTATAGACTTCAATAAATTCATAGCCATCTGCTGAATTAACATTCGAGCTGTCAGGCACCAATTCTGTCACAAACAGCTCTGGTACTTTCGAATAATCCGTACTAACCTTTTTGACCGCAACGGTAAATTTGTCTGTTTCCGCACTGTTTGCTCCATCACTTGCTTCAATATAGTACGTTATATTAGAATCTACATCTTCAGCAGGTATAACTGCTTTATACTTGCCAGCTTCCTTTGTATCCTCTGTCATAGATAAAGAAAGATACTCATTCTGTGATTCTGACTTATAGTACAATGTTACAAACGGTTTTGACTTATCATCCTTCACAACAGCTTCAACAGAAATATCGGCGAAGGCTTCTCCGCTGCTGACTGCCTCATGGCTGATAGTTGGCGGATTCGAATCGTCAGACTGATCAAGCTCAACTGGTTTTGTCGGCACTTGGCCTTGTTTCAAACTGCCTGGGTTAGGACTTGCTAGAACCTCAAGCTTTTCCATTTCCGTTCCGCTTTTCGGGAACAAGTATTGGATTACCTTGCCGTCATTATTAGTTTCATCTCCCAAATAGGACGCAGAAACAAGCTCATTTCCGCCACGATCTTTGATAATGATCGCCCGATTACCTCCATTTGCGAATCCTGGGAAAGAATGAGTAAAGGACAGCAGGTTTTCTTCTGTTAAACTTGTGCCGTACTGACTGTTAAAATCAGCCAAGGCTTTATCACCATTATTGAACCAAAGCACAACCGTTGATTGCGGTTTAATAACTGCATCAGGCACTTTAAAACTAACATCTTTCCTGCTGCCATCTGTGTAGCGGTAGGCAAATGAGTAGTTCTTCAATGATACTGGCTGGTTTGTATTGTTATAAAGTTCAATATATTCATAGTAGTCTGTGCCGCTTCCTTTTGAGTTCGGTGCCAATTCAGTTAGAAGAAGCGGTATGGAGCTATATGTATCTTCCTGTTTAGCTACTTCAATCACATATTCCTCTGTTTTGGCAGTTGATGTTCCATCTGTCGCCTCTATGTAATAATGAATATTGGCTTGGACAGCTTCCTCTGGAATTACGGCAGAAAAGCCGGTGATGCTGCTGGCATCCTTGCTCATGAGCATAGACTGATAAGTGTCTTCCCCTTCTTGTTTATAATGAAGAGTTGCCGACGGAATTTTCATATTATCTGCGATATTTGCTGCAATTTTAATGGCTGTACCCTGTTTGCTGCTTTTAACTGCGCTATGTGAAATTTGCGGAGCTTCATTATCAGCAGCTGGAGGACTAATCTCCACTTGACTAGCTGGAACTTGATCTTCCAATAAGGTACCAGGTGTTGGAGCAGCTTTCGTTTTCAGCTTGTCCATGACTGTACCACTAGCAGGATAACGATATGCAACTGTTAACCCGGTATTGTCAGTTTCTCCAGGCAAGTAGTTCGCAGAAATGATTTCGGTTCCTGTAAGGCTCTTTATCGCAACTGCACGATTTCCACCGTTTGCAAATCCAGTGAAATCACCTTTAAAAGAAAGAAGTTGCTTTTCTGTTAAAGCTGTTTGAAAATGCTTATTAAAATCACTTATGTTTAAATCATCTTTATTGAACCAAATCACTTGGGTTTCTCCTGAGGCAATTGTCTTGTCAGGCAAACTGAGAAGTTTATCACCTTGGCTGCCATCTGTAAATTGATAGTAAAAGGCATAGCTTCCGAGATTAAGTGTCTGATTCGTATTATTGTACACTTCCACATACTCATAGGAATCAGTCCCTTTAGAATCAGGAGAAATTTCTGTTATTAACAGCTGGGGGTACTTACTGAAATCTTCTTCAGAAGCTTCCGCTTGCGGCTGTTCCACATCCTCCTGCTTCGGTTCTTCTGCAGCAGGCTTTTCTGTTACTTCTTCAGCTGGAGTCTCTGTTTTCGTTTCTTCCTCTTGTTTTACAACAGGCTCCTCTGCTGCTTTTGTTTCCGTTTCTTCTGAAGGCTTTTCTTCTGTTATTTCTTCTTCTGAATTAGCAGGTGCTTCATTTTGCTCCTTATCGATTGTTTCACTGGAGCTGTCTGTGCTTTTTTCTGATTCTTCATCAGGTGATGATGGCGCTTGCTGAGGTTCTAAAGGTTCTGCTGCGTACGATACTGCAGGGCGGCTGCTTGTAAAAATAGTAGAAAAAAAGAACACAACCATGAGCACAAGCAACATCCATTTCTTACTCGTCTTTCCCCTCTTGCGACTAATCATATTTGCCTCCTCTGCTTATTCATTTTCCTTCCCTCGTCCATCATAATAAAAAGTTTTTAAACTGCTTTTAACAATTTGTGAATAATTGTAAAGAAAAGGGGATATATGTAAATGGAATGTTAGCAGAGTTTTTCCTTTTGACCGAATTTCTGCAGTAACCCCATGTCCCATCTGCGTTATTCGCTATTTACAAAATGAAAACAAAAAAATTACATAATTCAGATATTTACACCATAGTAGAAAGCTATTCTATCTTTAGACCCAATTATATAGAGGAGGAACAAGAGGAAAAATGAAGCTATCAAAAAAATTAAAGGGAATTTCCACATTATCACTGACAGGCTTAATGTTGTTTTCTGCCTACCCATCCATCACACTTGCTGACAGCAGCTTAGACGTGAAAAAAATTGCTAGTTACAGTACTGGCATTACAGATGAGGATGGCGGCGTTGCCGAAATCGTCCAATACAATAAAGATAATGAGAAATTTTATGTTATTAATGGCAAAGCCCAGACAATTGATGTTGTAAACATGTCAGGTTTATACTCCACAGAAGTACAGAACCTACAAAAGGAAAAGTCCATTAACATTGCTGATGTAGTCAATTCAGACTCCTTTCAATATGGAGATTTAACAAGCATAGATATTAACACAGATAAAAAGATTATAGCTGCTGCCGTTCAAGATGCGGATTATACGAAAAATGGACGAATCGTTGTCATGAACTATGATGGAGAAGTGCAGGAAACATTTGAAGCTGGTGTACAGCCTGATATGGTTAAGATTTCAGATGATGGGAATTTCATCTTGACTGCAGACGAAGCAGAGCCAAGACAAGGGCTTGAAAACGGAGTTGATCCAGAAGGTTCTGTCACTATCGTTAATTACGACACAAAGGAAGTACAACAAGTAAAATTTAACGATACAAGTGTTATTGATCAAGATGTACATATCCGCAATAATGGAACGACAGCAGATGCAGTCCATGATCTTGAGCCAGAATATCTTGCTTTGAATAAGGATGCCAGCAAAGCTTATGTAACTCTGCAAGAAAATAACGCAGTTGCATCCATCGACGTAAAAACAGGCAAGGTGCTATCTGTTAAATCACTAGGATACAAAGACCATTCCGTAGAAGGAAATGGCTTGGATGCAGCCCGCAATGATAAAATTGAGATTAAACAATTGCCGATTCTAGGTGCTTATATGCCTGACTCCATTGCACAAACAGAAATTGGCGGTGTAGAGTATCTGCTTACTGCAAATGAAGGTGACGCGACAGAGTGGGAAGAATTTGTTAATATTGAAGACTTCAAAAAAGTAAAAGATTCCATTACTTTGGATACTTCCCTGTTTAAAGGCTTTACAAAAGAGGAAGCAGAAGCAGCCTTCCAGGATATGAAGGATTCAGGAGACTATGACAAGTTAGAAGTGCTAACAGACAGAGGCACAGATGCAATATATACACTCGGCGGCCGTTCCTTCTCCATTTGGAAAGCAGATACGATGGAGCTAGTATACGACAGCGGCAGCGACTTTGAGGATATTACAGCAGCCCAATATCCTGATGTATTTAACTGGTCAAATGATGATAATGTGTTTGAGAAAAGAAGTGCCAAAAAAGGACCTGAGCCTGAAGATGTTAAAGTCGGTCAGATCGGTAATGATTTATATGCATTTATCGGACTTGAAAGAATCGGCGGTTACATGACCTATAATATCTCTAATCCTTCTTCCCCGTCTTTTGCTAACTATTTAAATACGAGAGATTTCTCTAGTGCTGTTTCCGGAGATGTGGCACCAGAAGGACTTGAGTTTATTGAAGCAGCAGATAGTCCTACAGGCAGACCTCTTGTACTTGTCGGCAATGAGGTAAGTGGTACTGTATCAGTTAACGAGTACCAAACAGAACAGGTTATCCCGATTGAAGAGATTGCTCTAACTGAAACAGAAGCCACCTTGGAAGTTAGCAAAACTTTAGCCCTTACTGCTTCCGTTAAACCAGCAAACACAACAGAGAGTAAAGAATTAACATGGACAAGCTCTGACGCAAATATTGCCACAGTAAATGAAACAGGGCTAGCCACAGCTGTAGCGCCAGGAACTGCGACAATTACTGTAGAAACGGCTGATAAAAAACACCAGGCAACTAGTGTTATTACAGTTACTGCACCAGTTGTAGCTGATGATGAAAATGATGCTGACCAAGATACAGACACAGATACTGAGACTGGCAGTAATATTCCTGACGAAGAAACCTCTTCACAAAACGATCAAGATAACTCTAGCACTGAGAACAGCAGTGACAATAACAGCAATGAGTCTGAAAATACAGAGGTTGTCGAGACTGTAGCTGGAAATGACGACAACAACGATGGCAATGCACTGCCTGATACAGCAACAAGCAATTACAGCTTCTTATTGTATGGCGGTATCATTCTTGCCGGCGGCGGAATTCTTTACTTTATTGCAAAACGAAAGTTAGCATAAGCGCAATCCCCCTGTTATGACAAAGGGGGATTTTTCCTTTCTTTAATGGAGGTAAAAATCAGCCTGAAAAAGGCGATAAAAATTGCCGCAATCATAATTGTACCAATCACAACTATTGCACGGTTCATCAGACGGTATTGAAAGAAAGCAGCTTTATCAAAATATTGGTTTTCTTTCTTTATTTTTTCCTTTTCCACCGTTGTGCGTTCTCCTTTTACTAAGAGGCGATAAGTGCTGCTTCCGTATGGATGGCATGTTAATAGTGTTATAATATCCTTATCTGGAATTAAGTCCAGCTTGTCCGTTTGCGTCGGCAATATTGTTTCTTTCTCATAAACTTTATAAGCATGTTTTTCTCCATATATATGAACAAAGAAAATATCTCCTGTTACCATATCATCTATATTGCGTAGAAACCGTGAATATTTATAGCCTCGATGGCCTGCTAATACAGAATGGGTATTAACACCGCCATAAGGCAACGATGTCCCTTGGATAATACCAATTCCCTTGCTCAAATGATCATCTGTCGCTCCCATATAAATCGGCAGATTCTCACCGATTTTCGGCAGTTCTAAATAACCGATGATTTCATCTCCTGCTTCTCCTTGTTGATCTGCTTTATCTTCACCAAACGGATCAATTTGCCCATCTCCCCAATTCTCCATCTCTGCATTTAATATACTGGCAGACTCCTTCTCCACCGCAAACTTGCTGACTGCTGCTTGCTCATAATAGGAAGCTATTGCTCGATCACGTTTAAAGTCGTTATAGAAAATAATCCATTGCGGATATAAAAGAATACATAAACCAACAAGAAATATTGTCATTCCTATTATTTTTTTCAGCATCATTCCGTATCCCTTTTTGCCTTTCTTCTGTCCCTGATAATCAGAATGATAATGATCAATAAAATGAGTGCCAGCGAGATAATATACTCTAAATAGCGCATGAAAAATGACTCGATATCCATTGCCTCATCTGCTGATACGAATGGTATTCTATGCCCTCTGACAAGCATGCGATGTGTATTAATCATATAAGGCTCGCATGTTATTAATGTTGTATAATCTTTGTCTTTTATGATTGCAAGATCCTCCACTTGTTCCGGTTCAACAACTTTTATTTGATCCACTTTATAAGCTAAAGTCCTTCCTAAGCTTTTCACATAAAAGACATCGCCCTTATTTAGCTTATCTAAATTGCGAAACAGCTCAGCTGTAGGCAAACCTCGATGACCAGTTAAGACAGTATGAACGCCTTTTCCGCCAACAGGCAAAGAGGATGACGGCAAATATCCGACACCTTTAGCCAGTATCTTATCTGACACACCTAAAAGAATCGGCAGCTTTACAGAAATTTTCGGAATTTCAACAGCGCCGATTACTTCTCCTTCCAAAAAGCCTTCCGGATACTTAACAGCTCCTCCCTCCTTCTGTTTGGAACTTGCTGAAAATGGGTCGAGATAAGCGATGCTTCCAGATGCTAATCTGTTATTAAATGCCTCTGCATCTTGCAGGCGTTTTTCTTTTATTTTGTCAGATAACCCGCCCACCTTATCCTCATAGCCTTCAATCATATTGTATTGAAGCCTGTTATTATACCAATTAGAAATAAGGGGAAAAGTAAAAACTCCCACACCGATTAAAAATATGATTGCTACAAGGAGCTTTCTTCTCATGCTGCACCTCCTAAAAAGAAGAATGCAAGAGAATCAGCTCCCACATTCTTCTTTTAACTTTTAAGCTGTATCGCCTTTTCTATTTTTCAGAAGGAATGCTGCGCCAATCATAAGTACCAATCCAATGACTGTGAAAATGATTGTCCCGATTCCGCCGGTTTGCGGGATAATGCCTTTTTTGACGTTCTCTACTTGCAGGGTTGGGTGAAGCTCTAATTCAGAAGTAGCAGAACTTTCTCTTTCTACTTTTACCTTAATTGGTTCAGTTAGGTTGTTATAGCCTGACGGTGCTTCTGTTTCGACAATAAAATATGTGCCGATTGAAAGCTGTCGCCAATTAATTTTTCCGTTTCCATCTGTTGTTTGCTCAGCACTTAATGGCACCGCCACTATGCCGTCAATTGTAATTGCCTCATCAGGAGCTTGTTCATCTTCACCAAGTGCTTTATATAATTGAAACTTGGCTCCAGCTAGAGGTTCCTTCTTTAAAGAATCGACTTTGTTTAACTCAATAGAGCCTTCTTGTGTTTCTGTGTATACTCCATTTGTATCTACTGTGTTTTCTGTTCCATCATGGATTGTTAATACAATATTACCTTTGTTTTCAATTGGCCTTATATCATCTATGGCCTGTTCATTAACCTTTACGGAAAAGCTAAATTCCAATTGATCTCCTGCTGCTAACTTCAGCATTCCATTAGCATTCATTACTGCCTTTAAAGTGTTTGAACCAGAGTCAAAAACAATAGAATAATCGTTTCCTTGCACCAGATCGATAGCTTCACCATCTCTAATGATGGAAAGCACTCCTGTATTCTCTGCATATGTCAAACGCGAATCTAGTATATCAATCACAGATGCTTCCTTATATTTACGAATGTCATTTCCTTGCTCATCCTTAACATTCCCAGCAATATCTGCAGGTACATTAGCATTAATTTTGTAATCGATGCTGTCACCTACAGCTATAGACATTGGATTATTTTGTTCCGGTGCCCTGTACTCGCCTTCACCAGCTGGTCTTTGCGATTTATCTGCAGAAAATGGTTCATTTTTTGGATAAATATGAACATCATATACAAGTTCGCCATTTTGATAGAATAAATCTCCATCCTCACCGACTAAAGGAATGTCGATTTGATAAGTGGTTGTATCTGCTGCATGCCCAGGCGGTGCCGAAATTTCTTTCATTTCATACCTTCCCAGCGGCAGATCATCAAATAATACAATCCCCTCACTATTCGTTACAAGAGTGTCTGTATAAGTGTCTGAATTCCCAAGTGCTACGATATTGCCTGTAGCTTCATCTAGCTTATGTGTTTGAACTATCTCAAACTCTGCACCAGGAAGCGGCTCTGTTCCATCTGGAATCGCTCCTTCTACCCCAGTCCCCGGAAACGTTATTGACTCTTCCCCCATGCTTAATTTATGAACCGTTATGCTACCTGTTTTATTCGGGTCAATGGTGGACGCTGCATCAACAGTAAAGCCTCCTAAACCTAATGCTGTAATAATAAGTGATGCGAAAATAAGCTTCATTACTTTCTTCATTCTTATTCCTCCTGTTAATTTATAAATTTACTACGCGAGGATTTTTTTTAGTATAAGAGATTATGTGCTTCTTCTTCGCGAAAAATAAATGGCACCAAATATAAGCAGTGCTCCTGCAAGCGTGAAGGCGATTGTTCCGATTCCTCCGCTTAACGGCAAGCTGCCCTTTTGATAATTAATTACATCATAGGAGTAGATGACACTTCCGTCCTGCTGTGTTTCACTGACCACATCTATAGTCTCGTTACCATATGCTGCTGTCATCTTTCCCTCTGAATCTATCACTATCGTAATTTCTCCTTGAAGCAGCCTGAACCCATCTGGAGATTCTGTTTCCCTCAGTCTGTAAGTGCCGGGAGCTTGTTTCGGGAAGAGAATAACTCCATTATCAGTCTCCAGTGTTAAGCTGTCAGCAAGCTCTTGATTTTCATCTAAAATTATCCCATCACCGGCTGCTTTTAATTCAAATACAGCATTGCCATCCTTTATTAAACTGCCTTCTTCATCTGTTTTTTGAAGCTTCATCGTACTAAACTGGCCAAGCTCGTTTGTGATAAGAATATTAGTCAAATCCTGAATTGGATCTTCTTTTGGACCTAGATTTTGATATTCAATACCCATTAGCTGATAAGGCCCGTTATAATCCTCCTCGACCCGATAGCCGTATTGAAAGCCTTGATGTCTGCCAAAGTCAAATAGCCATTCGCCGTTATCATTTTCCTCTACGGTCAATTCATCCACCAATTCTTTTGATTCTTCCATAAGTTCACCAGTGCCAGTAAATGTTCCGTCAGCATTTAAACTGATATCCCGTTTATATCTATACAGCTTCAATTGCAGACTCTCAGGCCGTAAGGCTGGAACATTATCATCATCCCAAACCTTCTTGCCGCTGACTGCCGGCCAGTAGTCAAGATTCTTCTCATAATAAAAATCATGGATGAAAAATTTATCATCAGCGCTTAAGTATTTCAGGTGATTTAATGTATATTCCGCTTCCTGATTCTGATTTATAAATGTCCAGTATGGCATAACTCCTTCAGGGATGCCTTCATTGCCAGCGGCTTCATAACTCTTAATCCTGACTTTGTCATACCCAAAAGTTGGCTTCTCTGATTCAATCGTATTGCCAGCTTCATCTGTGCCGATTACATAACCGTCCTTACCTAAGGGAAGACCATAAAACTCCTCATCGTTCGTAACGTTTCTGACATGGTCGTCTGTTGCATTATAAACTTGGATATCCTCTTGTCCATCTTCAGTTCCCAATCCAACATGTTTCAGCACTGTTTTCGTATAAATATTGTCAGCAATATATGTTGCTGGAATATAGGTAGTCATATGATGTTGTGTCGACCCGTCTTCCCGTGTCACTCGATAACGCTCATCCTCGATAAGAAAATAGATCATGCTGTTATCTGTGATTTCCAATTCAAAAGTCTTCGATGTATCTTCCGTCTCAGCTAAGACCGGTTCTTCAAGTAACTCTCCCTTTTCAAATTCGCTGTCTGCATACAGCTCCTTGAATTCTTCAGGACTGAATTCATCATCCATATCCATATTCCTCTCATATGGAACAACGATATATTTGATGCTCGTAATCGAGTTAGTAACATATGACGGCAGCTCCTCATTAAAGGATGACGCCGGTATATCAACTGTGATTTTTGCCGTATCTACATTGGTTTCTCCTGCTTCCTTATAAACCTTTTTAGCTGGTTTAGATGGTTTTACAGTTGCTATTCCCATTCTCGGCTGGCCGCGCATATACATGACTTCATGTACCGCTTCTTCATAAAGCACTTCCTCTACACTGCCACCTCTGTCATACTTGGGATTGTAATCAGAACCCCAAGAAATTATCCCCCTGCCTTCATTCGATCCCCAAGTAAATATATTTCCATCTCGATCCAGTATCATATATTGCGATAAAAAGGAGGCGATTTGCTGCACATAAGGAACTTCCTTAAACGCTGTGTCAATCCATGGTTTTTCCACTGGATCGACTACCGGCGTGCCAATCTCTGTAGTTTTGTCTCCATTTCTGTCCAGCTTATAATAAAAGCCTTTCAACCAGCTTCCTTCTGTTTCCGCCTGATAAGCAATTTTAGTAATCCCATCTTTGTCCAATACATTGCCTTTAGAATCTTTAAGCATATATTTTTCATCATAAATGGTAGGATGGTTTATACTATCAGGAATGGAATACCCAAAATAATCATTTGCTGCAATACCTGTTTGACTGTCCCCAGTAAGATAGACTGGCAGCTTAGGATCTGAATCATACAGCTGTGTATCGCCATCTCCAATTTGCTTCGGCCATTGCTGAGCCACTTTTGTAAGATCGTCCTCTGAAGTCAGTGAGCTCCCTTCCTTTCCAAATCCATAAAAGTAGTTGTAACCCCATGCCCATGTTTTTCCATACTGATCAATAAAAAAATGAACTAGGTCACCTGATGATAACGATTGGGGAATAGGGGTATAACCAGCTTCTCCTTCATCAATTTCAAGAATTACCGGACGAAAACTTATTATTTTTTGTATGATAGTATTATCTTCTCGACTGTAATCAAACATACCCCATTGCCATACTTTGTGATTTTCATCCAAAGCTGTATTCAGTCCAACAGCTGAGGATATATCTGTTATCTTACCCATGCCAGCTGGTTTTTCGAGCTTTGTGAATATGTTTACTTGTGGGGAATTCTCTTTATCTTTTTCTGTGTACTCGCTGCCGTCTCCTTGTCTACCTCCGTATTTCCAACCGGCCATATAAATGTCGCCTTTATCATCCAATATTTGGGTTTGACCATCACCTCCGATAATTTTGACAATTGACCCCATGTCGCTAGGCAACTGAACCTTTACAGGAGTTGGCTGCATCTCCGCTGCGTCGCCAATCCCCAATTGGCCATATTTATTTGTACCCCAGCACCACAGCTCATTATTTTCAGCTATTGCAAATATTGTTGTTGCATGTACGCCTGCATTAGTAAAGATTGTTTTAATTTTAGGCAGGTTTTCTACAGCAGTAGGAATAGATACCCCTATACCTACTTGTCCATTTCCCATCTCCCCGGCTGCACCCAATCCCCATACGTACACATCACCTGTAGTGGATAAAGCAATACGAGTATGCCAATTGGAGAGCGTATCATCGAATTTCACATCGGTTATTATCTTTCCATTCTTCATGAACTCAGTGATTTTTGTCATTCCGCCCACACTCTTGAACATATCAGAAATATTCAAGCCTAGTTGGAAGAAATAATTCCATCCCCATGTCCAGATGTTTTTGTCATAGTCCAATGCCATTCCGCCAAATCCACCAGCATTCACTTTGGTGAACTTCGTAAGGTAAATCAGCCCGAATGAACCTGCATCTGTTCCATTATCGGCCCTTTGCATATAGCTTTTTGGGTTTGTTGGTGCAGATGTTTCTTCTTTTGGTGTTTCTTCTTTTGGTGTTTCTTCTACTGGTGCTTCCTCTTTTGCTGTTTCTTGCTCTGAGGCGGGTTCGTCATCCTCTTGTTGTGCCGTAGGCTGTTGTTCCTTTTTCTCTCCTTCCTTTACAAGCTCTTTGTCGTCTGCATTATCACCAGCATTAACGGCTGGCTCTTTCTCCCTTTCTTCCTTATCTGTATCTGTCTCTACCGGTTCTGCTTCATTTGAATTTTGATTCAAGTCATTTTCAGTTCCTTCAGTCTCCAGCTGTTCGCCTGCAGGGTCATTGCTAGCATTTATATCTCCAACTGCATATATCTCCATCGGAATCATTGTAATGATTAGCGAAATTATCAATAGCAGCGAAAATAACTTATTTGAAATTATTGCTCTTTTCATTTCTGCCTCCTTGCTTTAATGAAAGGGAGAAGTTCACAAAAAAAATAACAGATACATGCAAATTTTAAAGGAGCTATTCAGTTAATGTGTTTCTTTCGTGGAACGGTCAGTTTCTATTTTGGAATAGTAATAGAAGAATGCTGATTATAATAGTCTTTATCCATCTCAAAATAGGAAGATAAAGGAAAATCAAGGTGAGTATGTAATTAATTAAAAATAGATACTTGGGGGATCAAAAATCTTGTATATTTTGTGACAAAAATAGGAAGTGAAATTTTAACATACAAAAAAACAGCTTAACCTGTTGAGGTCAAGCTGTTATTTCTTGTGATATTTATATGTTAATCAAGTATTTTCATCTTTAGTTGTCGTAATTTGTATTTCAGCTCGGCATTAAGCTCCAATAAGACATCCTGCTCAAGATCGCCTTTCGGCAGCTTTCCGCTTGGCTTTTCCAGTAAAAAGGGACTTTTTCTTTTCTTTGATGTCATCATATTCCCCCACGCTGTTATTATCATAAGCTTAGTATATTTACTGTATAGGCAAAATATGTGTTTCTTAATCATGCAGATGGATTATATTTGTTCCTCTGGCAGTCTTGTTGTATTTTAAGTGATTGACCACTTCATCACTCTTTTCGAACAATTCCCTTGTATATAATGCTGTAGGAACATGTGGAAGAGATGATGTTGATTTTTTAACAATAAGAGGTGATTGGTTTTTCTTTCTTATCCGACCAGCTTCTCTGACTGCAGGCATCGAGTAATCTTTGTCCTCCATGATATCTGTTCCTTTCCTTGTTTATACTTCCATTTTATCATTATATTCATGAATCTTCCACCTATAAGAGCGCCCGTTTTTAATGCTCTTTGTACCAGGAGTGAATTACTGCAAGGTCAATGATATAGTCAAAATCAATTTGCAGCAAGGGCTCCTTTTCCGATTCAACAGAAATAACGACAGGATGGATTAATTTCGTGAAAGGAATAAGTACCGTTTTATTGTCTAATTGCACAATTGTCTCTTCATTTAAGCGATTCAGCTGATCTTCCTCCAGTTCTATCCCGAGAGTGGTCCCGACTTCAGCAGAAAAGATGATATCATCCTCCTTGCAGAAAACGGTAATATCCTGTCTGCATACTTCGCCATAAGCATACAGGAAGTCCTCAAGGCTTATACGATAGTCTTCTATGTCAGTCCAATCCTGCGTTCCAAACGAATAGGTGGCAATACTGTCTAAAATGGTTGTGAACTGCTTACTCCTGCTTTTCGTCTGAATGATTACCTTTTTCATTTCATCATTAATACTTTCTACTTCATTGATGCTTTCTACTTCTGCTACCCCGATTCGTTTTATATTCGGTGTGATAAATATTGCCAAGTCTACAAAAACAAACATAAGAGCCATTAATGCGTAGCTCCTCCATTCGCTCTCCTTAAATCCCATATCCATCAGCAGCAATATCATGCCAACAATGAATAAAAAATACCATGTCCGTCTCAAGTTCTGCTTGTACTCTCGGAAAAAAATCGGAAACGCCCAGCTAATATATAACATAGTAGCCGTAAATCCAATTAATAAACTCCATTTATTCCCTTGCAAAAAAGCAACAGCCTCATTGCCCCAATAATTTTTCATCAACACTATAAGGGCGAAAACAACAAGCGGAAATGCAATCTTGATTATCTGCTTCTGTGAATCTTTTCTAATCATCATCCCTGTTTCCTTCCCCTCTTTTGAGCAGTGATTGAAGACTGGACAAGTATAGTGCTCTAGCGGTATAGGTTATTAATAACTTTATAGTGTTATAGTAATTCTACCAAATATCTGGATTTATTTGGAACCAAAACTGCCCTTTATAACCAAAAACACCAAAAATAGGACATATTTGCTAGATTATCTTCTGAATTCTTTATTACACAAAAATTAGGGAATAATGTGTTCTCTGTCAGACTGTAGATACATTCGAAAAAGAGGTTTAAAGATAGCAAAACACAGAATTTTTTCTTATGAGTTGCTGCTTAGTTTTTCTTGTTCTGCAATTCGTCCACATGCAGCTTTCTTATTTCTGGAGACGTGACATTTACCCTTTCCAAAGTGTTATACATAATCTTAAGGACAAGATCTGAAAAAATTGGAGTTGGATTTGTCAGCTTGAGGACATTGCATTTTCTTGCAATAAAATCTGAAAGCTCAGTGTCATATACAATAAGATCGTTCTTTCTATGAAGGTATGTATATTTAGTTTACTTGTTTATGTACACAAAAAAACCAGCATCCTATTAAACTAGGAGCTGGTTTACTTAATTGATACCGGTGGCCGGGGTCGAACCGGCACTCCAGAGGAACACGATTTTGAGTCGTGCGCGTCTGCCAATTCCGCCACACCGGCGTAATAATTTTTTGGAGGCGGCAACCGGATTTGAACCGGTGATAAAGGTTTTGCAGACCTTGGCCTTACCACTTGGCTATGCCGCCTTGACAATAATGGAGCGGAAGACGGGGTTCGAACCCGCGACCCCCACCTTGGCAAGGTGATGTTCTACCACTGAACTACTTCCGCATAATGGCTGGGCTAGCTGGATTCGAACCAACGAGTGACGGAGTCAAAGTCCGTTGCCTTACCGCTTGGCTATAGCCCAATAACATTATATTCAGGATTATCAAAAATTATTATAAATATATATGGGGCGAATAATGGGAATCGAACCCACGAGTGTCGGAGCCACAATCCGATGCGTTAACCACTTCGCCATATCCGCCATGTTATTCATTTGGCAGGGGTAGTAGGAATCGAACCCACACCGGAGGTTTTGGAGACCTCTGTTCTACCTTTAAACTATACCCCTGTATTCAAATGGTGGAGGGGGACGGATTCGAACCGCCGAACCCGAAGGAGCGGATTTACAGTCCGCCGCGTTTAGCCACTTCGCTACCCCTCCGACATAAATGGTGGCTCAGGACGGAATCGAACCGCCGACACAAGGATTTTCAGTCCTTTGCTCTACCGACTGAGCTACTGAGCCTTTATACTTTTTTTGAAA